>NZ_JAFCXJ010000013.1:0-290614 GCF_049898265.1 Pseudomonas sp. PSPC2-3 | reverse complement strand
ATCGACGCCACCGGCAAAAGTAAAAAGCTGCGCTGGAACCCGTTCGGGCAACTGGTCGAGCATGTCGATTGCTCAGGCTACCCCACGCGCTTTCGCTACGACGAGCGCGGCTATTTGCACGTCATCACCGACGCCCTCGGCGAACGCACTCAATTCAGCTATGACGCCAACGGGCGTTTACTCAACAGCCAACTGCCGGACGGGCGCACCGAGCAATATCAGCGCGATGCCAGCGGTCAGTTGGTGGGCTATACCGATCCCGCCGGGCACACCACGCTCTACCAGCACAACCGTCGCGGCCAGGTACGCCAGCGCACCGACGCCCATGGACGACAGGTGCAACTGGGCTATGACAGCTACGGGCGACTGCAAGCGCTGACCAACGAGAACGGCGAACGTTATCGGTTTGCCTGGGATGCCGGGGATCGGTTGACCGAGCAACAAGATCTTGACGGCAGCGCCAAGCGCTACGACTACGACCGGCTGGATAACATCACGGCAGTGACCGCCGCTGCGGCGCCCTATGGCAATGGCTTGGCGATAGTTCCCGAGGATCCACCGGCCCCCATCATTCATCGGCTGGAGCGCGATGCGGTTGGCCGGTTGATTGCCAAGACCACCGACGATGGCCGCACCCACTACAGCTACGACGCGGTAGACCAGCTAACAGCGGTCACCTTCACCGACTTGCAGGGCAATACCCAGGCACTTTGTTTCGCTTACGACGCCCTTGGCCAGTTGCTTGCCGAACAGAGTTCAGCGGGCACTCTGCACCACCACTACGACGAACTCGGCAACCTGATCCAAACGCAACTGCCCGACGGCCGCTGGCTCAATCGCCTGTACTACGGCAGCGGCCACCTGCACCAGATCAACCTCGACGGCCACGTCATCAGCGACTTCGAACGCGACCGTCTACACCGCGAAGTGCTGCGCACCCAAGGCCAACTCAGCACCCGCAGCGAATACGACCGCAGCGGCCGCCTGCGCGCCCGCCAGCGCCGCCACGCCAGCCAGCCCTCGTTGATGCCGGCGGCCGCGCAAAAGCACTTCGAGTACGACCCCGCCAACAACCTGATCAGCCGCCGGGAAGACGAACACCTCGAACTGCTGCACTACGACGCCACCGGCCGGATTATCGCTACCCAGGACAACACTCAAGGTCAGCGCGAAACCTTCGCCTACGACGCCGCCGCCAACCTGCTCGACGGCCCGCAACCCGGCGCCGGGCTGGTGGTGCATAACAAACTGCTGACCTACCAGGACAAGCGTTACCGCTACGACGGCTTCGGCCGAATGATCGAAAAGCGCAGCGCCAAACGCGGCGTACAGCGCTTTGCCTACGATGCTGAACACCGCTTGATCCAAGTGCGCAGCCAAAAAGGCGAGCGAGAAACGGTTGTGAACATGACCTACGACCCGCTCGGTCGACGCATCACTAAAACCGAACACGACAGCCGGGGTTATGCGCTGGGAGAAACCCGCTTCACCTGGGATGGCCTGCGCCTGCTGCAGGAGCATCGGCATAGTCAAACCAGCCTGTATCTCTATGAGGACGATGGCTACACGCCGCTGGCCCGGATTGATGGCGTGGGCGAACACCAGAGCGTGCGCTATTACCACAACGACTTGAATGGGTTGCCGGAGCAACTGACGGAAGCTGATGGGGAAACGGTGTGGCGGGCGACTTATCGGGTGTGGGGGAACACGGCAGAAGAGGTGCGTGAGCCTTACTACATTGAAGAGCAGAACCTGCGGTTTCAGGGGCAGTATCTGGATCGGGAGACGGGGCTGCACTACAACACGTTCAGGTTTTATGATCCGGATATCGGACGATTCACCACGCCTGACCCGATCGGGTTAGCGGGCGGATTGAATCTATATCAATATGCTCCGAACCCTTTCGGGTGGGTCGATCCCAAAGGATTGGCGTGCAGTACCTACAAGGGAAAACTGAATCAAAAAGCATCGCAGATGCACGCACTAACTAAAGGTTCAAAAGAGTGGAAGCAAGCGGTTGCAGATAGCAAGATGGCTATGGCAAATGGGGGGAAATTTCAAGTTAAGGTGAAATCAAGCTCAGATGCAAAATTTTTCTTGAAAGAATCGCAAGGCAATATGAACCGTTACAAGGCTCATACCCAAAGCGCCCGCGCCGACGGTGTAGCAAAATACCCAAAAGGTTACGAGCAGCATATGGCTCCAGAGGGCGGCTTCGGGGATACACCTCACATCAAGTGGTATAAAAATGGAGGGGATGGTCATATTTTTTATGACATCCCAAACTAAAATGAAAAACAGCTATCGCTTTGAAAAACTTATAAAGTCGGAATTGGGCCCAACCGAAAGTAGGGAAGATATCTACTCAATGATGCAAAAGCCGATACTGTACGGGGATATGGTAAAAATTTTCGACTCGCTTGCAGATATGAAGTCATATTTAAATTCGGACTGCTACTACGTGGCACATAATTTAACCGCACGCAAAGGAAAAAAAACAATCTTCAAAGGAAGGTTGTATAAAGCAAAAAAGGACGACTTGTTGAATTTTATTTTTGAGGCCATAGATTCAGATGAATTGAGGGAGTTATTAATTTCTCCAATCCAAGCACATCAAAAGAGAAAAGTATTCTACTGCTCGGAAGATGTATTTTACATGTACACAGAAAAACAAGTCTAGACTGGGGCAGTATCTGGATCGGGAGACGGGGTTGCACTTCAATACGTTCAGGTTTTATGACCCGGATGTGGGGCGGTTTACGACGCCGGATCCGATTGGGTTGATGGGGGGGATTAACCTCTATGCCTATGCAAAAATCCAATCGAATGGGTAGCCCCCCTCGGGCCAACTTGCATTAAAGCCTTTAATAGAGGGAGAAACATTTCTAAAAAATGGACGAGCAAGCTTTCCGGCAAAACGCCTCAGTGACCACTACACAGCAAGTTGAAGCGTCGTTATTGAAAAAAGGCTATACCAAAAGCATCACAAATTTGAACACCAACAAGACTCAGCACACCCAAGTTACTAGGACGACAAAACCCGGAAACAAGGATGTCCTGGACTACCATCCGGGCGGAGGCGTCCACCAACCCAGCTACTGGAAAGTCTACCGGAATGGGGAAGTCCAAGGACGCGTAGTTCCAACAGATTTTGTAAAGTACGAAAAAATTGTCGATAGTCCAGTTTTTGTAGACGGGGCATTAGTGAATGCTCCGAAATAGAGATAGTTATGAATTTGACTAACGTAATAGTGCCAAAAGTTTCGATCGGCGGAATAGCCATTGGAGAAAGCATTACACAAGTACAAGCACGTCTGTCAGATAAGTACAAAACCCATAACAGCCCCGATTCATTCACCATCGACAACGGGTTTATTACGGCGTATCACGGCGTCGATGGCGTCATTTCTGCTATCTCTTGCAATACTGCTTTCAAGGGTAATTATGAAAATATGCTATGGCCGGGAATGACTGTAGCCGATGTCCTAAGGCTCTCCAAAGAGCAAGTGGCGTGGGCGGGTTTCGTACAAATTGACCAAGTCAACGGCATAGGCCTCTCGCTGCCGGAGGAATACGATGACTTCGATTCGTTGACCGATCATTTTGATCTCGACTTTGTATTTAGTGAGCTTTGGGTTTATGACTTTTAGAATCGTGGTCGCCCTCGCGCTGGCCGGGGCTCAACCGGCCTTTGGGATCAGTCCTACAATTCACTCAGAAATGACCGATGACGACCGCACCGAATACGTCTACGACCCACTGGGCCAACTGCTCACCGAACAAAGCGCCGCTGGCAACCTAAACCATCACTACGACGAACTCGCAACCTGATCCAGACCCACACCGCCAACTCCTCACTACGACGCCACCGGTCGTGTTGATAGGGGGCTGACCCTGAAGGCTCCAACAACCCATCTTCTCGCAGCGGACGAAGTCTGACCGTAGAAGCAGCAAGATCATCAACATGGCATCTCAGCGCCATTTCAAAAAACGTTTTACGTTTCGCCACTTAGTACGCTTGAGATTTACATCAAGTAACTGAGAGACCTGCTGCAAGAACTGTTGATTACTACAGCCAAAATACTGCTCGGAAAAGCAAAGCTCATAGTCAAACGGAGCGGCGTTTTTCAGGCCCGTAGCGGTGA
The DNA here is from genome assembly GCF_049898265.1 of Pseudomonas sp. PSPC2-3. Taxonomy (NCBI): domain Bacteria; kingdom Pseudomonadati; phylum Pseudomonadota; class Gammaproteobacteria; order Pseudomonadales; family Pseudomonadaceae; genus Pseudomonas; species Pseudomonas sp. PSPC2-3. The sequence continues at coordinate 286,469 of NZ_JAFCXJ010000013.1, read as the reverse complement.
GGTTTGCTTTCAGGTAGCGTCCAATATCTCTTTTGAGCATAAAAGATGCGAAGCGTGATCGGCTATCAACATACCCCTTCACAATATCCGAAAGCGCCGTAGGCGCGACGTTTGACTCGGCGTCGACGAGCCATGCGCCTACGCCATCTGCCACTTCACCATACATGAAGCTTTCTAGATACCCGTAAGCCATTGACTGCCTCAAAGGATTGGGAACGCCGTCAAAATATACATGGGCATATTGTTGAATTCTGCATATTTTATGACCACTCGCACTTTAGTCATCTCAATGACGGTTGCAGGCGATCGTGGGCGAATGCCCCAACCCACGATTTGACCAAGATCCGCCTCAAGGGTGTATACACTTGAGCGCATCTTAACTTTCGACATGAAGATTACTTTGAGTTTGTTCCTTTGCAATACCTGACTGACAGCCCATTCTGCCTTCTCAGCATTACCGAACGTGGAAATGCTCTCGGCCCCAGGCATTTTCAGCGCCCTCTTTTGCAAAAACTCAAGTGGCTTGTCGACATGAACGCTATAGGCATGTCCGCCCCCGAGACTCTTAGGTGCATGCAACGGTCGCTCACTGACGTTCAGTGTCATCCGCCCTGCTCGGATGGAGGAAACTCTGAAAGCGTTGTAGAGATTAGCAACGGAGAGCGGAACGGCGAACTCCATAGCCAATCCCATCCCCTGCCCCACTTGCGCAGACGCGCCTAAGCCGTTTGCCATTGCCTGACCAGATTTATAGGCATAAGAGTCAACGGTAAGGCCTGTTAGCAATTGGGCGCTGCCCGCTGCCAATTGGTCGGCAGCGTGAATGCCCATGGCAGCACATCCCACCTTAGTGATCATCGTAGGTTCGGGTATTGCACAGAGCACGCCAGCTCCTCCCAACTCGATAATCCCACCAACAATACGCAAACCTCCAAATATACGATTAGTCGCAATTTCAGTGGCACTCAAAGATTCACGCTCCAAAATTGCTGCCATCTGCACTTGGCTTATGACAACACTAAACTCTCCTTCTTGAGACACCTAAGTCCTACCTTGCTATCAACGATGCGGGGACGCAGATTAGCAAGAGGCTTTAATGCCTTAGCGCTCGCGTTATTAATAAAGACGCGGACTACGTAGGCAGTAGCAAACCGCCTACATTTTATCCAGGAGAGACCGCAACCATTGCACCACCTGGTTCCTACGATACGTCTATAGACCACCTACTTCAGCAGTAACGCTTCTGCCCCCACCCCAGAAAACCGTCCAACAACTGCTTCAACACCCCCCGCGTCGGCCCCGCCAGATCCTCGCGATAACGAAACGGCTCGAACTCTTCCATATACGTGCTCTGGCACAACTCCAACTGCACGGCATGAATGTTCTGCGCCGGGTTGCCGTAATGCCGGGTGATATGCCCGCCCTTGAAGCGTCCGTTGAGCACATGGGTGTACTGCGGATGCGCGGCGCAGATGGCTTCCAGTTGGCTGGCCAGCCCAGGGTCGCAGGCGGCGTTGTTGAAGGTGCCGAGGTTGAAGTCCGGCAGTTTGCCGTCGAACAGGTGCGGGATCACCGAGCGGATCGAATGTGCGTCGAACAACAGTGCGTAGCCGAATTCGGCCTTGAGCCGCGCCAGTTCGTCTTGCAGGGTGCGGTGATACGGCATCCAGATCTGCTCGAGGTAGGTGGCGCGCTCTTCCCTGGATGGCGCCAGGCCTTCGCGGAACAATGGCACACCATCGAACAGGATCGACGGGTACAAACCAGTGGTGGCGCCGGCGTACAGCGGCGTGTCGTCGGAGGGCCGGTTCAGGTCGATGACAAACCGCGAGTACTCCGCCGCCAGGGTGCTGGCGCCGAGTTCTTCGGCAAAGTCATACAGCGTGGGGATATGCCAATCGGTGTCCGGCAGGCTTTGTGCCTCGGGGATCAGCCCGGCCTGCACGGCAGGCGTCAGGCGCAGGCCGGCGTGGGGCATGCTGATCAGCAGCGGCACGCGGCCTTGTTTGAAGTTCAGAACGTTATCCACAGTGCGACTCCTTAAACAGTGACATCGACGCCGTGGCGCACGACGCGTTTTTCAAGCTCGCCGCCCAGCCAGTAGGCCAGGTCGGCGGGACGATCGATCTGCCAGGCGACAAAGTCGGCGACCTTGCCCACTTCCAGCGAGCCATGGGTATCGCCCATGCCCAGCGCGGTGGCGGCATGTTGGGTGGCGCCGGCAAGGGCTTCTTCCGGGGTCATGCGGAACAGGGTGCAGGCCATGTTCAGCATCAGGCGCACCGACAAGGCCGGTGAAGTACCGGGGTTGAGGTCGCTGGCGATGGCGATCTTCACCCCGTGCTTGCGCAGGGCGTCCATCGGCGGCAGTTGGGTTTCGCGCAGGAAGTAGAACGCGCCCGGCAGCAGCACCGCGACGGTACCGGCAGCGGCCATGGCGATGGCGTCGTCTTCGGTCATGAACTCCAGGTGATCCGCCGACAGCGCCTGGTAACGCGCGGCCAGGCTGGAACCGTGCAGCGACGACAGTTGCTCGGCGTGCAGCTTCACCGGCAGGCCGAGTTGCCGCGCGACCTTGAACACACGCTCCACCTGCGCCGGCGAGAACGCCAGGTATTCGCAAAACGCATCCACCGCGTCCACCAGCCCTTCCGCGGCCAGGGCCGGGAGCATTTCGCTGCAGATGTGATCGATGTAGGCGTCGGCGCGGTCCTCGTACTCCGGCGGCAACGCATGGGCGGCCAGGCAGGTGGCGCGCACGCTGACCGGCAGCGCATCGCCGAGGCGCCGAATCACCCGCAGCAACTTGCGCTCGTTGGCCAGGTCGAGGCCGTAGCCGGATTTGATCTCCACCGTGGTCACGCCGTCGCGCAGCAAACTGCGCAGGCGCTTGTGGGCGCTTTCGAACAGTTCATCCTCGCTGGCGGCGCGGGTGGCGCGCACGGTGCTGGCAATACCGCCGCCCTGGGCGGCGATGTCGGCGTAGCTGACGCCTTGAAGGCGTTGCTCGAATTCACCACTGCGGTTACCGCCGAACACCGTGTGGGTGTGACAGTCGATCAGCCCGGGGGTGACCCACGCGCCGTGCAGGTCATGCACCTGGGCGTAATCCGCAGCCGGCATTTCGCTGCGCGGGCCGATCCACTCGATCAGCGAACCGGCAGTGACCAGGGCGGCATCCTCGATGATCGAGTAATTGCCGTGGGCCATGGTTGCGATGTGGCAGTGTTGCCAAAGGACTTTCATCAATGCCTCCCAAGGTGGTCGCTGTTGCCTGTAGGAGCGAGCTTGCTCGCGAAAAACCTCAACGATAACGCGTGCTACTTGATAGCTCGCGGCGCCTGGGGGTTCTTCGCGAGCAAGCTCGCTCCTACAGGGGCGGAGGGTTTTTCAAAGGCTCGGCAGCAACTTGGCCGGCACCAGTTCATTCAGGCAGCGGCTGGCGAGCAGTTCAGTGGCGGCGATGATGTCCGGGGCGAAGAAGCGGTCTTTGTCGTAGAACGCCACTTTGCCACGCAGGGTAGCGCGCGCTTTTTCCAGCTTCGGCGAGGTCTTCAGGCCTTCGCGCAGGTCCAGGCCCTGGCACGCCGCCAGCCATTCCACCGCCAGGATGCCCCGAACGTTTTCAGCCATTTCCCACAAGCGCTTGCCCGCAGCCGGAGCCATCGACACATGGTCTTCCTGGTTGGCCGAGGTCGGCAGGCTGTCGACGCTGTGGGGATGGGCGAGTGCCTTGTTTTCGCTGGCGAGTGCCGCGGCGGTCACCTGGGCGATCATGAAACCGGAGTTCACCCCGCCATTGCCCACCAGGAACGGCGGCAGTTGCGACATGTGCTTGTCCATCATCAACGAAATACGCCGCTCGCTCAGCGAGCCGATTTCAGCGATGGCCAGCGCCATGTTGTCGGCGGCCATGGCCACCGGTTCGGCGTGGAAGTTGCCGCCGGAGATCACGTCGCCTTCGGCGGCGAATACCAGCGGGTTATCCGACACCGCGTTGGCCTCGATCACCAGCACCTCGGCGGCCTGGCGGAACTGGGTCAGGCAGGCGCCCATGACTTGTGGCTGGCAGCGCAGGGAATAAGGGTCTTGCACCTTGTCGCAGTTCTGGTGCGACTGCGACACCTGGCTGCTTTCGCCCAGCAGGTCGCGGTAAGCCGCCGCCGAATCGATCTGCCCACGCTGGCCGCGCGCGGCGTGAATGCGCGCATCGAACGGCGAGCGCGAACCCAGCACCGCTTCCACGGTGAGGCTGCCGCACGCGAGGGCACCGGCGAACAGATCCTCGCCCTCGAACAAGCCCCGCAGCGCATACGCTGTGGACACCTGGGTGCCGTTGAGCAGCGCCAGGCCTTCCTTGGCGGCCAGGGTCAGCGGGGTGAGACCGGCGATTTTCAGCGCAGCAGTCGCCTCCAGCCATTCGCCTTGGTAGCGCGCCTTGCCTTCGCCGAGCAGCACCAGGGACATATGGGCCAAGGGCGCCAAGTCACCGGAGGCACCGACCGAGCCTTTGAGCGGGATGTGCGGGTACACCTCGGCGTTGATCAGCGCGATCAGCGCGTCGATCACCTGGCGGCGAATCCCGGAAAACCCACGGCTCAGGCTGTTGACCTTGAGCACCATGACCAGCCGCACCAGCGCATCGCTGATCGGCTCACCGACGCCGGCGGCGTGGGACAGCACCAGGGAACGCTGGAGGTTTTCCAGGTCTTCGCTGGCGATGCGGGTCGAGGCCAGCAGGCCGAAACCGGTGTTGATGCCGTAGGCGGTGCGGTTCTCGGCGAGAATCTGCTCCACGCAGGCCACACTGGCGTCGATCTGCGCAGTGGCGCTGTCATCCAGATTGATCGTTACCGGCTGCTGGTAGATGGCCCGCAGTTGGGCAAGGCTCAGTTGGCCCGGAATCAGAGTTAGCGCAGTCACATTCATGCTCCTTGGAAATTATTGTTCAGTGCAATTCGGGAAAAGTCTGCTGCAGCAAAGCGCTGTGCTTGAGCAACGCGGCGGCGGTCGCGATGTCTGGCGCCAGCCAGCGGTCTTGCGCGTAAGGCGCGACCTGTTCACGCAACAAGCGCCAGGCGCGGTCGGTGCCCGCGCCGAAACGCTGGTCCTTGAGAAACTCGAAGGCCTGGGCCGCCAGCAGGTACTCGATGGCGAGGATCTGGGTAACGTTGGCCAACAGTTGGTGCAGCTTGAGCGCGGCGTTGGTGCCCATGCTCAGGTGATCTTCCTGCAGGCCCGAGGTGACGAAATTGTCGAGCACCGCCGGCTGCGCCAACTGGCGGTTCTGCGCGCACAGGGAAGCGGCGACGTACTGCACGATCATCATCCCGGAGTTGACCCCCGGGTCGCTCACCAAAAACGCCGGCAAGCCGCTGACGTGGGGGTTGATCAGGCGGTCCAGACGACGTTCGGCGACCGAGCCGATCTCGGCCATGGCAATCGCCAGCATATCAGCGGCCAGCGCCACGGACTGCCCGTGCGGGTTGGCCTGGGACACCACGCGATAGCTGTGCGGCGTGCCGAGCAGCAGCGGGTTGTCGGTGGCGCTGTTGAGTTCGGTCTCGATCTGGCGGGTCGCGTGTTCCACCTGGTCGCGCGCCGCGCCGTGGATCTGCGGGATCGAGCGGATGCTCAGCGCGTCCTGGGTGCGGATGCCCTGGCTGCTGGCGATCACTTCACTGCCGTCGAGCAACGCACGCAGGTTGATACCGACCTGCTGCATGCCGGGGTGCGGTTTGAGGGCGATGATTTCGGCGTCGAAGGCATCGATCTGGCCGCGCTGGGCCTCGAAACTCATGGCGCCGATCACGTCGGCCCATTGCAACAGTTGATGGGCGTCGGCCAGGGCCAGGCAGCTCAGGCCGGTCATGCACGGCGTGCCGTTGACCAGGCACAGGCCGTCCTTGGCGCCGAGCACCACCGGCTGCAAGCCTTCTGCGCTCAGGGCCTGTTGCGCCGGGACGATCCGGCCGCGGTAGCTCACGTCGCCAATCCCCAGCAACGCCACGCCGACATGGGCCATATGGGTCAGGTAACCCACCGAACCCTGGGACGGCACCTGCGGCGTGATGCCGTGGTTGAGCAGCGCCAGCAGCGCATGCACCACCTGCGGATGCAGGCCGGATTTGCCGTGGCTGTAGTTGATGATCGCCGCGCAGATGATCGCGCGGGTCTGTTCGTCGCTGAGCACCGGGCCGACGCCACAGGCGTGGCTCAACAGCGTGTTGCGCGACAGTTGGCTCAGTTGCGCGCCCTCCAGCGGCACATTGCACAGCGCACCCAGGCCGGTGTTCACGCCGTAGGCGCGCTCACCGCTGGCGACGATGCGCTGCACAATGGCCTGGGCATTGTCGATGCGCGCCCAAGCCTGGCCCGAGAGTTCGAGCACCGCGCCGAAGCGGGCCACGGCGACCACGTCCTGCCAGCGCAGGGGGGTGTCGGCGATGATGATTTTTGCTGCCTGGGACATCTTCATACCTTCTTGAGTTCTTGTGCAGCGTTACTGGCCCTATCGGGAGCAAGCCCCCTCCCACCTTTGGAATGCATCCCCCTGTGGGAGGGAGCTTGCTCCCGATGAGGCCAGCAGCCTCCCCACATAATCCGGATCAAACCACCGCCGCCCGCCGCTGAACGAACCGATCCACATACTCATCCGCCGGCGAATGCAAAATCTCCCGCGGCGTGCCGACCTGGATCAGCTTGCCGTCCTTGAGGATCGCAATGCGGTTGCCGATACGCACCGCCTCGTCGAGGTCGTGGGTGATGAACACGATGGTCTTGTGCAGGGTCTTTTGCAGTTCGAGCAACTGGTCCTGCATCTCGGCGCGGATCAGCGGGTCGAGGGCGCTGAAGGCTTCGTCCATCAGGATGATGTCGGTGTCTGCCGCGAGGGCGCGGGCCAGGCCGACCCGCTGGCGCATGCCGCCGGAGAGCTGGTGCGGGTATTTGTTTTCGTAGCCTTTGAGGCCCACGGTTTCGATCCAGTGCAGCGCGCGCTCGGTGCAGACCTGCTTGGTTTCGCCGCGCACTTTCAGGCCGTAGGCGACGTTGTCGAGCACGTTCTTGTGGGGCAGCAGGCCGAAGCTCTGGAACACCATGCTGATCTTGTGTCGACGGAATTCGCGCAGGGCTTGCATGTCCAGTTGCAGGATGTCTTCGCCGTCCACCAGGATCGCGCCGCTGGTGGGGTCGATCAGGCGATTGAAGTGGCGCACCAGGGTCGATTTCCCCGAGCCCGACAGGCCCATGATCACAAAGATCTCGCCGGTGCCGACGCTCAGGGACAGGTCGTTGACGCCGACCACGCAACCGGTCTCGGCCAGCACCTGATCCTTGGTCTTGCCCTGGCCGATCAGCGCCAGCGCGTCCTTGGCGCGGTTGCCGAAGATCTTGAAGACGTTTTTCACTTCGATTTTGCTGACAGTAGTCATTTGCTCGCCTCATGCCGTGGACGACCATAGGCCTGGGTGATGCGGTCGATGACCACGGCGAGAATCACGATGGCCAGCCCGGCTTCAAGGCCGCGGCCGACGTTGAGGGTCTGGATGCCGACAAGGACATCTTCGCCCAGGCCGCGGGCGCCGATCATCGAGGCGATCACCACCATCGACAACGCCATCATGGTGGTCTGGTTGATGCCAGCCATGATGCTCGGCAGCGCCAGCGGCAGTTGCACGCCGAACAGCTGTTGCCAGCGATTGGCGCCGAAGGCGTTGATGGCTTCCATGACTTCGCCGTCGACCTGGCGAATCCCCAGGTCGGTCAGGCGGATCAGCGGCGGCGCGGCGTAGATCACCGTGGCGAAAATCGCCGGCACCTTGCCCAGGCCGAACAGCATCAGCACCGGGATCAGGTACACGAAGCTGGGCATGGTTTGCATGATGTCGAGCAGCGGCATCAACACCGAACGCAGGCGATTGCTGCGCGCCGACAGGATGCCCAGCGGAATGCCGATCAGCACCGAGATCAGCGTAGCGACCAGCATCAGGGCCAGGGTCTGCATCAGTTTGTCCCACAGGCCGACCGCGCCCACCAGGAACAACAGGCCGACGATCACCGCGGTAGTCACCACCTTGCGCGTGGCGTGCCAGGCCACGGCGCCGACGATGGCCAGCATCAGCCACCAGGGCGCGGCGCGCAGCAGGCCCTCGAGGTTGACGATGGCCCATAGCAGGGTGTCGGAGATGTGCCGGAACACATCGCCGTAGTTGGTCACCAGCGAATCCACCCAACCGTTGACCCAGTCGGCGATGGAAAACGTAAAACTCTCAGGAAACATAGCGTGCTCTCGATCCAGTGGGTTGTGGCCAGGCGCCCGGCTGCCCCTCAGGGTAGTCGGGCGCGCATGACCTACAAGGCCGCGTCGATTTTCTTGGCGGCGTCTTCGCTCACCCAGGCGTGCCAGATTTCAGGGTGTTCCTTGAGGAATAGTTTCGCCAGTTTCGGCGACTCGATTCGCTCCTTGGCCATGCGCCCCAGGTTCTGGTTCAGCAGGTCGATGGGCAGGTTGACCTTTTCCAGCACGGCCACCAGTTCCGGTGCCTGTTCGTGGAAGGTCTTGGACAGGCCGACCTTGATGCTCACGCTCTTATCCACGCCGGGTTTTTCTTCCAGCTTGACCAGGTCGACCTGGCCCATCAGCGGCGTTGGCGACCAGTAGTAGAACAGGATCGGCTCGCCGCGCTTGTAGCTCGACAGCACCGCCGCATCCAGCGCCGGGCCGGTGCCAGGACGGAAGTTGGTGTAGCTGCTCTCCAGGCCGTAGCTCTTGAGCATCGCGCTGTTGTCCAGCTCGCAGGTCCAGCCGGCCGGGCAATTATAGAAGCGGCCTTTGGACGGCTCTTCCTGGTCCTTGAACACCGCGGCGTACTTGGCCAGGTCGGCGATGTTTTTCAGGCCCGGCGCCTTGGCTTCCAGCTTGCGCTTGGCATCGCCTTCGATCACGTAACGCGGCACATACCAGCCTTCGATCGCACCGACAATCGGCGCGCCGACACCGACGACCTTGCCGGCCTTCTCGGCCTTGTTCCACACCTCGCTGCGGCCGACCCACTCTTCGGCAAACACTTGAATGTCATTGCTGCTCAGGGCGTTTTCCATGGTGATCGAATTACCCGGCAGGCTGTCGGTCTTGCAGTCGTAGCCCTTTTCCATAACGGTTTGCAGGATGTCAGTGAGCAACATGCCGCTTTCCCAGTTCAGGCCGGCGAATTTCACCGGTTTACCGGACTCGCACCAACCGGCCGCCTGGGCACCGGCGCTTGCCAGCAAGCCCATGGACAGCAATGTGGTCAGCAGGGTCTTGTTCGATTTCATTGTGTGACGCTCCTAATCATGAGTTGGCTTACGGCAGTCAAGAGGCATCCTGCCCGGTCCACGTCCAATCAGGCCCGCGCCGCAGAGCGACTGGCGCCGCTGGCTGGGGCAGGTACAACGCTGTCCTGCTCGACCGGCAGAATCAGTTGATCGGGCACGGCGCTGTGCCATTTTTTCGCACACACGTAATACAGAACTGCGGGAATTATCAGACCGATGATCCAGGAAATATCCACATCACCCAGGGCGGCCACCAGCGGACCGGTGTAGAACTTGGTGGAGATGAACGGCAATTGCACCAGCACACCGAACACATAGACGCTGATACCGAGCAGGTTCCAACGCCCATAGCGCCCGTCCGGATCGGCCAGCGCCGTCACGTCATAACGCTCGCGGGTGATGCAGTAGTAGTCCACCAGGTTGATCGCGCTCCAGGGCGTAAAGAACGCCAGCAGGAACAGGATGAAAGACTTGAACGCACCGAGGAACGAGTGCTGGCCGAGCAACGCGATCAGAGTCGCCGTACCGACGATGGCCAGCACAAAAACCAGACGCTGCAAGCGCGTGACCTGCAGGCGCCCCCGGAAGCCGCTGATGATGGTGGCAATGCACATGAAGCTGCCGTAGGAGTTCAGCGTGGAGATGGTGACCTTGCCGAACGCGATGCTGAAATACAGCAGCGCGGCGGTGGCCCCCGTACCGCCCAAACCGACGATGTAGGCCACTTCATGACCGGCGAATTGCCCGTTGGACAGGGCGGCGGCAAACACACCGAGGACCATCGCCACCTGTGCGCCGATCACCGACCCCGCGCCGGCGGCCAGGAAGGTTTTCAGCGAGGACGTCTGGCTCGGCAGGTAGCGCGAATAGTCCGCCACGTAAGGGCCGAAGGCGATTTGCCAGGAGGCTGCGAGCGACACCGCGAGCAGGAAGCTGCTCCAACTGAAGTGACGGATTTGCAGCAGCGCGCCAATGTCGGCCTGGCTCATCAGACGGCTGAACAGGTAGACAAAGGCAATCACACCAATGACGCTGGCGACCCGGCCGATGAAGTGGATCACGCGGTAGCCGAGCACCGTGACCAGCACGATGACACTGGCAAAGACAAGGATACCGACGCTGTCGCTGACGCCGAACAACTGGCCCAGCGCCTGACCGGAAAGCACGGTGCCGGTGGCGGTGAACCCCAGATACATCAAACACACCAGCACGATCGGGATGGCCGCGCCATAAACCCCGAACTGCACCCGGCTGGAGATCATCTGCGGCAGACCAAGCTTGGGCCCTTGCGCCGCGTGCAACGCCATGACGCTGCCGCCGAGCAGTTGGCCGATCAACAGGCCGATCAACGACCAGAACACATCACCGCCCAGCACCACGGCCAGGGCCCCGGTGACGATCGCAGTGATTTGCAGGTTGGCGCCCATCCATAGAGTGAACTGGCTAAACAGACGTCCGTGTCTTTCCGCTTCCGGGATGTAGTCGATCGAACGCCTTTCGATCAACGGGGTGGTGCTTGCACGCGCGTCATTTGCAGCCATGTGTGTTCAACCTCTGATGGATTGTTTTGGGTACTGATTGCTCTTCTGTGGGAGCTGGCTTGCCTGCGATGCGGGCGACGCGGTCTTTCGGGTAGACCGCGGTGATGCAATCGCAGGCAAGCCAGCTCCCACAGAAACCGAGCCAGTCGTTACTTGATCATCGGCAGGTTCAAGCCCTGCTCTTTGGCGCAATCGATCGCGATCTGGTAACCCGCATCGGCATGACGCATCACCCCGGTGGCCGGGTCGTTGTGCAGCACGCGGGCAATCCGCTCGGCCGCTTCGTCGGTGCCGTCGCAGACGATCACCATCCCCGAGTGCTGCGAGAAGCCCATGCCCACACCGCCGCCGTGGTGCAGCGAGACCCAGGTCGCGCCGCTGGCGGTGTTGAGCAAGGCGTTGAGCAGCGGCCAGTCGGACACGGCGTCGGAGCCGTCCTGCATGGATTCGGTTTCGCGGTTGGGGCTGGCCACCGAGCCGGAGTCGAGGTGGTCGCGGCCGATCACCACCGGCGCGGACAGCTCACCGCTGCGCACCATTTCGTTGAACGCCAGGCCCAGCTTGGCGCGTTGGCCCAGGCCGACCCAGCAGATACGCGCCGGCAGACCCTGGAAGCTGATGCGTTCGCGGGCCATGTCCAGCCAGTTGTGCAGGTGCGCGTCGTCGGGGATCAGCTCTTTGACTTTAGCGTCGGTCTTGTAGATGTCTTGCGGGTCGCCCGACAGCGCGGCCCAGCGGAACGGGCCGATGCCACGGCAGAACAGCGGGCGGATGTAGGCCGGTACGAAGCCTGGGAAGTCGAACGCGTTTTCCACGCCCTCTTCTTGCGCCATCTGACGGATGTTGTTGCCGTAGTCGAAGGTCGGGATGCCTTGTTTCTGAAAGTCCAACATCGCTTTGACGTGAACGGCCATCGACTGCTTGGCGGCCTTGATCACGGCCGCCGGTTCGGTCTTGGCGCGGGCGCGGTATTCGTCCCAGGTCCAGCCGGCCGGCAGGTAGCCGTTGAGAGGGTCGTGGGCGCTGGTCTGGTCGGTGACCATGTCCGGGCGCACGCCGCGCTTGACCAGTTCCGGCAGGATTTCGGCGGCGTTGCCCAGCAGGGCGATGGAGATCGCTTTGCCTTCCTGGGTGTACTTGGCGATGCGCGCCAGGGCGTCGTCGAGGTCGCTGGCCTGTTCGTCGACATAACGGCTGTTCAGGCGGAAATCGATGCTGACCTGCTGGCATTCAATGTTCAGCGAGCATGCGCCGGCCAGAGTCGCGGCCAGCGGCTGCGCGCCGCCCATGCCGCCGAGGCCGGCGGTCAGTACCCAACGGCCTTTGAGGTTGCTGTCGTAATGCTGGCGACCGGCCTCGACGAAGGTTTCGTAGGTGCCCTGGACGATGCCCTGGCTGCCGATGTAGATCCAGCTGCCGGCGGTCATCTGGCCGTACATGGCCAGGCCCTTGGCATCCAGTTCGTTGAAGTGTTCCCAACTGGCCCAGTGCGGCACCAGGTTGGAGTTGGCGATCAGCACACGCGGGGCATTGCGGTGGGTCTTGAACACACCGACCGGTTTGCCTGACTGCACCAGCAGGGTTTCGTCATCGTTCAGGTTGGTGAGGCTCTCGACAATCTGGTCATAGCACTCCCAGTTACGCGCCGCACGGCCGATGCCGCCATACACCACCAGCTCTTTCGGGTTTTCGGCCACTTGCGGGTCAAGGTTGTTCATCAGCATGCGCAGCGGCGCTTCGGTCAGCCAGCTTTTGGCGGTGAGCGTGTTACCGCGCGCGGCGCGGATTTCGACGTCTCGGTATTTTGTAGGCTTAGCGTTAGAAAAATCGGTCACAACCAGAACTCCTCAGCGATCGATGCGCGAACTGGATGCGTGCGAAGTCGACTCTTACGCACACACCTTTACTTGTACATACAAGCATATGCAATCGAACGGCCAACTTTCCTGGAGTGCAGGCGCGATTGTTTGCACAGGCGTGCGCGAGCCTTGGAAATTAAGGCTTCGAGGCGTGATGAAATTTCTCGGGGGGCGGTTTTACAGCGAGGCCGGTTTGCCACGTCAGGGTGGTATTGCGCCACGCTGGGGCGTTCGGTAACAAAGTGGTGCGGAAGGCTGGAAACAGATCGCAAGAACAGTGGAGAAACAAATGTGGGAGGGGGCTTGCCCCCGATAGCGGTGGACCAGTCAGCTTATCTATAGCTGACCCACCGCAATCGGGGGCAAGCCCCCTCCCACATTTTTTAACCGCGTGCAGTCAGTTCGATGATGCAGCAACGGCCAGTGATGGAGATATCCAGCAAACCAGCATTACCGTCCACCTGCAGGCAATCATGATGACCCAACACCTGGCCGAGCACCGTCACCTCATCGGCCACGCTGAACACCAGCACCGTCTGCGCGGTGCTGAAAAAGCGCTGCATCCCATCGACCCACTGCAACCGCGCATGGTAACGCTGGGGTGAATAGATCAGGTTGAAATCGCGGATCGGCCCACTGATCAGGCGACACGACACCTGGCTGTCGCCCTTGAACGCGAACGCTTGCAGCGGCAACAACCCCCGCTGCTCCTCGCCGTCCACGGTCAGGACCATGCCCGCACCGTTGATCACCGTGATCACGCGTTGATAGCCGGCGAAGGAGGAAAACCCGCCCGACTCGCCGATATCGGCAATCGACAGGCGCCAGCCAAAGCCCTCCAGGCCATGGCCGCCATCGCGGCTGATTTCTTCGGTGCTGCCGCCGCCGTTTTTCCACGGCATACGCACGTAATTGGCGGCGCGCCAGACGGTCACTGCACTCATTTACTGAAGCGTCCTTCCAGGCTGTGACGGGAACCGGGGTGGATCAAGCGCGCGGCGGTCACCGGCTGGCGACCGGACCAGGTGCGTCGACGAATCAACAGGCACGGCTCGCTCGGTTCGATCTGCAGCAACTTGCACTCGGCGGCATCGGCGAGGATCGCTTCGACCACATGCTCGCCCTCGGTCAACGGTGCGACCTGGTTCAAATAGGCGTAGGGGGTTTGCTGGGTGAAATCCTGCTGCAGGTATTCCGGCGCGACCAGGGCGTTGACGAAGCGGTCTTCGATTTGCACCGGAATATCGTTTTCAAAGTGAACGATCAGCGAGTGGAATACCCGTCCGCCTTCACGCATTTCCAGGGCGACGGCGCGCTCGGAACCGGCCGCCTCTTCGCCCAGGGTGATGACCTGGCAGGTATGCCGATGGCCGCGGGCGGCGATCTCATCGGCAATGTTATGCACTTCAAACAGCGCCGACTGGCTCTTGGGCTCGGCGACGAACGTGCCGACGCCTTGCATGCGTACCAGCAGCCCTTCGGCGGTGAGTTCACGCAGGGCGCGGTTGATGGTCATGCGGCTGAAACCCAGCTGGCTGACCAGTTCACTCTCCGACGGCACGCGGTAATGGGGCGGCCAGTTGCCGCTGAGGATCTGCTGGCTGATCATTTGTTTGACGCGGGCATACAAGGGCGCCGGACTTTCGTCCAGGTGGGCAGCCAGTGAAGACTTGGCGGGCGGAGTCGGCACGGGGAATCCTTGCAGGGGAAAAAGATGCATAGATTGCCGGAGTTTACCGAGCAGGCAAACGTCTGTATATGTATATACAAATAAACACACGACCGGGGTGCCCTGAACATGTCCGTTTTCTTTGCCGAACGCGCACTGCTGCCTGATGGATGGGCCAACGATGTACGCCTTGAAGTCGGCGTTGATGGCCTGCTGACCCACGTCGCGGCCAATGCCAGCGCAGACGGTGCCGAACGGCTCAGGGGGCCGGTGTTGGCGGGCATGCCGAACCTGCACTCCCATGCATTCCAGCGCGCCATGGCGGGCCTGGCCGAAGTGGCCGGCAACCCGAACGACAGCTTCTGGACCTGGCGCGAGCTGATGTACCGCATGGTCGGCAAGATCAATCCGGAACAACTGCAGATCATCGCGCGCCAGTTGTATATCGAGATGCTCAAGGCCGGTTACACCTCGGTCGCGGAATTTCATTACGTCCACCACGACGTCAGCGGCCAGCCATATGCCGACCGCGCGGAACTGTCGCGGCAGATCAGCCAGGCGGCCGCCAGCAGCGGGATTGGCCTGACATTGCTGCCGGTGCTCTACAGCCACTCCGGGTTTGGCGGCCAGGCACCCAATGAAGGACAGCGGCGGTTTATCAACAGCGGCGAACATTATCTGGAGCTGCAGGCGCGCCTGAAACCGATCCTCGCCGCACAGCCGGCGCAGCAACTGGGCTTGTGCTTCCACTCCCTGCGCGCCGTCACGCCGCAACAGATCACAGACGTGCTGGCTGCCAGCGACAAGGCCTGCCCGGTGCATATCCACATCGCCGAGCAACAGAAAGAAGTCGACGACTGCCTGGCCTGGAGCGGCAAACGCCCGCTGCAATGGCTGTATGACAACGTCGACGTCGATGAGCGCTGGTGCCTGGTACACGCCACCCATGCCGACCCCGAGGAAGTGACGCGCATGGCCAACAGCCGCGCGATTGCCGGTTTGTGCCTGACCACCGAAGCCAACCTGGGCGACGGGATTTTTCCGGCGGTGGATTTCCTCGCTCAAGGCGGGCGCCTGGGTATTGGTTCCGACAGCCATGTGTCGCTGAGCGTGGTGGAAGAACTGCGCTGGCTGGAATACGGCCAACGCCTGCGCGATCAGCGGCGCAATCGCCTGTATCGCCACGACCAACCGATGGTCGGCCGCACGCTGTTCGATGCCGCACTGGACGGCGGCGCCCAGGCGCTGGGGCAACCGATCGGGCGGCTGGAAGTGGGCAAGCGCGCCGATTGGCTGGTGCTGGACGGAAACGATCCATACCTGGCGACGGCGACCGAAGACGGGATTCTCAATCGCTGGCTGTTCGCCGGTGGTGATCGCCAGGTGCGTGATGTGCTGGTCAACGGCAAGTGGGTGGTGCGCGACGGGCGGCATGCCGCTGAAGAAGAGAGCAGCCGGGCGTTTACCCAGGTTTTGAGAGAGTTACTCGGTTAACAGGCAACCCATAACAAATGTGGGAGGGGCGGTGCGACGATTCGACTTGCCCCCTCCCACAATTGGATTTGTGCTGATCCAGAGTTATTGCGAGGTCTTCGCCATCTGCTTGTCCGACGTGCGCCAGATCAGGCGCGTGGTGTCATAGCCCTGCTGCCGTGCCCTGCTCAGCAGGTCTTCGCGGGTGTCGGCGCTGACCGTCGGCGTGCGCGACAAGATCCACATATAGCGCCGGCTCGGGCTGCCGACGAGGGCAGTCTTGTAATCATCGCTGACATACAACACCCAGTAGTCGCCCTTGGCGACGCCCGGCAACAGCGCGGTAAACCAGTTATTGAATTCCACCCTGAGCTTGTCGGTCTTGCCCGGCACTTGCGGCGTAGCGGTGCCCTTGGCTTCTTCCCACTTCCAGTCGCTGGTCAGACAGCGGTTGAACACCGACATATCGCCATCCGGCAACAAGGTGTAGCGGGCCTCGGACTGCGCGCAGTTGCGCTGGAAGTACATCGGCAATCGCGCCAATTCGTACCAGGTGCCCTGGTAACGCTTGAGGTTGACGTTACCCGCGGTCTTGGGTTGCAGATCATCGCCAGAATGGCTGGCGCAGCCCGCCAAAAACAGGCTGGCGCAAAGGAACACAACAAAACGCATCATTCTTCTTCTCCCGCAGGCTTTCGCCCCGGTTTACTTCAGGCCTTGCCCGGAAAACATCAGAACTTTGTCACCGGCATATTGAACGCTGATAAAGCTGTTTTTATCGCCCCAGGTGCAGCTGGACATACCCAGCGCGCCGGAACAATCGGTCGGCTTACCCAGCAACGACTCCACCTCGGCCTTGGCCATGCCAGCCGACAGCTTCGCGTAATTTTCCTGATTGACCTTGCTGCAAGCGGCCAACAGCACGCAAAAGGCCAGCAAAGCGAGACGGCGTAACGACATGGAATAACTCCTGGAGGGACGAGGCAGGTTGGGGGTCTGCCAGAAGCTTAGAAGGGAAAACAGGTGTCTGGTTCCCGACAAACGAAAACAAAAAAGCCCCGAAAACGCTGAAACGTTTCGGGGCTTCTCATCGTTCAAGACTTCACGTCTTGAACGTGCCGAGGGAGCTTGCTCCCTCGCCACACTTACTTCTTGTGATAGCCGGTCACGCGCTCGACTTCTTCCTTCGAACCCAGGAACACCGCCACGCGCTGGTGCAGGCCTTCGGGCTGGATGTCGAGGATGCGCTGGTGGCCGTCGGTGGACACACCGCCCGCCTGTTCAACCAGGAACGACATCGGGTTGGCTTCGTACATCAGGCGCAGCTTGCCCGGCTTGGACGGCTCGCGGCTGTCACGCGGGTACATGAACACGCCACCACGGGTCAGGATACGGTGTACATCAGCCACCATCGCCGCGACCCAGCGCATGTTGAAGTTTTTCTTCAACGGGCCTTCTTCGCCTTCCATCAACTCGCTGACGTAGCGCTTGACCGGTTCTTCCCAGTGGCGCTGGTTGGACATGTTGATCGCAAATTCCTGGGTAGAAGCAGGAATCGAGATGTCTTCGTGGGTCAGCACGAAGCTGCCCATTTCGCGGTCCAGGGTGAAGCCTTTGACGCCGTCGCCCAAGGTCAGCACCAGCATGGTCTGCGGGCCGTAGATCGCATAACCGGCGGCAACCTGCTGGGTGCCCGGCTGCAGGAAGGCCTTTTCGTTCAGGGCTTCGTTCTGGCTCAGGTGTTCGTTCGGGCAACGCAGCACCGAGAAGATGGTGCCGACCGGGGCGTTGATGTCGATGTTGGACGAGCCGTCCAGTGGGTCGAACACCAGCAGGTAGGCGCCTTTCGGGTATTTGCCCGGGATCTGGTAGGCATTGTCCATTTCTTCGGACGCCATGCCGGCCAGGTGACCGCCCCATTCGTTGGCTTCGAGCAGGATCTCGTTGGAGATCACGTCGAGTTTCTTCTGCACTTCGCCTTGGACGTTTTCAGTGCCCATGCTGCCGAGGACGCCACCCAGCGCGCCTTTGGACACGGCGTGGCTGATTTCCTTGCAAGCACGCGCCACCACTTCGATAAGGAAGCGCAGATCGGCAGGCGTGTTGTTACTGCGGGTCTGCTCGATCAAATAGCGACTCAGGGTAACGCGGGACATGGAAGGCTCCGATGTATGGGGGGGCTAAAAACCCGCGCAGTTTAACGCGAGTCGGGGCGTATTTCCTCCTATCAGAGGATTTAAACCCAATAGAGTTCATGGACGTTATTTAACGTGCTGCTGCAGGCTTGCGCAGCAAACTGTAAGCCATGGCCCCCAGCGCCGCCACACCGAGCAGCAATACGGCCCAGAGTCCGAGTTTTTTCCAGTTCGGTTCGGTGTCGACAGCGGCCACGAGCGCTGGCGACGTGACCCTGACGTCCCCCGCCACCGTGGCCTGCCCCAAGGTGTTGAGGCGCTCGGCGCTGTAGTCGGGGATCAGGGTCGACAGCGGCAGGTTCGCCGCCTTGGCCGAGGCATTCCCCAGCGCCAGGGTGAACGGCGGCTCGCCCCGCGCCAGGAACACCAACTGAGTGGCGCGCACGGCAACCCGCAGGGTCGGCGCGGCGGTGCCCAGGCCGCCGCCGCGCTCATCCACCTGCAACTTGAGTTCGGCGACCGCCTGGCCCGGCAACTGCAATTGATCCTGCACCACGTCCTGGCCGTTCTGGGTCAGGCGGTACAGCAAACCATTGCTCAACGGCTGCCAGGCTTGCTTGCTGTCGCGTCGCCCCGACAAGGTCACGGGCGCCAGCGTATTGGGTTGTGTCAATTCCACGCGCAGGCGCTCGACGTTCAGCCCCGCCGGCAACTGCCAGGTGTATTCCCCCGCCTGCAGCCGCGTGCCGGAGAGCGGCTGCGACCACATCCATGGCGTCGGCAGGCTGCTGCGGGTGGCGCTGACCAATTTGGCCGAGGTCAACAGCGGCGCCGCCTGGCCCTGCCACAACAGGCGCAGGTAACGCGCCGTTTGCCCCGGCAGGCTGACGTCGTGCTGCTCGACGCGCTCGTCGGCAAACGACAAGCGCGCCACTTGCCCGTCGCCCCAGGGCGTCCAGTGCTGCAAGTCATCGCTGGCTTCGATGCTGAATCGCTGGAAACCTTCTTGCTCGTGGCTCCAGTCGAGGCTCAGTTGCTGCAACGGCGCCTTGATCGCACTGGCGTCGAGCACCCAGCCGCGCAGCACCTGCTGGCCGGTCGTGGTTGCCGTGGAGGGGCGCACCTCCAGCAAGGTGCCTTCGGCGCTGGACTTCATCACCACCGCTGGCAAGGTTCCGCGGGTGTCGGCGGCGTACAGCGGGAACCACTTCACATCGGCAACGTTACGGTTCTCGGTGTGTTGCGCAGATTGGCGCGACAGCGCGTAGGCCTGGGGCTCACCGGCGGCGTTGAATACGCGCAGGTCGCTGAGGTCGGCCTGGCGCGCACTCAGTTGCACGGCCAGCGGCAATTCGAGGCGATACCACGGGCCGTTGCCGCTGATACTCAGCGGCACCTGGGCGGAGAAGTCGGCGGGCGTTTCCTGGGCCCATACCGACAATGTCGCACACACGCCCACTACCGCCACGCTCAACTTACCGATCAAGAGGATGCTCCTTCAGTTTCCAACACAGGTTCGGCGCGCTTGGGCGGCAGCGGTGCGAAGTAACCCACCACCAGCAACAACCCGCCCACGCCAATGAACGACACGATCCGCGCCAGGCCGCCACGGTTGCTCAGCTCGACAAAAAACAACTTGGCCACCACCACGGCAATCAACGCCGCGCCGATCAGCCAAACTTCGCGACGATGGCGCAGGTGACCGCCGATCATCAGGCCGAGGGCGATCAGGGTCCAGATGATCGACAAACCGGCTTGCACCAGCATCGACTCCAGCAACGCGTCCAGGTGAAACGGCACGCCGCCCCAATGGTGGGCGGTACGCATCACCAGCGCCGTGAAGAACGCAAACAGCGAAGCCCCCGCCACCCCTTGGGCGATCCATTCGGCACGCGGCCCGCGCTGCGGCGCCACACTGCGCGACCACAGATACACGCCAAGCAGGGCAAACAGCAGGCCCAGGTCCAGCGGGTTGATCAGCGGCACATAGGGCAACGGCTTGGCCGTACCGTCGCTGAACGTATTGGCCAGCCAGAACCAGCCGAGCATCAGCACCGCCAACGGCAGCGCCGCCAGCACGCGGTACTCCTTGCCATAGGCCGACACCGGCCATGGCCAACTGCGCGGCGCAGCCGCCAGCACCAGGTAGAGGCTCGGCAGGATCGCCCAGCCCAGCCAGCGCCAGGCGTTGTATTCGCTCGACAGCAACAACAGGCCGTAGCGCAGCTCCAGCGCCAGGACGCCGATCAACATCCAGCTACCCAACACATGGGCAACGCTCAGTACTTTGGCCGGAGCCACCGCCGCCAAGCGCCGCAACGAGATGAAATGCACCGCGAACACCGCCAGCCAGGCCAGCCAGCCGAACTGCGCCGCCGGGTGATAGTAGCTATGGGCAGACACCAGCAACACCGCTGCCGCCGCCGGCATCAGCAAGGTGCAGAGCATCGCCAGCGAGGCCCAGCGCAGGCGCGCCGCGAACAGCGTCCAGAGCGCCACGCTCGCCGCGGCGATACCCAGCAGGAACGCGCCCTGCAACGCTTGCGGGATAAACCGCAGCACTTCGCCGATCAGCGCCAGCGCCCACCAGGCCGCGCCCCACACCAGCAACAGGTCAGACAGGCGTTGCAGTTTCAGCACGGCAAACACCGGCGCATGAGGTTCGCGCTGCAAGCGCCAGGCGCCGACCAGAGCGGCCAGGCCCAACACCATCGGCGTCCAGAAGCCGCTGTGCGCCAACGGACGCAAACCTTCATTGGTCAACGGCCCGAGCAGTTCCGGCACCGCCAGCAGGAACGACGCGCCGCCGATCAGTTGCAGCAGCAAACCGAACACAAAACTGACGCGCTGTTGCAGGTACAGGCTCAACCAGATGATCAGCAGACCACTCGCCGCCCACACCCCGCTGGCGCTTTCCCAAGGCAGCACAAACAGCACGGCCAGGTTGATCAACACCAGGCCGGCCAGCAGCACCACCGACAACCCGCGCAACAGACGCGCGTCGCTGCGCACCATGTCGTCACGGGCCGCCAGCAGCATGCCGCCGATCAGCGCCAGCCCGATCAGCGAGGCCGTCAGCAAACCGCCCCAACCCGCGCTGAATACCGCCGCGCCATCACCGCCTTGCAGGCGCAACAGGAACAACGCGCCACCCAGCAGTTGCACGGCGAACGCAGTGAACAGGAAGGTCCGTGAACCGATGCGCAGGCCCACGTACAGCGTCGCCAGGCCGGCGAGCGCCCAACTGATGGCGGTGCCTTGGGTCAGCAACAGCAGCGGTGCGAGCAGGTACACGAAGGTCAGCCCGAGGCTGGCCAACACCGGCAAGCCCTTGCGCTCCCAAGCCGCGGCCTGTTCGGTGGAGGCGTTGCGCAACTGCGCGAAGCTGAACAACAACGCGGCACCCAGCAACAGCGCGCCCAATGGCGCACCGTCCAGCATTGTGTGTGCGCCGACGCGCAGTTCACTGAGGAACGCCAGCGCCGAGCCCAGTTGCAACAACAGGCCGAACGCCCGCGCCAACGGCCGTTGCTGGCGCAGGCCGAGCCAGAAGATCCCGGCGCCTTCCACGGCCCAGGCCGCTGCGGTCCAGCGCGCGTCGAGGCCCAGGGGAATCGCCAGGCTGGCGAAGATCACGCCCAGGGCCAGACAGGTTTCCGCCAGCAGCAAGGCACGCCCGCCACTGAGCAGTCGGGCCAGGCCCATGTAGATGATGCCCAGGCCCAGGGCGCTGAACGCAGCAGCAAACTCCAGGTGTTGTACCAGTGCGAACTGCAAGCCAAAGCCCACCAGCGGCGGACCGAACAGCAGGCTGCCGTCGACATAATCGCCCTTGGCCGCCGACCAGCGCAGCAGCGCGCCCCGGCTGTCGTCCTCGGGCGCGTCGTTCATCTCCAGCAATTTGCGCCGGGTGAACAGCAGGCCGATGGCCAGGTACATCAGGAAAAACACGATCAGGAACGGCTCGGTGCTCCACAGCAGCTGCGGCGCATACGAACGCAGGCCCCAGGCGAAACCGATGCCGAAGGTGCCGACAAAGCCGATCAGGTTGAGCAGGCGCCAGGCCTTGAACCAGGCGATGGCGAGGATGCCGGCATTGAGCAGGGCGAAGTAGCTGAACAGCGCCACATGGCTGCCGGCGCCGGTGGAAGTCAGGATCGGCGCGGCAAACCCGCCCAGCGCCGCTGCGCAGGCCAGGCCCAACGCATCCTGGGTAATCGCCAGGATCGCCGAAAACAGCGTGACCGCCACCAGCAGGCCCAGCGCCGCGCCCGGGTCGATCAACGGGTGCAGGCGCATTGCGGCAAACACCGTCAGGTACAGCACCGCAATCCCGGTGCCTTGCAGCATCAAGCCGTAATTGCTGTTGCGCAGCCGCAACCACCAGCCCAGGCCCAGCAGGCCCAAGGCGGCGGCGGCAACCCCGGCATAACGCAGTTCGATCGGCACCACCATGCCTTCGGTGGCATAACGCAGCAAAAAGGCCAGGCCGAGGAACAGCAGCACCACGCCGACGCGCAACACGGTATTGCCGCCGAACAGCCAATTGCGCGCGCCGCGGATGGCGCGTTCGATCAGGTTCGGGCCTCGGGGGATAACCGGTTCAGGTGCAGGCGGTTTCTCGGCAGGCGTCCACACATCCGCCGGTAATGCCTGGCTTGGTTCGGCGGCAATGGCGACGGGGGTCGGCGCCAGTTCGGCGGGCAATTCCCAGATAAGCTCGGGGGCCTTGGCCGGCGGGGCGGATTCGGCGACGGGGGATTCGACCAACACACTGTGTGCGAGCGGCGCGGGTTCAGGCGCAGGTTTTTCCAGTTGCGCCAGGCGTTGTTCCAGCGCGGTGAGCGCTTTCTGCGCGGTCTCCAACTGACGGCCTTGTTCATCCGTGCGCGAAGCCAGCATCGACAGGCGAATCGCCTGACCAATGCCCAACCCCAGCAGCGCGCCGATGCCCGCGTCGCCGAACGACTCATCGAGCGTCCAGCCAAGCGCCAGCCCAATCAGCATGAAAATCCATTGCATGGTCGATATTCCCTAAGCAAACCGGGACCTAGTATATCGACGAGAGACCAATGTGGGAGGGGGCAAGCCCCCTCCCACATTTTGGTTTTGGGGTGTTCAGTCGAGCGCTTTCCAGATCTCGGTGGCGTATTCGCGGATCGTCCGGTCCGAAGAGAACCAGCCCATCCGCGCGGTATTGAGCACCGCCGAACGCCACCATTCCTTGGAATCATGCCAATGCGCGTCGACCCGGGTCTGCGCCTCCCAGTAGGCATCGAAGTCGGCACACACCAGGAAGCGGTCGTACTCGATCAGCCCATCGATCAAGCCCACATAACGGCCCGGATCGTCCGGCGAGAACACCCCGCCGCGAATCGCTTGCAACACATCGCTCAAACGATGGGACGCGGCGATGTCCGGCCCGGCGTGGAATTCACCGGCGTGCTTGCGGGCCTCCACCTGCTGGGCGCTGAGGCCGAAGATAAACATGTGCTCGCCGCCCACGCGCTCGTGCATCTCGACGTTGGCGCCGTCCATGGTGCCGATGGACAGCGCGCCGTTAAGGCCGAATTTCATGTTGCTGGTGCCCGATGCTTCAAAGCCGGCGGTGGAAATCTGCTCCGACAAGTCCGCCGCCGGGATGATGCTTTCCGCCAGGCTGACGTTGTAGTTGGGCAGGAACACCACCTTGAGCAAGCCGCGCACGGTGGGGTCGTTATTGACGGTACGGGCGATGTCGTTGGTCAGCTTGATGATCAGCTTGGCCTGGTGATAGCTCGCCGCCGCCTTGCCGGCGAAGATCTTCACTCGCGGCACCCAGTCGGTCTCGGGCTCGGCACGGATCGCCTGGTACAGCGCCACGGTGTGCAGCAGGTTGAGTAACTGGCGCTTGTACTCGTGGATGCGCTTGACCTGCACGTCGAACATCGCCGCCGGGTTGACCGCAATACCCAGACGCTCATGGATGATCTCGGCCAGCGCGCGCTTGCTGTGCAGGCGTTGTTCGGCAAAGGCCTTGCGGAAGGCCTGCTTCTCGGCAAACGGTTCGAGTTCGATCAGGCGCTGTTCGGGCTTGTCGAGGATGTCCGCGCCCAGCGCGTCGACGAGCATGCCGGTGAGTTGGGGGTTGGCCTGGTACAGCCAGCGGCGGAAGGTGATGCCGTTGGTTTTGTTGTTGATGCGCTCCGGGTACAGCTTGTGCAGTTCGGAGAACACCGTGCTGCGCATCAGTTGGGTGTGCAGGCCGGATACGCCGTTGACGCTATGGGAGCCGAGGAACGCCAGGTTACCCATCCGCACGCGGCGGCCGTTGTCTTCTTCGATCAGCGACACGGCGCGCAGCACGTCAAAATCGTGGATGCCCTTGGCGCGCAGCGAGTCGATGTGCTGCGCGTTGATCAGGTAGATGATCTGCATGTGCCGAGGCAGCATGCGCTCCATCAGGCCGACCGGCCAGGTTTCCAGGGCTTCGGGCAGCAGTGTGTGGTTGGTGTACGACAGGGTTTCGACGGTGACGTCCCACGCCGCTTCCCAGGGAATATCGTGCAGGTCCACCAGTTGCCGCATCAACTCGGCGACCGCGATGGACGGGTGCGTGTCGTTGAGCTGAATGGCGGCATGTTCGCCCAGGCTCAGCACCGAGCCGTGCATGTTCTTGTGGCGGCGCAGCAGGTCTTGCAGCGAGGCCGAGACGAAGAAGTATTCCTGGCGCAGGCGCAGTTCCTGCCCCGCTTCGGTGCTGTCGGCCGGGTAAAGCACTCGGGAGATGCTTTCGGCGCGGGCCACTTCGGCGACGGCGCCCAAATGGTCGCCGGCGTTGAAGCGCTCCAGGTGCAGGTCTTCCACGGCACGCGCACGCCACAGCCGCAGGGTGTTGACACTGGCGCCGCGCCAGCCGACCACCGGGGTGTCGTAGGCCACGGCCCGCACGGTTTCGCTGGGCGACCACACCTGAATCAGCTTGCCGCCGGCATCGGCGAGGGTTTCGACGCTGCCGCCGAAGCCGATCGAGTAGATCACTTCAGCCCGTTCGAACTCCCACGGGTTGCCGAAATCCAGCCAGCGCTCGGTCTGCTCCTGCTGCCAGCCATCGACAATCGCCTGGCGGAACAGCCCGTGCTCATAGCGGATGCCATAACCATGGCCGGCAATGCCCAGGGTCGACATGCTTTCCATAAAGCACGCCGCCAGGCGTCCCAGACCGCCGTTGCCGAGCGCTGCGTCGGGCTCCAGCAGGCGGATGCGTTCCAGGTCGACACCCAACTCGGTGAGCGCTTCGCGAGCGATCTCCAGCAGGCCGAGGTTGCTCAGGCTGTCGAAGAGCAGGCGGCCGATGAGGAATTCCAGCGAGAGGTAATACACCCGCTTCTGGCCTTTGCGGTAGATTTGCCGCGTATGGTTCATCCAGTGATCGACCATCTGGTCGCGGGCGGCCAGGGCAATGGCTTCGAACCAGTCATGGTCGAAGGCGTGATCCGGGTCTTTGCCCACCGCGTAGGTGAGTTTGGTCAAGACAGCATCGCGAAATGCGGCTACCTCTGCTTCTCGTGCAAGCGGTTCCTGAGACATCGGTGTGACCTCGGGCGAGATTGAAGGAGTTGCTAGAGCCTAGTCGGTCTGACCGGCGGTCGACGCGCTGGTTCGGCAGTTTTTTAACTCATTCACCTTTGCATGAATTTAATGCAGGGGTCGTGCCCGATCACTGTTCGAGCCGCCTTCGAGCTGAAAACCCGAAAATATTGTTCAAAAAACCATCAATCCCGGTATGATCGCGCGCCCGGATACCGCCCCACCTTGGAACCCTGATGAAGCCTCAACTGATCGCCGCCGCGGAACTCGACCGTCTCGAGACCTGGCAGAAATATTCCGCCCACATGTGCGGAGGCTGCGTGTCCAGCTGCTGCACGCTGCCGGTCGAAGTGAAGATCAAAGACTTGATCCGCATTGGCATCGTCGATGAATTCGAGCGCGGCGACCCGCCGAAGAACATCGCCAAGCGTTTGCAGAAGGAAGGCATCGTCGAGCGCTACAACAGCAAATCCGAGATCTTCACCCTGCAGCGCATGAGCAACAACGACTGCCTGTACCTGGATCGTAAGACGCGCTTCTGCACTATTTATGACAAGCGCCCGGATACCTGCCGCAACCACCCGAAAATCGGCCCGCGGCCGGGGTATTGCGCGTACAAGCCCAAGGAAGTGGTGCGCGAGACCAATTTCAAGACGCTCGATAAGTTCTGATCCATGTTTTGCAGGGCTCTCAAGGGCCCTATCGGGGGCAAGCCCCCTCCCACAGTTTTGATTTGTGAACGCCTTCAAAATGTGGGAGGGGGCTTGCCCCCGATAGGGCCGGCACCTTCAGCACAAAACCTGCAGACATAAAAAAACGCCCCCGGCCTTTCGACCGGGGGCGTTTTTCATTCAGCCTGAGTTAACTCAGTTCTTGGCTTTCTTGGCAGCGCGGGTACGCTCGCCTTCGTCCAGGATCTTCTTACGCAGGCGGATCGACTTAGGCGTGACTTCGCACAGCTCGTCGTCCTGGATGAATTCCAGGGCCTGTTCCAGGGTGAAGCGAACAGGTGGAACCAGAGCGATGGTTTCGTCTTTACCCGAAGCACGCATGTTGTCGAGCTTCTTGCCTTTGGTTGGGTTGACGCCCATGTCGTTGTCACGGCTGTTCAGACCAACGATCTGACCGTTGTAGATCTCTTGACCGTGTTCAACGAACAGCTTGCCACGCGCCTGGAGGGTTTCCAGGGAGTAGGTCAGCGCCTTGCCGGTTTCAACCGAAACCAGAACACCGTTCTGACGGCCGGACATGTCGCCGGACTTCATGGTGTCGTAGCGATCGAAGATCGAGGTCAGGATGCCAGCACCGTTGGTCAGGGTCAGGAACTGGTTACGGAAACCGATCAGACCACGCGCAGGGATGTTGTATTCCAGACGCACACGGCCTTTGCCATCCGGCACCATGTTGGTCAGGTCGCCCTTACGCAGGCCCATCTCTTCCATGACCTTGCCCTGGGATTCTTCAGGGGTGTCGATGGTGACGTTTTCGAACGGTTCCTGCTTCACGCCGTCAACAGTACGGATGATCACTTCAGGACGACCAACGCCCATTTCGAAGCCTTCGCGACGCATGGTTTCGATCAGTACCGAGAGGTGCAGCTCACCACGGCCGGAAACCTTGAACTTGTCAGCCGAGTCGCCTTCTTCAACGCGCAGTGCCACGTTGTAGAGCAGCTCTTTGTCCAGACGTTCCTTGATGTTACGGGAGGTCACGAACTTGCCTTCTTTACCGCAGAAAGGCGAGTCGTTTACCTGGAAGGTCATGGAAACGGTTGGCTCGTCGACGGTCAGAGGCTTCATCGCCTCGACAGTGTCCGGCTGGCACAGGGTGTCGGAGATGAACAGCGAGTCCATACCGCTGACGCACACGATGTCGCCAGCGAACGCTTCTTCAACGTCGATGCGGTGCAGGCCGTGGTGACCCATCAGCTTCAGGATACGACCGTTGCGCTTCTTGCCGTCGGCGCCGATAGCGACAACCGGAGTGTTCGGCTTGACGCTACCACGAGCGATACGGCCAACGCCGATAACACCCAGGAAGCTGTTGTAGTCCAGTGCCGAGATTTGCATCTGGAACGGACCGTCACGGTCAACCTTCGGTGGTGGAACGTGGTCAACGATGGCCTGGTACAGCGGGGTCATGTCTTCCGCCATGGCGGTGTGATCCAGACCGGCAATACCGTTCAGGGCCGAAGCGTAGATAACCTGGAAGTCCAGTTGTTCTTCGGTAGCACCCAGGTTGTCGAACAGATCGAAGATCTGGTCCAGAACCCAATCCGGACGCGCGCCTGGACGGTCAACCTTGTTGATGCACACGATCGGACGCAGGCCGGCTTCGAACGCCTTCTTGGTCACGAAACGGGTTTGCGGCATAGGGCCGTCTTGAGCGTCAACCAGCAGCAGAACGGAGTCGACCATCGACATTACGCGTTCTACTTCGCCGCCGAAGTCGGCGTGGCCCGGGGTATCCACGATGTTGATGTGGTAGCCGTTCCAGTTGATAGCGGTGTTTTTAGCCAGGATGGTAATACCGCGCTCTTTTTCCTGGTCGTTGGAGTCCATCACGCGCTCGTCGTTGAGCTCGTTGCGCTCCAGGGTGCCGGATTGACGCAAGAGTTTGTCTACCAGGGTGGTTTTACCATGGTCAACGTGAGCAATGATGGCGATGTTACGTAGATTTTCGATCACTTGTGTATCTCGATCAGAGGATTCGGTGTGCTGACAGGTCGTGGCAGCGATTAACAGTAGAGTCAGGCCTTGCCGTTACAGCTTGACGGCAGAGTCGGGGGGCCGGTGACGCAGGCCACAGGCAAACAGCCCCGGGCTCTTAGCTCGGTCGATAAACGCGCACATTGGCATGCCCCTCACTGAGCAAATGGTGGGCATGCAGGCGACTCATCACGCCTTTGTCGCAATACAGCAGGTACTGACGGCTGTTATCCAGTTCCTTGAAACGCGCGTTCAATGCATAGAACGGCAGCGTTTGTACGTCGATGCCAGCGATTTCCAGCGGCTCGTCTTCAGCGGCATCCGGGTGACGGATGTCGATGATGATCTGACCGGCCAGGGCTTCGCTGACTTCTTCGATCTGCACATCCTGGCCCAACTCGTCGATGACACGATCGATCGGGACCAGTTTGGCGTTCTCGAGCGCACGCTCCAGAACCGCCATATCAAACTGTTGTTCTTCATACTCCACGCGGTTGCGCTTGGCGTGGGTCTTGGGGTTCACCGAAATGACCCCGCAATATTCAGGCATGTGCTTGGCAAAGTCAGCGGTGCCGATCTGTTCTGCCAGGTCGATGATGTCCTGCTTATGGCTGGCGATCAGTGGGCGCAGCACCAGCTTCTCGGTCACGCAATCGATGAGCGACAGGTTCGGCAGCGTCTGGCTGGATACCTGGGAAATCGCTTCGCCGGTCACCAGCGCGTCGATCTGCAGCTGATCGGCAATTCGGGACGCTGCGCGCAACATCATACGCTTCAATACTACGCCCATATGACTGTTATCGACTTTGCCGAGAATTTCGCCCA
This sequence comes from Pseudomonas sp. PSPC2-3, assembly GCF_049898265.1. NCBI lineage: Bacteria > Pseudomonadati > Pseudomonadota > Gammaproteobacteria > Pseudomonadales > Pseudomonadaceae > Pseudomonas > Pseudomonas sp. PSPC2-3. Next base: position 257,372 of record NZ_JAFCXJ010000013.1, on the reverse strand, counting down.
GTACTTCCTCGAACGGCACGCTGACAAACAGCACGCGTTGGGAGCTGCCGTACTTCTTCCAGATATAGTGCGCGACTTCCATCACGCCCAATTCGTGGGCACGCCCGCCCAGGTTGAAGAAGCAGAAGTGGCTCATCAGGCCGCGGCGCATGATCTGGTAGGCCGCCACCGTGGAATCGAAACCGCCGGACATCAAGACCAGGGTCTGTTCCAGGGCGCCGAGCGGGTAGCCACCAATGCTATTGTGCTGGCTGTGGATCACAAACAACCGTTGGTCGCGAATTTCCATCCGCACTTCAATTTGCGGCGCCTTGAGGGAAATTCCGGCAGCGCCGCACTCGCGACGCAGCTTGCTGCCGACGTATTTTTCCACATCCATGGAGCTGAACGGGTGCTTGCCGGCACGCTTGCAGCGCACCGAAAAAATCTTGCCTTCAAGCTCGCTGCCGAAGTGCTGTTTGCACTTTTCGGTGATGTCGTCGAAGTCGCCCAGCGGGTACTCGTCGACCTGCAGGAAATGCGCGATGCCCGGCATGCAGCTCAGGCGCTCGGTCATATCCTTCAAGGCCTTGGCGTCGGTGACACGGGTTTCCAGCTCGAGATTGTCCCACACACCGTTCACCACCACAGCCGGGTCCAGATCGCGGAGCACGGCACGGATGTTCTTGGCCAACTGACGGATGAAACGCATCCGTACCGGTCGGCTTTTGATGGTGATCTCGGGGAAGACTTTAACGATTAATTTCATGGAAACAGCGCGCGCAGGGCCTGCCGAAAAAGGGGGGCGCGGATTATAGCGGAAATCGCTCAAGGTTTAACCAGTTAATATGCATCAACGGCGCAACGCACCAAAACAGGTCATTTATGCAAATGTGCGCCACATTGCAGTGCGTTATTTATTCCATTTCGGCGGTTTGCACTGTTATAGGGGCCATTTTGACGCAAAAAGGCCATGTTGGCGCACTGGCATGCAATTTGCTCTCTTGTGAGGCAGGTTGCCATGGCGGACTATCCGCGCCGGCATCACCCACATTCTAAGGGCTAACTCCACTACCCAGCCCGAAGCCACCCCGGAGGACACCATGTCGAAGTCGGTTCAACTCATCAAAGATCATGACGTTAAGTGGATTGATCTGCGCTTCACGGACACAAAAGGCACTCAGCACCACGTGACCATGCCGGCTCGCGACGCGCTGGATGACGCGTTCTTCGAAGAAGGCAAAATGTTCGACGGTTCCTCCATTGCCGGTTGGAAAGGCATCGAAGCTTCCGACATGATCCTGATGCCGGACGACAGCACTGCCGTGCTGGACCCGTTCACCGAAGACCCAACCCTGATCATCGTCTGCGACGTGATCGAGCCTTCGACCATGCAAGGCTACGACCGCGACCCACGTGCGATCGCCAAGCGTGCCGAGGAATACCTGAAGTCGACCGGTATCGGCGACACCGTATTCGTAGGCCCAGAGCCAGAATTCTTCATCTTTGATTCGGTCAAGTTCAAGTCCGACATCTCCGGTTCCATGTTCAAGATTTTCTCCGAACAAGGTTCGTGGATGTCCGACCAGGACGTAGAAGGCGGCAACAAAGGCCACCGTCCAGGTATCAAAGGTGGCTACTTCCCAGTTCCGCCATTCGACCACGACCACGAAATCCGTACCTCCATGTGCAACGCCATGGAAGAAATGGGCCTGGTCATCGAAGTACACCACCACGAAGTGGCGACTGCCGGCCAGAACGAAATCGGTGTGAAGTTCAACACCCTGGTTGCCAAGGCTGACGAAGTCCAGACCCTGAAGTACTGCGTACACAACGTGGCTGATGCCTACGGCCGTACCGCAACCTTCATGCCTAAGCCTCTGTACGGCGATAACGGTTCGGGTATGCACGTTCACCTGTCCATCGCTAAAGATGGCAAGAACACCTTCGCTGGCGAAGGTTATGCCGGCCTGTCCGACACCGCCCTGTACTTCATCGGCGGTATCATCAAGCACGGTAAGGCCCTGAACGGCTTCACCAACCCGTCGACCAACTCCTACAAGCGTCTGGTCCCAGGTTTCGAAGCACCGGTAATGCTGGCCTACTCGGCTCGTAACCGCTCCGCATCGATCCGTATTCCTTACGTGTCCAGCCCGCGCGCTCGCCGTATCGAAGCCCGCTTCCCGGACCCGGCAGCCAACCCGTACCTGGGCTTCGCTGCACTGCTGATGGCTGGCCTGGACGGCATCCAGAACAAGATCCACCCAGGCGACGCCGCCGACAAAAACTTGTACGACCTGCCGCCTGAAGAGGCCAAAGAGATCCCACAAGTGTGCGGCAGCCTGAAAGAAGCCCTGGAAGAGCTGGACAAGGGCCGTGCGTTCCTGACCAAAGGCGGCGTATTCAGCGACGACTTCATCGATGCCTACATCGAGCTGAAAAGCGAAGAAGAAATCAAAGTCCGCACCTTCGTACACCCACTGGAATACGAGCTGTACTACAGCTGCTGATCCGGTAGCGTCGCTTAACGTGGCGTGATCGAAAAAGACCTCCTTCGGGAGGTCTTTTTTTGCCCGGGGATTACACAGCTCCGCACCTGCAAACCCAATCAAAAAGGTGGGAGGGAGCTTGCCCCCTCCCACAAGGAGATCAGCATTGAAACGTCGACTTGTGTTCGCTCTGTTATTCGTCAGTGCCAGTGCGAGCGCTGCGCCGCCCAGCCTCGAACCTTTACTCAACAGCATCGCCGAGCGCCTGGCGATCGCCGACCAGGTCGCCCTGAGCAAGTGGGACAGCCACAAGCCCGTAGAAGACAAGAAGCGCGAGCAAGAGGTGATCGCCAGCGTCGTCGCCCAGGCCCCGAGCTACAAGCTGGACCCTGCCGCCGCCGGGCAGTTCTTCTCGGCACAGATCGAAGCGAACAAACTGGTGCAGTACGCCCATCTTTCCGACTGGCAGTTCCAGGGCAAGGCCCCCGACGATCCGCGCCCGGACCTGGTCAAGCAGATTCGCCCGCAACTGGACCAACTGCAAAAACGCCTGCTGCAGCAATTGGCCGACTTCAGCCCGCAGCGCACCGACCCACAGTGCCCGCAATGGCTGGCCGAAGCCGTGCATGAGCCGCTCAATGAGCCGATGCAGCAGTTGGCGATGATCCGCGCGACCGCCGAGCTGTGTATCTACAAAAACTAAAACGGTAAACCCGATCCAAAAATGTGGGAGGAGGCAATCCCCCTCCCACATTTGATTTGTGTGAATTCGCGCTTCCTGAACAATCGTCACAAAATCGCACTATATTGGTGCGACAGCTTGCACCCTTCCCACCGACCCAGCCCATTTTGGTTCGAAACTTCCCGATGAAGCTGGCAGAACGCCACAGTTTCGAGCCTTAAACCCTTATTTCAGGGCTTAAACGCTTCTTTTCGGAGCCTTGGTTTGGTTTTTGCATTTTCCTTGTATCAGCGTGTGCCTCAAGCCCGCGCCTTGCTCCAAAAGAGGTCCTGATGACCATCAGCGATGCACTGCACCGTTTGTTACTCGACAACCTGACCACCGCGACCATCCTGCTCAATGACGACCTGCGCCTTGAGTACATGAACCCGGCGGCGGAGATGCTCCTGGCCATCAGCGGGCAGCGCAGCCATGGGCAGTTCATCAGCGAGTTGTTCACCGAGTCGGCCGAAGCCTTGAGCTCGTTGCGCCAGGCAGTGGAGCAGGCACATCCGTTCACCAAGCGCGAAGCGATGCTCACCGCCCTGACCGGCCAGACCCTGACCGTCGACTACGCCGTGACCCCGATCCTGAGCAACGGCAGCACCCTGCTGCTGCTCGAAGTCCACCCGCGTGACCGCCTGCTGCGCATCACCAAGGAAGAAGCGCAGTTGTCCAAGCAGGAAACCAGCAAGATGCTGGTGCGCGGCCTGGCCCACGAGATCAAGAACCCGTTGGGCGGGATTCGCGGCGCGGCGCAGTTGCTGGCTCGTGAGCTGCCGGACGAGCACCTCAAGGACTACACCAACGTCATCATCGAAGAGGCCGACCGCCTGCGTAATCTGGTGGACCGCATGCTCGGCTCCAACAAGCTGCCGTCGCTGGCGATGACCAACGTGCATGAGGTGCTGGAGCGTGTCTGCCAGTTGGTCGAGGCCGAAAGCCAAGGCTGCATTACCTTGGTGCGCGACTATGACCCAAGCATTCCCGACGTGTTGATCGACCGCGAGCAGATGATCCAGGCGGTGCTCAACATCGTGCGCAACGCCATGCAGGCCATCAGCAGCCAGAACGAGCTGCGCCTGGGCCGCATCAGCCTGCGCACCCGCGCCTTGCGCCAGTTCACCATCGGCCACGTGCGCCATCGTCTGGTGACCAAAGTCGAAATCACCGACAACGGCCCGGGCATTCCAGCAGAACTGCAGGAAACCATTTTCTTCCCCATGGTCAGCGGCCGCCCGGACGGTACCGGGCTGGGCCTGGCCATTACCCAGAACATCATCAGCCAGCACCAGGGTCTGATCGAATGTGAGAGCCATCCTGGCCACACCACGTTCTCGATCTTTCTGCCTCTGGAACAAGGAGCCCCATCGACATGAGCCGTAGTGAAACTGTCTGGATCGTCGATGACGACCGTTCTATCCGCTGGGTCCTCGAGAAAGCCCTGCAACAGGAAGGCATGACCACCCAGAGCTTCGACAGCGCTGACGGGGTGATGAGCCGCCTGGCGCGCCAGCAGCCCGACGTGATCATCTCCGACATCCGCATGCCCGGTGCCAGCGGCCTGGACCTGCTGGCGCGGATTCGCGAGCAGCACCCGCGCCTGCCGGTGATCATCATGACCGCGCACTCGGACCTGGACAGCGCTGTCGCGTCCTACCAGGGTGGTGCCTTTGAGTACCTGCCCAAGCCGTTCGACGTGGACGAAGCGGTGGCGCTGGTCAAGCGCGCCAACCAGCACGCCCAGGAACAGCAGAACCAGGAAGCCCCGCCTGCCCTGACCCGCACCCCGGAAATCATCGGTGAAGCGCCGGCGATGCAGGAAGTGTTTCGCGCCATCGGGCGCTTGAGCCACTCCAACATCACCGTGCTGATCAACGGCGAGTCGGGCACCGGTAAAGAACTGGTGGCCCACGCCCTGCACCGCCACAGCCCGCGCGCGGCGTCGCCGTTCATCGCGCTGAACATGGCGGCGATTCCGAAGGACTTGATGGAGTCCGAGCTGTTCGGCCACGAGAAAGGCGCCTTCACCGGCGCGGCCAACCTGCGGCGCGGGCGGTTTGAACAGGCGGACGGCGGCACGCTGTTCCTCGATGAAATCGGCGACATGCCGGCCGATACCCAGACCCGCTTGCTGCGCGTGCTGGCGGACGGCGAGTTCTACCGTGTGGGCGGGCATACGCCGGTCAAGGTTGACGTGCGTATCATCGCCGCGACTCACCAGAACCTGGAAACCCTGGTGCATGCGGGCAAGTTCCGTGAGGACTTGTTCCACCGCCTCAACGTGATCCGCATCCACATCCCGCGCATGTCGGACCGTCGCGAAGACATCCCGACCCTCGCGCGCCACTTCCTCAGCCGCGCCGCCCAGGAGCTGGCCGTCGAGCCGAAGCTGCTGAAAAGCGAGACCGAGGAATACCTGAAGAACCTGCCGTGGCCCGGCAACGTGCGCCAACTGGAGAACACCTGCCGCTGGATCACGGTCATGGCGTCCGGGCGCGAAGTGCATATCAGCGACCTGCCGCCGGAGCTGCTCAGCCTGCCGCAGGATTCGGCCCCCGTGACCAACTGGGAACAGGCGCTGCGTCAATGGGCCGACCAGGCCCTGGCACGCGGCCAGTCGAACCTGCTGGACAGCGCCGTGCCGGCCTTCGAACGGATCATGATCGAAACCGCCCTCAAGCACACCGCCGGCCGCCGTCGCGATGCCGCCGTGCTGCTGGGTTGGGGCCGCAATACCCTGACGCGCAAGATCAAGGAACTGGGGATGAAGGTCGATGGCGCGGATGATGACGACGGTGACGAGGGCTGAATCTCAGCCCCACTGAAGATCGAATGTGGGAGGGGGCTTGCCCCCGATAGCGGCATGTCAGTCGGCATCTACATGACTGATCCACCGCAATCGGGGGCAAGCCCCCTCCCACATTTGGATCTGCATAAGGTTTGGCGACCATGCACCGCTTCAATGCACCATGAACCGGCATCGGGCACGGCGCCAACACCTCAAACCTTCGCACCGCCGCCTGAAATCAGACAACCGAAAACGCCAAAGCCCCGTATTCCGGGGCTTTTCGCTGTCTGGAGCGTTTTTTTCGAGCAACTTGGCCAGTGTGGCACGCGCCCTGCAATAACCCTGATACAACCCAGTTTCGGGGACCTTGGTACAGGCAGGCCGAGAATCCCCTCTTTACACCCGGGGTGCTTGATGCGAACCGCGTCGCGCTCCACACCGCTTTCGGGAACCTCGGTACAGGCAGGCCGGGGATTCCCTCTTTAACACGAAGCCGGATGGCTTCATCCCGTTTTGGGAGCCCTGGTACAGGCAGGCCGGGAACTCCCTCTTTTATTGCTCTTGGAGATGGATCTCCAGCCGCCAGCGGCCTTCAGCTTCCTCTCCCGACCATTCCCCACGCAACGGCCGCGCCGCCACCAGGTTGAGCAACAGGCCGCCATCGGTCTTGCGCACGCGCCAGTTCACATCCTTGTCATTGACCTTGAGCTGCCCGCTGGCGGCCTTGCCCTGCGCGTCGAACAACAGCGCCACGGTGCCGTCGATATGCTCGCCATGCAGCTTGGGTTCGCTGTTGAACCACACCACCACACCGTTGGCCGCCGGCGTCACCTGCAGCAATTCGACCGGGTCCGGGGCGGTCAGGCGCCCGATCATCAGGCCCACCATCAGGCCGACAATCGCCAAAGAGCCCAAAACCCTTGGCAATAGCTTCGGCCTGGGGTCTTCTTCGAGGGTAGAATGCAGCGCATCTTTGCCTTCGGAGCCGTGCATGTTTCACGTCATCCTTTTTCAACCAGAAATTCCGCCGAATACCGGCAACGTTATCAGGCTGTGCGCCAACAGTGGCTGCCACCTGCATTTGATCGAGCCGCTGGGCTTCGACATGGACGACAAGCGCCTGCGCCGCGCCGGGCTGGACTACCACGAGTATGCCACCCTGCAACGCCACGCTGACCTCGCCAGCTGCCTGGAAAGCCTCGGCCACCCTCGGTTGTTCGCGTTCACCACCAAGGGCTCGCGGCCGTTCCATGACGCCAGCTTCGCCGACGGCGACGCCTTCCTGTTCGGCCCGGAAAGCCGTGGCCTGCCGGCCGAGGTGCTCGACGCCCTGCCCGACGGCCATCGCCTGCGTTTGCCGATGCGCGAAGGTTGCCGCAGCCTGAACTTATCGAACACCGTCGCCGTCGCCGTCTACGAAGGCTGGCGCCAACTCGGCTTCAAATAACACACATAACAAATGTGGGAGGGGGCTTGCCCCCGATAGCAGTGAGTCAGCCAACACCTATTCAGCTGACACACCGCAATCGGGGGCAAGCCCCCTCCCACATTTTTAGCGCATCGACTTATTGAACCGTCGACGAACCTTCCTGTTGCATGCGCTGCAGCTCTTGCGCGTACAGGGCATCGAAGTTCACCGGAGCCAGCATCAGCGCCGGGAACGAGCCACGGGTGACCAGGCTGTCCAGGGTCTCGCGGGCATACGGGAACAGGATGTTCGGGCAGAACGCGCCCAGGGTGTGGCTCATGGACGCTTCGTCCAGGCCCTGGATCAGGAAGATACCGGCCTGTTGCACTTCAGCGATGAAGGCCACTTCTTCGCCGTTCTTGACGGTGACCGAGAGGGTCAGCACGACTTCGTGGAAGTCACCTTCCAGGGCTTTTTGACGGGTGTTCAGGTCCAGCCCGACGCTTGGGGTCCACTCCTGACGGAAGATGGCCGGGCTTTTCGGCGCTTCGAACGACAGGTCACGCACATAGATGCGCTGCAGCGAAAACTGTGGGCCTTGGGCTTCTGCTGCTTCGGTGTTCTGTTGGTCAGTCATCGCAGATCCTTCTTGATCTTGGGTCTTTTAGGGTTTAGGAGTCAGACGTGAAGCAGCGCGTCCAGCTTGCCGGCGCGCTCAAGGGCAAACAGGTCATCGCATCCACCGACGTGCTTGGCGCCGATCCAGATCTGCGGCACGGACGTGCGTCCCGCCTTCTGGGCCATTTCGGCGCGCACCTGGGGTTTGCCGTCGACCTTGATCTCTTCGAAGGCAACACCCTTTTTCTCCAGCAAGGCCTTGGCCCGCATGCAGTAAGGGCACCAATCGCTGGAATACACGACAACCTGGCTCATATCACTTCACCAGCGGCAGGTTGTCGGCGCGCCAGCTGCTGATACCACCAGACAGTTTGGCGGCGGTAAAGCCGGTCTTGAGCATTTCGCGGGCATGGGTGCCGGAATGCTGGCCTTGGGCGTCGACCAGGATAATGGTCTTGGCCTTGTGCTTTTCCAGCTCGGCCAGGCGCGCGATCAGCTTGTCCTGGGGAATGTTCAGGGCGCCAACAATATGACCGGCGGCAAAATCCTTGGCCGGACGGATATCCACGACAACGGCCTCATCCTTGTTGACCAGCGCGGTCAGCTCCGACGTGCTCAGGCTGCGGCCACCGCGGCTCATTTCATGAGCGATCAGCAGCGCCAGCAGGATGACGAAGGCACCCGCGAGCAGGTAGTGGGCAGTGGCAAATGCAATCAGGTGATCAACCATCAAGGAGGTTCCAGGGCGTTAAAATGGCGGTAAGTATACACAGCCGTCAGGGGGGGCCAACCCCCGTAAAGCGGTGACGTGGTCGGAACTTCGCTTTAAACTGCCACTCCCTTTTCAATCCCCTTCATCAATTACCGCCGCGAGAGGATCTATGACTACGACGCCTAAACCTTTGGTCCTGATAATTCTCGATGGCTTCGGACACAGTGAAAGCCACCACGACAACGCCGTGTACTCGGCCAACAAGCCGGTGCTGGACCGTCTGACCGCCACTTTGCCCAACGGGCTGATCTCCGGTTCGGGCATGGATGTGGGCCTGCCGGACGGCCAAATGGGCAACTCGGAAGTCGGCCACATGAACCTCGGCGCCGGACGAGTGGTCTATCAGGACTTCACCCGCGTGACCAAAGCGATCCGCGACGGCGAGTTCTTCGAGAACCCGACCATCTGCGCAGCCGTCGATAAAGCCGTCGCTGCCGGCAAGGCCGTGCACTTCATGGGCCTGCTGTCCGATGGCGGCGTACACAGCCACCAGGACCACCTCGTGGCCATGGCCGAACTGGCCTTCAAGCGCGGCGCCGACAAGATCTACCTGCACGCCTTCCTCGACGGCCGCGACACGCCGCCGAAAAGCGCGCAATCGTCGATCGAACTGCTGGACGCCACCTTCGCCGCCCTCGGCAAGGGCCGCATCGCCAGCCTGGTCGGTCGCTATTTCGCGATGGACCGCGACAACCGCTGGGACCGCGTGTCCCAGGCCTACAACCTGATCGTCGACGGCCAGGCCGAATTCAACGCCGCCACCGCCCAGGAAGGCCTGGAAGCCGCCTACGCGCGCGGCGAGAGCGATGAGTTCGTCAAGGCCACCACCATCGGCGAGCCGGTGAAAGTGGAAGACGGCGACGCCGTGGTGTTCATGAACTTCCGCGCCGACCGTGCCCGCGAGCTGAGCCATGTGTTCGTCGACCCGGGTTTCAAGGACTTCGAACGCGCGCGCCAGCCGAAAATCGAGTTCGTGATGCTCACCCAATACGCCGCCAACATCCCGGCCCCGTCGGCTTTTGCCCCCGGCAGCCTGGAAAACGTGCTGGGCGACTACCTGGCGAAAAACGGCAAGACCCAACTGCGCATCGCCGAAACCGAGAAGTACGCCCACGTGACCTTCTTCTTCTCCGGCGGCCGCGAAGAACCGTTCCCGGGCGAAGAGCGCATCCTGATCCCGTCGCCGAAAGTCGCGACCTACGACCTGCAACCGGAAATGAGCGCACCGCAAGTCACCGACAAGATCGTCGACGCCATCGATAACCAGCGCTATGACGTGATCGTGGTCAACTACGCCAACGGCGACATGGTCGGCCACAGCGGCAACCTGGCCGCCGCGATCAAGGCCGTGGAATGCCTGGACCTGTGCGTAGGCCGCATCGTCGACGCCCTGGAAAAAGTCGGCGGCGAAGCGCTGATCACCGCCGACCATGGCAACTGCGAGCAAATGTCCGACGAATCCACCGGGCAAGCCCACACCGCCCACACCACCGAGCCGGTGCCGTTCATCTACGTCGGCAAGCGCGACCTGAAAGTGCGCAAAGGCGGCGTGCTGGCCGATGTGGCGCCGACCATGCTGATGTTGATGGGGTTGGAGAAGCCCAAAGAGATGACCGGCACCTCGATTCTGGTCTGATCTAAACCACACCGCAGAACCAATGTGGGAGGGGGCTTGCCCCCGATAGCAGTGGATCAGCCAACACCTATTCAGCTGACACACCGCAATCGGGGGCAAGCCCCCTCCCACACTAGGCTCTCTGTGTTGGGTAGATGTCTTTTCGCCATACCACTGCCGCTCGGCACCTATCTTGCCCAGAAGCCCGAATTGGGCGTTTTTTTTGCAGCGCTTGCCGGGCATACTAGGCCGTCCCTTTCCCTGGTGTCGCCCGCCTCTATGCTTCGCGCCTTGATTACCCTCGCTCTCGTCTGCCTGCTCCAACCGGCATTTGCCGATGAGCGCGCGCAAACCCAACAACAGTTGGACGCTACGCGTCAGGACATCACCGAGCTGAAAAAACTGCTCGGCAAGCTCCAGGAAGAGAAATCCGGGGTGCAGAAAGACCTGCGCGGCACGGAAACCGAGATGGGCAAGCTGGAGAAGCAGGTCCAGGAGCTACAAAAAGAATTAAAGAAGAGCGAGTCGGAACTGGAGCGACTCGACGCTGAGAAAAAAAAACTCCAGAGCGCCCGCGTTGAACAGCAACGCCTGATCGCGATCCAGGCCCGCGCCGCCTACCAGAGTGGCCGCCAGGAGTACCTCAAGCTGCTGCTCAACCAGCAGAACCCGGAAAAATTCGCGCGCACCCTGACCTACTACGATTACCTGAGCAAGGCACGCCTTGCCCAATTGAAGGGCTTCAACGAGACCCTGCGCCAACTGGCCAACGTCGAACAGGAAATCGCCGACCAGCAATCGCAACTGCTCGACCAGAAAAGCAGCCTCGACAGCCAGCGCGACCAGCTCGACAAGGTGCGCAAGGAACGCCAGTTGGCCCTGGCCAAGCTCAATGACGACGTAAAGGCCCGCGACGCCAAGCTACAAGCCCGCGAGCAGGACCAGGCCGACCTCGGCAAAGTGTTGAAAACCATCGAAGAAACCCTGGCTCGCCAGGCACGCGAGGCCGAGGAAGCGCGACAGAAAGCGCTGATCGCCCAGCAGGAAGCGGAAAAAAAGCGCCAGCGTGAGGCCGAACTGGCAGCCACGAGCGACGCCCCGGCACCGCGCAAACCGGCGCACGCAGCGCCCGGGCCGCTGGTTTCCAGCGCGGGCGAATCCTTCGGCGGGCCTTTTGCTTCCGCGCGCGGCAAACTTCCGTGGCCGGTTGATGGTCGACTGCTGGCACGCTTTGGGGAAACCCGCGGCGATGACACCCGCGCCAAGTGGGACGGGGTGATGATCAGCGCGGCCGCCGGCAGCCAGGTCCATGCCGTCCACGGCGGTCGCGTGGTGTTTGCCGATTGGCTGCGGGGCGCCGGTTTATTGGTGATTCTCGACCACGGTAATGGCTATTTGAGTCTTTATGGCCACAATCAGACTTTACTCAAGTCGGCAGGTGATGTGGTAAAAGCCGGGGAATCCATCTCCACTGTCGGTAACAGTGGCGGCCAGGACACCCCGGCGCTGTACTTCGCTATTCGTCAGCAGGGCCGCCCGAGCGATCCTGCACAATGGTGCCGCACCCAAGGATAGGGTCGCATCTACATTAGGAGTTCGTTCGACATGCTGCATTTGTCCCGCCTCACTTCGCTGGCCCTGACGATCGCCCTGGTGATCGGCGCGCCTCTGGCTTTCGCCGACCAGGCCGCACCGGCTGCACCCGCCGGCATGGCCGCGACCACCAAGGCGCCGTTGCCGCTGGACGAGTTGCGCACCTTTGCCGAGGTCATGGACCGGATCAAGGCAGCCTATGTCGAACCCGTGGACGACAAGACCCTGCTGGAAAATGCCATCAAGGGCATGCTCAGCAACCTCGACCCGCACTCCGCCTACCTCGGCCCGGAAGATTTCGCCGAGCTGCAGGAAAGCACCAGCGGTGAGTTCGGTGGCCTGGGCATTGAAGTCGGCGCCGAAGACGGCCAGATCAAAGTGGTCTCGCCGATCGACGACACCCCGGCGTCCAAGGCCGGCATCCAGGCTGGCGACCTGATCGTCAAGATCAACGGCCAGCCGACCCGTGGCCAGACCATGACCGAAGCCGTCGACAAGATGCGCGGCAAGATCGGCCAGAAAATCACCCTGACCCTGGTGCGCGACGGCGGCGCGCCGTTCGACGTGACCCTGGCCCGCGCGACCATCACGGTCAAGAGCGTGAAGAGCCAGTTGCTGGAGTCGGGCTACGGCTACATCCGCATCACCCAGTTCCAGGTCAAGACCGGCGACGAAGTGGCCAAGGCCCTGGCCAAGCTGCGCAAAGACAACGGCAAGAAGCTCAACGGCATCGTGCTCGACCTGCGCAACAACCCCGGTGGCGTGCTGCAGTCGGCGGTGGAAGTGGTCGACCACTTCATCACCAAAGGCCTGATCGTCTACACCAAGGGCCGTATCGCCAACTCCGAACTGCGCTTCTCGGCCACCGGCAACGACCTCAGCGAAAACGTGCCGCTGGCCGTGCTGATCAACGGCGGCAGCGCCTCGGCCTCGGAGATCGTCGCCGGCGCCCTGCAAGACCAGAAGCGCGGTGTGCTGATGGGCACCACCAGTTTCGGCAAAGGCTCGGTGCAAACCGTGTTGCCGCTGAACAACGAGCGCGCCCTGAAAATCACCACCGCGCTGTACTACACGCCGAACGGTCGCTCGATCCAGGCCCAGGGCATCGTGCCGGACATCGAAGTGCGCAAGGCCAAGATCACCAACGAGGTCGACAGCGAGTACTACAAGGAAGCCGACCTGCAAGGCCACCTCGGCAATGGCAACGGCGGCGCCGACCAACCGACCGGCAGCAGTGCCAAGGCCAAGCCGATGCCGCAGGACGATGACTACCAACTGGCCCAGGCGTTGAGCCTGCTCAAGGGCTTGAGCATCACGCGCAGCCGTTGATATGCGCGTTGCCCTGATCATCGCTGCGCTGTGCAGCCTGGCCGGGGTCGCCCACGCGACCCCGGCCAGCGAACCGCACAAAGCCTACCTGACCCTGATCATCGACGACCTGGGGCAAAACCTGCCCCGGGATCGCCGTGTGCTGGCCCTGCCCGGCCCGGTGACCACGGCGATCATGCCCGACACGCCCCACGCCGCCGAATTCGCCCGCGAAGCGCACAAGGCCGGCAAGATCGTGATCCTGCACATGCCCATGGACCCGGCCACCGGCCCGTTCGCCTGGCACCCCGAGTTGCCTATCGAAGAGCTCGGCAAGCGCCTGGACGCTGCGTTCAAGGCCGTGCCCTACACCGCCGGCATCAACAACCACATGGGCAGCCGCATGACTGCCCAGCCCGAAGCGATGGCCTGGCTGATGGGCGAGTTGCAACGGCGCCACAAGTTCTTTGTCGACAGCCGCACCAGCGCGCAGACCGTCGGCGCCGCCGAAGCGCAGAAGATCGGCCTGGCCAGCGTCTCGCGGGATGTGTTCCTCGACGACGAACGCACCGAAGCCGCGATCACCACGCAATTGCAGAGCGCCATCAAACTGGCCCATAAACAGGGCTCAGCGGTGATGATCGGCCATCCGTATCCACAAACCCTGGCGGTGCTCGAACGCGAGCTGCCCAAGCTCAAGGCCCAGGGCGTGGACTGGATTGATATCAAACTGATGATCAGCGTGCGCAGCAATCAGGCGATGGCAGGGCACGGCAAGAACGGCACCTATCGCTACAAATAGCGCGCCATCATCTGGTCGAGCAGGCCTTCCTCGCGCAACTGATCCAACGCTGCCTGCAGCTTGGCCACCGTTTCGTCCGGCACATCCTTGTTCAGCGCCAGGTACAACTGGGCACTGTTGAAGCGAAGCACAGTCTTGAGCCCGGTCACACCGACCTGGCGCGCCAGGTAGCGGCCGGCCGGGTCGCCGGTGGCCCACAGGTCGATCTGGTCATCCAGCAGCTTTTGCGCGTTGTCCTGGTCACGCAGCACCAGCACTGGCTTGAGGCCCTGCTTCTCCAGGGTCTCGGCAATCGCGTCGCCCTTGTACGCGCCAATCTTGTAGCGCCGCGCCTGCGCCAGCTCGTCGAGCTGGATTTTGCTGTCGGCCTTGGCCAGCATCACCCAGTCATCCGGGCCGATAGGGCCGACCCATTTGAACAGCGCTTCGCGCTCCGGCAGGCGGGCCATCACGAACACGCCGTAGCCGGGGTTTTCCAGGGCGAGTTTGTAGATCCGCTCCCAAGGAAAACGCAGAGTGAGGCTGTAGGAAATGCCAGCACGCTTGAAGGTTTCGCGCATGATGTCCACGGCGATGCCTTCGACATTCTCGTCCTTGGCGAAGTTCTTGCCGTTTTTCGCCATGTTGTAGGGCGGGAAGTTTTCCGTCAGCAACACCAGGGAGGCGTCAGACGATTCTTCGGCTTGGGCCACTCCGATCATGAGCACGGAGGTACTGGCGAGCGCGAGCAACAGGTCTTTGAGCATGAAAGTTACCGGAATCCATGGCAAGCGCAGAGAGTGCCGCGCACTTGCCATGGTGTCCAGCAGCGTTTAGCGCACCACGATACCGCGCGCGGCCATGTACGCCTTGGCCTCGGGGACGGTGTATTCGCCGAAGTGGAAAATACTCGCCGCCAACACGGCGCTGGCGTGGCCTTCGATCACGCCGTCGGCCAGGTGCTGCAGGTTGCCGACGCCGCCGGACGCGATCACCGGAATGCCCAGCGCATCGCTGATGGCACGGGTCACGCCGAGGTCGAAGCCGTTTTTCATGCCATCCTGGTCCATGCTGGTCAGCAGGATTTCACCGGCGCCCAGGCCTTCCATCTTCATCGCCCACTCCACCGCGTCCAGGCCGGTCGGCTTGCGCCCGCCGTGGGTGAAGATCTCCCAGCGCGGCGGTTCGCCGGGGCCGGAGACTTTCTTGGCGTCGATGGCCACCACGATGCACTGCGAGCCAAAGTGCTGTGCGGCTTCGCCGACGAACTCCGGGTTGAACACTGCGGCGGTGTTGATCGAGACCTTGTCCGCGCCGGCATTGAGCAGGTTGCGGATGTCTTGCACGGTGCGAACGCCACCGCCCACGGTCAGCGGGATGAACACCTGGCTGGCCATGCGCTCGACGGTATGCAGCGTGGTGTCGCGGCCGTCGACGCTGGCGGTGATGTCGAGAAAGGTAATCTCGTCGGCACCTTGCTCATCGTAGCGACGGGCGATTTCCACCGGGTCGCCGGCGTCACGGATGTTCTCGAACTTGACGCCCTTGACCACGCGACCGTTGTCGACGTCCAGGCAAGGGATGATGCGTTTGGCCAGCGCCATGGTCAGTCCTCAGCCGTTGTAGGCATCGCAGTAAGCCTGGGCTTCGGCGACGTCCAGGGTGCCTTCGTAGATTGCGCGGCCGGTGATCGCGCCGATGATTCCAGGGGCCCGGGCATCCAGCAGCGACTTGATGTCACCCAGGTTGTGGATGCCACCGGACGCGATCACCGGGATCCTGGTCGCCGCCGCCAGCGCAGCGGTGAACGGTACGTTGCAGCCCTGCATCATGCCGTCTTTGGCGATGTCGGTGTAAACGATGGCGGACACGCCGTCGGCTTCGAACTGCTTGGCCAGGTCGATCACCTGCACCGTGCTGATTTCAGCCCAGCCGTCGGTGGCGACGAAACCGTCCTTGGCGTCCAGGCCGACGATCACCTTGCCCGGGAACGCGCGGCAGGCTTCGGCGACGAAGGCCGGGTCTTTCACGGCCTTGGTGCCGATGATCACGTAGCTTACGCCGGCCTTGACGTAGTGTTCGATGGTTTCCAGGGAGCGGATACCGCCGCCGATCTGGATCGGCAGGTTCGGGTAGCGCTTAGCGATCGCAGTCACCACTTCGCCATTGACCGGCTGGCCTTCGAAGGCGCCGTTCAGGTCCACCAGATGCAGGCGACGGCAACCACCGTCCACCCATTTGGCAGCCATGCTCACCGGGTCGTCGGAAAACACCGTGGAATCTTCCATGCGGCCCTGGCGCAGACGCACGCAAGCGCCGTCCTTGAGATCGATAGCGGGGATAATCAGCATCTGGCAAACCTTATTCGATATTCAGCAATGCTTGGGAAATCAGGGTTTCTCAAGCGACCACAGGTCGCTTTCGATGCTTTCGAACCGTTCCCTAAGGAGCGTCTGCGTATCGAAAATCGCCCTGTTGTAATAGTGCGGCGCAACTTCAATGGTGAACAACTCAAGGATCTCGGCAACCTCGAACGAGCCCAGCTTGAGCTCGAAACGGTCCTCCATGAAGCGCTTGATCTTGTTGGTAGCCTCACGTTCCTGTTCGGGCGTGAGGTTCAGGATCGGCAGCTTCGGTTTCTTGGCCATCTACCAGCGACCGTCCCACGCAGCGAAGTTCTGCAGCAATTGCAGGCCATGGGTATGGCTCTTCTCCGGGTGGAACTGCACCGCAAAACGCGAACCTTCGGCCAGCGCAGCGGCGAAGTCGACGCCGTAGTGCCCGCCACCCACCACCTGGCGCGGGTTACCGGCGGCGATGTAGTAGCTGTGGACGAAGTAAAAGCGCGCCATGTCCGGGATCTCATGCCACAGCGGGTGATCCACGGTGCGCCGCACTTCGTTCCAGCCCATGTGCGGGACTTTCAGGTGTTCGCCGTCTTCATGCAGGTCCTTGCCGAAGAACTTCACTTCGCCTGGAAACAGGCCGATGCAGTCGACGCCGTCGTTCTCTTCACTGCGCTCGAGCAAGGCTTGCATGCCCACGCAAATGCCGAGGAACGGCCGGTCCTGGCTGACCTCGCGCACCAGGCTGTCAAAGCCCAGGCGACGGATTTCGGCCATGCAATCGCGAATCGCGCCAACGCCTGGGAACACCACGCGGTCAGCCTCGCGAATCACCGTGGCATCGCTGGTGATCAGCACCTTGCCAGCCCCTACGTGCTCGAGGGCCTTGGCCACCGAGTGCAGGTTGCCCATGCCGTAATCGATAACCGCGACCGTCTGCATTACAGGACGCCCTTGGTCGATGGCATTTGCCCGGCCATGCGCTCATCCAGCTCCACCGCCATGCGCAGCGCGCGACCGAATGCCTTGAACACGGTTTCGATCTGGTGGTGGGTGTTGGTGCCGCGCAGGTTGTCGATGTGCAGGCTGACGAGGGCGTGGTTGACGAAACCCTGGAAGAATTCCTGGAACAGGTCGACGTCGAAGCCGCCCACGGTGGCGCGGGTGTAGGGCACGTGCATCTGCAGGCCGGGGCGACCGGAGAAGTCGATGACCACACGCGACAGCGCCTCATCCAGCGGGACATAGGCGTGGCCGTAGCGACGGATGCCTTTTTTGTCGCCGATGGCCTTGGCGAAAGCCTGGCCGAGGGTGATACCGACATCCTCCACCGTGTGGTGGTCGTCGATATGCAGGTCGCCCTTGCTGACGATATCCAGGTCGATCAGCCCATGACGGGCGATCTGGTCCAGCATGTGCTCAAGAAAAGGTACACCGATATCAAATCGGGCCTTTCCGGTGCCATCCAGGTTGATCGAGGCTTTGATCTGGGTTTCCAGAGTGTCGCGCTCGACGGACGCCTTACGTTCGGCCATCACCAGCTCCGCAAAATCATTGGGCGAAAAAGGCAGCCATTATAGGGGCGCGGGCGCTAAACAGAAACATCGAAGGGGATAAGACTGACGAGTTGAAGCGAGGAAGGTCGACGCTAGACATGTGCATACAAGCGGGCGCTCCAGGATGGTGCGCCCGCCTGCAGTCAACTTAGTGGAACAGTACCGCCGTCTTTTGCAGGGTCACCCACACACCCCACGCCAACGGAATACCCACCACCAACCAGGCCGCGACAGCCAGCGGCTTGCTGCCGGCGGAGGCTTTCCACTCCAGCACGGTGCTCGAATCGGCACCCTTGTCATGGCCCAGCGCCTGTTCGGCGGCCAGTTCGGCGTCGCTCATGAAGTACTTGTCGGCCACCGGGCGCACCAGCAGGTTGCAGATGAAACCCAGCACCAGCAGGCCGGCGAGGATGTACAAGGTGATGTCGTAGGCGGCGGCGCGTTCGACGCCGATGCTCAACTGATATTCACGCAGGTAGTTCACCAACACCGGGCCCAGCACGCCCGCCGCAGCCCAGGCGGTCAGCAGGCGGCCATGGATCGCGCCGACCATCTGGGTGCCGAACAGGTCGGCCAGGTAAGCCGGAACCGTCGCAAAACCGCCGCCGTACATCGACAGGATGATGCAGAACGCCGCCACGAACAGCGCCACGTTGCCCAGGTGCCCGAGGTTCGGGATCAGCGCATACAGGGCAAAGCCCAGGGCGAAGAACACGAAGTAGGTGTTTTTACGGCCCAGGTAGTCGGAGAACGACGCCCAGAAGAACCGGCCACCAATGTTGAACAGGCTCAACAGACCGGTAAAGCCCGCCGCGATCGCCGCGATCGAGGCCAGTTGCCCGGCATTCAGTTGGCCGAACGGCACATCCACACCCAGCAACTTGCCGCCGAACACTTCCTGCAGCAGCGGCGAAGCCATGCCGAGGATGCCGATACCAGCCGATACGTTCAGGCACAGCACCAGCCATACCAGACGGAATTGCGGGGTTTTCCAGGCGACGTTCACGTGAACGTGACGATGGGTGATCATCGCATTGCTGGCTTTTTTCACCGGCGCGGTCCAGCCCTCAGGCTTCCAGCCGGTCGGCGGAACGCGGTAGGACAGCGCGCCACCGATCATGAACACGAAGTAAATCGCCGCCATCACCAGAAAGCTCTGCCACACGCCGACGCTGGTCGGCGAAGCGAAGTGCCCCATCAGCGCTGCCGCCAGGGGAGCCCCCACCATCGCGCCGCCGCCGAAGCCCATGATCGCCATGCCGGTGGCCATGCCGCGCTTGTCCGGGAACCACTTGATCAGGGTCGACACGGGCGAGATATAACCCAGGCCCAGGCCGATACCGCCAATGACCCCGGAGCCGATCCACATCAGCCAGATCTGGTGGGTATAAATCCCCAGCGCCGAAATCAGCAGGCCGCCACACCAGCACAGCGCCGAGACGACGCCCGCCTTGCGTGGCCCGGCATGTTCCAGCCAGCCGCCCCAGATCGCTGCCGAGCAGCCCAGGAAGATGAAGAACAGGGTGTAGATCCAGCCCAGCATGGAGATCGGCCAGTCGCACTGAGACGAGAAGACCTGAGCGATAAAGCTCATATCCGGCGCACAGGCCACCGGCGCGCTGATCCCCAGCGCCTTGGACAGCGGCAACCAGAACACCGAGAAGCCGTAGGCCATGCCGATACACAGGTGGATGGCCAGAGCGGCCGGTGGAACCAGCCAGCGGTTGAACCCGGGCTTGGCGATGATGCGCTCCTTGGACAGGAACGCAGGCTGCGCGGCAGCAATACCCGCCGCAGTGCTAGTGCTCATTAGTGTTTCCCCCAGTTATTAGTATGTGTTCGTCAGGCGCTCTCTCCTTCGGCCTTGCACGCAGGGCGTGACCGTTTTGTTGAATAAAGCTCCATTTAAAGCGCGACGTTACGTCGCAGAAGGCGGACGAACGCGCAGAGATTAGCATCAGTGGATGACAGAAAAACCAAAATGCCACTACCTTTCGCGGAATTTTTGTGTTTTTTGACGCCAAAATACCGCCCCCCTGCGCTAGATACAATGTAACGATCCGTGAACTGACGCAGGCCATCGGGCGCTATACTCTGCGGCTAAATTTTGAAATCGACATACAAGGACTCGCCCATGAAAGCGTTCGGCAAAATCCTGGGTCTGGTACTTCTCGGGCTGTTGCTGATCATTGTGGCTCTCGGCTTTGCCCTGACCCATCTCTTCGATCCCAACGACTACAAAGACGAGATTCGCCAGATTGCCCGCGACAAGGCCCACATCGAGCTGACGCTCAATGGCGACATCGGCTGGAGCCTGTTCCCCTGGCTGGGCCTGGAACTGCACGAAGCCAGCGTCGCGACCCTGACCAACCCGACCCAGCCGTTCGCCGACCTGCAGATGCTCGGCCTGTCGGTACGCGTGCTACCGCTGCTGCGCCGCGAAGTGCAGATGAGCGATGTGCGCGTCGAAGGCCTGAACCTGCGCCTCAACCGCGACAAGCAAGGCCACGGCAACTGGGAAGACATCGGCAAGAACGCCCCCGAGGCGGCCACCGATACGCCAACCCCCGTGCAAGCGACGGCACCGGTGACCGAGGTGAAGGCAGAGAAACCGCCGCAGCCCATCCGCCTGGACATCGACAGCCTGACCATCAACAACGCCCGCATCGAATACAACGATGAACAGACCGGCAAGCAGTTCAGCGCCGAAAGCATCCAGCTGAGTGCGGGTGCCATCCACGAAGGGGCGAGCATTCCGCTGAAACTCACCGCGTTCCTCGGCAGCAACCAGCCGGTCATGCGCGTCAAGACCGAACTCAACGGCAACCTGCGCATTCAGCGGGCGCTCAAGCGTTATCAGTTCGAAGACATGCGGTTCAGCGGCGAAGCCACCGGCGAACCGCTGCAAGGCAAAACCGTGACCTTCTCCACCCAGGGCCAACTGCTGGTGGACCTGGCGGCCAACATTGCCGAGTGGACCAACCTGAAACTCTCGGCCAACCAGTTGCGCGCCCTCGGCGAACTGAAGGTCAATGACCTGGACAAGACCCCGCAGCTCAGCGGCGCCCTGTCGATCGCCCAGTTCGACCTGGCCAAGTTCCTCGACAGCGTCGGCAACCCGCTGCCACCGATGGCCGAGGGCAGCCTGAGCAAAGTCGAGCTGGTCAGCCGCCTCCAAGGCACGCCGACCCGCCTGGCCCTGGAAGACCTCAACCTGAAACTCGACGGCAGCACCTTCACCGGCCGCGTTGCCGTGGACGATTTCGCCAAGCAATCGCTGCGCGTGCAACTCAAGGGCGACACCTTCAACGCCGACAATTACCTGCCGGCCAAGTCCGAATCCGCCAAGGGGGCAACCGCCGCACGCCAGGCCGAAGTGCAGAACAGCGAAGCCGGCGCCATGGCCGCCGGTGGCACCACACCGCTGCCGGACGCCCCGACCAAAGGCGCCTGGAGCACCGACAAGCTGCTGCCGCTGACCCGCCTGCGCACGCTGGACGTGGAGGCCGACCTGGCCTTCGGCCAACTGACCCTGAGCAAGCTGCCGATCCAGAACGCCATGCTCAAGGCCAGCGGCCTCGACGGCCAGCTCAAGCTCGACAGCCTGAGCGGCGGCCTCTACAACGGCAGCTTCCAGGCCAATGGCAGCCTCGATGTGCGCCAGGACATTCCAGTGCTGGCCCTGCAAAGCCACATCAAGCAAGTGCCGGTCGAGCGCATCCTGCAAGCCCAGGGGCAGACGCCGCCGGTCAAGGGCGAGATCACCCTCGACAGCAACCTCAGCGGCCGCGGCAACAGCCAAAAGGCACTGATCGACAGCCTCAACGGCAACGCCAGCTTCGTGATCAACAACGGCGTGCTGCTCAACGCCAACCTTGAACAGCAACTGTGTACCGGCATCGCCCTGCTCAACCGCAAGACCTTGAGCAGCGAACCACGGGCCAAGGACACACCGTTCCAGGAACTCAGGGGCAACCTGACGTTGCGCAACGGCGTGGCCAACAACCCCGACCTGAAGGTGCGTATCCCCGGCCTTACGGTCAACGGCAACGGCGACATCGACCTGCGCGTGCTGGGCATGGATTATCGCGTCGGCATCATCGTCGAGGGCGATCAACGCGAAGTGCCGGACCCCGCCTGCGAGGTAGGCGCCAACTTCCAGGGCATCGAAGTGCCGCTGCGCTGCCGTGGCCCGCTGGAGCTGGGCGCCAAGGCGTGCCGCCTGGACAAGGACGGCCTCGGCCAGGTTGCCATCAAGGCCGCCGGCAACCGCCTCAACGAGAAGCTGGAAGAGAAGCTCGACAAAGTTAACCCGCAGTTGAAAGACGCGTTGAAAGGCCTGTTCAAACGATGAGAAACGAGCAGTTTTCCGAGGCGGTACTGAACTGGTACGACCGCCACGGTCGCCATGACCTGCCCTGGCAACAGGGCATCACGCCCTACCGGGTGTGGGTTTCGGAGATCATGCTGCAACAGACCCAGGTCAACACCGTGCTCAATTACTTCGACCGCTTCATGGCCTCCCTGCCAACGGTCGAAGCCCTGGCCGCCGCGCCGGAAGACGAGGTGCTGCACCTGTGGACCGGCCTCGGCTATTACACCCGGGCGCGCAACCTGCAGAAGACCGCGAAGATTGTCGTGGCCGAGTACGGCGGCGAATTTCCCCGCGACGTGGAAAAGCTCACCGAACTGCCCGGCATCGGTCTGTCCACCGCCGGCGCGATCGCCAGCCTGAGCATGGGCCTGCGCGCGCCGATCCTCGATGGCAACGTCAAACGCGTGCTGGCACGCTTTACCGCGCAGGAGGGCTACCCCGGCGAACCCAAAGTGGCCAAACAGCTCTGGGCCACCGCAGAGCGCTTCACGCCCCATGATCGCGTCAACGCCTACACCCAGGCGATGATGGACATGGGCGCCACCCTGTGTACCCGCAGCAAGCCCAGTTGCCTGTTATGCCCGCTGGAAAAAGGCTGCGAAGCCCACATGCTCGGCCTGGAGACGCGCTACCCGATCCCCAAGCCGCGCAAGAGCATCCCCCAGAAACGCACGCTGATGCCCATGCTGGCCAATGGCGACGGCGCGATCCTGCTTTACCGTCGCCCGTCCACGGGCCTGTGGGGCGGTTTGTGGAGCCTGCCGGAGCTGGACGACCTGCAAGACCTCGAACACCTCGCCCACCAGCACGCGCTGGAACTGGGCAAACAACAGGAACTGCCGGGGCTGATCCACACCTTCAGCCACTTCCAACTGGCCATCGAACCCTGGCTGGTCCAGGTCGAGGAATCCGCCCATCACGTGGCCGAGGCCGACTGGCTCTGGTATAACCTCGCCACCCCGCCGCGCCTGGGCCTTGCTGCCCCGGTGAAAAAACTGCTGAAGCGCGCGGCCGACGTATTGAACGCAGGAGTTTCGTCATGACCCGCACCATCATCTGCCGCAAGTACCACGAAGAACTGCCCGCCCTGGAGCGCGCCCCGTTCCCGGGTGCCAAGGGCCAGGACATTTTCGATCACGTCTCCGCCAAGGCCTGGGCCGACTGGCAGAAACACCAGACCCTGCTGATCAACGAAAAACGCCTGAACATGATGAACGCCGAAGACCGCAAATACCTGCAAGGCGAGATGGACAAGTTCTTTTCCGGCGAGGATTACGCCAAGGCCGAAGGCTACGTGCCGCCTGCTCAATAATTGAGCAAAAACCGGGGTCGGCACGTAAGCGACGGTAATAATTAAATATTTTTTGAAAACTTGCTTGACGACCCCCTGAAAAACCCGTTTAATGCGCCCCGTTGCCCAGATAGCTCAGTCGGTAGAGCAGGGGATTGAAAATCCCCGTGTCGGCGGTTCGATTCCGTCTCTGGGCACCACTATTAAGTTTCAGGTGGTGCAACGATCATCTGAAACACCCAAAAAACCCGCCTAGTGCGGGTTTTTTGTTGCCTTCGATTTACCCATCCCGAACCGGGGTGGCTCACCGTCACCCCAGTACGCAATACCCGCCTCGCGCCGCCTACTTGAGCAAGAACACCAACAACGGATTGTCGTTCAGTCGTCCGTTGAACATCGGCGCCAGGTGTTCCACCGGTGTGCCCTTCAACTGCTCGGTTTCCTTGCGCGCCACGATCACCCAGGACGGCCGTGGCAGCGAGTCCAACTGATCGAGCTGGTTACGCCCGATGAACAGCGGTTGCTCGTCGTGATCCAGGTTCATCATGTAGCGCACGGCCCAGGTGTCTCGCGCAAGGCCGACAAACACCAACGGTCCCGGCTCTTGTGCGCGAAGCGCTTC
The DNA here is from genome assembly GCF_049898265.1 of Pseudomonas sp. PSPC2-3. Lineage (NCBI taxonomy): Bacteria > Pseudomonadati > Pseudomonadota > Gammaproteobacteria > Pseudomonadales > Pseudomonadaceae > Pseudomonas > Pseudomonas sp. PSPC2-3. The sequence continues at coordinate 233,108 of NZ_JAFCXJ010000013.1, read as the reverse complement.
CACCTGACTGACAAATTGCCGGGTGTCGAACTGCAGGTCCTTGGCCGGCTCTACCACGGTCACCAGCAACAACCACTGCGCCGCCAGTGCGATCGCGCTGAGCCACACCAAACGCCCGGCGCGACGCCAGGCGATCAATGCCGCCCCCTGCAGGATCACCAGCACGCCGATCAGCAACGGCAACGAAACGTCCGGCCAGTAACCGTGCTTCTGCCACCCATGTCGACACACGAAGACTACAACCACGCACAACGCCGGCAGCGCCGCGACGAGCCATGTGTAACAGCGACGCACCCCGACGAACCAGTTCTGTGCGTGGAGCAGCCCATAGGCGGCGACAGCGGCAAACATCGGCACCATGGGCAGGATGTAATAAGCGCGCTTGAAGTGCGGCACCGACAGCCCGAGCAGAATCATCAAGCCGCAGGCGCCGAGCCGCACGACCAGTTGCACGTCGTCATTGCCCCAGCGTTCCGGCCAGCGATGACGCAGCGCAACCATGCTCGCCAACGCCATGGGGACCACCGGGAAGTAACGGTACAGACTCAGCTGGAAGTAGAAATAGAACGGCTCGCCGATTTCATCGAGGCGCCCGCCAACCTGCATCTTGAACACTTCATCGGCAAAGGCCTGGCCCCCACTGATCCGCGCCAACTGCATCAGCAGCCACCAGCAACACGCCAACAGCAGCAACCCGATAACGCCGTGGATCAGCACTTGCCTGACCCGCTCCCCCGGACGACCCAACGCCCAATACACGCAGGCCACCCCACAGACTTCGATCAAGCCCAACGGCCCGCGAATCGCAAAGCCCAGGATAAACAGCGGGAACACCGCCAGCTGCCGCAGCCGCGAGCCAAGGCGTTCGCCACTGTGCAGCAGGTAGAAGCTGCCTACGCACAACAGCGCCACCATCTGATCCAGGCACACCGAGCGCGACTTTTCGAGCAACTGGGTGGTGAGCAAGGTCAGCAGCACCGTCAACAGCGCCCAGGCGCGACTGGAAGGCGCCAGCAAGCGATAGATCAGCGCCACCACTCCGGCAGAGGCCAGCGCGGTGGGCAGGACATTCGCCAGGTGGTTGGGCGCACCGAACAACCGGGCGAATACAAAACTGAAGAACGTCGCCGTACCGGGATAATCCGCGTAGGGCTGGCCGTAGGTGGTGGGGAAAAGACTCGCCCCATGGCGAAACATTTCCTGCATGAACAACGCCCAGCGCCCGTCAAACCCCTGAGGCTGCTGGTCCCAGATCCCCAACGTAAATAACAACAAAGCAATCAAAAAAATGCCCAGAGACTCCAGGCGAAAAGAGTTGCGGTGATCCATCGGTTGTCCTGCCAGGTAGTGAGCGGCGGCTTATGGTGCCCAACACATCCCAAATAGCGCCTGAACAACCCTGAACATTCATGTGCCCGGCCGATCTGCGCGCCACACCAGCGTCGGGATCAGGCGAACGTAGATCAGCTCGCCAATCAACTCGACCAGGGTTTGCAGGATCACCGCCGTCGCCGCCAACCCGCGCACGCCTTCGGGCAACGCCAGCGCCAGGGGCAACACCACCAGCGAGTTACGCGTCGCCGCGCTGAACGTCACCGCGCGCGCCGTCACCGCCGGCAGCACGAACAGGCGCGCGGCGAACATCCCCATCAATGGCGCCAACAGCACAAAGCCAACGTAGACCGGAATCACCGGCAGCAACAGGCTGATATCGCGCACCACCGCGGTGATTTGCGAACCGATCACCACAAACAGCACCGCTGCCATCGCCGGCACCGGCAACCAGGCCCAGGCATCGTTCCAGGCGTTGACGACCGAGGATCGCCGCGCCAGCGAGGTGGTGATCACCGCCAGCACCATCGGCACCACGATCAATAACAGGAACGCCTCGACAAACGGCCGCACCTCCACCACCACCGCGGACTGCGCGCCCAACATCAACCCCAGGTACACCGGCAACAACACCAACTGCAACAACAGCAGCAGCGGCGTCGCGGCCAGCATCAAGCGCGAATCGCCCTTGCCGATGTGGGTAAACACCACCACGTAGTCGATACACGGCGTCAGCAACACCAGCAACGCTCCCACCAGCAACGCCGGGCGCTCCACCAGGCCACGCGTCAGTAGCCACACCAGCACGGGCACGAGAACGAAATTGGCCAGCAGCAACGCCGCCAGGAACCGCTGGTTGCCCACGCCTTGGCGCAGCTGCAGAAACGGGATTTGCAGGAACATCGCATACATCAGCACCGCGATGGCCGGCGTGACCAGCACGCCGAGGCCATGCGCCAATGACGGCGCGAGCAGACCGAAAGCGGCGGCCAGGAGGACGGTGGCGAAGTAGAGGGGAATCTGGTGGTGTTCGAGGGTGTCGCGGGTCATCAGGACGCTCTCGCTGATTGCAAAGGCGCAAGCCTAAGCATCTACTGGCGTGAGGTCGAGTGGTGTGGCCCGATCACATCCCTGGGATATTCCTGGCGAGTGTGTAACACCATCACTATCTCAACGTGCTCCGTCACCCGATAGACCACCAGGTAGTTTGGATGAACAACCATTTCCCGAGTACCAGACAAGCGACCGTGCTTGAATCCGTATGGCATCAGGGACAACCCCTCGGCGGCAACCACAATAGTTTGGTGCAGCGAGACGGCGGCAACCGGGTTGTACTGCTCGATGTAATCAATGATCTCGATCAGGGCGACAATAGCCTCAGGTCGCCATTTAACGAGAAGCACGAGCCTTGCGCCTCTCTTCCAGCACCTTCTCGACTTCAGCCATCGCCTGATCGTGCGGAATACTAGGACGAGGATCGTCAATTGAAGCCTGCACCTTGGCACGAAACCAACGGTCGTAGCTGGCAGCTTGCTCTTCTGTTTCAAACTCCGAAACGATGGGAGAACGTGGAATGCTCATAGAGACCTCCGTAATGGATGCCTGCCAGTCTAATCTGTCCATGGTTGGCTGTCGTTTCTCTCAGATGTGTGGTTTTTTCGGAACAAGCCACTGTGCACGGGCGTTGTAGGCGTTGTGAGCGCCAGAGATTAGTGAGTCAGCGGAACGAAGTACAAGTGCTGGCAAACTGGCCAACCGTTACCAAAAATAAAAAATCGGCACAGGCCCAAAACGATGAATTTGAATGATGCCTCTTCGCCAACGCCTGCAACTCAACCCTGCCAAAACACTTCCTTCAGGGCACCCGCCGCAGACGGCTACCCGCTTGGCGGCTTCACCTGGCGCCATATCCGAAGCGACCCTACACGCCCGGTCGTCATCATCAACGCCGCCACCTCCGTGCGCTGTCGCCACTATTCACGCTTCGCCGACTACCTGTTCGCCAACGGCTTCGATGTCATCACCTACGACTATCGCGGCATCGGCGAGTCCCGTCGTGGCTCGCTGCGAGGCTTCAAGGCCTCATGGTCGGATTGGGGCCGCCTGGATTTCGAGGCGATATTGCAGCGGGCGCAGCGCGAGTTCCCGGGGCAGCCGATCGACGTGGTCGGTCACAGCTTCGGCGGCTGTGCAGCGGGGCTGGGGGCGTCCGGCGCAGTGATCCGGCGCCTGGTGACGGTGGGCGCGCAATTCGCCTACTGGCGCGATTACGCAGCGAGCGGGCGCTGGCGCATGGTTGGCAAGTGGCATGTGGTGATGCCACTGGTGACGGCGCTGTTCGGCTACTTCCCGGGCAAGCGCCTGGGCTGGCTGGAGGATACGCCGGCCGGCGTGGTACGGGACTGGAGCACGCCGACGCCGAGCTATGAAACACGGCCCAGCGGGCGCGCCTTGGGTGAATTGCCATTTGCCCGGGTAACGGCGCAGGTGCTGGCGATCAGCATCACCGACGATCCCTTCGGCACCGTGCCGGCCATCGAGCGCTTGCTGAGCTACTTCGCCAGCAGCGAACGCACTCACCTGCGCATCGCCCCTGACGATATCGGAGAAACACAGGTCGGACATTTCGCGTTCTTTCGCAGCGAGTATGAGGATCGGCTGTGGCCGATTGCGCTGGCATGGCTGAAGCACGGCGCGCTAACGCCCGGCACACCGGGCCGTCGCATGACGGCGCGCGTCTAGAACCTCTTGGGATTTCCCTCAACCTGCGCTTCAATACCCACCCAGATCCTGAACCAAGGACGTGAGCCCATGGCCTCGCCGAACAAGCAGCAAAAACGTGCCCACCGGGCAAAGGCCAAGGCCAAGCAAAACCGTACCCAACGCGCCGTCGCGAGCAAGCCGGATGCATTTGCCGGCGATGACAGCCGCATCGATCTTGAGTCGGTGGATTTGACTGAATTGTTTGTCGAAATGCGTACTGCCGGCGAAATCAGCCAGCAAGCGCTGTGCGCGGCATTCCTGGCGCACCCGCTGTTGGCATTGGTGCTGGAGCAGGAAGGCGAAGAAGAGGCCACCGACTTTATCCTGGCGGCACTGATCGAATATCGGCAGTGGGCTACCGACACCGAGGATGAAGCGGCAGCCCTGGCGTGGGTCGAGTCGCCGCAGTTCCAGGCGGATTACGTCGCCGCATCCCAGGCGCTGGTGATTTCCCAAGACTGACGCAAAACGCAATGTGGGAGGGGGCTTGCCCCCGATTGCGGTGTGCCAGTCGACATCTAATTGACTGATACACCGCTATCGGGGGCAAGCCCCCTCCCACATTTGAACTGCGGCGCAATCAAGCACCGCACTCCATCACATCAATTCAGTACTGCAGCGCCTACGCTCTGGGCCTTGCGACGGCTCGAAACGAGCAGCCCCGCCGCCACCACCAGCAAGCTCAAGACCCCGGTCGCGATGATCTCGACCCGATGGGCTTCCTGGAACAGCATGATCCCCAGCGTACCGACGATGAACACCATCACCGCGTAGGTCAGGCCTGGGAACAACCACATTTTGAACGCGAGCGTCTCGCCCGCCGCAGTACGCTTCTGACGCATGCGCAGTTGCGACACCGCAATCACCAGGTACACCAGCAACGCAATGGCGCCGGAACTGGCGAGCAGGAATTCGAACACCGCCGCCGGTGCCACGTAGTTGGCGAAGACCGCCAGGAACGCTGCGCCGGTGGACAGCATCACCGCCCAGTAAGGCGTGCCGCTTTTGTTGGTGCGCTTGGACACGGCGGGTGCATCACCACGACGGCCCAGGGAAAACAGCATGCGCGAGGCGGTGTACAGCGCCGAGTTGAGGCAGCTGGTCACGGCAACCAAGACCACCAGGTCAACGATCAGCTTGGCATTCGGGATGCCCATGCTTTCCAGCACTGTCTGGTAGGAACCTACGGCAGCCAGGGTCGGATCGTTCCAAGGCACCAGGGACACCACGATGAAGATCGACAGCAGGTAGAACAAACCAATCCGCCAGATCACCGAGTTGGTGGCCTTGGTGATCTGCTGGCCCGGGTCCTTCGACTCGGCGGCCGCGATGGTGACAATCTCGGTGCCCATGAACGAGAACATGGTGGTCAGGATGGCCGCCAGCACAGCGCCCATGCCGTTCGGCATGAAGCCCTGGGTGTCGAACAGGTGCGAGACACCGCTGACCTGGCTGGTCGGCAAGAAGCCGAAGATCGCCAGCAGGCCGAGGATCACAAAGCCCACGATCGCGACGACTTTGATCAGCGCGAACCAGAACTCGAACTCACCGTAGTGCTTCACGCTGAACAGGTTGGTCGCCGTCAGCAGCAAGGTGATGATCAGGGTAAACGCCCAGATGGCCACGCCGGGGAACCAGGCATGGAGGATGGTCGCGGCGGCGTTGGCTTCCAATGGAATCACCAGCACCCAGAACCACCAGTACAGCCAGCCGATGGTGAAACCGGCCCAGTGACCGATCGCCCGATCGGCGTAGGTCGAGAACGAACCGGTGTCCGGCGACGCCACGGCCATTTCGGCCAACATCCGCATCACCAAGACCACCAGCGCACCGGCGGCGGCATACGCCAGCAGTACCGCAGGGCCGGCGGCGGCGATCGCGTGGCCGGAGCCGACAAACAAACCGGCACCGATGACGCCGGCAATCGACAACATGGTGACGTGACGCGGTTTGAGCCCCTGTTCGAGGTCATTGGAGCTATGCGTACTACTCATTGACACACCTTTAAACGAGGAATTGCGAAAACGGTCCGCCCGGCGCGTGCCTTTTACGTGAAAAGAAACAAACAGGGCGTTCTTTATTTTTTACGCAATATTTGCGCCAAAATGTTACAAAACCCCGATTGACGCGGGCTGTAGGACGATCCAGCAGCCCTCGCAAGTCATTGAGAATGCTGGCATTCCGCTACAGCGTTACCGAGCGACTCACTTTTACCCGAACGCGCGCACCACAAATACACACAAAAAGTACGTGACGCCCCATAAAAGGGCCGATGGTCACCGTTTGCCCGGTTAACCCTTCCAACACCCGCCCAAAGCTGGCACCATCGCGCCCTTTTTCACGCGAAGTCTGCGGGTTTTCCAGGTTCAAACGGCTGTTCGGTTGTTGATGGCGCGACACGCCGCTGTGCCGATGCGACACCTTGCCGCAGACCACCTGTTAAGCATCCGCCGCGCTGTTGGCTGCCATCCGGACGCTATGCTAGGTTGGCGCCTCGCCAGGAAGGCGACCCAACAGCAGGAACGCAACGAACACAATGAGGACCGCACATGGCTCTGGCCGCGCCCGCGCTTGAAATCCGCAACTTGCATAAACGCTATGGTGAGCTGGAGGTACTCAAAGGTATCTCGCTGACCGCTCGCGACGGCGATGTGATCTCGATCCTGGGTTCCTCCGGTTCCGGCAAGTCCACATTCCTGCGCTGCATCAACCTGCTGGAAAACCCGCACCAGGGCCAGATCCTGGTGGCCGGCGAAGAGCTCAAGCTCAAGGCCGCGAAGAACGGCGAGCTGATAGCCGCCGACGGCAAGCAGATCAACCGCCTGCGCAGCGAAATCGGGTTTGTGTTTCAAAACTTTAACCTGTGGCCGCACATGAGCATCCTCGACAACATCATCGAGGCCCCACGCCGCGTGCTCGGCCAGAGCAAGGCCGAAGCCATCGAAGTGGCCGAAGCCCTGCTGGCCAAGGTCGGCATCGGCGACAAGCGCCACGCCTACCCCGCACAATTGTCCGGCGGCCAGCAGCAGCGGGCGGCCATCGCGCGTACCCTGGCGATGCAGCCGAAAGTCATCCTGTTCGACGAACCCACCTCGGCCCTTGACCCGGAAATGGTCCAGGAAGTACTTAATGTGATCCGCGCGCTGGCCGAAGAAGGCCGCACCATGCTGCTGGTCACCCATGAAATGGGCTTCGCCCGCCAGGTGTCCAGTGAAGTGGTGTTCTTGCACCAAGGCCTGGTCGAAGAGCAAGGATCGCCACAGCAGGTGTTTGAAAACCCGCTTTCGGCGCGCTGCAAACAATTCATGTCCAGCAACCGCTAACGGAGCAACATGCATGCAGAACTATAAAAAATTCCTTCTGGCCGCGGCCGTTTCGATGGCGTTCAGCGCCTCGGCCATGGCAGAAACCCTGAAAATGGGGATCGAAGCGGCCTACCCGCCGTTCAACAATAAAGATGCCAGCGGCAACGTCGTCGGCTTCGACAAAGACATCGGCGACGCCCTGTGCGCCAAGATGAAAGTCGAGAAGTGCGAAGTGTATGTATCGGACTGGGACGGCATCATCCCGGCGCTGAACGCGAAGAAATTCGACTTCCTGGTGTCCTCGCTGTCGATCACCGACGAGCGCAAGCAGGCCGTCGACTTCACCGACCCGTACTACTCCAACAAGCTGCAGTTCATCGCACCTAAAGCCACGGCAGACTTCAAGACCGACGCGGCCTACCTGAAAGGCAAGATCATCGGCGCACAACGCGCGACGTTGGCCGGCACCTACCTGGAAGACAAGCTGCCAGACACCACCAGCAAGCTCTACGACACCCAGGAAAACGCCTACCTCGACCTGACGTCCGGCCGCCTGGACGGCATCCTCGCCGACAAGTACGTGCAGTACGAATGGCTCAAGAGCAAAGACGGTTCCGCCTACGAATTCAAGGGCAACCCGGTGGTCGAGAGCGACAAGATCGGTATCGCCGTGCGCAAAGGCGACCCGCTGCGCGAACGCCTGAACAAAGCCCTGGCAGAGATCAAGGCCGACGGCACCTACAAGAAGATCAACGACAAGTACTTCCCTTTCAGCATCGAATGATCTGAACGGTATGCCCGACGCGCTCCCAGGGGCGCGTCGGCTTTCAGCTTTGCCTGCCGCGATATGAAAACACCATGAATTTCGATCTCTACGGATTCGGCCCGGCGCTCGCCGCCGGCGCGCTGATGACCGTCAAGCTGGCGCTCACGGCCCTGTGCCTGGGGCTGGTACTCGGCCTGGCCGGCGCTTTGGCCAAGACGTCCCCATACAAGCCGCTGCAGTGGCTGGGCGGGGCTTACTCGACCCTCGTTCGCGGTATTCCCGAACTGTTGTGGGTGTTGCTGATTTATTTCGGCACGGTCAACCTGATGCGTGCCCTCGGGGAGTTTTTCGGTAACCCCGACCTTTCCCTCAGCGCCTTCGCCGCCGGGGTCATCGCCCTGGGCCTGTGCTTTGGCGCCTACGCCACGGAAGTGTTCCGTGGCGCGATCCTTGCCATTCCCAAGGGCCACCGTGAAGCCGGTGTGGCATTGGGCCTGTCGAAGTTTCGCATCTTCACCCGCTTGATCATGCCGCAGATGTGGCGCATCGCCCTGCCGGGCCTGGGCAACCTGTTCATGATCCTGATGAAAGACACCGCGCTGGTATCGGTGATCGGCCTCGAAGAAATCATGCGCCATGCGCAGATCGGCGTGACCGTGACCAAGCAGCCGTTCACCTTCTTCATGGTGGCGGCGTTCATGTACCTAGGCCTCACCGTGCTGGCCATGACTGGCATGCACTTCCTGGAAGAACGCGCCAGTCGCGGCTTTGCAAGGAGCACCCAATGAACGGCGACTACAGCTGGCTGTCCCATTTCGACCTGGGCCTGAACTGGGCCGTGATCATCAAGTGGCTGCCCAAACTGGCCCAGGGCGCGACCCTCACCCTCGAGCTGGTGGCCATTGCGGTGATTGCCGGCCTGCTGCTGGCGATCCCGCTGGGCATCGCCCGCTCCTCGCGCCGCTGGTACGTGCGGACCCTGCCCTATTGCTACATTTTCTTCTTTCGCGGCACACCGTTGCTGGTGCAACTGTTCCTGGTCTACTACGGCCTGGCGCAGTTCGACGCGGTGCGTAACAGCTTCATGTGGCCGTACCTGCGCGATCCGTTCTGGTGCGCCACCGCCACCATGACCCTGCACACCGCCGCCTATATCGCCGAAATCCTGCGCGGTGCGATCCAGGCCATCCCGCCGGGTGAAATCGAAGCGGCGCGGGCCCTGGGCATGTCCAAGCCGAAGACGCTGTTCTATATCATCCTGCCGCGCGCCTCGCGCATCGGCCTGCCGGCGTACAGCAACGAAGTGATCCTGATGCTCAAGGCCAGCGCCCTGGCCAGCACCGTGACGCTGCTCGAACTGACCGGCATGGCGCGCACCATCATTGCGCGCACATACCTGCCAGTGGAGATCTTCTTCGCCGCCGGCCTGTTCTACCTGCTGATGGCCTATGTGCTGGTGCGCGGTTTCAAACTGCTGGAACGCTGGCTGCGAGTCGATGCCTGTCAGGGACGTTGAAGCGCACTTCCAGGCGCTGGATGCGTTCCTCAGCGAACACCAGGGGCTGTGGCGACCACGGCCCTTCACGCATCGCCAGTTACCCTGGGAATCCCAACATCCCGCGCTCGCCCAGTGGCTGCGCCGGCGCTCGCTGGCCGACGCGGAAAGCAGCCACAACCGGCCCCATGAGCTGCCCGCCCCGGCGCCTTTTCCACAGTTGGCCGCGCAGGCGCTGCGCCTCAGTGCTGTGGATAAGTTACCGACGCAGCCCCTGGCACCCGCCCGCCAGCGCCTGAACGTCGATGTGCCCGGCCGCAAGTGGCAACAGATCGAAGCATTCGGTGCTGCCCTGGGGTTCGCGCAACCACCGCGGCACTGGCTGGACTGGTGCGCCGGCAAAGGCCACCTCGGCCGCCGCCTGCTGCACAGCGGGCAGCAACTGACCTGCCTGGAATACGATCCGGCCCTGATCGCCGCCGGGCAGGCCTTGAGCGACCACCACCAACTGCCCGTCACCCATCACCTGCAAGACGTACTGGCCGACGTGACGGTCAGCGCCGAACACACACCCGTCGCCCTGCACGCCTGCGGCGACCTGCACGTGCGTCTGCTGCAACTGGCCAGCACTGCCGGCTGCAAGCAACTGGCGCTGGCACCCTGCTGCTACAACCGCATCCGCACCGATCGCTATCAGCCACTGTCGAGCGTCGGCCGCGCTTCGGCGTTGCGCTTATCGGTGGATGACCTGGGGCTGCCCCTCAGTGAAACCGTCACCGCCGGCAAGCGGGTGCGCCGGCAACGGGATACGTCCATGGCCAGGCGCCTGGGTTTCGATCACTTGCAGCGCCAATTGCGCCATTGCGACACGTACCTGCCCACGCCGTCCCTGCCCGCCAGTTGGCTGGATAAACCCTTCGCCGACTATTGCCGCGAGTTGGCCGGCCTCAAAGGTTTATCCACAGGCGAGCAGGATTGGACAGCGCTGGAGGCACACGGCTGGCGGCGCTTGGCCGAGGTCAGAAACCTGGAACTGCTGCGAGGGTTGTTCCGCCGCCCGCTGGAGCTGTGGCTGGTGCTGGATCGGGCTCTGTTTCTGCGGGAACAGGGCTACACCGTGACGGTAGGCAGCTTCTGCGAAACCACCCTGACCCCACGCAACCTTATGGTGCTGGCTGAGCGCGATTAAAGCGCATTTTTTCCTACGCGCGCCCTGTGGATAACTCTGTTGATGAAATCCTTACAGAAGTTGTAGCCATCTGCGCTACAGGCCAAATGCCATACTGATCATTTTTTGTGCAACGAATAAAACGCACGCAAAACAGGCGGTTGCGCCGTGTTGAGAATGGTTCCGCCCAAACCCCATTCGACGCCATCGGCGACCTGCCGATTGTGCATAAGCATTTCGCGTTCAGCGCATAAAGCGTGATTTAGCGGGCTTTTTTCCGTGCGATCAACAACCGGCACAGCCTCTTGAGATCGTCGCAGGCGGCGCTCGCCGCCAAGTTATCCAGCGGGTCCATGGCAAAGGCCAGGGCTTCGCTGATCGATGGATCGCGATGCACCACGTCCAACGGATTGTCGCCCAGGCGCAGTTTGAAGGCATTGACCATGTCCCGGCTGAACGCCGAGTTTTCTTCCAGTTGATTGATCACATAGTGGCAATGTGGCGGGCGTTCACGCTCAAGATAAGGCGCCAGCACCGCGTCCAACTGGTCAAGCGTGCCGAGGCATGCGGCATTCGGCTGGACGACGACCAATACGCTATCGGCCACGCTCAACGCTTGATGCAGATAGACGTTATTACCGGCGGGGGTGTCGATGAGCATGAGCGGGCGCTCGCTCAACCCCAGGGTCGACAGGTGCTGCGCCAACCACTCCGGTTCACGCGTGAGCCAACGTTGCAGGTTGTCCTTCTGCTTGATATCGGTGTGCCCGAATGGGATCACGCGGCAGCCGGCAAACCCTGTTTGCAGGAGCGTCTCCCAGCGCGTATTGAGCAGGCTGGCGCGGCCGACGCCCAGGAGCTCCGGGGCCACGCCGAAATGCTGGCGCAATGCGTTTTGAGGGTCCAGATCCAGCGCCACCACCGACTCCCCCAAGCGCTGCAAGCCGCTGCTCAACGCCGTGGCCAGGGTGCTGCGGCCGACGCCGCCGTTGACCGAGACCAGCGCCACCACGGTTGGACGCGGTGTGCTCAAGTCATAATGATGAGGTTGTTCATACGCCGCTGGCGCATTGGCGCAAAAGCGCGAGCTGTCTTTCTGGTTAGCGCGGGTGCCATCATCGAATGGAAGGGTGCCGAAAAAGTGCAGCCGAGCGTTCCGTGCCTTGGGCTCCCGGGTCAGGCTCTTGCCGGACGGGGCAAACAGATCATCGGTACGGCTCATGGCCATAACTCCTTCACAGTGCCATTAAAGACGTGAAAGGTCGGCAAGATAAGGCTGACCGCAAGTCTTTTTGTCGGCGCTTTGGTTGCGACATTCTGTGACAGGCGTTATGAGGTGTCATTATTTTGATGGAATTGCCGCCACCCTTTCAGACGAGCGGAAAATAGCCAATTTACCGGCACTTATTCAGGATAAATTGCTACAAAGTGATTTCATCGTGCCATTGTTTTTTACCCGGTATCACCGCACCATTGCCGCACCTTCAATGCTGCAAGCTCGGGTATTCGCAGTGGCGATACGCTTTAACTTCCCTCGGTTCCTGTACGGTCTGGCCATCACGCTGTTGCTGGGTGGCGGCCTGCTGGGCAATCTGCTCGCCGATTGGGATTTCAGCCAGATCAGCCGCCGCGCCGAGGCGCTGTACGGGCCCCTGGGCGCCGGGCGCCAGCGTATCGATGCCTGGCAACACCTGCTCACGGCGCAAAAGCAGGTCAGCGAGACCGAACAACTCAACGTGGTCAACTTGTTCTTTAACCGCCAGTTGCACTACGAAGAAGATATCGACCTGTGGCACGAGATCGATTATTGGGCGACGCCCATTCAATCCCTGTGGAAAGGTGCCGGTGATTGTGAAGACTATGCCATCGCCAAATACTTCAGCCTGCGTCACTTGGGCGTCCCGGCCGAGAAGCTGCGCATAACCTACGTCAAGGCCTTGCGCCAGAATCGCGCGCATATGGTACTGACCTACTATGCAAGCCCGGAAGCCATGCCGTTGGTACTGGACAGCCTGATGGACCCCATTCTGCCGGCCAGCCAACGTCCGGACCTGCTGCCCGTCTATGCTTTCAACGGCGAAGGGTTGTGGCTGACCGGCGCGGCGGGCAACAAAAAAGTCGGTGATAGCAAGCGCCTGTCACGCTGGCAGGATGTCTTGAAAAAAATGACCGCCGAAGGGTTTCCGGCCAGTTCGGATAATTAACAGGAGCTACGATGTCACTGTTCAAACAATTGCTGATCGCTATCTGTGTGTTTCTAGTGGTTGCCTTCAGCGGTAGCTTCATCGTCAGCCTGGAAAGCTCGCGTGCGCAGTACGTCAACCAGTTGCGTTCCCACGCCCAGGATGCGGCCACCGCACTGGCACTGTCGCTGACGCCGAACATCGATGACCCGGCGATGACCGAGCTGATGGTCAGTTCGATTTTTGACAGTGGCTACTACGCGAGCATCCGCGTGGTGGACCTGAGCAATAACCAGGTGCTGGTGGAGCGTGCCGCCGAGCCTGATGCCAGCGGCGTGCCGGCCTGGTTCGTGAAAATGATCGGCCTCGCGCCGGCCGGCGGCGATGCCATCGTCAGCCGAGGCTGGCAGCAGGCGGCACGGGTCGAGGTGATCAGCCACCCGATGTTCGCCCTGGCCAAACTGTGGCAGAGCGCATTGGGCAGCCTGGGCTGGTTGCTGCTCTGCGGCGCCGCGAGTGCGGTGCTCGGCGCGTTGTTGCTGCGCCGTCAGTTGAAGCCGCTGGACTATATGGTCGAGCAGTCCCACGCCATCGCGCGGCGCGAATTCATCAGTTTGCCCGACCTGCCCCGCACCCCCGAACTGCGGCGCGTGGTGCAGGCCATGAACCAGATGGTCGAGAAGCTCAAGGCGTTGTTCAATGAACAGACCGAGCGCAGCGAGAAGCTGCGCGTGGAGTCCTACCAGGACAGCCTGACCGGGCTGGCCAACCGGCGCTATTTCGAGATGCAGCTCAACTCGCGGGTCAGCAACCTGGAAGAAGCCAGTTCAGGCTACCTGCTGATCTTGCGGGTCAACGACCTCGCCGGTCTCAACCAGCGCCTGGGCGGGCAACGCACCGACCAACTGCTGCAAGCCGTCAGCCAGCAACTGGTGCGGACCTGCGCCAAGTACCCGGAAACCCACAACCTGATCACCCGCAGCCGCGGCGGCGAGTTCGCCGTGCTTGCCCCAGGCCTGGTGCGTCACGAAGCGGTGCAATTGGCCCAGGCGCTGGAAACCACCCTGCAGAGCCTGTACGAAACGGGCGCCACAGACATGCAGAGCGTGGCCTACATCGGCCTCGCGCCCTACAACCCCGGCGATGCCTCGGCCGACCTGTTGAAGCTGGCCGATCAGGCCCTGGCCCAGGCTGAAGCCAGTAGCGGCCAAACCTGGGTATGCCTGGAGCGCCAGACCCGGGACACCGTCAGCGACGATCCGCATAGCTGGCACACCCTGCTCGACGAGGCCCTGAATCAGGGGCGCTTCCGCTTGTTTTTCCAGCCGGTGGTCAGTAGCAGCGATACCCGTCAGGTGCTGCACTACAAGGTACTGTCGCGCCTGCTCGACAACCAGGACCAGACCATTGCGGCGGGGCACTTCCTGCCCTGGCTGGAGCGCTTCGGCTGGACCGCACGCCTTGACCAATTGATGCTCGACCTGGTGATCAAACACCTGGCACAACACAACCAATCGGTGGCGTTGAACCTCTCGGCGGCAACCTTGAATGACCCACAAGCCCTGGAGCGGATGTTCGAGCGATTGGCGCAACACCCGACACTCGGTACGCGCCTGACGCTGGAGATCGGCGAAGAGCAAGTGCCCGAGCAAGCCCAGCTGGAGCGTCTCACCCGGCGCCTGCGCAGCCTCGGATACAGCCTCGGCCTGCAACGTTTCGGCGGGCGTTTCAGCATGATCGGCAACCTGGCGAACCTGGGCCTGGCGTACCTCAAAATCGACGGCAGCTACATCCGGACCATTGATCAGGAAAGCCACAAGCGCTTTTTTATCGAGGCGATCCAGCGTGCCGCCCACAGCATCGATTTGCCGTTGATTGCAGAACGCGTGGAAACCGAAGGTGAGTTGCGCGTGATTCGCGAGATGGGCATCGAAGGGGTGCAAGGCCAACTGGTCGGTGAACCTGCGCCGTGGACGTGGAGCGCCGAGTAATCAGGCCGGCTTGACGCTCATGCCGTGAAAGAGGTGCGTGCGCCTCAGATCAAACCGCTTTCATCGTCATTGATCAGCTCACTCAAACCGCCCAGCGCCGTCCGTGCCTGGGTACGCTCCATCACCTTGACCTGCGCGGCGGGCGGCAGGTCAGTGATGCGGATCACGCCCTTGGCGGTCAGCACCTGGATCAAGTCATCGAGCACCCGAATCATCTCGGAGTCGCTCTGTTGGAGCTGCTTGAGGCTGTTGTCGATCACATCCGTGGCAAACCACGCCTGAATGTCCTGATGATCCGCCGGTAGAGTCCCGGTGGATTCGGCGAAGGCCTGCGCCTCGACGCGAACCAAAGCGTTGTATTGATCGCGTTGCACGTAGAACATCAGCGTTCTCCCAATAAAAAATCCCTGCAGGCGCCGCACCTGGCTCCTACAGAGATTACACACATTTTCCCGAAGCTGGTGCCCACGGAGCGCCAATCCCGAAAGATTGGCGCTCCAGGGTGATCAGTCGTGATGCTTGACGGTCAGATCACCACCGGCGATCAGGCTGTTGATCGCGGCACTGCCACTGCCCCAGCTGGCGCCATCGACCTTGATCGTAACATCGGCCGTACCGCCACCCTGCGCCGTGAACGAACCGCTGCTGCTGACACTCAGCGTCGAGTTGCCCGCCGAGTCGGTGCTCAACTTCAGGTAGCTGGTCAGGTTGGTGTCGTTACTGCCTTGCAGCAAATCGGACAGGTCCAACTTATCGCCTTCGCTGTGCTTGAAGTCGGTGATGGTATCGACGCCAGTCCCGGTGTTGGTATCCCCTTTGAGCCACACGAAGGTATCCGCCCCCGCGCCGCCGGTGAGGGTGTCATTGCCCTTGCCGCCCACCAGGATGTCGTTACCCGCCCCGCCGTTGAGCACGTCGTTACCGCCTTGGCCGAACAGAATGTCGTCGCCGGCGTTGCCGATCAGCTTGTCAGCGCCGTCGTTGGTGCCGTAGATGTTCGACGCGCTGGCCAATGCACCCACGTCAGCGACGTGCTCGGTGATGAACTGGTGCAAGGTACGGTCATCGATGTGATCGACGGTCGTGGCCAGTTTGTCGGCCGCGAACGCCTTGAGTGCAGCACTGCCTTCAAGGTTGTTGTAGCTGATCAGGTCGCCGAACAGAATGTCGTTGCCCGAACCACCGGTGAGGGTGTCGGCGCCGGTATCAGCCGCGTGGCCGGTGATGGCATCCGCCAGCTTCGCGGTGTCGATCGTGGAGACGTTATGATCGGTATCGAACTGCTTGAGCACAGCGGTATCAATGTTCGAGCCCAGACCGATGGCCTCGACGACAACCTTGCCTGGAACCGCGTTGACCAGATCGGAGTAGGCCGACTGGGCGTTGCTCATGGCGGCGCTGGAGTCGTTGTAGACCGACGCCACGTCAAAGCCGCCGCTGCTGTTGGCCACCACGGTGCCTTCGAGGTTTTTATTACCCCAACCATCGTAGGAATAGACCTTGCCGTCACCATCGACAATCACCTGCGTCCTGCCGTTGATTGTCGTTGTGACCGAGTTGGTCTGACCCAAGACGTAATTGCCGCTATTGACGATGCTATCAAAGTAAACATTCGAGCCGAACCAACTGGTCGAGCCCAGGAGAGGGTTACCCTGAATGGCGGTGTACATGTTCGGCTCACCGTCGGTAATGAAGTACGTCAGGTTTTTTGCACCCACATTGCTCGTGGCTTCGTCGCCTTTGAACCAGTTGGTGGCGGCGTTGAACGCATCCTGATAGTTGGTCATGTCGCTCGATTTTGACGTCATCTGAGTCAACACAGCCTGCAAGGCCGCTTTAGCGGCGTCCTTGTCGGCGAGGTTGACCGAGACCTGCGCTTCGACCCGCGTATCGAAGTCGACCAGCAGTACTTTCACAACACCCGAGTCGCTTTTACCGGCATTGCTGATCAAGGTATCGAACACGCTCGCAAGCTGCGCCTTGATCGACTTCATCGCACTGCTGCCGATACTGCCCGAGGTATCGACGATGAAGGCAATGTTGTAGTTGCTGCCCGCATTGACGATACCGCCTTTGTCACCGACCACCATGTTGTTGGCCGAGGAGCTGCTCAGGTCGATGACATCGGCAGCGCCGCCGCCTTCAGTCACCACATAAGCCTGTGGCGCAACGGTAATGGTGCTGGTGGCCACCGACGAACTCAGGCTGTCAGCACCTGCGTTGTCCTTCACAGAGATCTCGACGGTGCGATCACCCGTGGTCGGATACTTGCTGGTGCTGGAGTACTGGAACGACTCGAGCAACGACTTGTAGGTGGCCGTGTCAGCCGCGCCCGACAGGGTCAGGACGATTTTGCCACTGACGTCGGTGCCGACGCTGGTCAGGGTGACGCCGTTGTAAGTACCGCCCACGGTCACCAGGCTCGAGCTGAGCTGGTCGCCCGCGCTGGCGTTTTTCAAGGTGATGGTCGCGCTTTGCATCTGGCTGCTGTCGACGTCACCGATGGCTACGTTGCCGGTGATCGCTATCCCACCCGTACTGCGCTCCGAGTAGGCCGTGCTGTAGCTGGTGAGGACGGAACCGTCTGTGGTGCTCAGGTCCAGGGTCGGTGCGTCGTTGACCGAGGTCACGGTGATAGTGCCGTTGGCCGGGGCCGAGGTCAGCGGATTGCTGCCGTTAGCGTTGCCGCTGTCGGTGGCGGTGTAGGTGAAGTTCGCCGTGCCGTTGAAGTTCGCGTTCGGCTTGAAGTACACGGTGGCTTCGCCGTTGACCGCGGTAATCGCGCCGGTCACTGGTTTGGTCATCGCTGCGTCGGTGTAGAAGGTGCCGTTGGTTGGCGTGCCAACGGTGAACGACTTGACGTTGGTCAGGCCATCGACGTCGGTCGCGCTCAGCTTGACCGCGATGCCTACGCTTGGGTCTTCAGCACCGGTCGCGGTGGTTGCTGCAGCCACTGGCGCATCGTTGACCGGAGTCACGGTGATGCTGCCGTTGGCTGCTGGCGAGGTCAGTACGTTGCTGCCGTCAGCGTTGCCGCTGTCGGTGGCGGTGTAGGTGAAGTTCGCCGTGCCGTTGAAGTTCGCGTTCGGTTTGAAGTACACGGTGGCTTCGCCGTTGACCGCGGTAATCGCGCCGGTCACCGCTTTGGTCATCGCCGCGTCGGTGTAGAAGGTGCCATTGGTTGGCGTGCCGACGGTGAAGGATTTCACGTTCGCCAGGCCGTCTACGTCGGTCGCGCTCAGCTTGACCGCGATACCTACGCTTGGGTCTTCAGCACCCGTCGCAGTCGTGGCCACAGCCACCGGCGCGTCGTTGACCGCAGTGATCACCACGCTCACCTTGCCAGTCGTGACTTCTTCAACCTGCGTGCTCAACTCTTTGGCCGTTGCCGTCACAGTCAGATCGAAATTGGCAGTCGCATCCTTGGCCGGAGTGACGGTCAGGGTAGCCAGGTTCCAATTGCTGACATCGTACTGGGTGGTCGCACCCGTCGAGGTATAGCTGTGGCCCGTGGCGCCGTCGGTGATGACAGCGCCTTCAGGCAGGCCGCTGATTTCTACCTTGTGCGATTCCGACTGGTCATTGTCGACAAACGTGGTCGTGATCGGGCTGATCTTGATCGCAGTGTCTTCCAGGCCGTGGTTATAAACGTAGCCGGTGTAATAACCTTCTCCGTTGACCACATGAGCATCGTCAAACACCGCCCCGGCGGCTTTCAATGCTTCCAGGCTGGTATAGGTCTGCACGCCGCTGCTGCCCAACGCCATCGACGGGCCGTTGTTGATCGAGACATTGACGTCGTAGTTGCCCGGGCCGGCCTGGTTGTAGTGATAGATGTCGAGGGTGTAATAACCCGACTCTGTCGGCGTAAAGGGGGTTGCGTTGATCCCGGTGCCCTGGCTCCAGGTCTCGGTCGACACCAACTTGCCGCCGACGGTAACCGCCAGGCTGTCATCGGCGCTGCCGGTGAAGCTGTAGCTCTTGCCGGCTTCCAGGTAAATCAGGCCGGAGACTTTGGTCGCGGTGAGTTCCACCACATTAGCGTTGCTCACGTTGGTGGTCACACCCGTGGAGGCTGCGCTGTCAGGCGTTTGAGCGTTGATGACCCGGATCAAATCGCTGGACTGAACAACCCCATTACCGTTCGTACCCAATGCACCCGGCAGGTTGCCGCCGGTCCAGGTTTGAATGGTCAAGCCGGTTGGCACGTCACCGAATGCGCCGACGGTCACGACAGGAACGTCCGTCACTGGGTGGATATCCACGGTGATGGTTTTCGTATCGCTGTTGAGCTGGCCGTCGGTCGCCTGGAACTTCAGCTCGGTGTAATCACCCTGCTTGTTACCGACGCCGGCGTTGCCGAAGCTGTTATCGCCCGACTCGTTGGCCGCTGGGCTGTAACGCACATTGTGATTGTCGAAGTCGGCCTGGCTGAAGGCCTTGCCCGGCGACGTATCGGTTTTCAGATCAGCCGCGCTGAGCTTGACCCAGACACCGTCGACTTTGTACTCGATGGCACCGTTGGGCAGGCTGGTGAAGACGACTTTCAGGTCCGTGGAATCCACATCGTTGACCCCGAACGTCGACCATTTCAGCTCGACTGGGGTGTCTTCGTTGCTTTCTACATAGCCATTGCTCGCAGTCGGCGCGTCGTTGACCGGAGTTACGGTGATGGTGCCGTTGGCAGGTGCCGAGGTCAGCGGGCTGCCGCCGTCGGCGATACCGCCGTCGGTCGCGGTGTAAGTGAAGTTGGCCGTGCCGTTGAAGTTTTCGTTTGGCTTGAAGTACACGGTGGCTTCGCCGTTGACCGCGGTGATCGCGCCGGTTACCGGTTTAGTCATGGCTGCATCGGTGTAGAACGTGCCGTTGGTTGGCGTGCCGACGGTGAACGATTTCACGTCTGCCACACCGTCTACGTCGGTCGCGCTCAGTTTGACCGCGATACCTACGCTTGGGTCTTCAGCACCGGTCGCGGTAGTGGTCACAGCCACAGGCGCGTCGTTGACCGGGGTCACGGTGATGGTGCCGTTAGCCGGAGCTGAGGTCAGCGGGCTACCGCCGTCAGCGATACCGCCGTCGGTCGCGGTGTAAGTGAAGTTCGCGGTGCCGTTGAAGTTTTCGTTTGGCTTGAAGTAAACGGTCGCTTCGCCGTTGACGGCATCAATCGAGCCGGTCACCGGTTTGGTCATCGCCGCGTCGGTGTAGAACGTGCCGTTGGTAGGCGTGCCGACAGTGAAGGATTTCACGTCTGCCACGCCGTCTACGTCGGTGGCGCTCAGCTTGACCGCGATACCTACGCTTGGGTCTTCAGCACCGGTCGCGGTAGTGGTCACAGCCACAGGCGCGTCGTTGACCGGAGTTACGGTGATGGTGCCGTTGGCTGGAGCCGAAGTCAGCGGGCTGCCGCCGTCGGCAATACCACCGTCGGTGGCGGTGTAAGTGAAGTTCGCAGTGCCGTTGAAGTTTTCGTTTGGCTTGAAGTAAACGGTCGCTTCGCCGTTGACGGCATCAATCGAGCCGGTCACCGGTTTGGTCATCGCCGCGTCGGTGTAGAACGTGCCGTTGGTAGGCGTGCCGACAGTGAAGGATTTCACGTCTGCCACGCCGTCTACGTCGGTGGCGCTCAGCTTGACCGCGATACCTACGCTTGGGTCTTCAGCACCGGTCGCGGTAGTGGTCACAGCCACAGGCGCGTCGTTGACCGGAGTTACGGTGATGGTGCCGTTGGCTGGAGCCGAAGTCAGCGGGCTGCCGCCGTCGGCAATACCACCGTCGGTGGCGGTGTAAGTGAAGTTCGCAGTGCCGTTGAAGTTCGCGTTCGGCTTGAAGTAAACGGTCGCTTCGCCGTTGACCGCGTCAATCGAGCCAGTCACTGGCTTGGTCATGGCCGCATCGGTGTAGAACGTGCCATTGGTTGGCGTGCCGACGGTGAAGGATTTCACGTCTGCCACGCCGTCTACGTCGGTGGCGCTCAGTTTGACCGCGATACCTACGCTTGGGTCTTCAGCACCGGTTGCGGTAGTGGTCACAGCCACAGGCGCGTCGTTGACCGGAGTTACGGTGATGGTGCCGTTGGCTGGAGCCGAAGTCAGCGGGCTGCCGCCGTCAGCGATACCGCCGTCGGTAGCGGTGTAAGTGAAGTTCGCGGTGCCGTTGAAGTTTTCGTTTGGCTTGAAGTAAACGGTCGCTTCGCCGTTGACGGCATCAATCGAGCCGGTCACCGGTTTGGTCATCGCCGCGTCGGTGTAGAACGTGCCGTTGGTAGGCGTGCCGACAGTGAAGGATTTCACGTCTGCCACGCCGTCTACGTCGGTGGCGCTCAGCTTGACCGCGATACCTACGCTTGGGTCTTCAGCACCGGTCGCGGTAGTGGTCACAGCCACAGGCGCGTCGTTGACCGGGGTCACGGTGATGGTGCCGTTAGCCGGAGCTGAGGTCAGCGGGCTACCGCCGTCAGCGATACCGCCGTCGGTCGCGGTGTAAGTGAAGTTCGCGGTGCCGTTGAAGTTCGCGTTCGGCTTGAAGTAAACGGTCGCTTCGCCGTTGACCGCGTCAATGGAACCGGTCACCGGTTTGGTCATGGCCGCATCGGTGTAGAACGTGCCATTGGTTGGCGTGCCGACGGTGAAGGATTTCACGTCCGCCACGCCATCTACATCGGTCGCGCTCAGTTTGACCGCGATACCTACGCTTGGATCTTCAGCACCGGTCGCGGTAGTGGTCACAGCCACAGGCGCGTCGTTGACCGGGGTCACGGTGATGGTGCCGTTGGCAGGTGCCGAGGTCAGCGGGCTACCGCCGTCAGCGATACCGCCGTCGGTCGCGGTGTAAGTGAAGTTCGCGGTGCCGTTGAAGTTCGCGTTCGGCTTGAAGTAAACGGTCGCTTCGCCGTTGACCGCGTCAATCGAGCCAGTCACTGGCTTGGTCATGGCCGCATCGGTGTAGAACGTGCCATTGGTTGGCGTGCCGACGGTGAAGGATTTCACGTCTGCCACACCGTCTACGTCGGTCGCGCTCAGTTTGACCGCGATACCTACGCTTGGGTCTTCAGCACCGGTTGCGGTAGTGGTCACAGCCACTGGCGCGTCGTTGACCGGAGTCACGGTGATGGTGCCGTTGGCCGGAGCCGAGGTCAGCGGGCTGCCGCCGTCGGCAATACCGCCGTCGGTGGCGGTGTAGGTGAAGTTCGCCGTGCCGTTGAAGTTCGCGTTTGGTTTGAAGTACACCGTGGCTTCGCCGTTGACCGCATCAATAGCGCCGGTCACTGGCTTGGTCATGGCCGCATCGGTGTAGAACGTGCCGTTGGTAGGCGTGCCGACGGTGAACGATTTCACGTCTGCCACGCCGTCTACGTCAGTGGCCGAAAGCTTAACTTCGATACCCTGGACCGGATCTTCGGAACCCGTTGCAGTGGTCGGTGCGGCGACCGGCGCGTCGTTCACCGCAGTCACAGTGATAGTGCCGTTGGCAGGCGCAGAGGTCAGCGGGCTGCCGCCGTCGGCAATACCACCGTCGGTCGCGGTGTAAGTGAAGTTGGCGGTGCCGTTGAAGTTCGCGTTCGGCTTGAAGTAAACGGTGGCTTCGCCGTTGATCGCGTCAATCGAGCCAGTCACTGGCTTGGTCATGGCGGCGTCGGTGTAGAAGGTGCCGTTGGTTGGCGTGCCGACGGTGAAGGATTTCACGTCTGTCACGCCGTCTACGTCAGTGGCGCTCAGCTTGACTTCGATGCCTTGAACCGGATCTTCGGAACCCGTTGCGGTGGTCGGTGCGGCGACCGGCGCATCGTTGACCGGAGTTACGGTGATGGTGCCGTTGGCTGGAGCCGAGGTCAGCGGGCTGCCGCCGTCAGCAATACCGCCGTCGGTAGCGGTGTAAGTGAAGTTGGCGGTGCCGTTGAAGTTTTCGTTTGGCTTGAAGTAAACGGTCGCTTCGCCGTTGACCGCGTCGATCGAGCCAGTTACTGGCTTGGTCATGGCGGCATCGGTGTAGAACGTGCCGTTGGTTGGCGTGCCGACGGTGAAGGATTTCACGTCTGCCACGCCGTCTACATCGGTCGCGCTCAGTTTGACCGCGATACCTACGCTTGGGTCTTCAGCACCGGTCGCGGTAGTGGTCACAGCCACAGGCGCGTCATTGACCGGGGTCACAGTGATGGTGCCGTTGGCAGGCGCAGAGGTCAGCGGGCTGCCGCCGTCAGCGATACCGCCGTCGGTGGCGGTGTAGGTGAAGTTCGCCGTGCCGTTGAAGTTCGCGTTCGGCTTGAAGTAAACGG
Source organism: Pseudomonas sp. PSPC2-3 (assembly GCF_049898265.1). NCBI lineage: Bacteria > Pseudomonadati > Pseudomonadota > Gammaproteobacteria > Pseudomonadales > Pseudomonadaceae > Pseudomonas > Pseudomonas sp. PSPC2-3. The sequence goes on along the minus strand of NZ_JAFCXJ010000013.1, from coordinate 209,833 downwards.
TCGCTTCGCCGTTGACCGCGTCAATCGAGCCGGTCACCGGTTTGGTCATCGCCGCGTCGGTGTAGAACGTGCCGTTGGTTGGCGTGCCGACGGTGAACGATTTCACGTCTGCCACGCCGTCTACGTCGGTGGCGGACAGCTTGACCGCGATACCTACGCTTGGGTCTTCAGCACCGGTCGCGGTAGTGGTCACAGCCACAGGCGCGTCGTTGACCGGAGTCACGGTAATGGTGCCGTTGGCCGGAGCTGAGGTCAGCGGGCTGCCGCCGTCGGCAATACCACCGTCGGTCGCGGTGTAAGTGAAGTTGGCGGTGCCGTTGAAGTTCGCGTTCGGCTTGAAGTAAACGGTGGCTTCGCCGTTGATCGCGTCAATCGAGCCAGTCACTGGCTTGGTCATGGCGGCATCGGTGTAGAACGTACCGTTGGTTGGCGTGCCGACGGTGAAGGATTTCACGTCTGCCACACCGTCTACGTCAGTGGCCGAAAGCTTAACTTCGATGCCCTGGACCGGATCTTCAGAACCCGTTGCAGTGGTCGGTGCTGCGACCGGCGCGTCGTTCACCGCAGTCACGGTGATGGTGCCGTTGGCTGGAGCCGAGGTCAGCGGGCTGCCGCCGTCAGCAATACCGCCGTCGGTAGCGGTGTAGGTGAAGTTCGCCGTGCCGTTGAAGTTCGCGTTTGGTTTGAAGTAAACGGTGGCTTCGCCGTTGACCGCGTCGATCGAGCCAGTTACTGGCTTGGTCATGGCGGCATCGGTGTAGAACGTGCCGTTGGTAGGCGTGCCGACGGTGAAGGATTTCACGTCTGCCACGCCGTCTACGTCGGTGGCGGACAGTTTGACCGCGATACCTACGCTTGGATCTTCAGCACCGGTCGCGGTAGTGGTCACAGCCACAGGCGCGTCGTTGACCGGAGTCACAGTGATAGTGCCGTTGGCAGGTGCTGAGGTCAGCGGGCTGCCGCCGTCAGCAATACCGCCGTCGGTGGCGGTGTAGGTGAAGTTCGCCGTGCCGTTGAAGTTCGCGTTTGGTTTGAAGTAAACGGTCGCTTCGCCGTTGACCGCGTCAATCGAGCCAGTCACTGGCTTGGTCATCGCCGCATCGGTGTAGAACGTGCCGTTGGTAGGCGTGCCGACGGTGAACGATTTCACGTCCGCCACACCGTCTACATCAGTGGCCGAAAGCTTAACTTCGATACCCTGGGCCGGATCTTCGGAACCCGTTGCGGTGGTCGGTGCTGCGACCGGCGCGTCGTTCACCGCAGTCACGGTGATAGTGCCGTTAGCAGGCGCGGAGGTCAGCGGGCTGCCGCCGTCAGCAATGCCGCCGTCGGTAGCGGTGTAGGTGAAGTTCGCGGTGCCGTTGAAGTTCTCGTTTGGCTTGAAGTAAACGGTCGCTTCGCCGTTGACTGCGTCAATGGAACCGGTCACCGGTTTGGTCATCGCCGCGTCGGTGTAGAACGTGCCGTTGGTTGGCGTGCCGACGGTGAAGGATTTCACGTCTGCCACGCCGTCTACGTCGGTGGCGGACAGTTTGACCGCGATACCTACGCTTGGATCTTCAGCACCGCTCGCGGTAGTGGTCACAGCCACAGGCGCATCGTTGACCGGAGTTACGGTGATGGTGCCGTTGGCAGGTGCTGAGGTCAGCGGGCTGCCGCCGTCAGCAATGCCACCGTCGGTGGCGGTGTAAGTGAAGTTGGCGGTACCGTTGAAGTTCGCGTTCGGCTTGAAGTAAACGGTGGCTTCGCCGTTGATCGCGTCAATCGAGCCAGTCACTGGCTTGGTCATGGCCGCATCGGTGTAGAACGTGCCATTGGTTGGCGTGCCGACGGTGAACGATTTCACGTCCGCCACGCCGTCTACGTCAGTGGCCGAAAGCTTAACTTCGATACCCTGGACCGGATCTTCAGAACCCGTTGCAGTGGTCGGTGCGGCAACCGGCGCATCGTTCACGGCAGTCACAGTGATGGTGCCGTTGGCCGGAGCCGAGGTCAGCGGGTTGCTGCCGTCAGCGTTGCCGCTGTCGGTGGCCGTGTAGGTGAAGTTCGCCGTGCCGTTGAAGTTCGCATTTGGCTTGAAGTAAACCGTGGCTTCGCCGTTGACCGCATCAATCGAGCCGGTCACCGGTTTGGTCATCGCCGCATCGGTATAGAACGTACCGCTGGTCGACGTGCCAACCGCGAACGATTTCACGTTCTCCACGCCATCGATATCAGTAGCCGAAAGTTTGACTTCGATACCTTGAACCGGATCTTCGGAACCGGTCGCGGTAGTCGCGATAGCTTCTGGCGCATCGTTAACGGCAATCACGTTGATCGGCAGGGTGATCGACTCGGACTTCGGATCAGCCGTGCCGTCCTGCGCGGTGGCAGTGACAGTGAGGTTCACCAGGCCGTTGGCGTTTTCCGCCGGGGTGAAGACCAGGGTGGCCTTGTTCCAGTTGCTGATGTCGACGCTTTGATTGCCAGCCGTCGCGGTGAAGGTGTGGCCCGGCGTGCCATCGGTGATGGTCGCGTTGAGCGGTATGCCACCGACTTCCAGCTTGAGCGTCTCGGAACCATCCTTGTCGGTGGCGTATGCGTCGATGGTCGACAGCTTGATCGCATGGTCTTCCAGGCCGGTGTTCAGCACCTGGGTGACGTTGATGTTGTCCAGCACGCCGCCCAACGAGTTGTTTGCATCCCCGGCCGGGGCTTTGAACTCGAGTTTGGCATCGCCGTCAGCGGTGACCGGCACGACGAAGGTGTAAGTCTTCATGCCGACGGTGGTGGTATCCAGGGTGCCGACTTTGACGCCGCCCCAGAATACGTCGATCACCGAATTGTTCTCAGCACCCGCACGCGGCGAGTAGTCGACCGAGATGGTGTAGGCCGTGCCGGCTTCTGCCTTGATGATGGTGTACAGGCTGGAGTCGTCGCCGGCGTTTTTCTCAAGCTCGATGACCTGGCTGTTGCCTGGGGTCTCTACGCCGTAGTTGCTGCTTTGGCCGATTTCGACTTGGCCGCCGGCATTCCCCGTGAGCCACGGAGTGCTCGGGGTGCCACTGACAGGCGCGTTGTTGGCGTCATTTACCCCGACGATGCCCCACGAACCATTGAGGTTGGCGCTGTCGAAGTTGATCGAGGTCACAGGGCCGCCGCCGAGCAGGCCCAGGTGCGGAGTGTCGGTAACCGGCGCGATCGTGATGTCGGCCGTCGTTACGGCGCTCGATTTACCGCCGTTGTCGACCGCAGTGAACGTCACCTCGGTTTTGCCGCTCCAGTCGCCGGTCGGGGCGAAGTAAACCGCGGCTTTGCCGTCGGCACCCGCTGGCACCGAGTCGCCGACTTTGAGTTCGGTTTGCAGCGTGGCATCGCTGTACAGCTTGCCATTTTCCGGCAAGGTGGTGATGACAAAGCTGGAGACGGTACCGTCCACATCCTTGCCGTCCAGCACGATCTTGGCGGTATGGTCTTCATCGGCGGTGGTGTTGTCGGCCGATGCAGTCGGGGCGTCGTTGAACAGGTCGATAGTGACCTTGCCAGTGGCGCTGCCGGTTTCCGGCGGTTCGCGATCCAGGTTGCCGCCACCGTTGTCAGTCACATCGATGGTGACGGTACGATCGGTACCGACAGGGTTATTGCCCGGGCTCTGGAAGGTGATGGCTTCAACCAGTTTGACGAAGTCGGCGGCGCTGCTGCCGGCCTTCGAGTCGCTGGTGAGGGTGTAGACGATTTTCCCGTCGGCGGCGCTGCCGCTCTGGGTGATGGTGATCCCGGCAACGGCCAGGGCCTTGAGCACATCGGTATTGCTGAGCAAATCACCTGCAGCCAGGTGGTCGACGGTGACCACGACTTTGCTGAAGGTGGTGTTGTCGACGTCTTTGATGGTCAGGTTTTCGACCAGCGCGACTGCGTCTTTTTGCTCAGTGAATGTGGTGCTGTCGAACTTGACCTCAGGCGGATCGTTCACCGGAACCACGTACACCACGGAGGTGACAGGCGCCGAATCCAGCTGGCCGTCGTTGACGGTGATGGTCAGGGTGCGATTGGCCGGGTCCGGGTTCTCGCTTTCGCTGGCGAAGTGTACCGAACGCAGGACTTCCTGGTACTCAGCCGTGGTGGCCTCACCGGACAAGGTCAAGATGCCCGTGGCCTTGTCGTAGCTGACTGCAATTTTGGTGTTGCTGACATCTGCGATCAGTACATCGTCTGCCAGGTGGTTGACGAGTGTGACTTTGGCGCTTTGCAGGGTGCCGTTGTCGACGTCGCTGACGGTCAGGTTCGCCGCCACGTAGCCGCCAGGCTTGCCTTCAATATAGGTGTCGCCGAATGCGTTGGTCGAGGCGTTGCCCAGTACCGGAGCGTCGTTCACCGCAGTCACGGTGATGGTGCCGTTGGCTGGAGCCGAGGTCAGCGGGCTGCCGCCGCCAGCAATGCCGCCGTCGGTGGCGGTGTAGGTGAAGTTCGCGGTGCCGTTGAAGTTTTCGTTTGGCTTGAAGTAAACGGTGGCTTCACCGTTGACCGCGTCGATCGAGCCGGTTACCGGCTTGGTCATGGCCGCGTCGGTGTAGAAGGTGCCGTTGGTTGGGGTGCCGACGGTGAAGGATTTCACGTCTGCCACGCCGTCTACGTCGGTGGCGCTCAGTTTGACTTCGATGCCTTGAACCGGATCTTCGGAACCCGTTGCGGTGGTCGGTGCGGCGACCGGCGCATCGTTGACCGGAGTCACGGTGATGGTGCCGTTGGCCGGAGCCGAGGTCAGCGGGCTGCCGCCGTCAGCGATACCGCCGTCGGTCGCGGTGTAGGTGAAGTTCGCGGTGCCGTTGAAGTTTTCGTTTGGCTTGAAGTAAACGGTGGCTTCGCCGTTGACTGCGTCAATCGAGCCAGTCACTGGCTTGGTCATGGCGGCGTCGGTGTAGAACGTGCCGTTGGTTGGGGTGCCGACGGTGAACGATTTCACGTCTGTCACGCCATCTACGTCGGTCGCGCTCAGTTTGACTTCGATGCCTTGAACCGGATCTTCAGAACCCGTTGCGGTGGTCGGTGCGGCGACCGGTGCATCGTTGACCGGAGTCACGGTGATGGTGCCGTTGGCCGGAGCCGAGGTCAGCGGGCTGCCGCCGTCAGCAATACCGCCGTCGGTCGCGGTGTAGGTGAAGTTCGCGGTGCCGTTGAAGTTTTCATTTGGCTTGAAGTAAACGGTGGCTTCGCCGTTGACGGCGTCGATCGAGCCGGTCACCGGTTTGGTCATGGCGGCGTCGGTGTAGAACGTGCCGTTGGTAGGCGTGCCGACAGTGAACGATTTCACGTCCGCCACGCCGTCTACGTCCGTCGCGCTCAGTTTGACCGCGATACCTACGCTTGGATCTTCAGCACCCGTTGCGGTAGTGGCCGCAGCCACTGGTGCATCGTTGACCGGGGTCACGGTGATAGTGCCGTTGGCAGGCGCAGAGGTCAGCGGGCTGCCGCCGTCAGCAATACCGCCGTCGGTGGCGGTGTAGGTGAAGTTCGCGGTGCCGTTGAAGTTTTCATTTGGCTTGAAGTAAACCGTGGCTTCGCCATTGACCGCATCAATAGCGCCGGTCACCGGTTTGGTCATCGCCGCATCGGTGTAGAACGTGCCATTGGTAGGCGTGCCGACGGTGAACGATTTCACGTCTGTCACGCCATCTACGTCGGTCGCGCTCAGTTTGACTTCGATGCCTTGAACCGGATCTTCGGAACCCGTTGCGGTGGTCGGTGCGGCAACCGGCGCGTCGTTGACCGCAGTCACGGTGATGGTGCCGTTGGCCGGAGTAGACGTCAGCGGGTTGGTGCCGTCAGCATTGCCGCTGTCGGTCGCGGTGTAGGTGAAGTTTGCGGTGCCGTTGAAGTTTTCGTTCGGTTTGAAGTAAACCGTGGCTTCGCCGTTGACCGCGTCGATCGAGCCGGTTACCGGCTTGGTCATGGCAGCATCGGTGTAGAACGTGCCATTGGTTGGCGTGCCGACGGTGAACGATTTCACGTTCTCCACGCCATCGATATCAGTGGCCGAAAGCTTGACTTCGATGCCCTGGGCCGGATCTTCAGAACCGGTCGCGGTAGTGGCGACAGCTTCTGGCGCATCGTTGACCGCAGTCACGGTGATAGTGCCGTTGGCCGGAGTAGAAGTCAGCGGGTTGGTGCCATCAGCATTGCCGCTGTCGGTCGCGGTGTAGGTGAAGTTCGCCGTGCCGTTGAAGTTTTCGTTCGGTTTGAAGTAAACCGTGGCTTCGCCGTTGACCGCGTCGATCGAGCCGGTTACCGGCTTGGTCATGGCCGCATCGGTGTAGAACGTGCCGTTGGTAGGCGTGCCGACGGTGAACGATTTCACGTTCTCCACGCCATCGATATCAGTGGCCGAAAGCTTGACTTCGATGCCCTGGGCCGGATCTTCAGAACCGGTCGCAGTGGTCGCCACAGCCACCGGCGCATCGTTCACCGCAGTGACAGTGATGGTGCCGTTGGCTGGGGTCGAAGTCAGCGGGTTGCTGCCGTCAGCGTTGCCGCTGTCGGTCGCGGTATAAGTGAAATTCGCGGTGCCGTTGAAGTTTTCGTTTGGCTTGAAGTAAACAGTCGCTTCGCCGTTGACCGCATCAATCGAGCCAGTCACCGGTTTGGTCATGGCAGCATCGGTGTAGAACGTGCCATTGGTTGGCGTGCCGACAGTGAACGATTTCACGTTGTCCACGCCGTCTACGTCGGTGGCCGAAAGCTTGACTTCAATACCCTGGGCCGAATCTTCAGAGCCCGTCGCAGTGGTCGCCACAGCCTCAGGCGCATCGTTGACCGCCGTCACAGTGACAGTGCCGTTAGCCGGCGCAGAGGTCAGCGGGTTGCTGCCGTCAGCGTTGCCACTGTCGGTCGCGGTGTAGGTGAAGTTCGCGGTGCCGTTGAAGTTTTCGTTCGGCTTGAAGTACACGGTGGCTTCGCCATTGACCGCGTCAATCGCGCCAGTCACCGGCTTGGTCATGGCAGCGTCGGTGTAGAACGTGCCGTTGGCCGACTCGCCGACGGTGAACGATTTCACGTTCGCCAGGCCATCCACATCGGTCGCGCTCAGCTTGACCGCAATGCCTACGCTTGGATCTTCAGTCCCGGTTGCAGTGGTCGCGATCGCTTCCGGTGCATCGTTGACCGCCGTCACAGTGACAGTGCCGTTAGCCGGAGCAGAGGTCAGCGGGTTGCTGCCATCCGCGTTGCCGCTGTCGGTCGCGGTATAGGTGAAATTCGCGGTGCCGTTGAAGTTTTCGTTCGGCTTGAAGTAAATCGTCGCTTCGCCGTTGACCGCGTCGATCGAGCCGGTCACCGGTTTGGTCATGGCCGCGTCGGTGTAGAACGTGCCATTGGTTGGCGTGCCAACAGTGAACGATTTCACGTTCGCCAAACCATCCCCATCGGTCGCACTCAGTTTGACCGCAATGCCCTGGGCCGGATCTTCAGCTCCGTTCGCTGCGACCACCACTGCCACCGGCGCGTCGTTAACCGGCGTCACCGTCACGTCCAGCGTGCTGCTCGAACCGGTATTGGTGGTGTAGCCGATTTGCGGCACTTCACCGTTGTAATCCTTGACCGGGGTAAACGCATACGCACCATCCGCACCGATGGTGACGGTACCGACACCTTCGACAATGGCGGTTTGGCCTGCGTTATACGTGGTGCCGCCAACGGTGAACGTCGCGACGGTCAGCACGTTGTCGATGTCGCTGTCATTGCTCAGCACGTTGCCAGTGGCAACCTGCTCCTCGGCAACCGTGTTGGTGTCTGCGACCAGCACGCTCGGGTTGTCGACAGCGATCACGGTGGTAGTGGCGGCTTCCGGGTTGATCGCCAGGTTTTCGTAGTTACCGCCGCTTGCACCGGTGATGGTGGCGCTGACGGTCAGGTCTTTGCCATCGGCCAGGTTTGCCGGCGTATCGACGCTGACGGTGCCCGTGGTTTTACCGGCTTCGATGGTGATGGTGGTGTTGTTGGACAGCGTGATGGTGACGTCGGTCTGCGCGGCGTTGTTCACGGTCGCGGTATAAACGATCTTGCCGCCCTCATCGACCGACGCGTTCGCGCTCAGCGTGACGGTGGTGGTGTCGATGGTGTCATTGATCTGCGTAACGGCCGGCGCCGGGTCGGTGGTGATGATCAGGTTGCCGCCGCCGGACGTGCCGGTGATGGTGGCGGAGATCGACGAGGCATCCAGGTAAGGCGTGTCATTGCCCGCGAACGTGACGTTCAGCGCGCCCGCGGTCTGGCCGGCGAGGACCACGACAGACAAGCCGTTGGACAAGGTGACGGTCAGGTCACTGGTCGGCGCCTGGGTGACAAACACGGTGTAAACCACGACGCCGCCGGCTTCGGTGATGCTCGGCGTGGCAGTCAAGGTGATGGTGACGCTGCGCGGATCGAGGCTGTTATTGGTAGCGGCGGTGAACAGGCTGGTCGCGGCATCGGCGGCATTCAAGCCGTTCGTCGGATAACCGATGGTAGGGTCAACCGTGCCTGCGGTGGCGTCCAGCACGACAAAGCTGTGGCCGCCACCCACGGCGCCGTCCGCGCCAGCGGCAGTCGGGCCGGCAGCTGTGGCTTCAAGGTCTTGGGTCGGGTCGGCACCGGCAGCGATGGCTTGCTGCAGTTCGGCAACGGAGGGTGCTTCCTGGGCAGTGGCGGCACTCAGGTCGGTCACTGAGTCAGGCGTGTTCGCGCTCCATTGCGTGTCGCGCCCCAGGTCAAGGGTGCGGCCATCGGCAAGCTCCAGCGACACGGAGCCGGCAGGACCGGTTTCCACCTGCTCCCCTGCAAACAAACGATCCCCTTCTACCAGCAGGCGACGAATCCCTTCCGGGGATACCGCAAACACTTGACCGACAATGCTTTTGACGACCGCAACGCTGCTCATAAAAGACTCTCCGTGTATTACCGTTCAGGGGGCATCCATCATGGAGACCGGCCTTTCTCTCTAGTGCCGATTCAATAGCTGGAGTACGTTAAACCCATGTAAAAAATTTGGCGTCAATATTTTGGTGTTTTGCTCGACGAATTACTTTTCCGTCAAGGTATTGACCTATTTGGCGCCATCCTAAACAATCCGCCCGGTAATGTCACATTGATATTTACACGGCATCGCGACTTTCTGTTTGCACCGTCCAGCACTCATGACAAGCAGTGATTTCGGTTGCCAATCCAATGCACTATTTCAAGTTTGTTGCGGTTTTCCAGGCAACCAATCCCCAGGGAAGAATCACAATGCGTTTGCACTTATTCAAAGCTTTGCCTTTTGCTCTAGCCGCCAGTTTCGTACAGGCTCAAACGCTGACGGAAGCGATGCAGAAAGCGGTGGAAGTCCATCCGGAGATCCAAGCGGGTGTCAATGCGCGCATTGCTGCTGACTACCAAGTCGACGCAGCCAAAGGCGGCTACTTGCCTAAAGTCGACTTGCTGGGCGGTTATGGCCGTGAAAGCTCGGACAACACCACCACCCGCGCGGCCAGCAACAGCCACGATTGGAAAACCATGAACCGCGGCGAATCGACCATTCGTCTGCAGCAAAACCTGTTCCAGGGTTTTGGCACCCAAAATGAAGTAGGCCGCCAACAAGCCACCGCCAATTCCCGCGGTTATGCGCTGCTCAACACGACCGAGCGCACCGCCCTGACGGTCGCCCAGGTTTATCTGGATGTCTTGACCCGTCGCGAGATGGTGCAACTGGCAGAAGAGAACCTGAAAAGCCACGAACGCATTTTTGACCAGATCAAATTGCGCACCAGCCGTGGCGTCGGAAGAATGGCGGACATGGACCAGGCCGAAGCCCGTCTGGCTCAGGCTCGAAACAACCTGATCACCGAACAGACCAACCTGGCTGACGCCAATACCAACTACATGAGCGTTGTCGGCCAAGAGCCTGACCAACTGGAAAAGCCAGCGGGCATCGTGACCTTGCTGCCAGCCAGCCTGGATGACGCACGCCGCCAGATGATTGCCGACAGCCCGGTATTGCGCTCTGCCGAATCGGATATCACCGCCGCTGAAAAGCAGTACGAATCCGCCAAGTCGACCTTCTACCCGCGCTTCGATGCGGTACTGCAACGTTCGGCCAACGACAACATCGCCGGCGACCCAGGCCATGACAACAGCTATTCCGCCATGCTGAACATGCAGTTCAACCTGTTCAACGGCGGCACCGACAAGGCCAACCTGCAGTCCAAGGCTTCCCAGGCCTCCCAGGCGCTGGACATCCGCAACAACGCCCTGCGTCAGCTGAACGAAGAGCTGGGCCTGGCGTGGAACGCCTACAACAACGCCACCCAGCAGGTGCCGATCGCGCAGGAATACGTGGACCGCAGCACGCGAGTACGTACCTCGTATCAACAGCAGTTCAGCCTCGGTGAGCGTACACTGCTCGACTTGCTCGACAGCGAGAATGAACTGTTCACCGCTCAGCAGCGTCTGGCGCAGATCAAAAACCTGCAGATCTACACGCAGTATCGAATCAAGGCCGACATGGGCCAACTGCTGAGAAGTCAGGGCGTGGTAGCGCCGATGGCATCGGTTGTGCAGAACGATATTAAACCGTCGGTAAACCTGCCAGGGATGAACTGATTCTTGACGGCGTTGGACCACTCAACTGCAGTAAGAGAGAGTCAGCTTGGATTCTGAAATAGGTGTGGCGCAACTCAACCATGACCCGCGCAGTCAGCATGACGACCCCTTGCTGGACGGGTTGTTGACACTCTGCTCACTGCATTACAAACCCGCCAGCCGCGCAATGCTGACCACTGGGCTGCCACTCGCGGCCCAGCGTCTGAGCGCCGAGCTGCTGCCGCGTGCAGCCGCTCGGGCGGGTTTGCAGGGGCGGTTGCTGCAGCGCAAGCTGGAACAGATTCCATCCATCGCACTGCCCGCCATGCTGCTGCTCAAGGAAGGGCGCAGCGCGGTGCTGTTGGGCTGGGAAGGCGACACGGCGCGACTGCTGCTCAGCGAAAGCGACGGCGGCGAAGTACAGGTCAGCCGTGAAACCTTGAGTCAGGATTACAGCGGTCGGGTATTTTTCGCCCAACCGCAGCATAAATTTGACATCACCAGCGGCACGCTGATCCCGCGCGCACGCTCGTGGTTTCGAGACACCCTCAAGCGCTCGCGCTGGCTCTACGCCGACGCAATCGCCGCGAGCCTGGTGATCAACCTGATCGCCCTGGCCGCACCACTGTTTGTGATGAACGTGTACGACCGCGTGGTCCCCAACCAGGCCACCGCCACCTTGTGGGTGCTGGCCATCGGTATCTGCGGCGCGTACTTGTTCGATCTGCTGCTCAAGAGCCTGCGCAGTTTATGCCTGGACCTGGCGGGCAAAAAAACCGACCTGATCATCTCCGCGACGCTGTTCGAGCGCATCGTGGGCATGGCCATGAAAGTGCGCCCGGCGCGGGTCGGCAGCTTTGCGCAGAACATCCATGAATTCCAGGGGATGCGCGACTTCCTCACCTCGCTGACCCTCGCGAGCCTGATCGACCTGCCCTTCACCCTGATCATCCTGGTGGTGATCGCCATGCTCGGCGGCCACCTGGTGTGGATTCCGATCATCGCCTTCCCGCTGGCCCTGGGTATCGGCCACATGCTCCAGAAACCGCTGACTGCGACACTGGAGCGCACCATGGCCCTGGGCGCCGAGCGTCAGTCGAGCCTGATCGAAACCCTCGCCGGGCTCGATGCGGTCAAGGTCAATAACGCAGAAAGCGAGCGCCAGTATCAATGGGAACAGACCATTGGCACCCTCAGCCGCCTGGAACTGCGGGTCAAGGTGTTGTCCGGCCTGGCCATGAACATCACCTTGCTGATCCAGCAAGTGGCCGGCGTGGCGATGATCATTTTCGGCGTGTACCAGATCATTGATGGCGCCCTCAGCATGGGCGGCCTCGTTGCCTGCTACATGCTCAGCGGCCGCGCACTGGGCCCGTTGGCGCAACTGTCGGGGCTGCTGACGCGTTACCAGCAAGCCAAGGTGACGATGGTCTCGGTCGACCAGATGATGGAGTTGCCGCAAGAACGCAACTACGACGAACGCCCGCTCAGCCGCAAGGCGCTGCAAGGCGCGATGACGTTCCGCGAAGTCGACTTCACCTACCCGAACCAACAAAACCTGGCGCTGCGCGGCATCAACCTGAATGTGCGGGCGGGCGAGAAGATCGGCATCATCGGGCGCAGCGGCTCGGGCAAAAGCTCGCTGGCCAAACTGCTGGTCGGTCTTTACCAGCCGGATTCGGGCTCGTTGCTGGTCGATGGCGTGGACATTCGCCAGATCGATGTCAGCGAATTGCGCCACAACATCGGCTACGTGGCCCAGGACATCCAACTGCTGGCCGGCACCTTGCGCGACAACCTCGTCTCGGGCGCACGCTACGTGGACGACGAAATGGTGCTGCAAGCCGCAGAACTGGCCGGCGTGCATGAATTTGCCAGACTGCATCCGCAAGGTTACGAACTGCAAGTGGGCGAACGCGGGCAAAACCTCTCCGGCGGCCAGCGACAAAACGTCGCCCTCGCCCGTGCATTGCTATTGAACCCACCGATCCTGCTGCTGGACGAACCGACCAGCGCCATGGACAACACCGGCGAAGAGCGCCTGAAACAGCGCTTGCAGTCGGTGATCGAAAACAAGACGGTGATTCTGGTCACCCACCGCGCCTCGCTGTTGAGCCTGGTGGATCGCCTGCTGGTGATCGACCGTGGCCAGATACTCGCGGACGGTCCAAAAGCGGCCGTCATGGAAGCGCTGAAAAAGGGGCAGATCAGTGTTGCTTAAATCCGGCCCACGCCGCTTGAAAGACGTCATCTTCGGCTATTTCAGAGGCACCGACTCGCTCGAAGACCAGCCCTTGCCCGAAGTCGAAAAAGCCCTGGTCGACGACGCCCCGCGCATCGTGCGCCTGACCATTTGGGGCGTGATCGGCTTCTTCGTGTTCCTGATACTGTGGGCGCACTTTGCGATCATCGATGAAGTGACCAAAGGCGAAGGCAAGGCGATCCCCTCCTCGCGCATCCAGAAAATCCAGAACCTGGAAGGCGGCATCGTCGCCCAGATCTACGTGCATGAAGGCCAAATCGTCGACGCCGGTGCGCCGCTGGTACGCCTGGACGACACACGCTTTGCCTCCAACGTCGGCGAAACCGAAGCCGACCGCGTGGCCATGGAACTGCGCGTGGAGCGCCTCAGCGCCGAAGTCGAAAATCGCCCGCTGAACATTACCGAAGACGCGCGCAAAGCCGTGCCCAACCAGGCTTCGAACGAAGAGTCGCTGTACCTGAGCCGACGCCAGCAACTGTCGGACGAAATCGGCGGGCTGCAACAACAACTGCTGCAACGCCAGCAGGAACTGCGTGAATTCGCCTCCAAGCAGGACCAATACCGCAACAGCCTGAACCTGCTGCGCCAGGAGATCGGCATGTCCGAACCGCTGGTCCAACAGGGCGCGGTCTCGCCGGTAGAAGTGCTGCGCCTCAAACGCTCCGAAGTGGAAACCCGCGGCATGCTCGACGGCACCACCCTGGCCATCCCCCGCGCCCAGGCCGCCATCAACGAAGTGCAACGCAAAATCGACGAGACCCGCGGCAAATTCCGCAGCGAAGCCCTGGCTCAACTGAACGAAGCGCGCACCAACCTGAGCAAGGCCCAAGCCACCTCCAAAGGCCTGGAAGACCGCGTCAGCCGCACCATGGTCACCTCCCCCGTGCGCGGTATCGTCAAGCAAATGCTGGTCAACACCGTGGGCGGCGTGATCCAGCCCGGCAGCGACATCGCCGAAGTCGTACCGCTGGACGATACCTTGCTGGTAGAAGCCAAGATCCGCCCGCAAGACATCGCCTTCCTCCACCCCGGCCAGGAAGCAATGATCAAATTCACCGCCTACGACTACACCATCTACGGCGGCCTCAAAGGCAAACTCGAACAGATCGGCGCCGACACCGTGATGGATGAAGAGAAGAAAAACACCTTCTACGTCATCAAACTGCGCACCGACCGCAGCCACCTCGGCACCGACGACAAACCCCTGCTGATCATCCCCGGCATGGTGGCCTCTGTGGACATCATCACCGGCAAGAAGAGCATCTTGAGCTACCTGCTCAAGCCAATCATCAAATCCCGCGCAGAGGCCATGCACGAGCGCTGATCGGGGCATTTGGCTGCGGGAGAAGCGGGTAAATGCAGGGCGAAGGGCGAAAACTTGGGTTTTCGCAAAAATAGTCAGATTTCAGGGGTTTACAGAACTTTTTCAATCGCTATAATCGTCGCCCTAACACGCCGGTATAGCTCAGTTGGTAGAGCAACTGACTTGTAATCAGTAGGTCCCGGGTTCGACTCCTGGTGCCGGCACCATATTAAAAAGCCTCGCAGCGATGCGAGGCTTTTTTTTGCCTGACGAAATGTCCTTCCAGCCCGGCCTTCGGTGGGAGCATCTCCCAAGGCGACGAGTAGCGCTGATGCAGAGCCAAACAGCTAGTTGAATAAGCTATACTCTCGGGCACACATCCGTGGAGAGCAGACGTGGAAAAGCTGAGTTTTCAAGCCAAAAAAGCCTACTTCGCCAAACACCGTAAATCCAACTTCGCGGCCAGCTTGCGCCTCGAGGGTTTTACGACCTCTCCAAATGACGATCACAAGCTTCCCACTCGCGAAGCTGCGCTCATGGCCGTTCGGCAAATCAAAGCTTGAGTAGTAATGACAAATACGGGGTCGATCAGGATCCCTACTGTTACCGGGGAACAGGTACCCTCAAAAACCTACTTGATTTGCATGATGAGGACGACCTCAACGAGGCCGAACGCTATCTCACCGAGGCTGCCGCAGAGCGCGCTTGAGTTCATAGAGCCGCCATACAGCCTGGATACTCTGAAACAAATTCATCGTACCCTATTCTCGGCTATCTATAGTTGGGCCGGCGAGCTCCGGACGGTAAAGATCAGCAAAGGTGGAAATCAGTTCTGCGTCCCTGACCGCATAGAGCCGGAAGCCGCCAGAGAATTCCGAAAAGTCGAGTCCAACGGCTGGTTTGAAGGCTATTCACGCGACTTACTGCTCAAAGCCGTCGCCGAGTCCTACAGTACGTTGAACGTCGCACATCCCTTCCGAGAAGGTAACGGACGAGCCCAGCGGATGCTGTTCGAATGGATCATCATCAACGCGGGTTACGAGATCAATTGGTGGGAAGTCGACAAACAAGAATGGATTAAAGCGAATCATCAGTCATTTCATGGCGACGATGGCCCGCTGATCCAGATATTTGATCGTTGCATTGGTCTGCCGATCATGGAAGACAATGCAGACGACGCCTGATGGGGAGTGAACAAGCCCCATGAAAAAAGACAGGACAGCGTTTCCCCCGGCGACCAGCTATACAAGCGCTACACACTTTTGTGACAGGTAAAGAAAAGGGCCACCATTGCCGGCAGCCCTTGAAAGTACGCTTGATATTCATATACACGCCCTCAAGCAGGGGTGTGGGGGTCTCACCCTACGCTGATGATCCAACCATCGACGGGGTTCCTACGCCAGTTATAGCCGCTGGATGGCAACTGGTTTCGCGCTCACGGCTAAATTAGGAAAATAGGGGTCAGAGCATGTTTTCAATAATGGTGGTCTGACCCCTGTTTCCCGACAAATCATAAAAATCAGGCCTATACTTTGGCAATTGAAAAACACACGCGCACACTTCTACCTATATATGCCCCCTACGAGCTCATCTATCAATCCATTCTATGCCTCGATCCATACGCAACCGCCCATTCACCTGTAAAAACAACTGCCTGATCGACCGTATTTCATTATTCATATACACCCGATCAATCTTTTCCACATCCCCAAACCCCGCCGCATTTTCCGGCATGGAAAATAGGGGTCAGAGCATGTTTTCAATAATGGTAGTCTGCCCCTGTTTCCCAAACTGTTCGACGGCGGCGGCATGTACCTTTTCGTCAAACCCAATGGCGTGAAGACCTGGCGCTTGAAGTACACCAAGCCCAGCGGCAAGGAAGGTACGCTCATCATTGGCAATTACCCCATCGTTACCGCCAACCTCTCCCGGTCGCGGCTCATCAGCGACCGAGGCTAAAAACTCCATTAACTCAGAGAATGCCGCACAGTTTACGTAAATGTTCACGCGGCTCACCACCGGCAAGTATCATTACTCACCCTGAATTATTTTTGCTCCGTATTGAAACTGAGCCTCATTAACTCGGATCATCTCTCCAATGAAGGTTACAGACTGCCCAACGTGTAATGGACCTCCAGACACCACGTCCGAGTCGGAAAAGGTATAGTGATTGAGATTTTTTGTGTTCTTATCTGCAATTACCCCCCCCGAGCGCTCAGAACTATATGACAGTACCGTACCGGAAAGTATGGTCATTCCCACCCTATACGGCCTACCTTGAACCAAGGTAGCTCTATATCCAGGGGTCCCGCCACTTAAAGATACTTCTTCAGTAAAAAACACAAGCTGGTCTTTTTCCAACGTCTCACCAGATACCACGTCCGAGTCATGAAAAACATAACGTTTCATGCTTCCCGCCTCGTCGCCTATCGTCCCCGTCTGGTACTTGGGATCATAAAATAAAACCTTTCCATTAAGAGTGGCCATGTGCACGCCTCCGAATAGTATGTTTGAAATTGCAAACATTTAAGCAAATTCACTATCACGAACCCGTGTACTATTCCACAGCATCAAAATGGCCAACACTGTTAGAAACAACAGGAAGTTAGATTAATTTGAATTATCCCTTATCGCCGGTGGTTTACTCCGTGAAGGCGCCTGCTCTCAGTGCTGCGTGTACAGGTCAATTGCTTGGAGAACAGCGGTCAATAGGGGCAAGGCCATATTTTCAATCAGATAACGAAAATCATGTTCTTCCCCTGACTCCCCCTAACGCCCAAAACCATCAAACCCCCAACTACTCCGACAACGACTCGATCATCTGCCCATGACACACCGCCAAAATCTCATCCGCCAGCGCCGAGTCGTCAGGGCAGGCGCGCGATAGCGTGATCGCGCCGACCGCGCGTGCCAGCAGGTCGATCATTTTCTGCCTTGCCTCACCCGGCGCCGCATCCGGGCCGGTCGGGTATTTTTCGCCGAGCGTTTGCAGCATGTGCTCGATGCCTTCAGCGAATGCCGATTTCAAGTCGCCCGATTGACGCGCTGCGTCACCGCACAGCGCTGCCATGGTGCAACCCGTGGCGCGTCTGTCGCGATGCTCCCTGGAGACGTACAGATCGATGAAGTCCTTCACGCTCAATGCTTCGGCGTTGGCCAGTGAGTGCGCAAGGCTGTTGGCCGAGGCTTCGGCCATCAGGTCGGCCTTTGAAGCGAAATGTTTGTAGAAACCGCCATGGGTGAAACCGGCGGCGGCCATCAGGTCGGCCACGCCGACTCCGTCAAAGCCGCGCTCGCGAAACACGACTGACGCCGTTTCGACGATGTGCTCCCGATTTGCCTGGGCCTGAGCCTTGGACACTCGCATGTTCGATACCTCTCTACCGCTGAAATTCATCGGCTGATGATACATAGATGTCGACCATAATCAAAACCGTTGACAGTTTAGATTTCGATCATCATCCTAATCGCAAGCAAGATGACCATTTACCAACGGGCACGGAACACACACCCATGAGCGACTTGAACCTGTTTACCCCCTACACACTGGGGGCTCTGACGCTGTCGAACCGCGTGGTTCTCGCGCCGCTGACGCGCAATCGCGCCGGAAAGGGTTTTGTACCGAGTGAATTTGCTGCGGCCTATTACAGCCAGCGGGCCAGTGCGGGTTTGCTGATTTCCGAAGCCTCGCAGATCTCCCAGCAGGGGCAGGGCTATCAGGACACGCCTGGTATTTATACAGCGGCTCAGATAGAGGGATGGCGCAAGGTGACCGATGCCGTACACGCCAAGGGCGGGAGGATTTTCCTGCAGCTGTGGCATGTGGGCCGTGTTTCCCACGTGGATCTGCAACCGCACGGCGCGGCGCCGGTAGGCCCTTCCGCGCTGCGTGCGGCGACCAAGGTGTTCGTCAATAATCGCTTCGAGGACGTTTCCGAGCCGCGCGCGCTGGAAATTGACGAGCTCCCAGGCATCGTCAACGATTTCCGCCAAGCGGCGGCAAACGCCATTGCGGCAGGCTTCGACGGTGTGGAAATCCACGGTGCAAACGGCTATTTGCTGGATCAGTTCATCAAGGACAGTGCCAACCTGCGCACTGATGCCTACGGCGGCTCGATCGCAAACCGTGCGCGCCTGCTGCTGGAAGTGACAGCCGCGGTGGCCGCCGAGATCGGTGCTGATCGCACGGGGATTCGCCTTTCGCCGGTCTCGCCGGCCAATGGGGTATCGAGCAGTGATCCGCAGGCTCAGTTCGATTACATCGTCGATCAACTCAATGCCCTGGACGTCGTTTATCTGCACGTCGTCGAAGGCGCAACCGGCGGGCCACGCGATGTGGCGCCCTTTGATTTCGACGCCTTGCGCCAGCGCTTCAAGAACACTTACATCGCCAAAAACGGCTATGACCTGGACCTGGCCACGGCGCGCCTTGCGCATGACAGGGCCGACCTGATCGCCTTTGGCCGCCCGTTTATCGCCAACCCCGATCTGGTGGAGCGGCTCAAGACCGCTGCGCCACTGTCCGCCTTCGACCCCTCCACGCTCTACGGCGGCGGCGCGGCGGGATACATCGACTACCCAACGCTTGCCGAATCCAGCACCCGCGCGAACTGAGCACTGGCTGATCGAGCCCGGTTTTATTCGTGCATCAATCCATGTTCCCGATAAAGAGCTGACATCATGACGACTTACCCTACCGTTCTCATCACTGGCGCTTCCACTGGCATCGGCGCGGTTTACGCCGAGCGTTTTGCCCAACGCGGGCATGATCTGGTGTTGGTTGCCCGCGACCACGC
Source organism: Pseudomonas sp. PSPC2-3 (assembly GCF_049898265.1). Classification (NCBI taxonomy): domain Bacteria; kingdom Pseudomonadati; phylum Pseudomonadota; class Gammaproteobacteria; order Pseudomonadales; family Pseudomonadaceae; genus Pseudomonas; species Pseudomonas sp. PSPC2-3. The sequence continues at coordinate 190,902 of NZ_JAFCXJ010000013.1, read as the reverse complement.
GCGCCTGGAAACGCTCGCCGCAAAGTTGCGTGGCGAACACAACGTTGCCGTTGAAGTGCTTGCGGCCGACCTGACTCAACTCGGCGACCTGCACACCGTCGAAGCGCGCCTGCGGGATGACGCTCGCATCGGCATCCTCGTCAACAATGCCGGTGCCGCGCAGTCCGGCAGCTTCATCGAGCAAAGCACCGACAGCGTGGCGCAACTGGTGGCCCTCAACACCACGGCGCTGGTGCGACTCGCCAGCGCCATCGCGCCACGCCTGGCCAAAGCCGGTGCAGGCGCGATCATCAACATCGGTTCGGTGGTGGGCCTGGCGCCTGAGTTTGGTATGTCGGTCTACGGGGCGACCAAGGCGTTTGTGCTGTTCCTTTCCCAAGGCCTGAGCCTGGAGCTTTCGCCTCAGGGTGTTTATGTGCAGGCCGTATTGCCCGCTGCCACCCGCACGGAGATCTGGGATCGCGCCGGTATCGACATCAACACCTTGAGCGAAGTCATGGAAGTGGCTGACCTGGTCGATGCCGCACTGGTCGGCTTCGATCGCCGCGAACCGGTGACCATTCCGCCGCTGCAAGAAGGCGAGCGCTGGGATGCCCTGCAAACCGCACGTCAGGGTCTTTTGTCGCAGATCAGACAGTCCGTCGTGGCGCCGCGCTATTTGACTGAAGTCTGAACCCTGTCGAGCAGGTCGGCCTCGCTCCGCAATCGCACGGAATAAACATGACTCTTTTGGCTAGCAGCAATCATCCCGGTTCGCCGTCGTCATTTATCCACGCGGCGAACCAGTCGGTTCTGGTGGGCGGGATACCTTTTGCCTACCGCGATCTGGGCCCCAGAACGCAGGTCCCGCTGGTCATGTTCAACCATTGGGGGGCAGTGCTGGATAACTTTGACCCCAGGATCATTGACGGTCTGGCGAAAAACCGGCGTGTCATCACCACCGATTACCGTGGTATCGGTGGCTCGGGTGGCGCCGCGCCGTTGACCGTCGGTGAAATGGCTGACGATGGTATCGGTTTTATCCGTGCGTTGGGTTTGGACAAGGTGGACCTGCTCGGCTTTTCACTCGGCGGCTTCGTCGCTCAAGACATCGCCCTGAAAGCCCCCGAACGCGTGCGCCGGCTGATCCTCACCGGAACCGGACCGGCCGGCGGCACAGGCATCGACAACGTCGGCTCGGTGACCTGGCCGTTGATGCTCAAGGGGCTGCTGACGCTACGCGATCCCAAGTTCTACCTGTTCTTTACCGGCACGGCCAACGGACAACGCGCCGCGTCCGAGTATTTGCAACGGCTGAAAGAGCGCCAGCAAGACCGGGACAAAGGCCCGACACCCCGTGCGTTTTTTCGGCAATTAAAAGCCATTACTGCGTGGGGCAAGCAGGCGCCGCAAGACCTCGGGCGCTTGCAGATGCCGACGCTGATCGCCAACGGCGACAACGACATAATGGTGCCCACGGTCAACTCGCTTGAGCTGGCAAAGCGAATCCCCGACGCGCAACTGGTCATTTACCCGGACGCCGGGCATGGCAGCATTTTCCAGCACCCTGGCGATTTCGTGAGCAAGGCCTTGGCGTTCCTCGACGCCTGAACGTCTCATCGCATCAACGTTGCCGGGGCCGCGCCCCGTTCTCATTCCACCGACAAGAGCGTTGCAACATGAAGGCATTTTTTATCGACCGCTACGGCAAGCAGAACGGACTGCTTGGCGAAGTGCCCGACCCTGCGGTCGGTGTGCATGACGTTCTGATCCAGGTGCACGCAACGAGCGTGAACCCGTTGGACTCGAAGATCAGAACCGGCGAATTCAAACTGATCCTGCCTTATACATTTCCATTGGTCTTGGGCAACGACCTGGCGGGAGTGGTCGTTCGCACAGGTTCGGCGGTGACGCGGTTCAACCCAGGAGACGAAGTCTATGCACGCCCTCCCGAGGATCGCATCGGCACGTTTGCCGAACTGATCGCCGTGAACGAAAACGCGCTCGCGCTGAAACCCTCGAACCTGGACATGGCCGAAGCGGCGTCCGTCCCCTTGGCCGCCTTGACGGCCTGGCAGGCGCTGGTTGAGACCGCCCAGCTGAAAAAAGGCCAGAAGGTGTTGATTCATGCCGGCTCCGGCGGTGTCGGCACGTTTGCCATCCAGCTCGCCAAACACCTCGGCGCTTTCGTTGCAACCACCACCAGCACGGCGAATGTCGAATGGGTGAAGGCGCTTGGGGCGGATGTGGTCATCGACTACAAGAAGCACGACTTTGCGAGCGAATTACACGATTTCGACGTGGTATTAAACAGCCAGGGCAAGGATGTGCTGATGAAATCGGTCGAGGTTCTCAAGCCCGGCGGACAGCTCATTTCCCTCTCCGGGCCACCGACGGCAGCCTTTGCCCAAGCGCAAGGCTTGTCCTGGATGCTGCGACAAGTCATGCGCCTGCTGAGCAGCGGTATTCGTAGAAAAGCCCGCAAGCACGGGGTGAACTATGCATTTCTGTTTATGCGGGCCAGCGGCGCACAACTGCAAAAAATCACCTCGCTTATCGAAGCTGGTGTCATCAAACCGGTCATTGATCGTTCCTTCCCTTTTGAATCGACGGCAGAGGCGTTGCGCTACGTCGAGCAGGGCAGATCAAAAGGCAAAGTCATCATCACTCTCCAATAAGCGCACTCCAACAATATGTCAGTCGATAACGTGCACGCCGCCAAGTACCAGCCCCCAACGCCTGAACCAGAGGAACCGCCACCGCACACACAGGCGCCGTTGCAACCGCAAGTTGCACCTGTAGAAGCGCCGATAATCATTTGGCGTAGCTTGATGCTTGAGCAGTAACGGGAAAGGGGGCGAATGTCGAAAAGCGATGATCTTGTCGCCGAATCGACCATCATGTTTACTGTGCTTTCAACAGCGCGACTTCAGCAGAAGTTCCACACGTATTTCCCCGCGCACCCAGACGGTTTCAAGTGGATTGCCTCTAAAAACAGGTGCGCCCCCCATGACGAATGCTGCGCCAGCCATCAAACTCAGCACTCTTCGACAAATAGCCCCCTATCTGAGCATGCGCAGCGTGTTGCCGCTGGAGTTCTTTCGGCGTTTTGGTATCTCTCCTCACGTGTTTCAAAACCCGGATGCCTGGGTACCACGAGCGGCCTGCTTTCATATCGCCAACGAAATGGCAGCTATCGCACAGGACCCCTTCGCCGGTGCGTCTGTGGGGCATTTGACCGACGTGCGCTCACTCGGTGCATGGGGCGAATTGATATTGGGTTCCACCAGCCTCGCTCAGGCGTGTGCAATGGCGGCAGTCCATACGCAATTACTGCATCAAGGAGGAGAAGTAAACATTGTCACCGAAGGGCGCACGACGAAACTCATCCACCACTTTAACGGGCAGCACGGGGCTGATCCGAAGCAAGTCATTACCGCCAGCCTGGTGGTGCTCAGAAAAGTGCCGCTCATGTCCGGCGAGCCCGGCGCCATACGCGTACATCTAAAGAACCCAAGAGAAAGAGGCGACGAGGCGCTTGAAGAATACCTGGGCCCGAATCTCCACATGAACGCTGAGTACAACATGATCGAGTTCGATCGTGAGTTGCTTGAAATTCCCCTGCACTACACTCGGGATATTGCCTGGAAAACCACTCAAGCCTTGAAGTCGACCACTGAAACAGCTGACGTGCTCGCCAAGCAGATAGCGGATCAGGAACTGTCCAAACTTGCGACTATTTCACGAACGATCGGGCTGTCGCCCCGAACGTTGCAGCGTCGCCTCGAACATTGCGGCATCGACTTTGACGCATTACGTGACGAGACACGTCGTAGCGAAGCATTTCAGTTACTGGCCAGCGGTAAATACAGCGCAACCGAGATTGCCTATATGGTCGGCTACAGCGATCCCGCGCATTTCACGCGTGCCTTCAAGCGCTGGACCGGGAGCCCGCCGTCGCGCTATCGCTCCATCTTGTTGAAACAAGATCGTTAACCTCCCCTCCTCGCCTGCTTGCCCAACTCTTTAGCCCCGTTCAGGGATGGCCTTCGCGTGCGCGCTCGCTTTGCTTTTGGCACCAAATGGCAAGTTTGTGCCAAGGCGTTCTTATACAGTCAAAAAATTAACGCCAACTTATAAAACCAAGAGGTTTACATGTCCCCTTCATCCACGGCCTGCATCTTCGCCATGGCGTTGGCAGCTTTTGGAAGCGCGAACGCCCAGTCATCCTCGGACGCGGCAATACCGGTGGGTGTAGATAACTTCGTGCGTGCCGAGTCCGATCTCTACTTGGGAAAAATGGTGGCGACTGGCAGTTTGGGCCGCTTTGTTCACAGCCGCGAAGCCGTGCCAATCGATGCCCAGAATGTGGTGCGGATGAATCGGGACACGCTCTATTCATCGGCGGTGTTCGATCTCGATGCAGGCCCCGTCACGATCACCTTGCCCGAGGCCGGGGGAAGGTTCATGTCGATGGCGGTGATCAATGAAGATCACTACGTACCCATCGTCACTTACGGCGCCGGTCGCCGGACGCTGACGAAAGAGGCTGTCGGCACACGTTATGTGTTTGTGGCGGTGCGGACGTTCTTCGACCCCTCCGATCGCAAAGACCTTGAAACAGTGCATGCACTGCAGGACGCAATCACGGTCAGCCAAGCCAAGGTTGGGGAGTTCGTCGTACCGAAGTGGGACCAGGCCAGCCAGGCCAAGGTACGTGATGCCTTGGCCGTCCTGGGCTCGACCATTCCCGACTACAACCAGTCCTTTGGGCCCAAGGGCGCGGTCAACCCGATCCATCACTTGATCGGCACTGCGACGGGGTGGGGCGGAAACCCAGCCAAGGACGCTATCTACCTGGGCGGGGTGATGCCAAAGAACAACGGCAACACTGTGTACCGGCTCAAAGTCGGGGATGTTCCGGTGAACAGTTTCTGGTCCGTGAGTGTTTATAACGCAGACGGTTACTTTGAGAAAAACCCTCAGGACGCTTACTCGTTGAACAACCTCACCGCCAAGAAAAGTGAGGATGGTTCGATTGTCATTCAGTTCGGTGGCTGCGACGCAAAGATCGCGAATTGCCTGCCGACTCCACCCGGCTGGAACTACACAGTCAGGCTTTATCAGCCAAGCGAACAAATACTGAATGGCCAATGGAGCTTTCCGAAGCCGCAGCCAGTCACGCGCTGATTAAAAATCTACAAACTTTATAACTAAATAAAAACGCCAATAAGTTTGGCTTTACCGCATAGGAGAGACGCAATGACAACCATCGGTGGTTCAAACTTTCTCAAGCATCCGGTAACGCTCATTACCGGTGCGACACTCGCACTTGCGATGGTATTGCCTGCACACGCGGAGGATTCAAACGAACCCTCCGTGACCGTCGGCGGCGGGCTGGCCGTCGGCCCGTTGTACGAAGGCGCTTCACACTATGCCGCATTCCCTTCACTGAAATTCAAAGCGGTCTTGCCTACCGAAAACTGGGGCAAATTCACCGCCGCTTTCCCGGACGGACTGCGCTGGGATTTGCCGGGGCTTTCTCCTTTTGGCGTGGCTCTGCTGATGGGTTACGACCCCGGGCGCAAGGAAAGAATCCACACCCTAGACGGTCGGGATAACTACCTGAGGGGAATGGGCAACCTGGACAGCACGGCCTTGGTCGGGGCGGAAGCGTATTGGGTGCTTCCGGCCGGTCGCCTGTTCGTTCGAGGCCTGCAATCAACCCAGAACCGTGATTACGGTGGGCAAAGCCTGGGGCGTACCGCGTATCTGGAGGCCGGGGTGGCCACTGCCTACGCACTGTCTTCGACATTGACCCTGGACTCGACCCTGTACGGCACCTGGAGCAACGAGAACGACATGATGGCGCGCTTCGGTGTCACCGCCCAACAGGCTGCACGCACGCGGTTCGACGAATACCACCCCGGTGGCGGGATGCGCGACGTGACCTTGAAACTGGGCCTCACCTGGCAATGGCAACCACAACTGGCACTGGAAGGCGGCGTCAAGACCTACGCCCTGGTCTCCGATGCCCGCAACAGCCCGCTGACAGGCGAAAAAGTGGGCGCAGGCGCCTATCTGAATGCCCTCTACCGGTTTTGATCAGCCGGCAATTCCGGGATAGATAAGGGAACCCTCGATGAAAACAATACAAAAGCAACTGGGGCTGGCCGGCCTGCTCTGCTCCGGGCTGGTGCTGGCCGACGATGCTGTCACCAAGGTCACGGACCCTCACTTCAAACTCGCCCCGGGCTATCTTGACTCGGCCGACTTGCCACTGCGCCTGGCATTGCTTGGCGCCCCGCCAAAGCCCGACTCTGCAGCGCTCGCGCGGGATGAGGAAGCACGCCGAGCGGCGCTGTCGCTGCGAGGTACGGCCCGGGAGAAACTCGCGGCAGCGGATGCCGAGCTGTCATTTCCGGGCCCAGCGAAAGCATTTTCCTGCGCGATGGGCACACCGATCACCGAAGAAAACACACCGCATCTTTATACCTTGATGCAGCGCACCCTGACGGATGCGGGCGGTTCCACCTATGCCGGGAAAAACGCCTACAACCGCACCCGCCCATTCGTGGCGCACAACGAAGGAACCTGTCGTAAAGACATGGAACCGTTGCTGCGCACGGATGGCTCCTGGCCGTCCGGCCACTCCGCTGCCGGTTGGGCCTGGGGGCTGTTGCTGGCCGAGATTCAACCCGCACGCGCCACTGAATTGATGACTCGCGGGCTGTCATTCGGCCAGAGCCGGGTCATCTGCGATGCTCATTGGCAGAGCGATGTGGACGCAGGCCGCATCATGGGGGCTGCGACCGTGGCGAGTTTGCATAGTAATCCGATGTTCCTGGCGGACCTGGCGGCCGCGAAGGAAGAGGTCAAGGCCGCTCAAAAAGCGGGGCTCAAGCCTACAGAGGACTGTGCGGCCGAGGGTGTGGCGCTCTCGCTGACTCAGCATTGACCGGAGAAACACCATGATGCACAGCGACAACCCACGCTCGGCGTTGCGGCGCAAACATGCACGCCTGGCATTGGTGGCTGGCGCCTTGGCGGTAGCCGCGTCCGGTTTGCCAACAAGGGCCATGGCGGCCGACGGCGATGGCTGGACCTTCAACGGTGGGCCTTACGTGTGGGGCGCCGGCATTCGCGGACATGTGGGCCATAGCAGCACCGGAACCCAGTTTATAAAGTCCGATTTCGCGGATATCGCACGCACTGTGGATATGTCGGCGATGCTGATGGGCGAGGCGCGACGCGGCCCATACAGCGTACTCGCCGACCTGATGTACATCGACACCGACACCCGCAACCGTCTGCCGGCGGACGCCCCCGCGTCCAAACTTGAGGTGGAAAGCAAGACCGCCTCCGGGTTCCTGGGAGGCGGGTACACGGTGTTGGGTGATGAAAGCCGTCGGTTGGATGTCGCGGGTGGCGTGCGCGTCTGGTACAGCGGCACCACCATCCGCCTGCATGGTGGGCCGGCTGGCGGTTCCTCTGGCTCTGACAATGCGACGTGGGCAGACGCCATGGCGGGCCTGCGAGGGCACTATGCAGTGAATGATCGATTCTGGCTGTCATCCTGGGGGATGGTGGGCACCGGGCAGTCCCGGGAAGACTGGGACCTGGCAGCGCTGGCAGGCTGGGAGTTTTCACCCGGGTTTTCAGCGGTGCTCGGCTACCGGGCCATGGGGGTTGATTATCGTCACGATGGCTTTGTCTACGACATTGTCCAGAAGGGGCCGCTGTTGGGTATCAGTGGGCGATTCTGAGGACAAATCATCGCCCATGGTTAACAGTCAGCAAGCCCCACGCCAAACGCCTCGACCGCTGACAGGTCAAAGCGTTTCAGAATTGACGATCTAGCCTACAGAGCCCTCCTCCTTCCCACGGCGCTTTTTCCTAACGCCCGGGAAGACCGCTCCTCTCGCCCACCCCACCTGTTCTTCGGTATAAACGTTCGCTTTCTGCGTTGCGAACGGACTCCCATGAACGCCATAAAACTGATTTTCCTGCTGATCATTTTTCCCCTGCTGCTGGCCGGCGTTGGAACATGGCAATTGCAGCGCGCCACCGAGGGCGCGCTGGTTCCCGACCAAGCCCAAGCCTATGTCAACGTGATGAAGCCCGTGCTGAAGAGGTGGGTGGAAGAAAATCCGACGGTGCCCATTACGGTGGGCAGTGACGCCCTCAGCCCGGAGCAGTTTCTCTCCCGACTGGCGCGAATCGAGGCCGAGCTGCCCACCGCGCGCCAACTCAATCGCGTCTTGCGCACGCTGGCACCCTGGGTGATGGGGCTCGGACTGCTCGCCGCGCTGATCGGCGTGGCCGCGCTGGCCGGTACGCAATGGGCGGGGCGGCGCGCGCAGCAGTCGCGAGAACAGTTGCTGCAGGTATTTTCCCTGGGCAGCCGGTTGTTGCCCTACGTACTGGTAAGCCAGGTGGTGGCGATGGCGGCGACGCTCGCCTTGGTGCTGAGTTATGAGGGCCTGGCGCTGTGGCATATCGGCCGGTTGGGCCGGGGCGAAGTCAAGCTGATGGGGTGGCTGGGGGTAATCGCGGTAATCTGCCTGTATTCGATCTGGCTGCTGCTCAAACAACTGCGGCATATGCTGGTGATGTTCGAGCCCACGCCGCTCGAGATGTTCGGCCGGGTGGTGACGGCTGAACAGGCGCCCGGGTTATGGCGCCAGGTGCGCGAGTTGGCCGACAGATTGGGCGCGTTGCCGCCGGATCATATTGTGGTCAGCCTCGCCCTGGGCTTTTACGTGACCTCCAGCCCCGCCACGGTGCGGCCCGCTGAAACGCCGCTGCACGGGCGCACCCTGCATGTGCCGCTGCTGTACCTGGGGTTGCTGAGCCGCGAGGAAGTCGACGCCGTGATCGGCCATGAGCTGGCACATTTTGTCGGCGAAGACACCGAGTACAGCCTGCGCTTTGTGCCGATCTACGATGGCGTCAGCCGCAGCCTGGAGACGCTGGCGCAGACCATGATGAACAGCGATCTGATCCAGGGTTGGTTGATGCGCCCGTCGTTCCTGTTCGGGGTGTTTTTCATGCAGCGCTTCGATCATGCGGTGAACCGCTGGAGCCGTGAGCGCGAGTTGCTGGCCGACGCCGCCGGTGGCCGCTTGGCAGGCAATGCGGCAGTAGCCTCGGCGCTGTTGCGCATATCGGTGTTGCAGACGCCTGTGGAAGACGTGCTACTGGCCCATTGCGACACCCCCGTTGAGGGCGATGTGCTGAACGCCGCCCTCGCCGCATTGCAAGGCCAAGAATTGCAGGCACCCGACGAAGCGCTGGAAACGCATCAACCCCACCCGACCGATTCCCACCCCTCCAACGGCGAGCGCCTGCACGCATTGCGTGTGCCCTGGGCCGACGCCATGCACAGCGCCACCCGTGGCGTGGACGCAGAGGCTGCGAGCCGGCAAATCGATGCCCTTTTCAGCGCGGCGCATCCGCTGCGTGAGCAACTGTCCCACGACCTGATCGCCGCAGCGGCCTGCGAACAAACAGCTCACACTCATCTGCTGGAAACCCTGGCCGCCTCGGCGCAAGGCGAACATGCCCTGCACGAAGGCGGTCGCCGACGTGCCGTGTTAATGGCGGTGTTGGCGCTGCCGTTTATGTTGCTAGGGCTGGCGATGATGAGCGAGCCCTGGCTTGCCCCGGAACGCTTGAAAGGCACGGTGCTGTCCGCCGTGGGTGCCGGGGCGGGGATTGCCAGCATTGCGCTGATATTTCTATGGCTGGGCATCCGCCGGTTCAAACGCGCGCCGCAGACCGCGTTGCGCCTGACGCCGGAACATTTTGTGTTCGCCAATCTGGCGCAACCGCTGCCCATCGAACACATCGCCACTGTCACGCTGCAGTTTATCCAAGGCATCTGGGTGACCGTCGAACTGACGCCCGAGGCGCCGTTGCCCGAACTGCGCAAAACCGCATTCGGCGTACCCGGTGCGCGGGTCAACCGCAAGAAACGTCAGGTGCTGTTGCAGATGGCGCAGTTGTGCATCGACAACAAGAAGATCGAACCCTATGAAGGCCTGACGCTGATGACCGACTACGTCAACGCATCCCTCGCCCGCAAGATTCTGCAAAACCGGCAGGACTGAACCCGCGACATAAAAAAACCCCGAACCAGTCGGGGTTTTTTATCGCCTGCAATCAGGCGCGACGCCGGATCAATTAGAAAACGTTGATCGGGTAGTCGGCGAACAGGCGGAATTCGTTACCGCCTACGTTGTAGTTGCTGGCGTTGTTGGAAACGCGCAACCACGAGGCACGAGCACGCAGGCTCAGGTCTTTGACCGGGCCGCTCTGAACGACGTACTTGAACTGGTTCCAGATTTCACGCTCGGTGCCATCGCCACGACCGCTGCCGTCGTCGATATTGGTACCGCGCACGTAGGCCACGTTGTAGGTCAGGCCAGGCATGCCGAAGGTAGCGAAGTCGATGCCGTAGGCCGCTTGCCACGAACGCTCGTCCTTGCCGTTGAAGTCGGACCAGTAGGAGTTGGCCAGCAGGATGGTGTTGCCGCCGTCGCCGATGCCGCCATCGTTGCGGTAGCCGCCGTACAGGTAGCCGGTGTCGCCGGTGCTGCGCTGGTGAGCGACGGTGAAGCTGTGCGGACCAACAGCCCACGTGGCGCCCAGGCTCCAGATTTTGTTGTCGCGCGCGTCTGCATCACCTTGGTTTTCCAGGGCGAAGCTGCGATCCAGCTTGGTCTTGTAGCCGTTGAAGTCAAACGTCAGCGACTGCTTTTCCGGCAGGGCCAGTACGTAGTTGACGTTCACGTATTGCTTCTTCAGCACGTCCTGCATGTCGGAGGCGTACAGCGCTGCCGACAGGCTTTCGGTGAATTTGTAGCTACCACCGATGTAATCGATGCTTTTCAGACGGCCGCTGTCGGTACCTTCAGCGCTCTTACGCGCTTCCTTGGTGAAGTGGCCCCCATCCAGTTGCAGACCTTCGATCTCTTTGGAAACGATCGAGGTACCGGTGTAGGTTTCCGACAACAGACGAGAGTTGTCGTAAGCCAGCACGGGCACGTTCGGGAACTGGTCGCCGTACTTGAGCACAGTGTTGGACAGGCGGAACTTCACCGCCGCACCGCCTTTAGCCAGGTCGTTGGCGGCAGAGCCGCTGTCGCCTTGCTTGAAGAAGTCGATACCGCCCGCGCCGCTGCGGCCTTTACCGCCGTCCAGGCGAATGGCGTACTGGCCAATCACGTCCACACCCACACCGACGGTGCCTTGGGTGAAACCGGACTCGAACTTACCGATGAAGCCTTGGCCCCATTCGGCTTTGTCTTGCTTGCCGTTCTTGTAGTCACGGCTGATGTAAGCGTTACGTGCGGCGATGTTCAGGTGGCTGTCTTCAACGAAACCCTTGGATTGCTCCTGGTCGTTTGCCATGGCTGTCGATGCGCTCAAAATCCCCAGAGCGATCAGACTCATCCGTTGTTTCAACATTTCTTATATTCCTTATTACTGGTTGAGTACGCGCTATGACACCAGGCTCCATATTGCTGTTTTGGTGTCGACTTTTTCCGAAAAAAACAAAGCCCGCGGACGACTGAACTGCCGCGGGCCTTTTCTTATTGGTTGAGTCATGGCTGTTAGCCACAGGCGTTGGACGCAATGCTAGTCTCGCGTTGAACTATGTGTCAATTTCGCTAATCGTCTGTATTTAGGCAAAAAAATTCTAAGCCACGGCCTACAGCGCTTCGGCCATCGCCTGGAAATCTTATCCATACAGAAAAAATACGGACTCACTAACATATTTTATAAGTCGAACGCGTGGGAACAGGCACGCGCACAAATGCAAATAATTGTCATTATTTTCAAGTAAGGTCTTATGCGCTTAAGCGAGCCATGTGACGCAGATTCAGCCCGAAGATCTGTCGTCACATCATGGTGAGGGGAACCTGCTGTTTCTAAGACTGAACCGACTTTAAACGGGGGCCTGCTCGCGACAGGTATAGCTCAATCACTTATTCAGTGAAGGGCACACCGCAATAGCGAACATGCTCCCTCGCCGATGGTTGATCGGCGAGTTCTCAGTTATTCATCAATTCGCACAATGCGTGCATTTCTTCGTCGCTGAACAAGCCTGCCGGGTAGCGCTCACTCATCACACTGAATAAATCAGGCGGCTGCCTGACCTGCCGTGAGCCATGTGCCTTCAACCAGAGCGCCAGCGCATGGATTTCGTCACTGTTGACTCGCACGGGGTGGAACGTGCGCGTGTGCATCAAGTTGATATCGACATTCATTTCAGCGCTCTCTCCTACTGCGTGAGCCGCTAACTTACTCAAGGTTTATGACAGAACTGCGCAGTCATCACCGTGGGCCACTGTGACAATACCAATACAAGAGCTATGCCAATGTGCAGTATTTATAGGCAGTTGGACACAAAAAAGCCCACGGCCTTACGGGGCCGCGGGCTTGCTGTGAACGCTAGAACCGAGTGGCGCTCGGTCGTCGCTCCGACGTTGTTACAACCGCACTCAGTTTTTCTGCGGGGCAGGCTGTTGTTGGGTCAGGCAATGGATATTGCCCCCACCCAGTAACAGTTCGCGGCCCGGCACCATCACTACTTCGTGCTGCGGGAACAGGTTCTGCAGGATTTCGCGGGCCTGGTTGTCCAGCGGGTCGTCGAAGCTCGGCGCGATGATGCCGCCGTTGACGATCAGGAAGTTGACGTAGGAACCGGCCAGACGCACGGAAGGGTTGCGCTCCTGGCTGCCGTCCACCGGGTCCACACCCGCGCACTCTGCTTCGGTGGCATAAAGCGGCCCCGGAATCGGCATTTTATGCACTGTGAACGAGCGGCCCCGGGCATCGGTGCTGCTTTGCAGTACGTCCATGGCGGCGTGGCAGCGTGAGTAGTTCGGGTCTTGCGGGTCGTCGGTCCAGGCCAGCAGCACTTCGCCCGGGCGTACATAGCAGCAGAAGTTATCCACATGGCCGTCGGTTTCGTCGTTGAACAGGCCGTCTGGCAACCAGATGATCTTATCCACAGCCAGGTTGGCGCTCAGCACAGCCTCGATGGCTGCACGGTCGAGATGCGGGTTGCGATTGCGGTTGAGCAGGCATTCTTCGGTGGTGATCAGGGTGCCTTCGCCGTCGACATGAATCGAGCCGCCTTCCAGCACAAACCCTTCGGTGCGGTAGCGCGGCGCACGCTCGATCTCGAGGATCTTGCCGCCGACCTGCGCGTCACGGTTCCACGGCGCATACAGGCCGCCGTCAAAACCGCCCCAGGCGTTGAAATCCCAGTTCACGCCGCGCACTTCGCCACGGTTGTCGATCACGAAAGTCGGGCCGGTGTCGCGCACCCAGGCGTCGTCGCTGGACATTTCCACCACGCGGATATTGGGCACGTCGAGGCGGGCACGGGCGTTTTCGTACTGGCCGGCGGAAACCGCCACGGTGACCGGCTCGAAACGCGCGATAGCCTTGGCCACCGCCACGTGCGCGGCCTGCGCCGGCTTGCCACCCAGGCGCCAGTTGTCCGGGCGCTCGGGCCAGATCATCCAGGCCTGGGTCTGTGGCGCCCATTCGGCAGGCATATGAAAGCCATCGGCGCGAGGTGTGCTGTGCAGGGTGGTCATGGCGATCAGGGCTCCGAAAGGGTGAAGGCCGACTTTATAACCGATAAAAATCGGCCTTAAAAGCATCAAAACAATATAGCCGATAAATATGACAGCATTTAATCGATAACAATCGATTATTTACAACTGTTCGTCCAGCACCTTCGACAGCATGTCGACAAAGAAATCCACACTGCGTCTGGAGGTGACCATCGGCGGCTTGATCTTGAGAATGTTCAGGTAATCACCGGTCGGCTGCATGAAAATCCCCAGCTCACGCAAGCGGTCGCACAGCAGTGTGGTCTCTTCGGTGGCGGGTTCCAGGGTATGCCGGTCGCGCACCAGCTCCAGGCCCAGATAGAAGCCGGAACCATGAACCGCGCCGACCAACGGGTGACGGTCGATCAGGGCTTCCAGCCGCGCCTTGAAATGCGCGCCGACCACTTGGGCGTTTTCCCAGAGCTTTTCTTCCTCCATCACATCCAGCACCGCCATGCCGATCCGACAACTGACCGGGCTGCCCCCCGATGACGAGAAGAAATACCCCTCGGCCTCCAGCGCCTCGGCAATCTCGCGACGGGTGATCACCGCCCCCAACGGCTGACCGTTGCCCATGCCCTTGGCCATGGTAATGATATCGGGCACCACGCCCTGCTCTTCAAAGCCCCAGAAGAAATGCCCCATGCGGCCATAACCCACCTGAACCTCATCGGCGATGCACACGCCACCTTGGGCGCGCACCAACGCATACACCTGCTGCAAATAGCCCGGCGGCAGGGAGATGCCCCCGGCATTGCCATACACCGGCTCACAGATGAAACCGGCCAGTTGGCGCTGGCTCGCGGCGATTTTCGCCAGGTTATGTTCCACACTTCGCACGTAATCCGGCGCGCTGTCCTGCCCGCGGAACTCACCGCGATAGGTATTGGGCGCGGTCACCGGGTGAACCCAGTCCGGACGACTGCTCAGGGCCTTGGGGTTGTCGGCAATCGACGTGGACACCGCATCCGCCGCCACCGACCAACCGTGGTAGGCCTCCAGCACGCTGAGCATGTCGCGCCCGCCGCTGTAGGCCCAGGCCAGGCGGATGGCCAGGTCATTGGCCTCGGTGCCGCTGTTGACCAGGAAGACCCGGTCCATGCCGTCCGGCGCCAGCGCCAGCAAGCGCTCGGAGAATTCGGCAATCGCCGCATAGTGAAAGCGCGAGTTGGTGTTGAGCAGCGACCACTGCCGCGCCGCCACCGCTGCCATGCGGGGGTGACCATGGCCGAGCACAGCGACGTTGTTGAGCATGTCCAGATAGGAGCGGCCCTGCATGTCGATCAGATGGTTGCGCCAGCCTCGTTCGATGCGCGGCGGATCGACGTAATAATGCTTCTGCGAGCGCGCGAAGCTGGCATCGCGTCGCGCCAGCAGGGCTTGGGGGTCGAGCTCGGGTTCGGCATCGCAGGCCAGCCCCAGCAGCGCCGAGGGTGACGGGCATAGTGCTTGCCACGCCGACGCCCGGCTCGGCGTGCAGAACAGCGGTGGCTCAACGTCGGCGCGGCACCATTGCACGGTCAGGGGGGCATGGACCTCGCCCAGTATTTGCCCTTCCACCACCGCCGCTCCCGCGCTCAACGAGGTGCTTACGCCCCACAAGCACAGGCTCAACGGACCATCCTGCACGCACAGCAAGCCATCGGCACCGACACGCAGCACCCCAGCGAAGGGCGCCTCCACCGCTGTACCGTGGGGCAGGTGCAACTCGACATGCAGCGGGAACGTCTGCGGTTCCGTGGCGCTGTCCGGGCAGGTGCGCGACAAACGGTATTGGCCGTAGCGACTGGCGGCCAACCCGTGAACCGCCGCAGCCTCGTCCAGTAAGCGCCGGTCAATCCCCGGCTGTTCCCAATTACCCGCCTCGAAGTGTGGGCTGAGCACTCCCAGGTCGATCAGCGCGAACTCGCGTCCCACCAGCCCCGGCAAGAGCGGCGCGAACCCCTCGCTGGCGATCGGTGGCAGCGTCTGCCCGACACAGAGCAGGATCGCCGCCTCCATCAATTCAAACGGCACCGACGTTGCAACCTGGAAAATTTCCCACTCATGCTCGGCGTTTTTCAACAGGTAGTCGTTATCGGGGTCCAGGCGTTGCTGCTGTTCGCTGCTGAGCACCAGCACCGCCGCACGGGCGACGATCAGCGGCCATAGCGCCTGCAGTTCTTCGCGCTGTAACGGCGTAACGGCGTGACAGGCCTGGATTGCCGGCAAAATGGCAAAGGGATCGCCCTGGGCATGGTGCAGCAAGGCGGCGCAGGTCACCGACAGGTCGGCGATGCGCCAGGTGTGCACCAGATCGCCGAAATCGATCACCCCCTGGATCTGCCAATGACGCAGGGCATCGCGCTGCCAGACCACATTGTCATCGGTAATGTCCATGTGTACCGCTTGCCACGGCAAGTGATCCGCCAGGGGCCGAATGCGCTCGCCGACCTGCTCGGCGACTTGCTCCAATGCCGCGCGGTTGGGCAGGGCTGGCAGGGTCGCCAGCAGGTGGCTGATCAGTTCCTGCGCGTGGCGCGGGTCCCATTGCAGGGTCCGCGCCAGGCCCGGATGCGCAAAATCGGCCAGCGCCTGGCTCATCCGCCCGCACAAGTCACCGAAGCCTGCGATGACCTCGCGGCCCACGTGAGGCAGGTGGGTCAAGGGCTGGCCGTCGATGTAATCCAACAGCCGCAGGTGCAGGGTTTGCCCGTCGACGGTCACGGTCAGCAGGTCCTCACCGGTCAGGGCCTTGATGACTCGGGGGACGCGCAACCCGTCCTGCGTCTGCAAGGCGTGGAGCGCGGCATGCTGGGCGTGCAATTCGACGGCGGCGTAGTCGCCCAGGCAGATTTTCAGAACAAAGCGGCCATGGTTGGTGTCGACGCTGTAGTTGAGGTCTTGTTGGCTGCCAAGTGATTGCAATGTGCCGCCAAGGCCATAATGCCGCTCAAGCAAGTGTGCAGCCTGATCGGGCCCCACTTGCGGGCAAGGCAGGCTGGTACGATGGATCAACGTGGCAAGCAACATGATGAGGACCTCTGTTTTTATCAGGCGCCTATATCGCCATTGTTGATGGGGGTTAAGCAACCCCCCAACGTGCCGCGCTTGCACAGATCCGCGTCACAACTCAAGCTATGCCCCATTCGCTAAATGTCCGTCTAAGGAAAAGGCCCCCCGACATGCGTATTCTCATCACCGGAGGTGCCGGTTTCATCGGCTCTGCCCTGATCCGCCACCTGATTCAACACACCGAGCACGAAGTGCTCAACCTGGACAAACTGACCTACGCCGGCAACCTGGAGTCGCTGACCAGCATCGCGTCCAACAGCCGCTATGAGTTCGTCCAGGCCGATATCGTCGACCAGGCCACCGTCAGCGCCGTGCTCGCGCGCTTCGAGCCCCAGGCGATCATGCACCTGGCGGCCGAGTCCCATGTCGACCGTTCCATCGACGGCCCGTCGGATTTTATCCAGACCAACATTGTCGGCACCTACAGCCTGCTGGAAGCCGCCCGCGCGTATTGGCAAACGCTCGCAGAGCCGGCCAGGAGCGCGTTCCGCTTCCACCACATCTCCACCGACGAGGTGTACGGCGACCTGCACGGCGTAGACGATCTGTTCACTGAAACCACGCCCTACGCCCCCAGCTCGCCCTACTCGGCCAGCAAGGCCGCGTCCGACCACCTGGTTCGCGCCTGGCAGCGCACGTATGGCCTGCCGGTATTGCTGACCAACTGCTCGAACAACTACGGGCCGTTTCATTTCCCCGAGAAGCTGATCCCCCTGGTGATCCTCAACGCCCTCGCTGGCAAGCCGTTGCCAGTCTATGGCGACGGCTTGCAGGTCCGCGACTGGCTGTTCGTCGAAGACCACGCCCGTGCGTTGCTCAAGGTGGTGACCGAAGGCGTGGTCGGCGAGACCTACAACATCGGCGGCCACAACGAGCAGAAGAATATCGACGTGGTACGCAGCATCTGCGCCCTGCTGGAAGAGCTGGCACCGCAACACCCGGCCGGTGTCGCGCACTTTGCCGACCTGATCACCTTCGTCAAGGACCGCCCCGGCCACGACCAGCGCTACGCCATCGACGCCAGCAAGATCGAACGCGAGTTGGGCTGGGTCCCGCAAGAAACCTTTGAAACCGGGCTGCGCAAAACCGTGCAGTGGTACCTCGATAACCTGGAATGGTGCCGCAGAGTCCAGGACGGCAGTTATCAGGGCGAACGATTGGGCAATACCGACATGAAGGATCTGATTGCATGATGAAGGGGATCGCATAGGCCCACGGGCCACAGTGGCAAGACGCATTGCGCGAGTGTCTTGCACAGCAGCACTAGGCATAATGCGCCTGTACCCTCAGGCGCATGACTCCCATGACCCCACCCCTCCCGCGAAGACCCCGCTGGCGCAGCCTCGCCCTGTTGGCGCTGTGCCTGGCGCCGCTGCTGTGGCCGCTGGAGCACCTGGCCGAGCGCTACTACCGCAGCGAACTGGCCGGGCAGAACCGCCAGACCCTCGACCTGTACGTCGCCAACCTGCTGGGCACCCTGCACCGCTATGAAGTGCTGCCGCAGATCCTCGGCGACTTGCCAGCCCTGCGCACCGCGCTGGCGGCACCGCAGGTCAGTACCAACCTGGCCAACGCCAACCTGTTGCTCAAGGACGTCGCCGCCCAGGCCGGGGTCGAAGTGATGTACCTGATGGACACCACCGGCAAGACCCTCGCTGCGTCCAACTGGGACAAGCAAGACAGCTTCGTCGGGCGCAATTTCTCGTTCCGCCCGTATTTCAGCGAAGCCATGGCCGGGCGCCTGGGCCGGTTCTTCGGCTTGGGCACCACCTCGGCCAAACGCGGCTACTTCTTCGCCGCCGCGGTGCGCGATGGCGAGAAAGTCATCGGTGTGCTGGTGGTCAAGGTCGACCTGGACCACACCGAAAGCCTGTGGGGCAACACCCCCGAGCAACTGCTGGTCACCGACCACAACGGCGTCGTGATCCTGACCTCGCGCCCGCAATGGCGGTTCCGCGCCACCCGGCCACTGACGGACGAAGAGCGCCAGGCGATCATCGCGATCCAGCCCTACCCGACCCGCGATCCGCAACCGCTGGCCTTGAGCCCGACGGCCTGGCTGCGCCAATCCACGGCCATCGCCGAAACCGGCTGGAACGTGGAGATCCTCGCGCCACAATCGTTGATCAACCGTCCGGTACGCACCGTGGTCGCGGTGGGCGGCGCCACGCTGTTGGTGCTGATGTTGCTGCTGGGCCTGATGATGCAGCGCCGTCGACACTACCTGGACCGCATCGCCTTCGAAGCCAAGGCCCGACGCGAACTGGAAATGCGCGTGGCCGAGCGTACCAGCGACCTGGAAGGGCTCAACCGGCGTCTGAAACAGGAAGTGCTGGAGCGCGAACATGCGCAGCAGGAACTGGTGCGCGCCCAGGACGATCTGGTGCAGGCGGGCAAACTGTCGGCGCTGGGCACCATGTCGGCGAGCATCAGCCACGAGCTCAATCAGCCCCTGGCGGCGATTCGCAGCTACGCGGAAAACGCCGAAATCCTGCTCGACCATGAGCGAACCGACGACGCGCGCGGCAATCTCAAACTGATCAGCGAGCTGACCGGGCGCATGGCCTCGATCATCGCCCACTTGCGCGCGTTCGCCCGCCGCGATCGGCATGCGCCGGAAAGCGTCGCCCTGCAACCGGCGCTGGACGACGCGCTGGCGTTGCT
This sequence comes from Pseudomonas sp. PSPC2-3, assembly GCF_049898265.1. Lineage (NCBI taxonomy): Bacteria > Pseudomonadati > Pseudomonadota > Gammaproteobacteria > Pseudomonadales > Pseudomonadaceae > Pseudomonas > Pseudomonas sp. PSPC2-3. Next base: position 171,571 of record NZ_JAFCXJ010000013.1, on the reverse strand, counting down.
GGCCAAGCGGCGGCGCGCGATGGAAGTCGAGCTGATCCGCGATTTGCCCGAGGCGACCTTGTGGGTCGAGGCCGGTGAAACCCGCCTACGCCAAGTGCTGGGCAACCTGCTGGCCAATGCCCTCGACGCCCTCACCGAAAAAGGCCCGCCGCGCAAACTCTGGCTGAGTGCCGAAACCACCGAGCAGGGCGTCAACCTGTACATTCGCGACAACGGCCCGGGGTTTTGCATGGAAGCCCTGGGACGCGCCAGCGAGCCGTTCTATACCACCAAGACCCGCACCCAGGGCCTCGGGCTGGGCCTGGCGATCTGTGACACCTTGATGCGTGCCTTTGGTGGCGAACTGCTGTTTGCCAACCACAAGCAAGGCGGCGCGCTGTTAACCTTGAAATTGCGTGCCGGCTCGCCGGGCGTCAGTCTGCAACCGTCCGAGGACCGCAGTGTATGAGTATCGATAACCAGATTCAGGTGGTGTTGATCGACGACGATCCACACTTGCGTCAGGCCCTGTGCCAGACCCTGGACCTGGCCGGGCTGAAAGTCCTGCCCCTGGGCGAAGCCACCGGCCTCACCGCGCAGCTGTCGCGGGATTGGCCGGGCGTGGTGGTCAGCGATATCCGCATGCCCGGCATGGACGGCCTGGAGTTGCTGGCCGAGCTGCACGGCCAGGACCCGGAGCTGCCGGTGCTGCTGATCACCGGCCACGGCGATGTACCGCTGGCGGTGCAGGCCATGCGTGCCGGTGCGTATGACTTCCTCGAAAAGCCGTTCGCCAGCGACGCCCTGCTCGACAGCGTGCGCCGCGCCCTGGCCCTGCGCCGGCTAGTGCTGGATAACCGCAGCCTGCGCCTGGCCCTCAGCGATCGCCAGCAATTGAGCACGCGCCTGGTCGGGCATTCCCCGCAAATGCTGCGCCTGCGCGAGCAGATCGGCGCGCTGGCGGCAACCAAGGCCGATGTACTGATCCTCGGCGAAACCGGCGCCGGCAAAGAGGTGGTCGCCCGCGCACTGCACGACTTGTCGAGCCGGCGCAGCGGGCCTTTCGTGGCGATCAACGCCGGGGCGCTCGCCGAGTCGGTGGTCGAAAGCGAGCTGTTCGGCCACGAGCCGGGCGCCTTTACCGGCGCGCAAAAACGCCGCATCGGCAAATTCGAATTCGCCAACGGCGGCACATTGTTCCTCGACGAAATCGAAAGCATGAGCCTGGATGTGCAGGTCAAGCTGCTGCGCCTGCTGCAGGAGCGCGTGGTCGAGCGCCTGGGCGGCAATCAACTGATCCCGCTGGATATCCGCATCATCGCCGCCACCAAGGAAGACCTGCGCCAGTCCGCCGACCAGGGCCGCTTCCGCGCCGACTTGTATTACCGCCTCAACGTCGCACCGTTGCGCATTCCGCCGCTGCGTGAGCGCGGTGAAGATGCGCTGATGCTGTTCCAGCACTTTGCCGACGAAGCCAGCAGCCGCCATGGCCTGCCGCTGCACGAATTGCAGCCGGGCCAACGCGCGCTGCTGCTGCGCCACAGTTGGCCGGGCAATGTGCGGGAATTGCAGAACGCCGCCGAGCGCTTCGCCCTGGGCCTGGAGTTGGCGCTGGACAACACCCCGGACAATCTCTCCGCCGGCCTGCTGACCTCCACCCCCGGCGGCCTGAGCGAACAAGTCGAACAGTTCGAAAAAAGCCTGATCGCCGCCGAACTGAGCCGCCCCCACAGTTCCCTGCGCAGCCTCGCCGAAGCCCTCGGCGTACCGCGCAAGACCCTGCATGACAAACTGCGCAAGCACGGCCTCAACTTTGCCGACAGCGCCAGCCACAGCAGCGACGACGAATGACCCACCCTATCCGCCAAGAGGCCGCCATGAGCCGCGACAGCCGTTACCTGGAATCTATCCTCCACCACGACATCCCCCTCACCCGGGAAATGGGCCTCAAGGTGCTCGACTGGCAACACGGCCAATTGCAACTGCACTTGCCCCTGCAAGCCAATATCAACCACAAGAGCACCATGTTCGGCGGCAGCCTGTATTGCGGCGCGGTCTTGGCGGGTTGGGGTTGGCTGCACTTGCAGTTGCGTGAAGAAGGCATTCTCGAAGACGGGCATATCGTGATCCAGGAAGGGCAGATCAGTTACCCGCTGCCGGTCACACGAGACGCGACCGTGATCTGCCAGGCGCCGGAGGAGAACGTGTGGAGGCGCTTTGTGGCGACGTACAAGCGCTATGGCCGCGCGCGGTTGACCCTGGAAACGTGGATTGTGAATGACGGCAGTGACGAGCGCGCAGTGGTTTTCAGCGGCCAGTACGTCCTGCACCGCTAGCCGCCGCGCCACAAAACAAAGTGGGAGCAAGCCCCCCCTACATTTTGATCTGCTGAGGCCTTAAGCGCGGGCCAGGGTGAGCAGACGTTCGCGCCACGCGGCTTTGGCCGGCAGCGCCAGGAAGAACGGGTTCAGCAACGATTCCCGCGCCGGATAGCTGAACGGCTCGCCGCTCAACTCCAGCACTTCGCCGCCCGCACCTTCGAGCACGCCCTGGGCTGCGGCGGTATCCCACTGGGAGGTCGGCGCCAGGCGCGGGTAGCAATCGGCACTGCCTTCGGCCAACAGGCAAAACTTCAACGAGCTGCCGATATTCGCCAGCTTCAACTCACCCAAGCCTTCGCTCAAGCCCTGGAGCAAACGCTCCTGCTCAGGGCTGCTGTGTCGGCGGCTGGCAACCACGGTAAACGCCTCGCCGGCGGCCGGGGCCAGGCGCACCTGGATCGGCCTGGGCGCTTCGTTCACATCGGAGCGCCACGCCCCCAGGCCCGCGCCGCCAAAGTAGCAACGGCCGCTGGTGGGCATCGACACCACGCCAAACACCACGCGGCCCTGTTCGATCAACGCGACGTTGACAGTGAATTCATCGCTGCCGGAAATGAATTCCTTGGTGCCATCCAACGGGTCCACCAACCACCAGCGCTGCCAGCCGGCACGCACGCTCTGGTCGATATCGGCGTCTTCTTCAGAAAGCACCGGGATGCTCGGGTCCAGCGCGGTAAGGCCGGCGAGAATCAGATGATGAGCGGCAAGGTCGGCCGCCGTCACGGGTGAATTATCGGACTTGGACGTCACGGCCACATTGGCGCGCCAGAACGGCATGATGACTTCACCGGCCTGGCGCGCCAGCTCGATCACCGGGGCAATGAATGGGTGGCCTAGAAACAATTCGCTCATGCGCTGAACACTCCACGCTGGGTCAACAGGTCTCGTACCAGGTACAGCGCGGCCAGGGCACGGCCTTCGCTGAACTGCTCGTTTTGCGCCAGTTGCGCCAGCTCGCGCAGGTTGACCCGGTCTACACGCATCGGCTCGGGTTCATCGCCTTCCAGGCGTTCTTCATACAGATCGGTGGCCAGTACCACCTGGATTTTCTGGCTCATGTAGCCAGGCGACAGCGAAAGCTCGGTGAGGTGCTCCAACTGGCGTGCGCCATAGCCGGCTTCTTCCTTGAGTTCACGGTCCGCCGCCGCCAGCACATCCTCGCCCGGCTCGATCAAACCCTTGGGCAGCGAAAGCTCGTATTCGTCGGTCCCGCCGCAGTATTCCTCCACCAGCAACGCATGCTCGGCGTCGATCATCGCCACGATCATCACCGCGCCGTAGCCGGCACCGCGCCCCACCAGGCGCTCGTAGGTCCGTTCTACGCCGTTGGAAAAGCGCAATTGCACTGCTTCCACGCGGAACAAACGGCTACTGGCGACTATTTCGCGGGAGAGGACGGTGGGTTTCTGGCGCATAAGCGGCTCCTTGGGGTGATCGGGTTACTATACCGTGGCTTTTCCGATTGTCTGTGTCGGATATCTTTACTTACGTGAGAACGCCCCATGCCCTCTTTGCCCTGGCACGCCATCGACACCGTCCTGCTGGACATGGACGGCACCCTGCTCGACCTGCATTACGACAACCACTTCTGGATGGAGCACCTGCCCCAACGCTACGCCGAGCTGCATGGGGTGAGCCGTGCCATGGCCGAGATGGAGTTGCAGCCTCTGTTCGAGCGTAACGCCGGCCAGTTGCAATGGTATTGCCTGGATTTCTGGAGTACCGAGCTGAAAATCCCGGTGCGCGAACTCAAGCAGGAAACCGCCCACCTGATCGCCCTGCGTGCGGATGCCGATACGTTTCTGGCGGCGATCCGACAGGCCGGCAAGCGCGTGATCCTGATCACCAACGCGCACCGTGATTCACTGTCATTGAAGATGGAACGCATCGAGCTGGCGCCGTATTTCGAGCGGATGATCAGTTCCCACGACTACGGTTTCGCCAAGGAAAACCCACAGTTCTGGGACGCCCTGCAGGCCGATATCGACTTCGACCCGGCGCGCAGCCTGTTCATCGACGACACCTTGCCGATCCTGCGCAGCGCCAGGGACTTCGGCGTGGGGCATTTGCTGGCGGTGAAAGAGCCGGACAGCAAAAAAGGGCCAAAGGACACCGGGGAATTTGCGGCAGTCGAGGACTACCGGGATCTCATTGTCGGACTCTGAACCCATGTGGGAGCAAGCCCCCACACAGGTTTACCGCGTGTACTACTCGGGAATGCGCAGCGTCTGCCCCGGGTAGATCTTGTCCGGATGCGACAACATCGGCTTGTTGGCCTCAAAGATCTTGTTGTACAGATTGGCGTTGCCGTACACCGCCAGGGAAATCGCGCTGAGGGTGTCGCCCTTTTTCACCACGACAAAACGCGCCGCCACAATCGGTGCGGGGTCGGTGACCTTGATCTGGTCATCCACACTCGCGACCCCGGCAATATTGCCCAGCGCCAGCAGGATCTTCTCTTTCTCTTCCTGGCTGGCAACTTCGCCGGTCACGGTCACCTTGTCGCCGTCAACCGTGGTCTGTACGTTCGGATTACCCAGACCGACCTTGGCCACATGCTCTTTCAACTGCTCGCTGGCGTTCGCATTACCCGGCGTCAACAGGTCGATCAACTTTTCGCCGGCTTCCTTAACAAAGCTCAAAATACTCATGCTGCTCTCTCCTTGGGTTTGAGTTCCAGATGCCAAAGACTAGACCAGCCCAACAGATCTGGGTTCCCAGCCGCCTAAAGACCCAAACACGCTAGAATCCCCCCGCCATTGGAATAAGCCCTGGAGCGAAGATGGACATCAAGCAACTGAAATTCCTCATCGCCCTCGACGAGACGCGCCACTTCGGCCAGGCGGCCGCGCGTTGCCATATCACCCAGCCGACCCTGTCGATGCGCCTGCGCAGCCTCGAAGAAGAACTCGATCTGCCACTGGTCAACCGTGGCCAGCGCTTCGAAGGCTTCACCGCCCCGGGTGAGCGCGTGCTGGCCTGGGCGCGCACGGTGCTGGCGGCGTATGACGGCCTGCTGGCCGAAGCCGCAGCCTGTCGCGGCAACCTGGTGGGGACGTTGCGCCTGGGCGTGGTGCCGCTGTCGAGTTTCGATCCGTTGGCGCTGATGCAGCAACTGCACACAGAACACCCAAGCCTGCGCTTTGAGCTGTCGGCCCTCAGCTCTGAACAGATCCTCGAACAATTGGCGAGCAATCGCCTGGACCTCGGCGTGTCCTACCTCGACCGCCTGGACAACGAGCGCTTCGACTCCCTGGCCCTCGGCGAAACCCGCATGGGCCTGCTGTACGACCAACGCTATTTCAGCTTCGGCGAAAAGCCCCTGAGCTGGGAAGCCCTGATCGAACTGCCGCTGGGCATGCTCACCAGCGGCATGCACTTCCGGCAGTCCATCGATCACAACTTCCATAGCCGGGGCCTGCACCCGCAACCGTTGTTGCAGACCGACGCGGTCCATCAGTTGTTACAAGCGGTCCACGGCGGGCTGTGCTGTGCGGTGATGCCCTTGGACGGTGGCCTGGACGCGCTGACCGAGCATCTGCGCCTGCAACCGATCGAAGACGCCCACACCCTGGCGCGCCTGGGGCTGATCATGCGCCGCAGCGCCCCGCGCTCTGCGTTGGCGGAAGCGTGTTTCGCGCTGTTTCAGAAATCGCAAACCGAGTATTGATCGACGTCATCTATCGGTAGATCAGTACTGGCAATTAGACGCGACGCTTTGTCGCGCCTAGTCTAAACACTGACCCATCCGCCGTCGGTACTGCCTCATGAACGCCAAGCGCCCAGTCTGCGCGGCGCCCGCTGTTCAAACGCCCGCGCCCGCCGCCAGCCAGAGCTACCAGTTTTGCACGCTCGAACACACGGAAGTCGCCAGCACCGCGTTGGCGGAAGAAGTGGCGTTGGCGATTGCCTATAACGACATCAGTCAGGCCGTGATGCTGGTGACGCCGACGGACCTCGAAGACTTCATTGTAGGCTTCAGTATCGGCAGCGGCATTATCGCCGACGTTAGCGACATTTATGACCTTAAACTCAGCGGCACGGGCTCTGCCCAGTACGCTCAGGTGCAGATTTCCAGCCGCGCGTTCTGGAACCTCAAGCAGCAGCGCCGCCAACTGGCCGGTACCAGCGGTTGCGGGTTGTGCGGCGTGGAAGCGCTGGAACACGCCCTGCCGGACCTTGAGGTACTGCCCGGCGCGCCCCTGCCGCCGGCCGAGTGGCTCGACGGCCTGCGCCAGCGCATCAGCGCGTTCCAGCCTCTGGGCCAGCACAGCGGCGCGGTGCATGCGGCGGTGTTCATGAACAACCAGGGCGAACTGCTGCTGGGCCGCGAAGACATCGGCCGACACAACGCCCTCGATAAATTGATCGGCGCGCTGATCCGCCAACGGATTCCAAGCGAAGGCGGCCTGGCCATTGTCACCAGCCGTTGCAGCCTTGAGTTGATCCAGAAAGTCCTGCGCGCGGGCATCCAGACCCTGGTCAGCCTGTCGTCGCCCACCGGCCTGGCCCTGCAATGGGCACGCCGGCACAACCTCAATCTCATCCACCTGCCGCAGAAAAGTGCGCCGCGGGTCTACAGCCCTGCGATGGAGAAACAGCCATGAGCAATCACCACCAAGCCGACCAAACCCCAACCCCGCGCTACAAGCCTTACAAGGGTGCGGCGGGCGGCTGGGGCGCGCTGATCAGCGTGGCGCAGGCATGGCTGACCAGCGACAACGCGCTGAAAAACCTGCGCATGATGCTCAAGACCAACCAGAACGGCGGCTTCGACTGCCCGGGCTGCGCCTGGGGCGACTCGCCGGAAAGCGGCATGGTCAAGTTCTGCGAAAACGGTGCCAAGGCAGTCAACTGGGAAGCCACCAAACGCCGCGTCGATGCCGCGTTCTTCGCCAAGCACAGCGTCACCTCGTTGCTGGAGCAAAGTGACTATTGGCTGGAATACCAGGGCCGCCTGACCGAGCCGATGCGCTACGACGCACAGACCGACCGTTACCAGCCCATCAGTTGGGAGGCGGCGTTCGAGCTGATCGGCCAGCACCTCAACGCCCTGCCGAGCCCGGACATGGCCGAGTTCTACACCTCGGGCCGCGCCAGCAACGAAGCGGCGTACCTGTACCAGTTGTTCGTGCGCGCCTACGGCACCAACAACTTCCCGGATTGCTCGAACATGTGCCACGAAGCCAGTGGCGTGGCCCTGGCGCAAAGTGTCGGCGTCGGCAAAGGCACCGTGACCTTTGACGACTTCGAACACGCCGACGCGATTTTCGTCTGGGGCCAGAACCCCGGCACCAACCACCCGCGCATGCTCGAACCGCTGCGCGAAGCGGTGAAACGCGGCGCTCAGGTGGTGTGCATCAACCCGCTGAAAGAGCGCGGCCTGGAACGCTTCCAGCACCCACAACACCCGCTGGAAATGCTCACCAACGGCGACAAGCCGACCAACACCGCGTACTTCCGCCCGGCGCTGGGGGGCGACATGGCCATCCTGCGCGGCATGGCCAAGTTCCTGCTGTTGTGGGAGCGCCAGGCCCAGGCCGAAGGCAAGGCAGCGGTGTTCGACCACGACTTCCTCAACGAACACACCACCCACGTGCTCGATTACCTCGGCCAGATCGACGACACCTCCTGGGAAGAAATCGTCGCGCAGTCCGGCCTGCCCCTGGTGGAAATCGAGCAAGCGGCGCGCATGTACGCCAAAGGCAAGAACGTGATCATGTGTTGGGCGATGGGCATCACCCAGCATCGTCACTCGGTGCCGACCATCCAGGAAATCGCCAACCTGATGCTGCTGCGCGGCAATATCGGCCGCCCGGGCGCCGGCCTGTGCCCGGTGCGCGGCCACAGTAACGTGCAGGGCGACCGCACCATGGGCATCAACGAACGGCCGCCGGTGGCGTTCCTCGACGCCCTGGAGCGGCGCTTCCAGTTCCAGGTGCCGCGCACCAACGGGCACAACGTGGTCGAGGCGATCCACGCCATGCTGGAAGGCCGCGCCAAAGTATTTATCGGCCTGGGCGGCAACTTCGCCCAAGCCACCCCGGACAGCCCGCGCACCTTCGAAGCCCTGCGCAATTGCGACCTGACCGTGCAGATCAGCACCAAGCTCAACCGCAGCCACCTGATGCACGGCAAAGACGCGCTGATCCTACCGTGCCTGGGCCGCACCGACATCGACATCCAGGCCGAAGGCCCGCAGGCGGTGACGGTGGAAGACTCGTTCAGCATGGTCCACGGCTCCAACGGCCAGCTGCAACCGCTGTCGAGCCTGATGAAATCCGAGCCGGCCATTCTCGCCGGCATCGCCGCCGCCACCCTGGGCAGCCAACCGGTGGACTGGAACTGGCTGGTGGCCGACTACGGACGTATTCGCGAGCTGATCGCCGACACCATCCCAGGCTTCAAGGACTTCAACGAGCGGATCAAAAACCCGGGCGGTTTCTACCTGGGCAACGCCGCCGGGGTACGTCGCTGGAACACGCCTTCGGGCCGCGCCAACTTCCGCCCGAACGTCCTGCCCAAGGACCTGATCCACGAACGCACCCACGCCACCGGGCACGTGCCGGACCTGATCATGCAGTCGATGCGCTCCCACGATCAGTACAACACCACCATTTATGGCCTGGACGACCGCTATCGCGGGGTCAAAGGTCAACGCGACGTGTTGTTCGTCAACGAAGCCGACATCATCCGCCTGGGCTTCAAGCCGGGGCAAAAGGCCGACATCGTGTCGCTGTGGGAAGACGGCCGTGAGCGCCGCGTAAAAGGCTTCACCTTGCTCGCGTTCGATATTCCGGCGGGGCAGGCAGCGGCTTACTACCCGGAAGTGAACCCGCTGGTGCCCTTGGAAAGCACCGGGGATGGCAGCCATACGCCGACGTCGAAATTTGTTGCGATCCGCCTGGAAGCGGCGAGCGACAATGGCCTGATCATGGCGCGCTCGGCGTAAATCCCAGGCACAAAAAAGGCCGCTTTTGCATAAAAGCGGCCGTTCCGAAGTAACTAAAGACCCGCCGAAATCACTTAAGTTCCCTAGCTAAAACAGTAAGTTAGAGAATTGTGTACAAGTCGTGTTACTGGTCGGATTTCTATTGTCACAATGTCGACACAGCCTCAGGATCGCGCCGTCATCCTCTTGAGGTCTCTCTATGAAGTTCTCCTCGATTCTCTTGTTGTCCCTTGGCCTGGTCAGTGGCGCAGCCATGGCCGGTGGCACCACCGAAGCCGGTGTAGGCGGCGCATTGGGCGGGGTACTCGGTTCGGTTGTCGGCCAGCAGGTCGGCGGTAATACCGGTTCAGCCATCGGTGCAGCCCTGGGCGGCGCGGGCGGCAGTGCGGTCGGCGCTGACAAGCGCAGCCGCGGCGAAGCAGCCATTGGCGGCGCCCTGGGCGCAGCGGGCGGCAACGTGGTAGGCCGCAGCATGGGCGGCACCACCGGCAGCCTGATCGGCGCAGCCGCTGGCGGCGGCGCGGGCGGCGCGCTGGGCAACTACATGGGCAACAAGAGCGATGACGACGACCGTCGTTACCGTGGCCGTGACGACCGTCGCTACTACCGGGATGATCACCCTGGCCGTGGCCATGCCTATGGCCATCGCAAGAACAAGCATCACTACCGTGATTGATCAGATCTAAAGAACACTGAAGAAACACTGTGGGAGGGGCAGTCGAATCGTCGCACCGCCCCTCCCACATGGGTTTCTGTAGGAAGTCAGGCCAGCAAGCGCTGCAACGCCTCGCGCAACCGCTCCGGAATCGTCACCGGCTGGTTCGTCCCCCGATCCACGAACACATGCACGAAGCGCCCCGCCGCACAGGCGTCCTCCTCGCCTGCCTTGAACACCGCCAACTCATACTGCACCGAACTGTTGCCCAACTTGCCGACCCGCAGGCCTATTTCGATGCGTTCGGGAAAGGCGACGGAAGCAAAGTAATCACACGCCGAACTCACCACAAACCCCACCACCTCGCCGTCATGAATATCCAAGCCACCGTGTTCGATCAGGTAGGTATTCACCGCAGTGTCGAAGAAGCTGTAGTAGGTCACGTTGTTCACATGGCCATACACATCATTGTCGTGCCAGCGCGTAATGATCGGCTGGAAGTGCCGGTAATCGGCGCGTTGGGGCATGGAGTCAGGCATCGGCGCGTCTCGTCAAAGTGGGTTTACAGGTTATTCAAATGGGTTTCGGCCCACTCGCGTACCTCGGCGTAGGGGTAGTCCTCCAGCGCAGCAAAACCAGGGATGCCGCGTGCCTTCAATTTGGTGAACAGCGGCACGCTGATACCGCCCAGGAACCGCGTCAGCCGTTCGGCGCCGGGCAGTTGGCCGCAGTACTCATGATGCCTGTGGATAAAATCACCGCACAGCCCCATGAAGTTTTTATCCACAAGCGGCGCCAGGCTCGGCGGCGCCGGCAAATGCGCGACATGGCCGTGGCACACCGAACAATGCCCGCAGCGCTGCGGTGCATGTTCATCACCGAAATAGCGGGCCAGGCGCTGGCCCAGGCAGTGTTCGGTGGCGAACAGGTCGAGCATGGCGTGAATCCGTGCCACTTCCGTGACCTCGTGTTGCTTGAAGCCTGTGTATAACTCGGCGCTCAACACCTGCGGATCGAAATCGGTCTTCAGCAGGCTGTAGACCTCCGTCATCTGCTTGCTTTCCAGCTCGATCAGGCCCTGCTCCTGGAAGTAATCCAGCGCTTTCACCACGCGATTGCGCTCGGCCTGGTGCTGTTGATAAAGCGTGTCGAAATCCACCGTCGCCCAGGTCTTGGCCCGCTTGCACACCTGGACGATCGCTGCGACAAACGCCTGCCGCTCCCCGGAAAACCGCGCCAACAAGGCGTCGGGCTCGATCAGGTACTTGAACCGGTATTCGGCGTAAAACGCGTAGCGCGGCGCAATCACGCCTTTGAGTTCCAACTGCACCAGCAGCGTCTTGAGGGGCAGCTCGCGGATGTTGCTGTGGTCCGACAGCGAGCGCAGCAGAAACTCCCACTGCCCGTCCCCTCGCGCGGCCTGCAACTCGTCCAGCACACGGCGAATGCCTTCCTGCTCAGGCGTGTCGCCGTACACGAAGTTTTCCAGCACATTGAGGCTGTCGCGGTTGGCGAGCACCAGGCAATCCGAGGATTGCCCGTCACGCCCGGCGCGGCCGATTTCCTGGCTGTAGTTTTCGATGGATTTGGGCAGGTCGAAATGCACCACGTTGCGGATATCGCTCTTGTCGATGCCCATGCCAAACGCGATGGTGGCGACGATGCAATTGGAGCGCCCACCCATGAAACGCTGCTGGATGCCCTCGCGTTTATCGTGGGGCAAGCCGGCGTGATACGCCTCGGCCTGGATGCCATGGCGATTCAGGTGCTCGGCGATCTGCTCGGCGGTTTTCTGCAAGGTGACGTAGACGATGCTCGGCTGGCCGGGCCGCTCGTTCATCCATTGGACCAGCCGCCGACGCTTGTCCGCGCCGCTCACCGGCTCTACCAACAGGTTGAGGTTCGGCCGGTAGAAGCCCGTGGTGATCACGTCGTCAGGCGCAATGGCGAACTTGGCCTGCATGTCGGCAATCACCTTGGGCGTCGCTGTAGCCGTCAGCAGCAGCGCTTGTGGGATCTTGAACTGACGCTGGTAGTCCGGCAGCTTCAAATAATCCGGACGGAAGTTGTGGCCCCATTCGGAAATACAGTGCGCCTCATCCACCACCAGCAATGAAATGGGTACGCTCAGCAGGAAGTTGCGAAAGCGCTCGTTCTTCAAGCGCTCCACGGAAATCATCAGGATTTTCAACTCGCCCGAGCGCGCGCGCGCCATCACCTCATTGGCCTCATCGCGGCTTTGCGCCGAATCGATACTGCCGGCCGAGATGCCATGGCGTTGCAGGAAACCCAACTGGTCCTGCATCAGCGCCAGCAACGGCGACACCACCAGCGTCAGGTGCGGTAGCAACACCGCCGACAGCTGGTAACACAGGGACTTGCCCGACCCGGTCGGAAAAATCGCTGCCGCCGAACGACCGGCCAGCACGGCGCTGACCGCGGCTTCCTGGCCCAAACGAAATTGTGGATAACCAAAGACCTGCTGGAGGGTGTCGTGCATAAGCTGTCACTCCATTGACCGCTGAAGGTGGCTCAAAAACATAGCCTGGGACGCTCAGCGAATCGAGATAGGTCGCAAGGAAAAAAGAGACAGGATGATACACAGGCTGGGGCAATGGCCTTGGGCCAAATGTGACAAGTTCGACTGTGTAAGTAGGAACATCACAAACCAAATGTGGGAAGGGGATTGCTCCCGATGGCGGTGTATCAGTCAGAAATTAACCGACTGAATTACCGCCATCGGGAGCAACCCCCTTCCCACACCTTAGAACGGCCCTACAGCTAAATCAGCGGTTCTGCACACGCTCGATCGCCGTGTCATACACCGGATTGGCCTTCTGTTCCTTGGCCAACTGGTAGTGACGCAACGCATCCGCGAACTGCCCCGCCGCTTCGTAGATCCGCGCAATATTGTAGTAGGCGCCGGCACGCACGGTCGCGGCAGTGGCACCGTTCGCCAGGGCGATGGCCTTGCGGTTGGCCCAGATCGACTCGGCGGTGTTGCCAGCCTTCTGATACGCCAGGCCCAGGTTGCCGTAGGCTTTGCCGAAGCTATTGTCCAGGTCGATGGCCTGACGGAACAGGTCGATGGCCTGGTCCAGGTTACCTGCCTGGTAGGCTGCTTCGCCCTTCAGGTTCAGCTTCTTCGCATCCGCTTGTACCGACGAGCTGACAGCCACTGCGGTGACGGCCACGCTGTCGTCCAGCAGAGGCTTGACCTCATTGAGTACGTCTTCGGCACCGACTCTCACACCGGTGAACGTGTTGATGTCCTGGAAGTCGCCACTACCGGTCATGCGGAATACGGTCCACAGGTTGCCCGCGCGGTTCTGCGGCACGTAGTAGGTGCGTACCAGGGATTGCCCCATGTACACAAACACCTTGGCCTCACTGTTGGACAACTCGTTCGAGTTTGGATAACCACTGTTGGAGTAGTCATGCACGGCATACACGTAGCTTTCGCCGTAGTGCTTCTTCTGCAGGGTAATGGTTTCCGGGCCATAGCTGTCGGTGTCGTCCACATCCAACTCAGCGTCGGTGCCCTTTTTGTTACGGAAGAAGATGTTATTGCCGGGGAAAATCATATGCGAGTCGAGGTCGCGCGGGGTCTTGCCCCAAGTCAGCACCACACGCAGGCCGTCGAGGTTTTCCATCACCGGGCTGATGGCGTAGGTCATGCCGGCACAGGGGCACTTCACTACCAGGTTGGAATAGCCGGGCTTCTTGATGATCAACAGGTTGCTGGCATCATCGGCCGCTTCGCTGGTGAGGGTCACCTGGCCCTGGGCGTTGGTGCGGCCCACTACGTTCTGTGCGCCGTTACGTTGCAGCAGGACTTCGGCGTCGGCGATTTTCTGGTCCTTGACCACCGCACTGAGCACCTCGATCGGCAACTGCTCGGCCTGGATCGAAAAAGCCACTGCACACAATGACATCGCCGAAGCGACACGAAGCAAACCCATGCTTAACTCCCTTTAAGTAGTGGACGGGATCGTCCTACAAGATTTTGCGGTGAAACATACGCTGAATTTAGAGCCCTTGCGGACTTTTTATACAAAATGTGACGTGATTTTATTTCGCTACAATCAAGCCTTGCTACCCCGGTAACGGCGTCCTGCGTAACCGCCCTACGACCTCGACCGCCTGCAACACATCCACCGCACGCTGTTCGACGACATCTACGACTGGGCTGGCGAGTTGCGCAGCGTCAACATCCAGAAAGGCAGCACACTGTTCTGCACCCCGGAACGCATCCCGCCGGAAGCGGCGAAAATCATCCAGGGTGTATCAGTAGGCCTGTCAGTGCCTGATCGAACCACGAACGGCTAAACCAGCTATTAAGCAAACACAACCAAGCCAGCCACACAGCTAAAACTGTGGGAGTGGGCCTGCCTGCGACGGCGAAACTTCAGGCTACATTTCTATACCTGACCCACCGCCATCGCGGGTAAGCCCGACTCCCACAATTGATTGGCTTTGCCCTGCAAATCTCGGTGAAATTGAAAATGCGGGAATCTTCCGTAAGAAACTATCTATTACTACGTAGTCCCCTTCCCAAACTGCTCAAAACACCCGCCCAATCCTCTACATAACCCCCCTTCGCATGGCCGAAACTATTGATCTCTCAACTGCCTCGGCAAAAACCCATGGACATCGAAAGGACTCAACACATCGGCCACTACGGCGTCACCTTCACGGTCATTCGCCTTACCGTTCTCCCCACTCACAAGCATGCTCTGGCAAACCTTTGCTTGTTAGAAGCCGGTGCTTCAGCAAACGAGGTGCGCTATCGACTGGTGGATCTTTATGAAAAGATGTTTGCTCGTGATTTGCCCTGCAAGATGACTGTCGCGATTTCCAAGCCGCTGACCCGGCAACAAGCCGATCTGCTTAACGAACGCGGGACCATCGTCGCCTTATTATTGGCAGGGGCCTTCGGTGCGCCCATTCACCCGCTTTCAAAACCTGTAGCACGCGTCGTTGGCACCACGGTGGGCTTAATCATCAAAAGCATCATCCGTAGCTACCCCGCTGGCGACGTGGTCATTGGAATTGAAGCCCAGGTCGAAGGCGGGATAGGCCCTCAACGCTCCATGTCTGCCATTGTCGTCCCGTTCCTAGGCGGTTAAGCCCAATGATTGAATATCTTCAATGGATCGTTTTTATCGTTTTGGACATTGTCCTTGTCAAAAAAATCAGATCCCATAACCTCAGGAAATACGCAGGCCTGTCCCTACTGGCTGCGGGGCTGATCTGTTCAATATGGCTCCCTTACTGGATAACTGAAATCCAACTTCCCAGCATCCCGATAGGCGCTATCCTAATAGGCTCAGGATTGTTCTTGGACCGCGACCGCTACAGTCGAATCAGGTCAACTCACCCGCTACTCGTCGCCCCAACGTTGAACCTGGCCCCCGGTTTTCCTGACGATCCTGTCATGCTCCATCTTCTGCAGCTAATTCATGAAGATGTAGGTCTGCCCAAACACCAAATCATAACCATCAATACCTCAATCAACCATGATCTCGGCTGTAACGGCGTCGAGGCAAAACAACTGATGGCAGCGCTGAAACAATATTTCGGCATAAACCTCGGCGACTATAAAAACAACCGCTACTTCAAGCACCGAGGTTTTGATGCGTACTTACGACTCGTGGAAAGAGGCTGCGAGGGAAAGATCCCGCTAACCATCCACATGCTCTATCAAGCCGTCAAAGCCAAACGCTGGGATACCCGAACACTCGAAGCGACGGGACCTCAGAAACGATGAATTTCTACCTGCAATCAATGTGTTTCCTCGGGTTCTACCTTGTGCTGCACTACCAAATAACCGACTGCACGCTCAGAAAGCGCTTGGCAATCACATTTCTCGCAACCGGCCTGATTTTCACCTTCCTACTACCCTACGTAGCAGTAATCCTTAGAATGCCCTTCCTGCCTGTTTTTCTATTCTTGATAGGCTTGGCACTCTTCATCACCCGAAACAAATTTCGCCTCAAACGCGACCGTCCCCCTCATCCACTCCTGCGTGCTCCCACCATGAACCTCGCCCCCAACTTCCCCGAAGACCCGGTCATGCAGCAACTCCTGCAACTGCTGCACGAAGAAATCGGCCTGCCGAAACACAAGACCATTCGCCTGCAGACCTCACTCAACTTCGACCTGGGCTGCGACGGCAGTGAAGCCAAGCAACTCATGGAAGCGCTGGAACAGGAATTCGCCCTCGATCTGGGCGACTACGACACTTATCGTTACTTCAACCCACCGGTGTTTGATGTGTTCCTCAAGCGGCGGGCCAAGGGGCGTGGCGAAAAGGTGCCGCTGACTATCGGCATGCTTTATCTGGCGATCAAAACCCACAGCTGGGACACGCAGACGCTGGAAAACTTGAGCTAACCGGCAAAACAGCGGCAGGCGCCAACTGACCGTTCGCGCACAAAAAAGCCGCCCACAAGGGGCGGCTTTTTCACAACGACCGAATCTTACAACTTCGGACCCGCTGCCTTGATCGCATCGCTCACGTCAAACTTCTTGAAGTTCTCGATGAACAGACCCGCCAGCGCCTTCGCCGCTTCGTCGTAGGCAGCCTTGTCAGCCCAGGTGTTACGTGGGTTCAACAGGCCGGTCTCAACACCCGGTACAGCCAATGGCACGTCCAGGTTGATGGTGTCGAGGTGTTGCGTTTCAACGCCGATCAACGCGCCGCTCTGGATCGCTGCGATCACGCCGCGGGTGGTCGGGATGTTGAAGCGTTGGCCGACGCCGTAGCCGCCGCCGGTCCAGCCGGTGTTGACCAGGTAGACCTTGGAGCCGAAGCCGCGGATGCGCTTGATCAGCAGCTCGGCGTATTCGCCGGCCGGGCGTGGGAAGAATGGCGCACCGAAGCAAGTCGAGAACGTCGACTTGATGCCGCTGCCCGAACCCATTTCAGTCGAGCCCACCAGTGCGGTGTAGCCGGACAGGAAGTGGTAGGCCGCTTGTTCTTCGCTGAGGATCGACACAGGCGGCAGTACGCCGGTCAGGTCGCAGGTCAGGAAGATCACAGCGTTTGGCTCGCCGCCGAGGTTCTTCTCGGAACGCTTGGCCACGTGCTCGAGCGGGTAGGCGGCACGGCTGTTCTGGGTCAGGCTGACATCGCTGTAGTCGGCATGCTTGGCCTCGTCGATGACGACGTTTTCCAGCACCGCGCCGTGCTTGATGGCTTTCCAGATAACCGGCTCGTTCTTCTCCGACAGGTCGATGCACTTGGCATAGCAACCGCCTTCGATGTTGAACACCACGCCCTTGCCCCAGCCGTGTTCGTCGTCACCGATCAGGTAACGGCTTTCGTCGGCGGACAGGGTGGTCTTGCCGGTGCCGGACAGGCCGAAGAACAGGGTCACGTCGCCTGCTTCGCCAATGTTGGCGGCGCAGTGCATCGGCAGTACGTCGGCGGCCGGCAGCAGGAAGTTCTGCACCGAGAACATGGCTTTCTTCATTTCACCAGCGTAAAGCATGCCGGCGATCAGCACTTTTTTCTGGGCGAAGTTGAGAATCACGCAACCGTCGGAGTTGGTGCCGTCACGCTCAGGCACGCACTCGAAGTTGGCCACGTTGAGCACTTGCCACTCGTCACGGCCGGCCGGGTTGTACTGGGCCGGGTTGATGAACAGGCAACGACCGAACAGGTTATGCCAGGCAGTCTGGGTGGTCATCTTCACGGCCAGGTAGTGGTCTTCGGAGGCCCCTACATGCACGTGGGAAACAAAATGTTCTTGCGCGTTGTTGAACGCCTCGACGCGAGCCCACAGGGCATCGAACTTGTCGGCCGGGAACTTGCGGTTGATCGGGCCCCAGGCAATGGCGTCCTGGGTCGAAGGCTCTTCAACGATGAAACGGTCGACTGGCGAACGGCCGGTACGGTGACCGGTTTCTACGACCAGTGCGCCAGTATCGGCAAGCACGCCTTCACCGCGCTGCAGGGCTTCTTTGACCAGATCGTCAACACTCAGATCGGTGTATACGGCGTTATTGGCTTGCGTCATGAGGTTCCCCGTCGGCCTGTGGCCGAGTGCTCCAAACGTTTTGTAGTAGAAAGTTGCGCACTACTACCGCGAAAAAAGTGGGCCGGATTATGCCAGAAAAGCCCAAAAAAAGTAGGGCCCTCCCGTCAGAACAGCGCTAATCCGGCATTTGTCAGGTGATTTACCTGTGCTTAAACGTTTTAGTGGCGGGTATCGGAGGGGGTACCGATACCGGCGCCGGCGAACAATTGGGCGATATCGGCGGCGTCGAACAGGTAGCGCTGGTTGCAGAACTGGCAGTCGATTTCGATCTGACCACCGTGTTCCACCACCAGATTTTGCGCATCTTCCAGACCGAGACTGACCAGCGCGTTCGCCGAACGCTCGCGAGAGCAACTGCAATGGAAGCGCAAGCCCTGCGCGTCGAACAGGCGCACAGTCTCTTCGTGGTACAGGCGATGCAGGATGGTTTCGTTGTCCAGGGCCAGCAATTCTTCGGCGGTCAGGGTGCCAGCCAGGGCGGTGAGGTTGCGCCAGCTTTCGGCGCGTTCGTCGTCGTCCTTGATGCGGTCGGCGGGCAGCTGTTGCAGCAACAGGCCACGGGCGCGCTTGCCGTCGGCGTTGAGCCAGAAGCGCGTGCCGATCTGCTGGGACATAACGAAATAGTTGGTGAAGCAGTCCGACAGGTTTTCGCCGTCGAGGTCGACGATGCCCTGGTAACGCTGGCCGTCGGTCGGGTCGACGGTGAGCGCCAGCACGCCGTTGGGCATCAGGTCGGCCAGGGTCGCGTCCGGGGCGATCAGATCAGCCTCATACCGGGCCAGGCCACGGATCTCACGCTCGCTGGAACACTCGATCATCAGCAACGGGACCGGACCTTCGGACCGCGCCTGCAGGATCAGCAACCCGTCGAATTTCATGGTGCCTACCAACAGCGCCGCCGCCGCCATCAATTCACCGAGCAGTTGCGCGACCGGCTCCGGATAGGGGTGCTTGGCGAGGACTTCGGCATAGCTGCGCTCCAACGAGACCAGTTCGCCGCGGGCGTCGTTCTCGTCGAAGATGAAGCGTTGGGTGAAGTCGGTATCCGGTAAATCAGTCATAGGTCTAGGTATCTGAATTGATGACAAAATTGTTACAACGTTTATAAAATTGAACGCTTTAGCACCATTTTGGTGCGGCTCTCTCCTGGAAACAGAGAGCTTATATAGAGCAAAGAGGGACAGTTTATGAACAATCCGGGTTTGTTCCAAGCCAAGTGGAACCTCCGGCGATGGGCTTTTTGCAATCTACTCGCATTCGGGCTGCTGTGTTTTTGGCTGTGGCCCACAGGCCAGATGCTATGCGTGTTTTTCGACGAGTGGCTGTTTCACCTGTTCAATGCCCCCCTGGCGAGCAATCCGACCTGGCTGCATGTGTGGGCCGTGGCCAGCCTGCGGCCGTTTGATGCGGTGGTCGGCGTGATTCTGCTGACGCTGTTGATTCGCGGCGATTGGGTGTTCAAGGCGGCGCAGGTGCGCCAGGCGTTTCTTGGCTTCTTCGGGATTCTGCTGCTGTTGCTGTTTATCCGCATGCTGTTTTCCAAACTCGCGGCGCAGATGGGTTGGCAACACAGCAGCCCTTCGATAGTGCTCAGCGGCGCGATTCGGATGAGCGACTATTTCCCGGGGCTGGAGAAAACCTGGGAGTTGAAAGACCGTTCGAGCCAGAGTTTCCCTGGGGATCATGCTTCGGTGCTGCTGATCTGGGGAATGTTCATGACGGTATTCGCCCAGCGGCGGGGCCAGGTGCTGGTGATCTGGGGCCTGGCGTTGTTGTTCATGATGCCGCGGCTGGTGGCGGGCGCACATTGGGCGCAGGACGATTATATCGGCGGAGTGTTGCTGGCACTGCTGGCATTGGGATGGGGCTATTACACACCGTTTGCGGCAAAGGTGTCGCAGGTGTTGCTACGGCTGACCGCGCCGGTGTTCGGGTTACTCGCCAAGCTGCCGGTGATCGGGCGATTGAGCGTCATGCGCGCATCCTGCTGACGCCCCACATCTATCGATCTGCTTTGCGCTGACGATGTGCGCGGTCAATCGTCATTACCGCTGCCGCGAAACTTGAACAGGTCGCGGCGCTGCTTCTTGCTCGGCTTGCCATCGGTGGTCATGCCTGTGGCGCCGGCCTTACGCATCGCCGCTGCGTTTTCGCGCTTGGCGACGCTGGCTTCGGTCTCGGCATACAGCGCCTGCGCTTCGGGCGCGCCCCGGCGCACGCTGGAAAGCGCCTGGACCACGACAGTTTTTTCGTCAAATCCGATACGAATCTGCAACTCATCACCCACGCGCGGCTCTTTGCCCGGCTTGCAGCGTTCGCCGCGATGATGCACCTTGCCACTCTCGATAGCAGCCTTGGCCAAGGCACGGGTTTTATAGAAACGCGCCGCCCACAGCCATTTGTCCAAACGGATTTTTTCTTCCTCTGCCTGCTTCTGAGCCACTTGAATTCCTCGTTCTGAAAAATGTCGCAACTTTACTGTTGAAACCCTTCGACGCATAAACCCCAAGGCTCACCTAAGATACGCCAGGTAGCCCCCTGTTTTCGCGAGGATACCCTGTGACCGACTTCCCGACTTCACTCACCTCGCCCAACCAGCATTGCGTGGGCTGCCAGCAAAGCGAGCCCTTGGGTTTTGATTTTGCGTTCGCCTACCAACCGATCGTAGACCTTCGCGACCATTCGGTTTTTGCCCACGAAGCCTTGGTGCGGGGTTCACAGGGCGAAGGGGCGTTGTCGGTGCTGGCCCAGGTCAACGATAGCAACCGCTACCGTTTCGACCAGCGTTGCCGTACCCAGGCAATCGCCGGCGCCGCGGCCCTGGGGATGCAAACCTGTCTTTCCATCAATTTCATGCCCAACGCGGTGTATCGACCCGAACTGTGCATTCGCAGCACCCTGGAGGCCGCCCGCACGCACAATTTTCCGCTTGACCAGCTGATTTTCGAGACGCTGGAAAGCGAACACATAGATAACCATCGCCATTTGACGAATATTCTGCGTGAATACCGCGAATTCGGCTTCAAAACTGCCATCGACGATTTCGGCGCGGGCTATTCGGGGCTGAACCTGCTGGCCGATTTCCAACCTGACTTGATCAAACTCGACATGGCGCTGATTCGCGATGTCGACCAGGATCGTGTCCGCCAGGTCATCGTCCGGGGGATTGTCACAATCTGTGAGCAGTTGGGCGTTACTGTCATCGCTGAAGGCATTGAAAGTGCCGGTGAGCGCGACTTCCTGTCCGACTGTGGAATATTTCTGATGCAGGGCTACTGGTTCGCCAAGCCCGCATTCAACGCGCTGGCCGAGGTTTCCCCTCAAGCCTGGGCGAATTGACCGGTTACCCATATTGAAGACATTTGACCATTTGACCGTTGTCGGTCTGCGTGAGTGGGTGGCACTTCCCGACTTGGGAGTGGCAGGCCTGCGCGCGAAGATCGACACCGGTGCCAGCACTTCGAGCCTGCACGCCACCGATATCGAACCCTTTGAGCGCGACGGTGAGAAATGGGTGCGCTTTACCGCACACCTGGGCAGCGTTGTGCAGTTGCGTCACCGCCGCTGCGAAGCGCCGCTGGTGGCGATGAAAACCATCAAGAGCTCCAATGGTCATGCGCAGGTGCGCTATGTGATCAGCACCACCCTGGCGCTGGGCGACCGGGTATGGCGGGTGGAATTCACCCTCGCCTGCCGCAAGGCCATGCGCTACCGCCTGCTCCTCGGTTCCAAGGCGCTGATTGACGGCCAGTTGGTGGTCAATCCCGGCGTCAAGTACGTTCAAGACAAGCCGGTGTTCCCGGTCTCCACTATTTCTGCCCCAGGTGCTGCATGAAGATTGCTGTGCTGTCGCGAAACCCGCGTCTGTATTCCACCCGCCGCCTGGTCGAGGCCGGCACCGAACGTGGCCACGAAATGGTGGTGATCGACACGTTGCGTGCCTATATGAACATTGCCAGCCATAAGCCGCAGATCCATTACCGCGGCAAACCACTGGAAGGCTTTGATGCGGTGATCCCGCGTATCGGCGCCTCGGTGACCTTTTATGGCTGCGCGGTGTTGCGCCAGTTTGAAATGATGGGCGTCTCCCCGCTGAATGAGTCCGTCGCGATCGCGCGCTCACGGGACAAGCTGCGCTCGCTGCAATTGCTGTCGCGCCGGGGTATCGGCCTGCCGGTCACCGGCTTTGCCCACTCCCCCGACGACATTCCCGACCTGATCGAAATGGTCAACGGCGCGCCGCTGGTGATCAAGGTGCTGGAAGGCACCCAGGGCATCGGCGTGGTGCTGTGCGAAACCGCCACGGCGGCGGAGTCGGTGATCGAGGCATTCATGGGCCTCAAGCAGAACATCATGGTGCAGGAATACATCAAGGAAGCCGGCGGTGCGGATATCCGCTGCTTCGTGGTCGGCGACAAGGTGATTGCCGCGATGAAACGCCAGGCCAAGCCCGGGGAATTCCGCTCCAACCTGCACCGTGGCGGCAGCGCCAGCCTGATCAAGATCACCCCCGAAGAGCGCATGACCGCGCTACGGGCGGCCAAGGTCATGGGGTTGAGCGTGGCGGGCGTGGACATCCTGCGTTCCAACCATGGCCCGCTGGTGATGGAAGTCAATTCATCACCTGGCCTGGAAGGCATCGAGACCACCACCGGCAAGGATGTGGCGGGGATCATCATTCAGCATCTGGAAAAGAGTGGCGGGCCGAACATGACCCGGACCAAGGGCAAGGGCTAGAGGAGCAGTCTTCAGCTTGAAGCTTCAGGCTGCAAGAGACGGGCAGAAGCCGTTTGCTTTTCTCTTGCAGCTCTAAACGTGCAGCTTGCCGCTGCAGCTACACCGCGTCTCGGGGCAACATCAAACCCAACGGCAAGCGCACCCGCGCTTCCAGCCCACCGCCCTCGCGGTTGCGCAACTCAACATTGCCGCCATGCATCGAGGCAATCCGCCGCACAATCGCCAGCCCCAAACCGGTGCCCTTGCCACCCCGAGCACGGTCGCCACGGGTGAAGGGGTTGAAGATGCCTTCCAGCTCGGCCGGGTCGATACCGGCCCCGCGATCCATCACGCTCAGCACCACATAGGGCGCAGCACTGTCACCGGAGACATACGCCGCCACTTCCACATCCGAACCGGCGTGGTGCAAGGCGTTGCCGATCAGGTTGTTCAGCAGGCGCTTCATCGAGACCCGACGCAACGCAAACGGCTGGATCGGCTCCAGGCGCATCCGCACCTGCTCGCCATTCTGGTTGTAGGGCGCTACCACCTCGCGCACCAGGTCCGTCAGGTCGACGACTTCCACCACCTCGTCGCGACCATCGCGGATAAAGGCCAGGAACTGGTCGAGAATCGCGTCCATGTCCTCGATATCACGCACCATGTCGTCCGTGAGATCGGTATGGTTGCCCATCAGCTCCAGGGACAGCCGCAAACGCGTCAATGGCGTGCGCAAGTCATGGGACACGCCCGCAAGCATCAGCTCGCGCTCGCGCCCGGCCTGTTCGACGTCCTCGGCCATCTGGTTGAACGCGCTGTAGACCTCGGTCATCTCGCTGGGCGTGTCGCTGACCGGCAGGCGCACACTGCGCCCCTGTCCCAGCTGGCGGGCGGCGAACACCAGGCGTTTAAGCGGTTGATTGAGCTGGCGCACGAAAATCCACGCGGACGCCGTCGAAAGCAAGCCGATAGCCAGGAACCAGCCCAGTACATTCCAGATCTTCTGCCCTCGCAAAGGGTGCGGATACAGCGGCACCTTCAGCCAATCTTCCCCCAGGCTCGGCGCGCGCACCCACAGCGCAGGTGACACATGCATACGCAGCCGAACTTCGGTGTCGTCGCCCAGTTCCGCCTGCATCTGGCGCTGGTAAATCTCACTGTAGGGCCAATGCTGCTCGCCTTCCGGCACACCTGCACCCGCCACGCGCACCAGTGTCGCCGCCTTGGCGATTTTCTCGCGGTTCTCGGGGTCGGCCGCCCAATAGGCGCGCAAGGTCAGGGCGACACCGTGGCTGTACTGTCGATCCACCAGCACGTCTTCGTTCATCAACAGATAAACCAGCGTGAGTGCCTTGGAAAACAGAACGACGATGAGCACCAGCCAAAGGGTGCGGGAGAAGAAACTTTGCGGGAACCACAGCGGGGTTTTCATAGGAGACAGCTAGACACCTTGCAGGAACGAGCGGCGCTCGCAGAATTGCAGACGCCGGACATCCCGTCGCCCCTCATGGAGCCAAACGCCAGGATGCCCGCCCCTGCAAATCATCGGTCACTTGGTTGCAGTGCCATCCGGCACAAACACATACCCCACGCCCCACACCGTCTGGATATAACGCGGCTTGGACGGGTCCGGCTCGATCATTCGGCGCAGACGGGAAATCTGCACGTCGATGGAGCGCTCCAGAGCGTCCCATTCCCGACCACGGGCCAGGTTCATCAGTTTGTCGCGGGTCAGCGGCTGGCGCGCGTTCATCACCAGCGCCTTGAGCACGGCGAACTCGCCGGTGGTGAGCATGTGGACTTCATCGCCACGCTTGAGCTCACGGGTGGCCAATGACAGTTCGTAATCGCCGAAGGTGACGCTTTCGTCTTCACTGCCCGGTGCGCCCGGCACCGGCGCCGCCTGGCGACGCAATACGGCCTTGACCCGCGCCATCAGTTCGTCCGGGTTGAACGGCTTGGCCAGGTAGTCATCAGCGCCCAGTTCGAGGCCCTTGATGCGGCTCAGCTCATCGCCCTTGGCGGTGAGCATGATGATCGGAATCTGGTTGTTCGCGCCGCGCAGGCGTTTGCAGGCGGTGAGGCCGTCTTCGCCGGGTAGCATCAGGTCGAGCACGACCAGGTTGAACACTTCCCGCCCCAACAGGCGGTCCATCTGCTCGGTGTTCGGCACCGCGCGGGCACGATAACCCTTGGAGTTGAAAAAACGCTCCAGCAGGCTGCTCAGCCCCGGATCGTCATCAACGATGAGAATTTTTTCGCCTTCAGCAGTTTGTGCAGTGCTGCTCATTGGATGCTCCTCTTATCTCGGCGCGCATTATGGCCTAGCTGCCGTTATACGCACCGTGTGCATTGTTAGCAGATTTTTCCTCTACTGCCAGCGAACCCACGCCCTACAACCTGCGGCGCAGTCCCCCCCAAGGACAGAACGCTGGTTATAATGCGGCGCCTTCGTGCAGGGCAACGTCAGATCGTTACCGTTTACTGCCGGGCTTTTTTTCACCCGCTTGTCGTGTTTTTTACGATTTCGAGGGTCAATAGGCAGCCTCTTGACCCAGGCAGCGGCGCCAGTCGGGCCGCTCAACCAGCCTCGTCGGGCCTTGTTTTCCGGGCTTGCGAGCTGCTTTTAAGAATTTCAGGTGGTTTTATGGACAGCATCAACAGCCGCATCGCCGAGGAACTCGGCGTACGCCCCCAACAGGTCGAAGCGGCCGTCGCTCTACTGGATGAGGGCTCCACGGTGCCCTTCATCGCCCGTTACCGAAAAGAAGTGACCGGCAGCCTCGACGACATTCAACTGCGGCACCTGGAAGAGCGCCTGCGCTACCTGCGAGAACTCGACGAACGGCGCATCAGCATCCTCGCCAGCATCGCGGAACAGGGCAAGCTGACCCCGCAATTGGAACGCGACATCAAACTCGCCGATACCAAGACCCGTCTCGAAGACCTCTACCTGCCGTACAAACAGAAGCGCCGCACCAAGGGCCAGATCGCCCTGGAAGCCGGCCTCGGCGACCTGGCCGACGGCCTGTTCAACGACCCATCGCTGAACCCGGATACCGAAGCCGCGCGCTTCATCAACGCTGAAAAAGGCGTCGCCGACGTCAAGGCCGCCCTCGAAGGCGCCAAATACATCCTGATGGAACGCTTCGCCGAAGACGCCAGCCTGCTGGAAAAGCTGCGCACCTACCTGAAGCAGGAAGCCATCCTCAGCGCCCGCGTGATCGCCGGCAAAGAGGAAGAAGGCGCCAAGTTCCGCGACTACTTCGAACACGACGAACCGCTCAAGAGCATGCCGTCCCACCGCGCCCTGGCGATTTTCCGCGGCCGCAACGAAGGTATTCTCAGCTCCGCGCTGAAAGTCGGCGACGAACTGCCGGGCACCATGCACCCGTGCGAAGGCATGATCGGTCAACAATTCGGCATCCAGAATCAGAACCGTCCTGCGGACAAGTGGCTCGGTGAAGTCGTGCGCTGGACCTGGAAGGTCAAGCTCTACACCCACCTGGAAACCGACCTGCTCGGCGAGTTGCGCGACGGTGCCGAAACCGAAGCGATCAACGTCTTCGCCCACAACCTGCACGACCTGCTGCTGGCCGCACCGGCCGGCCCGCGTGCCACCCTGGGCCTCGACCCAGGCCTGCGCACCGGCTGCAAGGTCGCCGTGGTCGACTCGACCGGCAAGCTGCTGGACCACGCCACCGTGTATCCGCACGTGCCCCACAACAAGTGGGACCAGACCCTCGCGATCCTCGCGGCCCTGTGCGCCAAGCACGCGGTGGACCTGATCGCCATCGGCAACGGCACCGCCAGCCGTGAAACCGACAAACTGGCCGCCGAACTGATCAAAAAATACCCAGCCATGAAGATGACCAAGGTCATGGTCTCCGAGGCGGGCGCTTCGGTGTACTCAGCGTCGGAACTGGCTTCCAAGGAATTCCCGGACCTCGACGTGTCGATCCGTGGCGCGGTGTCCATCGCCCGTCGCCTGCAAGACCCACTGGCCGAACTGGTGAAAATCGACCCGAAATCCATCGGCGTCGGCCAATACCAGCACGATGTGTCGCAGCTGAAACTGGCACGCGGCCTGGATGCGGTGGTGGAAGACTGCGTGAACGCCGTGGGCGTGGACGTGAACACCGCCTCCGTCGCGCTGCTGGCGCGGATCTCCGGCCTCAACGCGACCCTGGCGCAGAACATCGTGACCCACCGCGACGAAAACGGTGCGTTCAAGACCCGCGCCGCGCTGAAAAAAGTCGCACGCCTGGGTGAAAAAACCTTCGAACAGGCCGCCGGCTTCCTGCGTGTGATGAACGGCGACAACCCGCTGGACGCCTCGGCGGTCCACCCGGAAGCCTACCCGCTGGTGCAACGCATCGCCGCCGAGACCGACCGCGACATCCGCTCGCTGATCGGCGACGCTGCGTTCCTCAAGCGCCTGGACCCGAAGAAGTACACCGACGAGACCTTCGGCGTGCCGACCATCACCGACATCCTGCAAGAGCTGGAAAAACCCGGGCGCGACCCGCGTCCCGAGTTCAAGACCGCCGAGTTCCAGGACGGCGTCGAAGACCTCAAGGACCTGCAACTGGGCATGATCCTCGAAGGCGTGGTGACCAACGTGACCAACTTCGGTGCCTTTGTGGACATCGGCGTGCATCAGGACGGTTTGGTGCATATCTCCGCGCTTTCGGAGAAGTTCATTAAAGACCCGCGCGAAGCGGTGAAGGCCGGTGATGTGGTCAAGGTCAAGGTCATGGAAGTCGACATCCCGCGCAAGCGCGTCGGTCTGTCGATGCGTATGAGCGACACTCCCGGCGAGAAAATCGACGGTGCCCGTGGCGCCCGCCCAGGCTCGGCGCCGCGCCAGTCGCAAAACAACGCGCCACGCAAGGAAACCGCGACCGCAGCGCCGAGCAACAACGCCATGGCCTCGCTGTTCGCCAACGCCAAACAGTTGAAGAAGCGCTGATGGAGATTCCGGCCGGCTTGACCCAAAGCGCGTTCAGCGAACTGATCGGCTGCCGCCTGCAACGCCTGGAGCAGGGCGTTGCCGAGGTGGCCCTGAGCCTGGAGCCGCAACTGCGCAACCGCGCAGGCAAGCTGCATGGCGGGGCGATTTTCAGCCTGGTCGACATCACCATGGGGCTGGCCTGTTCCAGCGCCCACGGGTTCGACCAGCAGAGCGCGACCATCGAATGCAAAATCAACTACATCCGCGCGGTGGAAAACGGCGAGGTGCTGTGTACCGCGCGAGTGATTCACCCCGGGCGGCGCACGTTGGTGGTCGAAGCCGACGTGTACCAGGGTGAAAGACTTGTCGCAAAAGCGCAGGGCACCTTCGCTGTCCTATAGCTCCCCGCCCTCGATTTGAGTTAATTTCGGCGCTGCGATAACAGCGTCGGAATTTTCTTGCTGCGCTACAGCCCAACTCATGGAGTGATGTAGGCTTTTTCAAAGCGGGTCAAATCGACTCAAAACCAGGCGATCACGCCAGTTTTAACTTCACCCTTGTAGACCGTCCTGCCCACCCCCATATTGGGGCGACTGACGCGTGAAGGAATCCAACTTGAGCGAACTTCTCAACCGCCGCCTGGCCCTGCTCGGCAAGCGCGAACACCTCTCCCTGCTGGAGCATTGCTTGCACGGCATCGAGCGCGAATGCCTGCGTGTCACCCATGAAGGTCGCCTGGCGCAGACGCCGCATCCCGAAGCCCTGGGCGCCGCGCTGACCCACGAACAGATCACCACCGACTACTCGGAATCGTTGCTGGAGTTCATCACCCCAGCCCTGCCCAACCCGGCCGATACCCTGAGCAGCCTGGACAAGATCCATCGCTTTGCCTACAGCAAGCTCGGCAGCGAATACCTGTGGAGCCCCTCGATGCCGTGCCCGTTGCCGGCCGAGGAAGACATTCCGATTGCCTACTACGGCACCTCCAATATCGGACAGCTCAAGTACGTGTATCGCAAGGGCCTGGCCCTGCGTTACGGCAAGACCATGCAGTGCATTGCCGGCATCCACTACAACTTTTCCCTGCCGGAAAAATTGTGGCCGCTGCTCAAGGAAAGCGAAGGCTTCGTCGGCACCGACCGCGACTATCAGTCCGACGCCTATATCGCCCTGATCCGTAACTTCCGCCGCAACAGCTGGCTGCTGATGTACCTGTTCGGTGCCTCGCCAGCGCTGGACGCAGGCTTCCTGCGCGGCCGTTCGCACCAGTTGGACGTGCTGGATGCCGACACCTTGTACCTGCCGTATGCCACCAGCCTGCGCATGAGCGACCTGGGTTACCAGAGCAACGCCCAGGCCGGCCTGACGCCGTGCTACAACGATTTGGCCAGCTACACCGACAGCCTGCGCGAAGCGGTGGCAACGCCCTACGCGCCTTATGTCGAAGTCGGCACCCACAAGGATGGAGAGTGGGTGCAGCTCAACACCAACATCCTGCAGATCGAAAACGAGTACTACTCCAACATCCGCCCCAAGCGCGTGACCTACACCGGCGAGCGGCCGATCCAGGCGCTGATGGCCCGTGGCATCCAGTACATCGAAGTGCGCTGCCTGGACATCAACCCGTTCCTGCCGATGGGCATCGACCTGCAAGAGTCGCGCTTCCTCGATGCGTTCCTGCTGTATTGCGCGATGAACGACAGCCCGCTGTTCGCCGACAACGAGTGCGGCAACGCCACCTCGAACTTCCTCAGCGTGGTCAAGGAAGGCCGGCGTCCGGGCCTGCAACTGCAGCGCAAGGGCCAGGCGGTGGACATGAAGGAATGGGCCACCGAGCTGCTGGAGCAGATCGCGCCGCTGGCGGCCCTGCTCGATCAGAGCCACGGCATCGAGGAACACCGCCAGGCACTGGACGCCCAGTTGGCCAAGGTCAACGACCCGGCCCTGACGCCATCGGCCCAGGTGTTGGCCGCAATGGCCGAGCGCAAGGAAAGTTTCGCCCAGTTCTCCCTGCACCAGAGCGAGGTGCATGCCGAGTATTTCCGCAGCGAACCGTTGCCCGCCGAAGAGCAGGCGCACTTTGAAGAACTGGCACGCAAGTCGCTGGCGCAACAGGCGGAGCTGGAGCAGAACGAAGTGGGCGATTTCGATGTGTTCGTCGGCTCGTACCAGGCCAGCATCCTGGCCATCAGCAACTAAAAAACGAACTCACTCCCCCAGGGAAATGAGCTCTATGTGGGAGGGGGCTTGCCCCCGATAGCAGTCCTCAGTTAACTGATCAGTGACTGAACCACCGCTATCGGGAGCAAGCTCCCTCCCACATTTGCCCTCACTGGGATGAAGAATCCCGCCCACCCTTCTCCTCATAAGCTAATTCGAAAAAGTTATTTATTTTCGCATTCTTAGATCATTTAGTCTCCTCACACGCCGACACTCGGCCGCCTGATTGAGGAGCTTCCCCTTGAAACTGCATTCCCCTCTCCGCCTCTTGGCGGCATTGTCCCTGGCCGGTGCCAGCCTGTTCGCCCAGGCGGCGGATGTGACCATCGCCTACCAGACCACCGTGGACCCGGCGAAAGTCGCCCAGGCCGACGGCGCGTATGAAAAAGCCACGAACGCCAAGATCGACTGGCGCAAATTCGACAACGGTTCCGACATCATCGCCGCCATCGCGTCCGGCGATGTGCAGATCGGCTACCTCGGTTCCAGCCCGCTGACCGCCGCCATCACCCGTAAAGTGCCGGTGCAGACCTTCCTCGTCGCCACCCAGATCGGCGGTGCCGAAGCCCTGGTGGCGCGCAACGGTTCGGGGATCAACGGCCCGCAGGACCTGATCGGTAAAAAAGTCGCCGTGCCCTTCGTATCCACCGGCCACTACAGCCTGCTGGCCGCGCTGAAGCACTGGAACATCGACCCGGCGAAAGTGACCATCCTCAACCTCGCGCCGCCGGCCATCATCGCCGCCTGGAAGCGCGGCGATATCGACGCCACCTACGTATGGGACCCGGCCCTGGGCGTGGCCAAGGAAAACGGCAAGGTGCTGATCACTTCCGGCGAGCTGGCCACGTTCGGCGCGCCGACCTTCGACGCGTGGATCGTGCGTAAGGACTTCGCCGAGAAGCATCCGGAAATCGTCAGCGCTTTCGCCAAAGTCACCCTGGATGCCTACGCCGCGTACCGCAAAGACCCACAAGCCTGGCTCGCCGACAAAAGCAACGTCGACAAGCTGGTGAAACTCTCCGGGGCCAAGGCCAGCGACATCCCCGCGCTGCTGCAAGGCAACGTCTACCCGCTGGCCGCTGAGCAGGTGACCCTGCTGGGCGCGCCGACCATCAAGGCGGTGACCGATACCGCGGCATTCCTCAAGGAACAAGGCAAGGTCGAGGCGGTGCTGCCGGATTACGCCCCTTACATCAGCGCCAAGTTCATCACCCACTGATCAGGAGTTCATCGCGATGGCCTTGCTACAACTGGAGCGCATCAGCGCACGGTACCCAGGCGCCACAGAACCGGTACTGTCTGATATTTCACTCGAACTTGGGCCCCGGCAATTGCTGGTGGCCCTCGGCCCGTCCGGCAGTGGCAAGACTTCGCTGTTGAACCTGATTGCCGGTTTTGTCGAGCCCTCTGCCGGGCGCATCAGCCTCGATGGCGTGCCAGTCAAAGGCCCGAGCGCCGAACGCGGCGTGGTGTTCCAGGACGATGCCCTGCTGCCCTGGCAGGACGTGCTGGCCAATGTCGGCTTCGGCCTGGAGCTGGCCGGCGTGAGCAAGGCGCAACGCGAAGTGCGCGCCCGGGAAATGCTCGCGCTGGTGGACCTGGCCGGTTTCGACAGCCGGCGCATCTGGCAACTGTCCGGCGGCCAGAAGCAACGCGTCGGCCTGGCCCGCGCCCTGGCGGCAGACCCGCGTGTACTGCTGATGGACGAACCCTTCGGCGCCCTCGATGCATTCACCCGCGAACAGATGCAGGAGCTGCTGCTGCAAGTCTGGCGGCGCACGGCCAAGCCGGTGTTCCTGATCACCCATGACATCGAAGAAGCGGTGTTCCTTGCCACCGATCTGATCCTGCTGGCGCCCAACCCCGGTCAGATCGTCGAGCGCCTGCACCTGGATTTCGGTCAACGTTATGCGGCCGGCGAGTCGGCGCGAGCGATCAAATCCGACCCGCGCTTTATCGAAACCCGCGAACACGTGCTGGGCAAAGTGTTCTCCCAACGGCAGGTGTCCGCATGAGCAGCTACGAACTTCCCGCCACGGTCGCCAAGCCGGTGGCGCGCACCGTTATCCCGCTGCGGCGCAGCCTGAGTACGCGTTGGATCAGCCTGTTGACGCTGGTTGCCTTGCTGGTGATCTGGTGGGCGGTGACCGCCAGCGACCTGATCGAACCATTGTTCCTGCCGCCACCGTCCGCCGTGCTGCAAAAAGGCTGGTTGCTGGCGACCACGGGCTATATGGATTCCACCTTGTGGCAGCACCTCGGCGCGAGCCTCGAACGCATCGGCCTGGGCCTGGGCTTTGCGGTGCTGACCGCGGTCCCCGTGGGGATTGCCATCGGCTCGAACCGTATCGCGCGGGGTATTCTCGACCCGTTGATCGAGTTCTACCGGCCGATTCCACCCCTGGCCTACCTGCCGCTGATCGTGATCTGGTGCGGCATCGGTGAGCTGTCCAAAGTGCTGCTGATCTACCTGGCGATCTTTGCCCCGATTGCCATCGCGACCGCGACCGGCGTGCGTACCGTCGACCCGGCCAAGCTGCGTGCCGCGCAGTCGCTGGGGGCCACGCGCGCCCAGCTGATTCGCCACGTGATCCTGCCGAGCGCGCTGCCCGACATCCTCACCGGCGTGCGTATCGGGCTGGGAGTTGGCTGGTCGACCTTGGTCGCCGCCGAGCTGATCGCCGCCACCAGCGGCCTGGGCTTCATGGTGCAGTCGGCGGCGCAGTTCCTGGTCACCGATGTCGTGGTGCTGGGGATTCTGGTGATCGCACTGATCGCCTTCGCCATGGAAATGGGCCTGCGGGCCCTGCAGCGTAAATGGGTGCCGTGGCATGGCCAGGCACACTGAGTGATGAGAACCCAATGAGCAGCCTGACCGTTACCCCATTAAGCACCGCCCTCGGCGCGCAGATCAGTGGCGTCGATATCACTCAACCGCTGAACCCCGAACAGCGCGACGCCATCGAACAGGCGTTGCTCACTCATTCGGTAGTGTTTTTCCGCGACCAGCCGCTCACGCCGCAGCAACAAGCACGCTTCGCGGCGAACTTCGGCGATCTGCACATTCATCCGATCTACCCCAACGTGCCGGAACAGCCTGAAGTGCTGATCCTCGACACCGCCGTCACCGACGTGCGCGACAACGCCGTGTGGCACACCGACGTGACCTTTCTGCCCACCCCGGCCCTCGGCGCGGTGCTGAGTGCCAAGCAACTGCCGGCGTTTGGCGGCGACACGCTGTGGGCCAGCGGGATTGCTGCGTATGCGGCCCTGTCCGAGCCGCTGAAGAGGCTGCTCGACGGGCTCACCGCCACGCACGACTTCACCAAGTCCTTCCCGCTGGAGCGTTTTGGCAACACTGCCGAAGACCTGGCGCGCTGGGAAGAAACCCGCAAGAAGAACCCGCCGCTGTCGCACCCGGTGGTACGCACCCACCCGGTGAGTGGGCGCAAGTCGCTGTTTGTCAGCGAGGGCTTCACCACCAGAATCAACGAGCTGGAAGCGGCGGAGAGCGAGGCGATCTTGAAGCTGCTGTTCGCCCACGCGACACGCCCGGAGTTCACGATTCGCTGGCGCTGGCAGGAGAATGACGTGGCGTTCTGGGATAACCGCGTCACCCAGCATTACGCGGTGGACGACTACCGGCCACAGCGGCGGGTGATGCACCGGGCGACGATTCTTGGCGATGTGCCGTTCTGAGCCGAACACGACAGTCGCCACACTGAAGACAAAATGTGGGAGGGGGCTTGCCCCCGATTGCGCTGTATCAGTCAATGCATGTACTGACTGACCCACCGCCATCGGGGGCAAGCCCCCTCCCACATTGACCGGGTTATTCAGCCGTCGATGGCTTTTCCCACAAGTTGATCCCGCCTTCCAGCGCAAACCGATCGATCTCCGCCAGTTCTTCGGCGGTGAAGCTCAAGTTCTTCAGCGCCCCGACGTTCTCGATGATCTGCTCCGGCCGGCTCGCGCCGATCAGCGCACTGGTTACCCGTGGGTCACGCAGGGTCCAGGCCAGGGCCAGTTGGGCCAGGCTTTGGCCACGGCGCTTGGCGATTTCATTCAGCGCGCGCACGTGAGCGAGGTTGGCTTCGGACAAGTGCTTGGCCTGCAACGAACCTCCACCGGGGCGATTGACCCGTGCATCGGCCGGCACGCCATTGAGGTACTTGTCGGTCAGCAGCCCCTGGGCCAACGGCGTGAACGCGATCACCCCGGCGCCGAGGGCTTCGGTGGTGTCGAGCAGGTCTTTTTCCACCCAGCGGTTGAGCAGGTTGTAGGCCGGCTGATGGATCAGCAGCGGGACTTTCCACTCGTTGAGCAAGGCGGCGATTTCGCGGGTTTTCACCCCGGAGTAGGAAGAAATACCGATGTACAACGCCTTGCCTTGCTGCACGGCGGTGGCGAGGGCGCTGGCGGTTTCTTCCAGGGGGGTGTCGGCATCGAAGCGGTGCGAGTAGAAAATATCCACATAGTCGACGCCCAGGCGCTGCAGGCTCTGGTCCAGGCTCGCCAGGATGTATTTGCGCGAACCGCCGCCCTGGCCATAAGGGCCGGGCCACATGTCCCAACCGGCCTTGCTGGAGATGATCAATTCGTCGCGGTAATGCTTGAAGTCTTCGCGCAGCAAACGCCCGAAGTTGATCTCGGCGCTGCCATAGGGCGGGCCGTAGTTGTTGGCCAGGTCGAAGTGGTTGATCCCCAGGTCGAACGCGGTGCGCAGCAGGGCGCGCTGGGTGTCGATCGGGGTGCTGTCGCCAAAGTTGTGCCACAGCCCCAGGGACAGTGCCGGCAGCACCAAGCCACTGCGGCCGACGCGGCGATACGGAATAGATTCGTAGCGGTTTTCGGCAGCGATATAAGTCATCGAATCCTCTCTTGGACGGGGGCAAATAAGGCCTGGGAATAAGCCTATTCCCAGGCCTTTTAAGCAGCTGAATCGCTTAACGTTGCCTTTCCGTTTTACAGCAAACTCCTACCAGAGTGGAACGACATAGCTGACATAAAAGCGGTTTTCATCCTGCACAGTGGCACCGGTAATGTCTGGGCTGGCGTGGGCGTTTTTCCAGGTCACGCCCAGGCCCTTGAGGGTGCCGGTCGGCACTTGGTAGGCCACGGCAACGTTGCGTTCCCATTCGCTGGTAGTGCCCTGTGCGGTGCGGATGTCATCGCCGTGGGCATAGGCGGCGGAGAACGTCAGGCCGTTGAGGCCCAGTTTGCCGAAGTCATATTTGTATTGCGCCAGCCAGGTGCGTTCGCCGGCGTGCTGGAATTTGTTCAACTGCATGTTGGTCAGCGCCGGGGTGTCGGCACCCGAGCCGGGGCCCTGGCGGCTGTCGCCGCTGTTCAGGCCGGAATCCAGGTAGGGGAAGTCGCTGCTGCCGCTGTTTTTCTGGATGCCGAGGCCGACGGTATGACCTTCCAGGCTGTAGCTTTCCAACAGGCTGACGGTGGACTGGTTGATGCGGCCCTTGTTCACGCCATCGCCATAGACCCCCGCCGCGGCATAATCCTTGTCGCCATCGGCGTTACCGCCCACCCCCAGGCTGCGGAACATACGCACATCGGTATCGATCGCACCGACCGACAACGCGTCATGGCGCTTGGCACCGAGGAAGAACTGTTGGTAGTAATCCTCAAGGTTGGAATACCACAGGCTGACGGTGGTGCCCGGCAAGCCGGTGTAGTCGGCACCGCCGAAGAGGAAGCGGTCGCTTTCCTTGGTGCCGCCCGCGGTGATCATGCCCTGGTCGCCGGTTTCATTGCGGATCTTGGTCTTGAAGATATCGCCACCGGTGAAGGTGAAGTCGCTGAGGTCCTTGGAGACCAGTTGCACACCGGTGTTGGTCTGCTGGTACAGGCGGCCGTCGGTGTTGGCCAGCACCGGGTTGTTGCCATACAGCGTACCGACCCGCAGTTCATCCTTGGCGAAGCGCATTTTGAACGTCGGGCTCAGCACGCCGAACTGGTCAGCGGATTTACCGTCGTCCAGCGGGAACATGCTGCCGGGGTAGCGGCCCTGGTGATTCTTGTCATTGAGGTCGCCGCCGGAGTCCAGTTTCAAACCATAGAACGCCTGCAAGTCGAGGCCGAAACCCACGGGGCCTTCGGTGTAGCCGGACTTGAAGTTGAACTCGAAACCCTGGCCCCAATCGCGAATGCTGTGGGCCTTGGCATTGCTGCCGACCACGTCACGCCCCTGCTGGTTGAGATAGCGGTTGAGCAGGGTCACATCGGCGTGGCTGTCATCGATAAAATCGGCATGGGCGGACAGCATAAAGCTCGCCATGGCGACACCGACCATGGGGCTTAATAACGTCTTCATTGTTACCGGTCTCCGTCACTGTTCTGAAATGAAAGCGTCAAACGCTTCACACAATTACGCAGTGGCTAGATGACAGTTGCGCGTCAAAACGCGGCGGGGGCACATGAAATTAAGTTTAAGAAAGCCCCGTAATAGAGGCCTTGCGTGGGGGTAAAGCGCGCCCTGCCCACGCGGGAGCAGGGCCTGGAACATCAACGCACCAAGTGCAGGAACTGCAGGTGGCGCTCGTACTGGTCGAGAATATCGTTGATGACCTGCTCCTTGGTATAGCCCACCAGATCGTAGTCCTGGCTGCCCTCGCTCAAGTGGACTTCGGCCCGGTAGTAGCGACGGTTGTTGAGCTCCTTGGAACCCATGCCGCCACGGGCAAACGACGGTGTGAAGTACCCGCGCATTTGTACCTGATAAACGAACGGATGCTCTTCGCCATGGCCGATTTCCAGGCTGACGCTGTCGTTGGACGGGTCAGGCTGGGTCACCACATTCAGGCCCTTCTCGACGAACACAGCGGTCACTTCTTCAATCGCCGGGCGTACCGTCGACTCAAGGAAGCGGTACACCTCGTCGCGCGACGGGAAATGCACCGCCTGGCTCAAACGCTGGCGCCAGCCGCCACGGCCCTTGCGTGCCGCGGACACAGGGGCCAACGAATGCAGTTGGGCGATCTGCTTCTGCGATTCGAGGTAGAAGGCTTTGTGCAGCCCCCACATCATCAGCAGCAGGATCAACGAGAACGGCAACGAGGTCAGCACCACCGCCGATTTCAGCGAATCGATACTGCCGGCAAACAGCAAGGCACTGGTCACCAGCGCGGTCATCGCGCCCCAGAACACCCGCAGCCACTTCGGCCCGTCTTCATCGGCGTTGCCGCCTTTGGATGACAGCGTGGACAGCACCACGGTGCCGGAGTCGGCGGAGGTGACGAAGAACACGAAGCTGATAAACACCGTGACCGCGATCACCGTCTTGCTCCACGGGTAGGTTTCCAGCAGCAGGTAGAGGCTCATCGACGGGTCATCGATGGCCGACTGGCCGAGCGCCGTCATCCCGTGATTGAGCACCTGGTCGATGGCGCTGTTGCCGAAGATCGACATCCACGCCAGGGTGAAACCCAGCGGGATCAGCAGCACGCCAAACACGAATTCGCGGATGGTGCGGCCACGGGAAATACGCGCGATAAACAGGCCCACGAACGGCGACCAGGCAATCCACCAGGCCCAGTAGAACACGGTCCAGCCACCCAGCCAGTCGCTCGGCTTGTCGTAGGCGTAGACGTCGAAACTCTTGGTCGGCAGTGCGCCGAGGTAGTCGCCGATGTTCTGGATCAGGGTGTTGAGCAAGTGCTGGGTGGGCCCGGCGAACAACACGAACAGCAGCAGCGCACAGGCCAGCAGCATGTTGATGTCGGACATCACGCGCACGCCCTTGTCCACGCCAGCCACCGCCACCAGGATCGCCGCACCCATCATCAGGGTGATCAGGCCGACCTGGATCCACTGGGTGTGGGCAATGCCAAACAGGTAATCCAACCCGGCGTTGAGGTGCAGCACACCGAAGCCCATGTCGGCACCGAGGCCGAACACCGTGGCGATGATGCCGAAGCCGTCCACCGCGTAGCCGATCGGGCCGTTGATGCGCTTGCCGATCAGCGGGTACAGCGCCGAACGCAACGCCAACGGCAGGTTATGCCGGTAGGCGAAGTACGCGAGGGCCATGCCGACAAAGGCGAACACGCCCCAGCCATGCAGACCCCAGTGCAGAAACAGGATCTGCATGGCCTGGCGCGCGGCATCGGCGTTCATCGCCGCGCCCTGGGGCGGTTGCACCAGGTGCGTCAGCGGCTCGGAGACGCAAAAGAAAAACAGCGTGATGCTGATCCCGGCGGCGAACAGCATGCCGGCCCAGGACAGGTAACTGAACTCGGGCTCGTCGTGGTCGGCACCGAGTTTTATCTTGCCGTAGCCCGATAGCGCGGTGACCACCACGAAGACCAGATACAGAGTCATCGCGAGCATGTAGTACCAGCCGACCGTATTGGCCGCCCAGTTTTGCGCCGCCAGCAGCCAGGCACCGGCCTGTTGCGGGATGGCGATGACGGTGATGCCGAACAGCAGGATGAAGCTTGCGGCGAAATAGAACACGGGCGCATTCATACGCACCAGACCGCTGGGTGGGGTGGTCGATGCACTCATGAACGATGCACCCCTGAGGTGTGAGATGTGGCTGTGAATAACGGACTCAGCAAAGGTAAGCCTCCTGTTGTGAGCGGGCAGCGAACCACCGATTTAACTTGAACGAACGTTCAAGTTAAACATGGATAGGCGGTTTTGGACTAATCGCAGGGCTGAGTGGTAGGTGATTCCTACACTAGCTCAAGGACTGGTATGACGCCTGGGCGAGGCAAATCGTTCAGCGGTTGCCGACTGAAATACCGCTCACATTTGAAACGCAGTCAACCTGTGGGAGGGGGCTTGCCCCCGATTGCGGTGGATCAGCCAGCACATGCATTGAGCGGCCCACCGCTATCGGGAGCAAGCTCCCTCCCACAAGTTTGTGTGTGATCTTTTGGGTGCCGTCGTCATGCTGATAAATTGAACATGGATAGGCCGCAAGGCTGAGGGGTAGGTGATTGAACGAGGCAAATCATCCAGCGGTTGCCGACTCAAACACCGCTCACATTTGAAATACAGTCACCCTGTGGGAGGGGGCTTGCCCCCGATTGTGGTGGGTCAGCCAGCACATGCATTGAGCGGCCCACCGCAATCGGGAGCAAGCTCCCTCCCACAGGGTTTTGTGTGATCTTTTGGGTGCCGTCGTCATGCTGATAAATTGAACATGGATAGGCCGCAAGGCTGAGGGGTAGGCGATTGAACGAGGCAAATCATCCAGCGGTTGCCGACTGAAATACCGCTCACATTTGAAACGCAGTCACCCTGTGGGAGGGGGCTTGCCCCCGATTGTGGTGGGTCAGCCAGCACATGCATTGAGCGGCCCACCGCTATCGGGAGCAAGCTCCCTCCCACAAGTTTGTGTGTGATGTTTAAGGGCGTGCGTTACTTTTGGGTGCCGTCGTCATGCTGCAGATTCGCCTGCGTGATGTTCGCCCCCACCGGTACGCTGCGGGTCAGCCACACGTTGCCGCCAATGGTCGAGCCCTTGCCGATGGTGATCCGCCCGAGGATCGTCGCCCCGGCATAGATCACCACGTCGTCCTCGACGATCGGATGGCGTGGATGGCCTTTCTGCAACTGCCCGTCCTCATCCGCCGGGAAGCGCTTGGCGCCCAACGTCACCGCCTGGTAGATACGCACGCGCTCGCCGATGATCGCGGTTTCGCCAATCACCACACCCGTGCCGTGGTCGATAAAGAAACTCGGGCCGATCTGCGCGCCGGGGTGTATGTCGATGCCGGTGGCCGAGTGGGCGATCTCCGCGCTGATACGCGCCAACAACGGCAGGCCGGCGCGGTACAGATGATGGGCCAGGCGATGGTGAATCACCGCCAGTATCCCCGGATAGCACAGCAGCACTTCATCCACACTGCGCGCAGCCGGGTCGCCGTGGTAGGCGGCCAGCACATCGGTGTCCAACAGGCTACGCAGGGACGGCAAGGCCAGGGCGAAATCCTGGATCAGGCGGATGGCGCGGGCGTCGACCTCACTGTCATCCTGGCCGCTCTGGCGCGCGGCGTAGCGCAGTTCCAGGCGCGCTTGGCCGAGCAAGGCATTCAAGGCGACGTCGAGGGTGTGGCCGACGTAGAAATCTTCACTTTCCTCACGCAAGTCCACCGGCCCCAGGCGCATCGGAAACAGCGCGCCGCACAGCGCTTCGAGGATCTGCGCCACGGCCTCGCGCGAAGGCAGCTCGCGACCGCCATGCTCGCCACTCATGCGGCCATTGCGCGCTCGCCACTGGTCCCGCGCGCTGCGCAGTTGGCTGACAATGGTGGGTAATTGCCAATGACTGGAACGCTCACTCACGGTATTCACTCCTGACAAAATGGCCATCACTTTACGATAGGCACCCCGGCTGCTCTTAAGAACCAATGGTGCGATGCTAAGAACCATCAAGCATAAACGATTGGCGGTTGCCCGATGAAAAGTGCCTGCCTATAGTCGCCCCATCACTTAGCAACCGTGCGTAGCCATGATCAAACAACAGCTCGACCGTTTTAACCGCCTGGAACTGCTGGGCGGCGCCACTGCCCTGGAAAAACTCGAGCGGCTGTCGACCTGGCTGGGCAGGGACATCTACGTCAAGCGCGACGACACCACACCGCTGGCCATGGGCGGCAACAAGCTGCGCAAACTCGAATACCTGGCGGCCGATGCCATCGCCCAGGGTGCCGATACCCTGGTGACCGCCGGGGCCATCCAATCCAACCACGTGCGCCAGACCGCCGCGCTGGCCGCCAAGCTGGGCCTGGGCTGCGTCGCTCTGCTGGAAAATCCCACCGGCACCGAAGACCCCAACTACCTCGGCAACGGCAACCGTCTGCTGCTGGACCTGTTCGACGCCAAGGTCGAGTTGGTAGAGAACCTCGACAACGCCGACGACCAGCTCAACGCCCTCGCCGATCGCCTGCGCAGCAACGGCAAGAAGCCGTACCTGGTGCCCATCGGCGGCTCCAATGCGCTCGGCGCCCTGGGTTATGTGCGGGCCGGGCTGGAACTGGCTGCGCAGATCGAAGACAGCGGTCTGGAATTCGCCGCCGTGGTCTTGGCCTCGGGCAGTGCGGGCACCCACAGTGGCCTGGCCCTGGCGTTGAGCGAAGTGCTGCCGAACTTGCCGGTCGTCGGCGTTACCGTGTCGCGCACCGACGAAGCCCAACGCCCGAAAGTGCAGGGCCTGGCCGAGCGCACCGCCGCGTTGCTCGGTGTGGACATCCCCGAGGCCTTCAAGGTGATCCTGTGGGACGAATACTTCGGCCCGCGTTATGGTGAACCGAACGCCGGCACCCTTTCAGCGGTCAAGCTATTGGCGAGCCAGGAAGGCTTGCTGCTGGACCCGGTCTACACTGGCAAGGCCATGGCCGGCTTGCTGGACGGTATCGGGCGTCAGCGCTTTGAGGATGGCCCGATCATTTTCCTGCATACCGGTGGGGCGCCAGCGTTGTTTGCTTACAACGCCGTATTTAACTGAATAAACAGGGATCAACATGTGGGAGGGGGCTTGCCCCCGATAGCGGTGGGTCAGTGATACATGCATAAACTGACACGGCCCTATCGGGGGCAAGCCCCCTCCCACAATTGAATTAAGTACATATTCAAAAATAGAATATCAATTTAGATTTATATTATTTTCAAGTCTTAAAAACCGGCTTTATCATCGCGCCGTAGGCGAAGACGCGCTACGCGCTTTAAGGCAGGATACGTCTACCGCGTCACCTGCTTCGCTCAACATAACAACACAGGGGCTCTTCATGACTATTTCTGTATTCCGTCGCACATTGCTGGTCGGCACTCTGGGCCTGGCCCTCGGCGCTGGTTGGTTGGGCCAGGCCGTGGCCGGCGAACAGTTGGGCAACATCAAAAAAGCCGGTGAGATCAAGATCGGTCTCGAAGGCACTTACCCACCGTTCAGCTTTGTCGACGAAAGCGGCAAGCTCAGCGGTTTCGAGGTCGAGCTGTCGGAGGCGCTGGCCAAGGAGCTGGGCGTCAAGGTCAAACTGCAGGCCACGCCATGGGACGGCATCCTCGCCGCCCTGGAATCCAAGCGCCTGGATGCGGTCGTCAACCAAGTGACCATCTCCGAAGAGCGCAAGAAGAAGTACGACTTCTCCAAGCCTTATACCGTCTCCGGCATCCA
The DNA here is from genome assembly GCF_049898265.1 of Pseudomonas sp. PSPC2-3. NCBI lineage: Bacteria > Pseudomonadati > Pseudomonadota > Gammaproteobacteria > Pseudomonadales > Pseudomonadaceae > Pseudomonas > Pseudomonas sp. PSPC2-3. The sequence goes on along the minus strand of NZ_JAFCXJ010000013.1, from coordinate 129,533 downwards.
GGCCCTGACCCTGGCCAAAAACGTCGACACCATCAAGACCGCCGACGACCTGGCCGGCAAGAAAGTCGGCGTGGGCCTGGGCACCAACTACGAACAATGGCTCAAGGACAATCAGCCCAAAGCCATCATCAAGACCTACAACGATGACCCCACCAAGTTCCAGGACCTGCGCATCGGCCGCATCGACGCGATTCTGATCGACCGCCTCGCCGCACTCGAATACGCCAAGAAAGCCAAGGACACTGCCGCCGCCGGCGACGCCTTCTCCCGCCAGGAAGCCGGTATTGCCCTGCGCAAAGGCGAGCCGGAATTGCTCGAGGCCGTGAACAAGGCGCTCGACAAACTGCGCGCCGACGGCACCTTGAAGAAGCTGTCCGAGAAGTACTTCAACGCTGACGTCACTCAATAATGGAAGCAGGTTTCCAACTCGCGCTGGACTCCGCGCCCTTTCTGCTCAAGGGCGCGTATTTCACGGTAATCCTCAGCCTCGGCGGGATGTTTTTCGGCTTGCTGCTGGGCTTCGGCCTGGCCTTGATGCGCCTGTCGCGCTTCATGCTGCTGCGCGGCGTCGCTCGCGTCTACGTGTCGTTCTTTCGCGGCACGCCCCTGCTGGTGCAACTGTTCCTGATCTACTACGGCTTGCCGCAAGTGGGCATCGAGCTGGACCCGATCCCGGCCGCCATGATCGGCTTCTCGCTGAACATGGCCGCCTACGCCTGTGAAATCCTGCGTGCCGCCATCGCGTCCATCGAGCGCGGCCAGTGGGAAGCCGCGGCCAGTATCGGCATGACCCGCGCGCAGACCCTGCGCCGGGCCATCCTGCCGCAAGCGATGCGTACCGCGTTGCCGCCGCTGGGCAACAGCTTTATTTCGCTGGTCAAGGACACCGCGCTGGCGGCCACCATCCAGGTGCCCGAGCTGTTCCGCCAGGCGCAACTGGTGTCGGCGCGCACCTTCGAAATCTTCACCATGTATCTGTCCGCCGCCCTGATCTACTGGGTCCTGGCAAGCATCCTGGCGCATTTTCAAAATCGTCTGGAAGACCGGGTCAACCGGCATGACCTGGAGTCTTGAAGCATGATCGTGGTTGAAAAACTGACCAAACAATTCAACGGCCAGGTGGTGCTCAACGGCATCGACCTGGAGGTCAAGGAAGGCGAAGTCGTCGCCATCATCGGCCCCAGCGGCTCCGGCAAGACCACGTTCCTGCGCTGCCTGAACTTCCTCGAAACCCCCACCAGCGGTCGCATCAAGGTCGGTGACATCGAGATCGACAGCAGCAAGCCGCTCAACCAGCAACAGGGCCTGGTGCGGCGCCTGCGCCAGCACGTGGGTTTTGTGTTCCAGAACTTCAACCTGTTCCCGCACCGCACCGCGCTGGAAAACGTCATCGAAGGCCCGACCGTGGTCAAGAAGATGCCCCGTGAGGCCGCGACCGCCCTGGGCCGCACGCTGTTGGCGCGGGTCGGCCTGGCCGGCAAGGAAGACGCCTACCCCCGGCGCCTCTCCGGCGGCCAGCAACAGCGCGTGGCGATTGCCCGGGCGTTGGCCATGGAGCCGGAGGTGATCCTGTTCGACGAACCCACCTCGGCCCTCGACCCGGAACTGGTGGGCGAAGTGCTGGCGACCATTCGCAGCCTGGCCGAAGAAAACCGCACCATGGTGATCGTCACCCACGAAATGAGCTTTGCCCGGGATGTCGCCAACCGGGTGATCTTCTTCGACAAAGGGGTGATCGTGGAGCAAGGCGAGGCCAAGGCGTTGTTCGCCAACCCCAGGGAAGAACGCACGAAACAGTTCCTGAGCAAGTTTCTCGCGCATTGACGCGCGCCCACCGGCAGCACAACGCGTGTGGGGGAGCCCGCTCCCGCACACGCCCGGCCTGCCTGGGTAAAACAGCCCCCGCGCCACCCCCGAAATTCCCGCGCCCAGTCAGACCGTTCTGAATCGTCCCAAACCCGCCGTTTAGCCTTTTGCCGCCATTGACGCCCTCCGGCCAACGCTCTTATCTAGCGCCCAGAGGATTGGATCCTATCCCGGCTTTTCACTGAATCGTTCCTTTCGGCCCCCGTCGCGTTCCCGCGCCAAGGGTCCGGAACGATTGCTGCTGGCTGCATCAAGGAGATTACTATGACGCGCACCGCAACCCCGGCCCTGCTCACTGCCCCGACCCTGCCCCAGGCACTTGGCAACGGCATCAACGCCCTGGCCGCCACACAGCTGCAAGTCGACATCGCGCCCTACCCCGGCATGGATGAGGGTGACCTGATCGAGCTGTTCTGGAACAACTGCTTTGCCGACTCGCGGCGTATCACCGCGTGCAAGGTCGGCACCGCCACCCAACTGCGGGTGCCGGAAAGCTTTGTGCAGGACGGCCATGCGCGGGTTCACTACCAGGTCATGCAGATCGGCCACGGCCCCGCACGCTCAGCGGTGACCACGGTGCAGGTCAAGACCAACTACCCGGGCGGCCAACCGAGCGCGCTGTACAGCGACGAAAACCAGAACCTCGCCCCTGTGGGCCTGCCCGACATGATTCGTCGCTACGGCGTCAACAGCAGCCAGGTGCGGCGCGGTATTCCGCTGACCATCGAACCCTACCTGAACATGACCCGCGGCGACGCCATCACCCTGCGCTGGGGGGATGCGCGCCTGGACCTGCCGAAAATCCAGGCCCGAGCCGTCGGCATCGCGGTGCAGGTGTGGGTGCCGTCGGCGATCATCATCGAAGCCGGCGACGACAGCCGGCTGGACGTCACGTACTGCATTCTCGATCGGGTGGGCAATAACTCACGCTGGGCGCCGGCCCGCACACTGCGCATCGCCGCCTATGTGCCGGCGACGCCGAAGCGCCCTTCCAGCGCCGCGCAGATCTATCAACCGCGTCGCCCCTGAAGCGTGGGTAACGGCCCTTCTATGCATATTCCTAAAAGTTAGTTTATTTAAATATTTAACACGTTTAGGGTATATAAACCGGACCACCGGACATTCCTGATTGTTTTGTTTCCATTTCATTGAATGCGAGGTCGGTATGGTCAGAATTACCCCGGTGCAGAACGCCAGGGCATTACGTGCAGCCAAGGAGCGGCGCTGATGTCTAACTTGGCTCTAACACCCCCCCAGAGTGATCTGGACGTCGCCCCCCTGCTGTTGCCGGCCGTTGTGCTGCGCAACGATGCCCAAGCGCTGAGCGCGGCCCATGAGTTGGCCCAGGCCGCGCGCGTACAGGCCGCCAAGCGCGACCAGCAGCGCAAGCTGCCCTGGGCGCAGATCGAGCAATTCACCCGCAGTGGGCTGGGCAGTATTTCCATTCCCCGCGAGTACGGCGGCCCGCAGGTGTCGTTCACCACCCTGGCCGAAGTCTTCGCGATCATCAGCGCGGCCGACCCGGCCCTCGGGCAGATCCCGCAAAACCATTTCGGCATCCTGCACCTGCTGCAGGGCGCGGCCACCGAGCGCCAGAAAAAACAGCTGTTCCAGAGCGTGCTCGACGGCTGGCGCATCGGTAACGGCGGCCCGGAGCGCGGCACCAAAAACACCCTGGAGCTCAAGGCGCGGATCAGCGCCGAAGGCGACGGTTACGTGATCAGCGGCCAGAAGTTCTACTCCACCGGCGCCCTGTTCGCCCATTGGGTCGCGGTGAAGGCGCTGAACGACGACGGCAAGCAGGTCATGGCATTTGTGCGCCGTGGCACGCAAGGACTGCGCATCGTCGACGACTGGTCCGGCTTCGGCCAACGCACCACCGCCAGCGGCACCGTGCTGCTCGACCGGGTGCCGGTGGACGCAGAGCTGGTGGTCGAAAACTGGCGCCTCGGCCAAAGCCCGAATATCCAGGGCGCGGTCTCGCAATTGATCCAGGCAGCCATCGACGCCGGCATTGCCCGTGGCGCGCTGGATGACACCATTGCGTTCGTCCGCGAGCGCTCACGCCCGTGGATCGACGCCAAGGTCGAACGCGCCAGCGATGACCTGTATGTGATCGCCGACATCGGCAAATTGAAGATCGAACTGCACGCCGCCGAAGCCCTCCTGCGCAAGGCCGGCCAGGTGCTGGACCAGGTCAGCGCCGCGCCGATCACCGCGCAGTCCGCCGCACGCGCCTCGATTGCCGTGGCCGAGGCCAAGGTGTTGACCACCGAAGTGTCGCTGCTGGCCAGCGAAAAACTCTTCGAACTGGCCGGCAGCCGCGCCACCCTCGCCGAATTCAACCTCGACCGCCACTGGCGCAATGCCCGGGTCCACACCCTGCACGACCCGGTGCGCTGGAAGTATCACGCGGTGGGCGCTTATCGCCTGAACGGCACATTGCCGGCTCGTCACTCCTGGATCTAACCGCCCAGAACACTTTTTCCACGCGCTTCTGGAGAACACCGATGACTTTATCTACCCACGTCGCGCTCATCACCAGCGACGAACAAGCCCTGATTGTCGCCAGCGACCTGGCTGAAGACCTGCGCCGCGACAGCGCCCAGCGCGACCGCGAGCGCCGCCTGCCGCTGCCCGAACTGGACGTATTTTCGCGCTCCGGCCTGTGGGGCATCAGCGTGCCGAAAGCCTATGGCGGCGCTGGCGTGTCCAACGTCACCCTGGCCAAGGTCATCGCGCTGATCGCCCAGGCCGACGCCTCGCTGGGCCAGATCCCGCAAAACCATTTCTACGCCCTCGAAGTGCTGCGCGTGAACGGCAGCCCCGCGCAGCAACAACGCCTGTACGCCGAGGTGCTGGCCGGCCAGCGCTTCGGCAACGCCCTGGCGGAACTGGGCACCAAGACCGCCCACGACCGCGTGACCCGCCTCACCCGCGACGGCGACGGTTTTCGGATCAACGGCCGCAAGTTCTACGCCACCGGCGCGATCTACGCGCAACGTATCCCGACCTCCGTGGTGGACGAAAACGGCATCCAGCACCTGGCCTTCGTGCCCCGCGACAGCGCGGGCCTGACGGTGATCGACGACTGGAGCGGCTTCGGCCAGCGCACCACCGGCAGCGGTTCGGTGGTGTTCGACAACGTGCGGGTCGCAGCGCACGACGTGCTCCCGTTCCAGAGCGCCTTCGAACGCCCGACCACCGTCGGCCCGCTGGCGCAGATCCTCCACGCCGCCATCGACACCGGCATCGCCCGCGCCGCCTTCGAGGACGCGCTGCACTTTGTACGCACCAAGACCCGCCCGTGGATCGACTCCGGCAGCGACAAGGCCAGCGAAGACCCACTGACGCTGAAGAGCTTCGGCCACTTGAGCATTCGCCTGCACGCCGCCGAAGCCTTGCTGGAGCGCGCGGGCGAGTTTCTCGACCGCGCCCAGGCCGACAGCCACGCCGAGACCGTGGCCGCCGCCTCGATCGCGGTCGCCGAAGCACGCGCCCTGAGTACCGAAATTTCCCTGGCGGCCGGCAGCACCCTGTTCGAACTGGCCGGCAGCCAGGCGACCCTGGCCGAGCACGGCCTCGATCGCCACTGGCGCAACGCCCGCGTGCATACCCTGCACGACCCGGTGCGCTGGAAGTACCACGCCGTGGGTAATTACTACCTCAACGATGAAAAACCGCCACTGCGGGGGACCATCTGAATGGCGAAGAAAAAAATCCTGCTCAATGCCTTCAACATGAACTGCATCGGGCATATCAATCACGGCTTGTGGACGCACCCGCGGGACACGTCCACCCAGTACAAAACCCTCGAGTATTGGACCGACCTGGCGCGAACCCTGGAGCGCGGGCTGTTCGACGGGTTGTTCATTGCCGATATCGTCGGCGTCTACGACGTGTACCAGGACGCCATCGACGTGCCGCTCAAAGAGTCGATCCAACTGCCGGTCAACGACCCGTTGCTGCTGCTCTCGGCCATGGCCGCCGTGACCCAACACCTCGGTTTCGGCCTGACCGCCAACCTGACCTACGAGCCGCCGTATCTGTTCGCCCGGCGCATGTCCACGCTCGACCACCTGAGCCGTGGTCGGGTCGGCTGGAACATCGTCACCGGCTACCTCGACAGCGCCGCCAAGGCCATGGGCCTGACCGAACAGGTCGAACATGATCGGCGATATGACCAGGCCGACGAGTATCTGCAGGTGCTGTACAAACTCTGGGAAGGCAGCTGGGAAGACGACGCCGTGCTCAACGATCCGCAGGCGCGGGTGTATGCGCAGCCGGGCAAGGTGCACAAAGTCGAGCACCACGGTGAGTTCTACCAGGTGGAGGGTTATCACCTGTGCGAACCGTCGCCGCAACGCACACCGCTGCTGTTCCAGGCTGGCACTTCGGCGCGTGGCCTGGTGTTCGCCGGACGGCATGCCGAGTGCGTGTTCATCAGCGGGCGGGACAAGGCCAGCACCCGGCTCCAGGTGGACAAGGTGCGCGCCAGCGCGGTGGCGGCCGGGCGCAACCCGCACGACATCAAGGTGTTCATGGGCCTCAATGTGATCGTCGGCGCCACTGAGGAACTGGCCTGGGCCAAGCATGCCGAGTACCTGAGCTATGCCAGCGCGGAAGCCGGCGTGGCGCATTTTTCGGCGTCCACGGCGATCGATTTTTCCCAGTACGCCCTCGACGAACCGATCCAGTACGTGAAGAGCAACGCGATCCAGTCCGCCACCCAGCACCTGCAGAACAACGATTGGACCCGCCGCAAATTGCTCGAGCAGCACGCCCTCGGCGGGCGCTACATCACCGTGGTCGGCTCGCCCGAGCAAGTGGCGGACGAGCTGGAATCCTGGGTCGCTGAAACCGGGCTGGATGGCTTCAACCTCACGCGCATCGTCACCCCGGAAAGCTATGTGGACTTCATCGACCTGGTGGTGCCGGAGTTGCAGCGGCGTGGGTCGTACAAGACCGCTTACGACACTGGAACGCTGCGGGAAAAAGTCTTCCACGGCGGCGCCCGCTTACCCGAACAACACACCGGCTCCACCTACCGCCACGGCCCCCTGTAGGAGCGAGCTCGCTCGCGAAGATCGTCAACGATAACGCGGGGCCCCTGATACCCCGCAGCGCCCTCAAGTTTTTCGCGAGCAAGCTCGCTCCTACACATTGGAAACTACCTATGAAAAAGACCCTGTTGTCCCACCCAGTCAAAGCCCTGGCCCTGGCCTTCGGGTTGTTCAGTTCGACGCTGTTCGCCGCCGACGCGCCGCTGAAAGTCGGCACCACCGCGGCCTTCGCGATTCCCCTGGAAGCCGCCGTGGCCGAGGCCGGCAAGCAAGGCTTGAACGTCGAGCTGGTGGAGTTCACCGACTGGATCGCGCCCAACGTCAGCCTGGCCGCCGGCGATATCGACGTGAACTACTTCCAGCACATCCCCTTCCTGGAAAACGCCAAGGCCGCCGCCGGGTTTGATCTGGTACCGTATGCGCCGGGCATCATCAACAACGTCGGGCTGTATTCGAAAAAATACAAAAGCTTCAACGACCTGCCCCAAGGCGCCAGCGTGGCGATTGCCAACGACCCGATCAACAGCGGGCGCGGCCTGCAACTGCTGGCCAAGGCGGGGCTGATCACGCTCAAGCCGGGCGTGGGTTACAAGGCCACCGAAGAAGACATCATCGCCAACCCGAAGCAGCTCAAGATCCTGCAAGTCGAGGCCGTGCAGTTGGTGCGCGCCTATGACGATGCGGATCTGGTGCAGGGTTATCCGGCGTATATCCGCCTGTCCAAGACCTTCGATGCCGAGTCGGCGCTGCTGTTCGACGGCCTCGACCACCCGGAATACGTGATCCAGTTCGTGATCCAGCCGAAAGCCAAAACCGACCCGCGGGTGATCAAGTTCGTCGACATCTACCAGCACTCGCCGGTGGTGCGCGCCGCCCTGGATAAATCCCTCGGCAAGCTCTACCAAGTCGGCTGGGAAGGTTGAACATGACGGCCGCCAACATCCAACTGCGCGACCTGGGCACACCACCCAGGAACGCCGAGCAGACTGAACTGCATCCGCACCTCAACCGCGCCCATGTGCGTTTTATCAACCTGGGCAAGACCTACGACGGCACGGTACACGCGCTGCAAGGCATCGACCTGGCCATCCAGCGCGGCGAAGTGTTCGGCATCATTGGCCGCAGCGGCGCCGGCAAGTCGTCGCTGATCCGCACCATCAACCGCCTGGAACAGCCCAGCAGCGGGCGCGTGCTGATCGATCAGGTCGACATCGGCGCGTTCGACGAAGACCGCCTGGTGGCGCTGCGGCGGCGCATCGGCATGATCTTCCAGCACTTCAACCTGATGTCGGCCAAGACCGTGTGGCAGAACGTCGAGTTGCCGCTCAAAGTCGCCGGCGTCCCCAAGTTGCAGCGCGAGCAGAAGGTGCGTGAACTGCTGGAGCTGGTGGGCCTGAAGGACAAGCACAAGGCCTACCCGGCGCAACTCTCCGGCGGGCAGAAACAGCGCGTGGGCATCGCCCGTTCGCTGGTCCACGACCCAGAGATTCTGCTGTGCGACGAGGCCACCTCGGCCCTCGACCCGGAGACCACCCAATCGATCCTCGGCCTGCTGCGCGAGATCAACCAACGGCTGGGCCTGACCATCGTGTTGATCACCCATGAGATGGCGGTGATTCGCGAGATCTGCGACCGCGTGGTGGTGCTCGAACACGGGCGCATCGTCGAGCAAGGCCCGGTGTGGGAAGTGTTTGGCAACCCGCGGCACGAGGTCAGCCGAACCCTGCTGGCGCCGCTGCAACACGGCCTGGCGGAAGAACTGCAAAGCCGCCTGCAACCCACGCCGGCCTCGGCTGACGCCGCGCTGGTACTGCGCTTGCAGTTCACCGGCAGCGCCACCGATGAACCCGACCTGGCCGCGCTGTTCGGCGCCCTCGGCGGGCGCGTGCGCTTGCTGCAAGGCGGCGTGGAACGGATTCAGGGGCATGCCCTGGGGCAATTGCTGCTGGCGGTGAACGGCTCACCCCATGACGCCGACACACTGCGCAGCCGCGCCGGGCATTGGGCACAACAGGTGGAGGTGTTGGGTTATGTGGTTTGATCGTTTAGTGCAGGGCGCCATCGACACGCTGTTGATGGTCGGCGTGTCGTCGCTGATCGCGTTGCTGGTGGGGATTCCGCTGGCGGTGTTCCTGGTCACCAGCGACAAGGGCGGCATCTACCAGGCTCCGGCGCTGAACCGGGTGCTGGGGGCGTTCGTCAATCTGTTCCGCTCGATTCCGTTTCTGATCCTGATGGTGGCGCTGATCCCGTTCACCCGGCTGATCGTCGGCACCACCTACGGCGTGTGGGCGGCGGTAGTGCCGCTGACCATCGCCGCGACGCCGTTCTTTGCGCGCATCGCCGAAGTGAGCCTGCGCGAAGTCGACCACGGCTTGATCGAAGCCGCACAAGCCATGGGCTGCCGGCGCTGGCACATCATCTGGCACGTACTGTTGCCCGAAGCGCTACCGGGGATTGTCGGCGGGTTCACCATCACCCTGGTGACCATGATCAACTCGTCAGCCATGGCTGGGGCGATTGGTGCAGGTGGGTTGGGGGATATTGCCTACCGCTATGGTTATCAGCGCTTTGATACGCAGATCATGCTCACGGTGATTGTGCTGCTGGTGCTGCTGGTGGCGGTGATTCAGCTGGGCGGAGACCGCTTGGCGCGGGGGCTGAACAAGCGCTGAGCACTCGTTTGTACCTGTCAAGGTTGACAGTTGTTGGAGGGGGTTTTCGCGGGTTTAATCGGCTCGACACTGTCTGCGACGGATCAGGGAGCGAATACCATGTCCACTATAACCACCTGCGCCAGGTGCGCCACGCTGGTGTTGGCGCTGGCCGCCGTCACGCTTGGCGATGCAGCGGCAATTCCGCTTCACGGGCAATATTCAACAACTACCGTTAACAACTCCTTCACGTTCAACAAAGGAGGGATCTTTAACTGGAGTAATAATGTGTTTACACAGAAGCTCCAATACAAATAGACACTGACTGACATGTAGTGTGAGTGGACTTCCACCCTCACCCTTACTCATCACTGTGATTAATTCACAAAGCGCGGGGGCTGAACACGCGCTGAGCACTCGTTTGGACCTGTCAAGGTTGACAGTTGTTGGAGGGGGTTTATGCAGCTTTAATCGGCTCGACACCGTCTGCGACGAATCAGGGAGCGAATACCATGTCTACTATAACCACCTGCGCCAGGTGCGCGACGCTGGTGTTGGCGCTGGCTGCCGTCACGCTTGGCGAGGCAGCGGCAACTCCGCTTCACGGGCAATATTCAACAACTACCGTTAACAACTCCTTCGCATTCAACAAAGGAGCGATCTTTAACTGGAAAGCTAGCACTTTCTATAGATCGCTTGTCCAATACTGACGTTACTTCAGGGCACGCCTTTACGCGCATGAACCATATCGCCACGGGCCTCGACGGTCACGGCCTGGTAATACAAGCCCCCTCCCACATTTTCAACTGCCCTGCTTCGGTTCGCGAATCTTGTACCAAGCCACATACAGCGTCAGCAGCATGGCGATGATGACCCCGTCAATCATCGCGTAGGCCATCGTTGGGTCGGGATCGGTTGGCGCGCTGAGCACTCGTTTGGACCTGTCAAGGTTGACAGTTGTTGGAGGGGGGTTATGCAGGTTTAATCGGCTCGACACCGTTTGCGACGAATCAAGGAGCGAATACCATGTCTACTATAACCACCTGCGCCAGGTGCGCGACGCTGGTGTTGGCGCTGGCCGCCGTCACGCTTGGCGATGCAGCGGCAACTCCGCTTCACCGGCAAAATTCAACAACTACCGTTAACAACATCCCCCAACCCAAATACAGTTACATCTTGATGACCTCTTTACGGAGTCTACAAATCCTATCCAATGAGTCGTACTACTCCGTAAATTTCACTGATTAATTCAAGCGCAGTCATCGAATGAAGAGCCGTCTCAGGGGGCAGTCAACTGGACATGGGATATAGTCAGCACTTCACCTCCAAAGCGCCTCCCCATGAAACTCGCCCCCGACGACCTCAACCAGATCACCGCCACCACCCTCGACCACTACAACAGCGTGGCCGAGGACTTCCGTGAAGGCACCCGCGATCACGATGTGAGCCAGAACATCGACGCGCTGCTGCGGCATATCCAGGGCGCGGCGCCGTTTACCGTGCTGGACTTCGGCTGCGGGCCGGGGCGGGATTTGCAGACCTTTACGCGCATGGGGCATATCGCCGTGGGCCTCGACGGCTCCGAGCGCTTTGCGCAGATGGCGCGCGAAGACAGCGGCTGCGAGGTGCTGCAGCAGGACTTCCTGAAGCTGGACCTACCCAACGCACGCTTCGACGGGATCTTTGCCAATGCGGTGCTGTTTCACATTCCCAGGCAGGAACTGCCGCGTGTGCTCAAGCAGCTGCATGGCGCGCTGAAACCGGGCGGGGTGTTGTTCAGTTCCAACCCACGCGGTGACAACCGCGAAGGCTGGAATGGGCCGCGATATGGGTCTTATCACGACTTGGAAGCGTGGCAATCGTTGCTGACCGCCGCCGGTTTTGTGGAACTGGAGCACTACTATCGCCCAGCCGGACTACCCCGCGAGCAGCAGCCCTGGTTGGCCAGCGTCTGGCGCAAAACCTGAATAACCGCCTGACGATACATTCCAAATGTGGGAGGGGGCTTGCTCGGGATAGCGCTGGGTCAGTCAAAGTTGCGCCAACTGAAGCACCGCTATCCGGAGCAAGCCGCCTCCCACATTTTTAACCGCGCTCTTCCTGATGTTCCGGCTTCGGCTCGCGAATCTTGTACCAGGCCACATACAGCGCCGGCAGGAACAACAGCGTCAGCAGCGTGGCAATGATGATCCCGCCGATCATCGCGTAGGCCATCGGCCCCCAGAACACTTCCCGCGCAATCGGGATCATGCCCAGGCTCGCCGCAGCCGCCGTCAGCAGGATCGGCCGGCGCCGGTGTTCGGTGGCTTGCACCACCGCATCCCACGGCGTGTAGCCGGCCAGTTCATATTCCTCGATTTGCGTCACCAGGATCACCGAGTTGCGGATGATGATGCCGATCAGCGCCAGAATGCCAAGGATCGCCACGAAGCCCATGGGCGTGCCGGTGGGGACCAGCGCCAGCACCACGCCGATCAGCCCCAGCGGCGCGACGCTGGCCACCAGGAACATCTTCTGCACGCTGTGCAGTTGGATCATCAGGAAGGTCGCCATCAAAAACAGCATCAACGGCACCACGCTGGCAATCGGGCCCTGGGCCTTGCTGCTTTCTTCCACGGTGCCGCCGGTGGCGACCTTGTAGCCCACCGGCAGGCCGGCGTTGAACGCATCGATCTCGGGCTTGAGCTGTTTGACCAGATCGGTCGGCTGCATCGCGTCGCGCACCGCCACCTTGAGGGTGATGGTCGGCTTGCGGTCGCGGCGCCACACCAGCGGCTGTTCCAGCTCATAACGCACGGTGGCGAAGGCCAGCAGCGGAATCGAGACGCCGTTGGGCGTGACGATCTGCAGGTTCTGCAAGGTTTCCGGCGTGCCGCGCTCGGCATCTTCGGCGCGGCCGACCACGTCGATCAGGTAGATATCGTCATGCACCTGAGTCACCGACGCGCCGCTGACCACGCTGTTCATCAACTGCGCCACGTCTTCGGAAGACAAGCCCAACTGCCGCGCCTTGTCCTGGGCAATCTCGATGCGCAGGACTTTGCCCGGTTCGTTCCAGTCGTAAATGATCTCGCCCAGGTGGCGGTTCTTGTCCAGCAAGGTCGCCAGTTCGATGGCGTGCTTGCGCACCTGGTCAGTGTCTTTGCCGGAAACGCGGTACTGGATCGGCCGCCCCACCGGCGGCCCCATCTCCAGCGGCTGCACAAAGCTGCCGACGCCGACGAAATCCTCACGCAGGCGTTTTTGCAGGCGCGCGATCAATTCGCCGCGCGCCTTCACGCCCTTGCTGACGATTACCAACTGCGCGTAGTAGGGGTTTTCCAGTTGTTGGTCGAGGGGCAGGTAGAAACGGATCGCGCCCTGGCCGATGTAAGTGCTCCAGCGCTCGATATCCGGGTCGTCCTTGATGATCGCTTCGAGGCGGTCGACGGCTTTGCGGGTTTCGTTGATCGAGGCGTTTTGCGGCAGGTTGAGGTCGACGAGGATCTCCGGGCGGTCCGACGACGGGAAGAACTGGTTCTGCACAAACTGCATGGAAAACACCGACGCCGCGAACAGCGCCACGGTGATGCCGATGGCCCACCAGCGGTTGCGCATGGCCCACAGCATGCCGCCATTGAAAGCGCGGCCGATTCGCCCCGGTTCGGCACTGTGGGGTTTCACGTTGGCGCTGAGGATATGCACGCCGATCACCGGCGCAAACAGCACCGCCACCACCCACGACACCAACATCGCCACGGCAATCACCGCGAACAGGGTGAAGGTGTACTCGCCCGCCGAACTGGCGTTGAGGCCGATCGGCACAAACCCGGCCACGGTCACCAGGGTGCCGGTGAGCATCGGGAACGCGGTGGAGGTGTAGGCGTAGGTCGCCGCCTGCGCCTTGGTTTCGCCTTTTTCCAGGCGCGTGATCATCATCTCCACGGTGATCATCGCGTCGTCCACCAGCAAGCCGAGCGCGATGATCAGCGCCCCCAGGGACACGCGCTGCATGGTGATGCCGGTGTATTCCATGAACACGAACACCAGCGCCAGCACCAGCGGGATCGAGCACGCCACCACCAGCCCGGCACGCAGGCCGAGGCTGATAAAGCTCACCACCAGCACGATGATCACCGCTTCGAACAGCGCGCTGGTAAAACCGCCGACGGCCTCTTGCACCACTTCCGCCTGGTCGGAGACCTTGTAGACGCCGACGCCCACCGGCAGGTCGGCGGTCAGTTCGTCCATGCGCGTGTGCAGGGCCTCGCCGAACGACTGGATATTGCCGCCCTTCTGCATCGCGATCGCCAAACCGATCGCCGGCTTGCCGTTGAAACGGAACATTGGCGTCGCCGGGTCAACGTAGCCACGGCTGATGTCGGCGACATCCGCCAGGCGATAGAAGCGGTCGTTAAGGCGCAGGTTGACGTTGGCCAGGTCTTTTTCCGAGGCGAACTGCCCGGACGTCCGCACGGAAATGCGCTCCGGCCCGGCTTCGATCACCCCGGCCGGGGTCACTGCGTTCTGCGCCTGCAGGCTCTGCACCACCTGGCGTTGGTCGATCCCCAGGGCCGCGAGTTTGCGCGTGGAGAAATTCAGGTAAATCACTTCGTCCTGCTGGCCGATCAGCTCGACCTTGCCCAGGCCCGGCACCGCACGGATCTCGGCGCGCGCCTGCTCCACGTAGTCGCGCAGCTGGCGCATCGACAGGCCGTCGCCGGTAAAGGCGTACACCGAGCCGAACACGTCACCGAACTCATCGTTGAACGACGGCCCCTGCAAGCCCTGGGGGAAGCTGCCGCGAATATCGTCGATCTTCTTGCGCACCTGGTACCAGATCTCGGGGATCGCCTTGGCGCTGGTGGTGTCCTTGAGGTACACGAACACCGTGGACTCACCGGGCCGGGTGTAGCTGTTCACGTAGTCGAGGGCGTCGAGTTCCTCGAGTTTTTTCTCGATGCGGTCGGTCACCTGTTTGAGCGTTTCTTCCTGGGTCGCGCCCGGCCAGCGGGTCTGGATCACCATGGTTTTGATGGTGAACGAAGGGTCTTCCTCGCGGCCCAGGTTCTTGTAGGAAAACACGCCCATCAGCAGCGCGACGAACATCAGGTACCAGACGAAGGACTGATGCTTGAGGGCCCATTCGGATAAGTTGAAACTCCCTTTCATCGCGGGCTGTCCTCGTCGATCTTGACTGTTTGCCCCGGTTGCAGGCTGTTCACACCGGCGACGATGATGCGCTCACCGGGCTTGACCCCACCGTTGAGCAAAACGCTGTCGGCGTCACGACTGAGCACCGTGACTTCACGCGGCTGCACGGTCCGGCTTTGGGTGTCCAGCAACCAGATCCGCGTTTTGCCGCCGATTTGCTGCAAGGCGCTCAACGGCAGTTCGATGCGCGGTGGGATGGCCGAGCTCAAGGTCACGCTGATCGCCGTACCCAGCAGAAAAGCCGCCGGCGTGTCGGCCAGGGTCAGGCGCGCGCGACGGGTGCGCGTGGCGCTCTGGGCCTGGGGTTCGATTTCGCGCACGGTGGCGGTGGTGTTCACGCTGGGGTCGAGTTGCCCGGCGACGAGGAACACCACATCGGGCGGCAGACGCTCGGCGAGGCCGGCGGGCAGGTCGATCACCGCCTCCTTGATGTCCGGGCGCGCCAGGGTCACCACTTGCTGGCCCGCGCTGACCACCTGGCCGGCCTCGGCGTTCCAGGCGGTAACGATGCCGCCATGGTCGGTACGCAATCGGGCGTAGTTGAGCTGGTCCTTGGCCTGGTTGACCGAGGCCTGCGCCTGGTCGAGGCTGGCCTGGGTGGTTTTCAGGTCGGTCTGGGCCACGTCCAACTGGGCCTGGGCGCCGACGCCACGGTTGAACAACGCCTGCTGGCGACGGGCGCTGGCCTGGGCGTTGATGAACTGCGCCTGCACGCGGGCGAGGTCACCTTGGACCGCGCGCAGTTGGTTCTGCTGGTCGGTGGGGTCGAGTACGGCAAGTACCGCGCCCTTCTCCACCTCGGCGCCGACATCCACAGTGCGGTGGGCGATGCGCCCGGGCACGCGGAACCCCAGGTTGCTTTCGTAGCGCGCCTGGATGGTGCCGGCGAAACGGCCGAGGGTTTCCTGGTCTTCGGCTTTCACTTCCATGGACAACACCGGGCGCACGGGCTCGGGTGGCGGGTCGTTCTTGGAGCAGGCCAGCAGCAACAGGCTGGCGGCGAGCAGGCCGGTCAGGCGCATCATGGTTGCACTCCTTGGGCCTGGGCCGAGTCGGGCGGCTGGGCGACTTCGACGCGCATGCCGGGGTGCAGCAATTGCCCGCCGGCCACCACGACTTTTTCACCGCCCTGCAGACCGTCGCTGATGATCACCTTGCCGGTGAGGTAACGCGCCACACTGACCTTGCGCAGCTGCGCCAGGCCGTCGCCATCCACCAGCCACACGGCGGGGTCGCTGAGGTCTTTGGTCAGCGCCGACCATGGCAGCTCGATGCTGGGCTTGGCCGGGCCGTTGGCGGTAGCGCTGACCACCGAGCCCAGATGCATGCCCGCGGGCAGGGCCTCCAGAGCGATTTTGACTTGCACCGTGCCGGTATTGGCAGCGACGGCCGGGGTAACTTCGCGGACGTGGCCCTGGACCTTGATACTGGGGTTATCCAACAGGCTCACCGTGATCGGCGCATCGGCCGGCGGTTCCACCAGCAACGACTCGTACACGTCGAATACCGCGTCGCGCTCGCCCTCGCGGGCCAGGCTGAAGATCGGCACGGTGGCCTGCACCACCTGGCCCACTTCAGCCTGGCGCGCAGTAATCACCCCGGGGGCCTCGGCGAACAGCGCGGTGTAGCCCAGTTGCTCGCGGGCATTGGCCAGTTGCGCCTGGGCGGCGGCCAGGGCGCTTTGGCTGCTGCGCAACGCGGCCTGGGCAGTGTCGTATTCGCTGCGGCTGGTGTAGCCCTTGGGCAGGAGTTTTTCCTGGCGCACGAACGCGGCGGCGGTCTGCTTGACCCGCGCCTGCTCGGCCACGACCTGGGCCTGGGCGGAGTCGACATTGCTCTGCAAGTCCTTGGGGTCGAGCTTGGCCAGCACTTGCTTGGCGCTGACATGGTCGCCCACATCGACCATGCGCTGAATGATCTTGCCCCCCACGCGAAAAGACAGATCGGTTTGCACCCGCGCCTGGATATCGCCGGTCAGCGTAACGGCCACCGCGTAGTCCGTCGGCTGCACGGCCTGCACGAACACCCGCGCATGCTGCTTGGGCTCGGCTTTTTCCTGGCCGCAGCCGCTCAGCAGCGCCAACAGGCCAAGTGCGAAAATAACTGTCGAAGGGTGACCGCCCATGCAGGCTCCTTTACGTGATGCCAACTTGCCGGAGTGTAGGCGACTACGACCTTTTAGCAGGGTTCCATGTGCATGGATGGCGCCCAACGCCAATGGTTCCGAAGCTAAACGAACGCCCACGCTCAAGACGCCGGATCGCCCGGCCTTTATTGGCATAAACCGTCGATTTTTGATACCGAAATATCACATTGATATCGCCCAACACGATAGCTACCAGATTCGCGGGGTTGGCGAGTGACGGCTATGGTTGTGGGGTCTGTGATTCGAGGGAATGAACAATGAACGAAGCGAAACCGATTGATCCGCAGGAGCTGGTGAAATGGTTGGTGGCATTGCGCAGGGCGATCAACGCCCGAGTGCGGTGAAACGCTGAAAATCCACGGTGAGATAAAAATCAAATGTGGGAGGGGGCTTGCCCCCGATAGCGGTATGACAGTCACCGATGCATTGACTGAACCACTGCTATCGGGGGCAAGCCCCCTCCCACAATTCTGAGCGCATTCCAAATTCCACCCATAAAAAAACGCCGACGCTATGCAAGCCGTCGGCGTTTAAACCTTGAAAGGTTTTACCGCTCGATCAGAACGCCGGCACAACCGCGCCGTTGTATTTCTTCTCGATGAACGCTTTGACTTCCGGGCTGGTCAGGGCCTTGGCCAGTTTCTGGATAGCAGCGCTGTCCTTGTTGTCCGGGCGCGCCACCAGGAAGTTCACATACGGCGATTTGGCGTCTTCGATGATCAACGCGTCCCTGGCCGGGTTGAGGCCGGCTTCCAGGGCGTAGTTGGTGTTGATCAGGTCCAGGTCAACCTGGTCCAGCACACGTGGCAGCAGGGCTGATTCCAGCTCTTTGAACTTCAGGTTCTTCGGGTTGCTGGCAATGTCTTTTGGCGTCGCCAGCGCATTGGTCGGGTCTTTCAGGGTGATCACACCGGCCTTCTGCAGCAGCAACAGGGCACGGCCGCTGTTGGAGCCTTCGTTCGGAATGGCCACGGTGGCGCCATCTTTGAGCTCCGAGATGTTTTTGATTTTCTTCGAGTAACCGCCGAAGGGTTCAACGTGTACGCCCACCACGGTGACCAGGTTGGTGCCTTTACCTTTGTTGAAGTTTTCCAGGTACGGCAGGGTCTGGAAGTAGTTGGCGTCCAGACGCTTCTCGGCCACCTGCACGTTGGGCTGTACGTAGTCGGTGAAGACTTTGATTTCCAGATCCACGCCTTCTTTGGCGAGGGTCGGCTTGACCAGCTCGAGGATCTCGGCGTGCGGGATCGGGGTAGCGGCCACTATCAGTTTTTCGTTGGCCTGGGCGAAGCCCGCAGTCAGGGCAGCCGCCAGTGCGGTAAACAACAGAACCTTTTTCATGAGTGTCCTTATCGACATTCCGGGGCGTCTCTGACGACCGTATTGGGGTGGAGTGCCAGCGAAGTGCTATCGCGGCGTGAGAGTGACAATACCTAGATTTTTTATTCCCGAACAATACCTTTTATTCAGGTTGATATTCCATTTTGCTCATGTAGGAATTTGCGCAAGGTTTCCCGTTCGGCCGCACTGGCGCTTTCGAATATCCGTTGCACCTGCTCCAGCGGCGAACCGGCGGTCGGCAGGTTCAAATGCTCCGGCAAGATTTCGTCGCCGCTGCTGACCAGCAAGGCAAAGTGGATGACGTTCTCCAGCTCGCGGGTATTGCCCGGCCAGCTGTGGTGTTCCAGCACGCGCTGGGCCGCGTCGCTGATCAGCGGCACCGGCAGGTCCAGGCGCTGGCTGTAGATGCCGAGGAAGTATTCGGCCAGGGACAGGATGTCGCCGACCCGCTCGCGCAAGGCCGGCAGGTCCAGTTGGCCTTCGCTGAGGTAATGGAACAGGCGCTCATTGAACTTGCCTGCGGCCACGGCCTGGGCCAGGTCGATGCTGGTCGCCGCCACCAGGCGCACGTCCACCGGGCTTGGTTGCTGCGCGCCGACGCGGGTGACTTCGTGGTTTTCCAGGGCGGCGAGCAATTTGACCTGGATCGGCAACGGCAAGTCGCCGATCTCATCCAGGTACAAGGTGCCGCCGTTGGCCGAGCCGAACCAGCCGGCCCGGCTGCTCGCCGCGCCACTGTGGGCGCCGGCGGCGTAGCCGAACAGCTCGGCATCGGCATAGGTCGGGCTGATCGCGCCGCAATTGACCGAGACAAACAGCCCGGCGCGGTCGCTGCCCCGATGGATATGCCGCGCCAGCAACTCTTTGCCGCTGCCGGTCTCGCCACGGATCAACACCGGCAAGGCGCGGGGCGCGAGGTGTTCCAGCGCTTCGCGCAGTTGCCGCGAACGCGGGTCGACGAACACCAGTGCCTTGGCGCGGATGCTCAGCGGGCTTTTTTCGGCGTCGGGGAAGGTCAGCAGCGGCTGACCGAAGGTTTCATGCAGACTCATGGCAGGCTCCCGCCCCCAATCCGCTCAGGGACGGGGCGTTGAAAAAGGTTCAGGCCGTGCGCCGGGCGTGATGCTCCAGGCGGCTTTGCAGGCGATAGAGATACGCGAAACCCTGCTCCCAGCGCTGGTGGCCGGACTTCACATTGATATGCCCGGCACCGGACAAAATGCCGGCTTCAGCGCCCCAGTCGCGCGCCAGCTCCATGGCCCTGGGGGCGCTGACGGCACTGTCGTTGTCGGAGCTGACCACCTGGCTGGGAAACGGCAGCAGGTCGCGTGGAATCGGCGCGAAGTTACGCAGCGCGGGGGCACAGGCCGGGCGTTCGACATCCGCCGGCGCCACCAGCAACGCCCCGCGCACCTGCCGCAAAAACTGCAGCGGGGCAGTGGCAGCCCAGTGGGCCACGGTGATGCAGCCCAGGCTATGGGCGATCAGAATCACTGGCGTGCTGTCGGCGGCGATCGCCTCGGCCAGCGCGGCCACCCAGTCTTCGCGACGCGGCGTCAGCCAATCGGCCTGCTCCACCCGGGCGCTGTTGGGCAGGCTGTTCTGCCAATGCGTTTGCCAATGATCTTCTGGCGATCCTTGCCAGCCCGGCACGATCAGGTAACGAATCGATTCGCTGTGCATGGGTGTGCCCTCCTGCAGCGTTTAACGTTGCTGGACAGTATAGGGACGGGGTTTATATTCGTTAAGGAATAAGAAGCTATTTATTAATAACTAAAAAATCAAACTATGGGAGGGGCGGTGTATCAGCTAGCGCATTCATCAATTGATCCACCGTCATCGGGGCAAGCTCCCTCCCACATTTAACAGCCGGGCTTGCCCGCGATCGCGAGAGCCCAGGCCACACATCTATCAGCGCCCGCGATCGCGACGCAGTAGTTTTTTCACGCGCATGACCAGCGCCTTGTCTTCAAACGGCTTGAGTAAATAATCATCCTCATGCAATTCCAAGTCGCGCAGACGGTCTTCGATCCCACCCGGGCTGGTCAGAAACAACACCGGCGTCTCGCCCTTGTGCCGAATCGCCTGCTGCAGTGTCCAGGCATTCAGCCCCGGCAGCATCACGTCCAGAATCACCAGGTCGTACTCGTTGCCCTCGACAAGCCGCTGGGCGGCCATGCCGTTGGCCGCGACTTCCACGGAATAACCGGCCTCGTTCAAACCCTGGGCCATCCGCTGTGCTTCTTCGGATTCATGTTCCACTAACAGCACGCGCATAACACACCTCGATTGATCAGACCTGCAGGCTAACACCCTCAGGTGTGCGCCGCCTCACGCAGGCGCTGTGCATCGAGGATTTCGATCTCGCCATAGCCCAGGCGCACGATGCCCTGGGCTTGCAGGTCCTTGAGCAAGGCGTTGGTGGTCTGGCGCGACAGGCTCAACATCGCCGCCAGGTCTTCCTGGGGTAACTGCAGCCGGCGTTTTGAGGGCTCGATGTCGCCGTACCCTTCAATGATCATCAACAAACGATGGGCCAGCCGCACCGAGGCGGGCATCAGGCTGAGCTGTTCGAGGCCGATGAAACTCAGGCGCAACTTTTGGCTCATCAACAAGGCCAAGTCGCGCCAGTACTGCGGGGTTTCATCGAGAATGTCGAGCAATGCCTGCTGGGGCACCTGCAACAGCTTGCACGGCCCGACCGCACAGGCGTCGTGGGTGCGCGGCAGGCCGTCGAACAGGCAGATTTCACCGAACCAGTAGGGCGACTCCACCAGGCTGAGCAGCGCTTCCTTGCCCTGCTCGTTCACCGCGCTGATCCGCAAACTGCCGTCGAGCACCGCATACAAGCCGCAGGGCTGGTCACCGCGCTTGAACAGGTATTGCCCCGCCGTCAGCAGCCGCAGCCGCGCGTGGGCCAGCAGACTATGCTGAAAAGCGCCGGGCAAGTGGCTGAACCAGTGCCCGGCAGCCAGCCGGGGTCGCCATTGCTCTGCGTTCATGAGAACTCCGAAGATTGTCGCCCAACTGACAGTTAGGCGAAGGCTGACAGGGCATGATCAAACATCCTACAGGAGGAATAACAATGAAAAGCCTCGTCGACCACCTCAGTCAATACGCCGCCTACCACCGCGACCCGCGCAATATCGCCAGCCACTTTATCGGCATCCCGCTGATCGTGGTCGCCGTCGCCGCGTTGCTTTCACGCCCGGAGTGGCCGCTGGCCGGGCTCTGGCTGTCGCCGGCGCTGATCGTTGCGCTGCTTGCGGCGTGGTTCTACCTGCGCCTGGAACTCGTGCTGGGCGTGCTGATGAGCGTGCTGATGGGCTTGTCGGTGTGGGCCGGGCATGTACTGGCGGCGCAAAGCACGCCGGTCTGGCTCAGCGGCGGTATCGGTATGTTCGTGGTGGGTTGGGTGATTCAGTTTGTCGGGCATTACTACGAAGGCAAGAAGCCGGCGTTTGTGGATGACGTGTCGGGGCTGATCGTCGGGCCGTTGTTTGTGGTGGCGGAGTTGGCGTTTTTGCTGGGGTTGCGGCACGAGCTCAAAGAGCAGATTGAACGCCGCTCCGGGCCAGTCGCTCGCCGCGATCTGAAGCCGAGAGAAGTCTGAATGTGGGAGGGGGCTTGCCCCCGATTGCAGTGGGTCAGTCACTGAAGATATTGACTGATACACCGCTATCGGGGGCAAGCCCCCTCCCACATTTGTTATTGCAGTGTGTTCAGGCTTTTTGCCAGACCTTGGGTTTGAAGAACAAGGTCTCGCCCCGCGCCAGGCCGATCAGGCTGTCGTGGTCTTTCACCACTTCGGCTTCGATCAGTTCGCTCTGGCCTTCGACTTTCAACGTCACCCGCGTGGTCGCCCCCAGCGGCCGGATATCGCGCACTTCGGCGGCATGGTGGTCTTCCAGTTCATGGCGCGACAGCGACACTTCGTGGGGGCGGAACAGCACGTGTTGGTCGCCCCCCAGGTGCAGGCGGTTGGAGTCGCCGAGGAAGTGGTAGACGAAATCGCTGGCCGGGTTTTCGTAGACGTCGCCCGGTGAGCCGATCTGCTCGATCACGCCCTTGTTCATCACCACGATACGGTCGGCAACTTCCATCGCCTCTTCCTGGTCGTGGGTCACGAACACCGAGGTCAGGTTGATATCTTCGTGCAGGCGCGCCAGCCAGCGGCGCAGCTCTTTGCGCACCTTGGCGTCGAGGGCGCCGAAGGGTTCGTCGAGCAGCAGCACTTTGGGCTCCACCGCCAGGGCGCGGGCCAGGGCGATGCGCTGGCGTTGGCCGCCGGAGAGTTGTTCCGGGTAGCGGTCGGACAGCCAGTCCAGTTGCACCATGTTCAACAGTTCGTGGACTTTGACCGCGATCTGGCTTTCGTTCGGGCGCTGGTTTTTCGGCTTCATGCGCAGGCCGAAGGCGACGTTATCGAACACGGTCATGTGGCGGAACAGCGCGTAGTGCTGGAACACAAACCCGACGTTGCGATCACGCACGTCGTGGCCGGAGACGTCTTCACCGTGGAACACGATGCTGCCGGTATCCGGGGTTTCGAGACCGGCGATGATGCGCAGCAAGGTGGTCTTGCCGCAGCCGGAGGGCCCCAGCAACGCCACCAGCTCGCCACTCTGGATGTCCAGGTTGATGCTGTTCAGGGCCTTGAAGGCGTTGAAGTTCTTGCTGACATTACGGACTTCGATGGACATGGATTATTCCTCAGCCGCAGCTGCGCGCAGGCGGTTGATACGGTTCTCGCTCCACTGCTTGAGCAGCAGGATGAAGAGCGCCAGGATCAGCAACAGACTCGCCACCGCAAACGCGGCGACGTGGTTGTATTCGTTGTAGAGAATCTCGACGTGCAGCGGCAACGTGTTGGTCACGCCGCGAATGTGGCCGGACACCACCGACACCGCGCCGAACTCACCCATCGCCCGCGCGGTACACAGCACCACGCCGTAGATCAGGCCCCATTTGATATTCGGCACGGTGACATGCCAGAACATCTGCCAGCCATTGGCGCCAAGCAGCCGCGCGGCTTCTTCTTCCTGGGTGCCTTGTTCCTGCATCAGCGGGATCAGCTCCCGGGCCACGAACGGCACGGTGACGAAGATGGTCGCCAGCACGATGCCGGGCAAGGCGAACACGATCTGGATGTCATGCGCCTGCAGCCACGGCCCAAAGAAGCCCTGGGCGCCGAACATCAGCACATAGACCAGGCCCGCGATCACCGGCGACACCGAGAACGGCAGGTCGATCAGCGTCACCAGGATGCTCTTGCCACGGAACGAGTACTTGCTCACGCACCATGCGGCGCTGACGCCGAACACCACGTTGAGCGGCACCGAGATCAGCACGGCGACCACCGTGAGCTTGAGCGCCGACAGCGCATCGGGCTCGAGGATCGCGGTGAAGAACGCGCCGAGGCCATTCTTCAAGCCCTGGGACACCACGATAAACAGCGGCAGCACCAGGAACAGGAAGAACACCAGCCAGCCCAGGCTGATCAGGATGCGCCGCGACAGCGCACTGCCACGCCGGGCAGCGTTGGCCGAGGACGCGGCGGAGATAGACGATTGGGACATGTTCCGCGCCTCCTTATGGGTGTTCGATGCGCCGCTGCAGCAAATTGATCAGCAGCAGCAACACGAAGGAAACCACCAGCATCAGCACACCGATGGAGGTGGCGCCGTGGTAGTCGTACTGGTCGAGCTTGACCATGATCAGCAGCGGCAGGATCTCGGTCTTCATCGGCATGTTGCCGGCGATGAAGATCACCGAACCGTACTCACCGACGCCACGGGCAAACGCCAGGGCGAAGCCGGTCAGCCAGGCAGGCAGCAACGCGGGCACGAGGATGTAGCGGAACACCTGCAACGGCTTGGCGCCCAGGCAGGCGGCGGCTTCTTCGATTTCCCGGGGGATATCGGCGAGGACCGGCTGCACCGTGCGGACCACGAACGGCAACGTGACGAAGGTCAGCGCCAGGGTGATGCCCAAGGGGCTGTAGGCGATCTTGAAGCCCAGGTCGGCGGCGAACTGGCCGACCAGGCCGGTCGGGGTGTACAGCGCGGTCAGCGCGATACCGGCGACGGCCGTGGGCAGGGCGAACGGCAGGTCGATCATCGCATCGATGATCTTGCGCCCGGGGAAGGTGTAGCGCACCAGCACCCAGGCCAGCAGCGTGCCGATCAGGCCATTGATCAGCGCGGCGTACAGCGCGGTGCTGAAGCTCAACTTCAATGCCGCCAGCACACGCGGTGCGGTGATGATGTTCCAGAACTGATCCCAGGTAAGTTGAGCGGCGTGTACAAACATCGCCGCGAGGGGGATGAGTACGATCAGGCTGAGGTACACCACGGTGTAGCCCAGCGTCAGCCCGAAGCCGGGTATGACGGGGGAAATACGACGCGACATAAAAGTCCTTGGTTAGCAGGTCTGACACACAAAACCCGCAGGTGAATGCGTGCTCTGTAGGAGCGGGCTTACCCGCGAAAAACGTCAACGATAACGCGCACAATCTGGGTGCACGCGGTGCCTGGACCTTCTTCGCGAGCAAGCTCGCTCCTACAGAGGGCGGTGTTTTTATTGCGCCGAGTAGATCTGGTCGAACACGCCACCGTCGTTAAAGAATTTCGGCTGCGCAGTTTTCCAGCCGCCGAAGTCTTTGTCGATAGTCACCAAATCCAGCTTCGGGAACTGCTGGGCGTATTTGGCGGCGATTTTCTCATCGCGTGGGCGGTAGAAGTTCTTCGCCGCAATCTCCTGGCCAGCCGGGCTGTACAGGTGCTTGAGGTACTCGGTAGCGATCTCGGTGTTGCCCTTTTTCTCGGCGTTCTTGTCGACCACGGCCACAGGCGGCTCGGCGAGGATCGACAGGGACGGTACGACGATGTCGAACTTGTCGGCGCCGCCGTTTTCTTTCAATGCCAGGAACGCCTCGTTTTCCCAGGCCAGCAACACGTCACCCTGACCGTTGTTGACGAAGGTGATGGTCGAACCGCGCGCCCCGGTGTCGAGGACCGGTACGTGCTTGAACAGCTCTTTGACGTATTCCTGCGCCTTGGCTTCGCTGCCACCGGCTTTCAGGCCATAGGCCCAGGCGGCGAGGAAGTTCCAGCGCGCACCGCCGGAGGTTTTCGGGTTCGGGGTGATGACCGCCACGTCTTTCTTGATCAGGTCGCCCCAGTCCTTGATGCCTTTGGGGTTGCCCTTGCGCACCAGGAACACGATGGTCGAGGTGTACGGGGTGCTCGCATCCGGCAGGCGGGTCTGCCAGTTTTCCGGCAGGGTCTTGCCCAACTTGGCGATTTCGTCGATATCGCCGGCCAGGGCCAGGGTCACGACGTCGGCACGCAGGCCGTCGATCACCGCACGGCCCTGTTTGCCCGAGCCGCCGTGGGATTGCTGGATCTTGACGCTGTCGCCGGGGTGGGACTGTTTCCAGTAGCTGGTGAACTCAGCGTTGTAGTCCTGGTACAGCTCACGGGTCGGGTCATACGAGACGTTGAGCAACTCGTAGTCCTTGGCAACGGCAGACCCGGCAAACACGGCGCTGGCCAAGGCAGCCAGGGCGTAACGGCGAATCGACGACATAGAAAGCTCCTGAAATTCCGGGGTGTTGGCTGACGACTGCAGGAGCGAGCTGGCTCGCGAAAAACGTCAACGATAACGCTGCACATCAGGTGCAACGCGTTGCCTTCAAGCTTTTCGCGAGCAAGCTCGCGCCTACAGGGGCATTTTTTATAGTGATGGGTCTATCGCCGCTCTTGCTCAGGCCGGTTTGTTACCCGGGTTCTGCAGGCGGAATTTTTCTTTGCGTTCGATCTGTACTACTTGAGCGTTGTGTACAGTGATTTCCACCGCGCCAAAGCGCAGATCGCGCAACGCGCTCTGGATCTCACGCAAAATGGCTGCTTCGTCCTGGCCGTCGACGCTACGTAGAGATGCGCTCATGATCTCGCTCCTGAAATGAAAAGTGCCGCGCAGTGGCGGCACTGCTTGCGGCGTGAGGGCGATAGTAGATAAGCGCGGATATTCTTAAAAATACTATTTAAGAATGTTTATATAACCAGAAAGAATTTTCTGGCCGGACGTGGGGTTACGACGGCGTTTTGTGGCCAAGTGCCAAAATCGAGCCTGGCGAATATCCAACTGTGGGAGGGGGCTTGCTCCCTCCCACAGTTGACTGCATTTCAACTCTGGATGGCGGGTGCCCGGTCCCAGTCGATTTCACACGCTGGCATCGGGCGGCCAAACCAATAGCCCTGGCCCATGTCGCATTTTTGCTCCAGCAGGAACCGCGCCTGTTCCACCTGTTCGATCCCTTCGGCGTGTACCTGCATGCCCATGCTTTTCGCCAGGGCGATCACCACGCGCACGATGGCGGCGTCGTCTTCATCCCACGGCACCCCGGCGACAAAGCCCTGGTCGATCTTGAGCTTCTGCACCGGCAGGCGCTTGAGACGCAGCAGCGACGAATAGCCGGTGCCAAAGTCGTCAATGGCCAGGCGCAGGCCCAGCTCGCGCAGGCGGTGCAGTTGTTCCAGGGCCACTTCGGGGTCTTCCATCACCGCGCTTTCGGTGACTTCCAGCTCCAGGTAAGCCGGGTCCAGGCCAGTGTCGTGCAGCACCTTGGCGACTTGCTCATACAACTCGCGTCGCGCAAACAAGCGACTGGACACGTTGATCGCGATAAACCTCAACGGCACGCCGTCCTCCAGCCACTGGCACATCTGGGCGCAAGCCTCGTGCATGACCCAGGCGTCGATATCGGCAATCAACCCGGTGCGTTCGGCGATGGGGATGAACTCGACCGGCGGCACCAGGCCGCGCTCCGGGTGTTGCCAGCGCACCAGGGCTTCGACGCCGATCAGGCGGCTGGTGTGCAGGTCGTGAACCGGCTGGTAGTAGACACGCAGCTCCTGCTGGTCGAGGGCGCGGCGCAGTTCGCCGGCAATTTCCACGCGGTTCTGCGCGTGGGCAGTCAACTCTTCGGTGTACAACGCGTAGCCTTCACGGCCGACGCTCTTGGCCTTGAACAACGCGGAATCGGCGTTACGCAACAACTGCTGGGCACTCAGCGCGTCGCTGGGAAACAGGCTGATGCCAACGCTCGCACTGATAAACAATTGGTGGCCGTCGAAATTGAACGGAAGTTTCATCGCATCGAGCATGCGTTGCGCGAGCGCGGCGGCCTGCACCACCTGTGGACAGTTTTCCGCCAACACCGCGAATTCGTCCCCGCCCAGCCGCGCCAGCGTCACGCCGGTGCCGAATTGGCTTCTCAGGCGTTCACCGACCAATTTGAGCAACTGGTCGCCGACGTTATGGCCCAGGCTGTCGTTGATGATCTTGAAGTGGTCCAGGTCGAGCAGCAGCAACGCACAGCCGCGTTTATGCACTTGCGCCGAAGCCAGGGCCTGCTCGGCGCGGTCGGTGAACAGCAGGCGGTTGGGCAGGTCGGTCAGCGGGTCGTGGTGCGCGAGGTGCGCCAGTTCGTGCTCGGAATCCTTGATGGCGCTGATATCGGAAAACACCGCGACGTAATGGCTGACATGGCCGAGGTCGTCGTGAATCACCCGGATGGTTTGCCACTGTGGATAAATCTCGCCGCTTTTGCGCCGGTTCCAGATTTCCCCGCTCCACTCGCCGGTTTGCTCCAGGGCCAGGAACATCTGCTGGTAAAAACTCGACGAATGGCGGCCTGACTTGAACAAGCTGGGTTGCTCGCCCATGACATCTTCGCGCCGATAGCCGGTGATCGCCATAAAGGCCCGGTTCACATGGACGATCTGCCCCTTGGCATCGGTGACCAGCACCCCTTCACGGGTGCAATCGAACACGGCAGCGGCCTGGCGCAGGCGCTCACGACTCTCTTTGAGCGGTTGCTGCAATTCGTTGACGCGCGCAAAGCGCGCGCACATCAGGTAAATCACCAGGGCGCTGAGGGCCACCCACACATAGCCGCGCAGCTGCAGCCACTGATTTAACTCAACCGGGTCATCGAGGAACTTGATCAATACCCGGTGAGTAAGCACAACCCACAGCAGCGAAACCAGCAGATATACCAACCCCGCACGCCGGGCACCTCGGTATGAGAACAACATATGGCCAGTAATCCTTACTAAAAAGCTAGATTCGCCCTACAAAGGTTACGGATTATAGAATAAGAAACATCCCGTCACTCCTATCTGAAAGGTCGGCTGGTTTTCTCTGTGAGCTTAGTGATAATGCGTGAGCTGTTTTTTTCTTTTTCTGAGGGCCATACAGCCTATGTGGTACAACGGTTTTCTTGACCTGTCAGCCTGGCAACTGGTGGCAGTCACCCTGTTGATGACCCACGTGACCATTATTGGGGTCACCGTCTATCTGCACCGCTATTCAGCCCATCGCTCCCTGGAGCTCAATGCCGGCCTGAAACACTTCTTCCGCTTCTGGCTGTGGCTGACCACGGCGCAGAACACCCGCGAGTGGACCGCCATCCACCGTAAGCATCACGCCAAATGCGAAACCGTCGACGACCCGCACAGCCCCGTCATTAAAGGCCTGTCTACCGTATTGCGCAAAGGTGCCGAGCTCTATCGCGCCGAAGCGGAGAACCCCGAGACCCTGCGCATCTACGGCAAGAACTGCCCGGACGACTGGATCGAACGCAAACTCTACACGCCCTACCCGCTCTTGGGTGTGGCAATCATGGGTGTGATCGACCTTCTGCTGTTCGGCACCATCGGCATCACCATCTGGGCGATCCAGATGATGTGGATTCCATTCTGGGCCGCCGGTGTGATCAACGGCCTCGGCCACGCCGTGGGCTATCGCAACTTCGAATGCCGGGACGCGGCGACCAACCTGGTGCCGTGGGGCATCATCGTGGGCGGCGAAGAGCTGCACAACAACCACCACACCTACCCCAACTCCGCCAAACTGTCGGTGAAGAAATGGGAGTTCGACCTCGGCTGGGCGTGGATCAAGCTGTTCAGCCTGCTGCGCCTGGCCAAGGTGCAGCGCGTCGCGCCGATCGCCCACCGTGTCGAAGGCAAGGGCCACCTGGACATGGACACCGCCATGGCGATCCTCAACAACCGTTTCCAGATCATGGCCCAGTACCGCAAGCTGGTGATCGGCCCGCTGGTCAAGCAGGAACTGGAGAAGGTCGATCACTCGGTGCGCCATCAGTTCCACCGTGCCAAGCGCCTGCTGTCGCGGGAAACCAGCCTGCTGGATGACCGCCACCACCTGCGTATCCAGAGCATGCTGGAACACAGCCAAGCCCTGAAAGTGATCTACGAAAAGCGTCTGGCCCTGCAGCAGATCTGGCTCAAGACCAGCTCCAACGGCCACGATATGCTGGCCGCGATCAAGGAATGGGTGCATGAGGCCGAGGCCAGCGGCATCCAGTCCCTGCGCGATTTTGCCCACCAATTGAAGACCTACTCGTTGCGCCCTGCAACGGTGTGAACACGCGGAGGGGGAAGGCTTGCCTTCCCCTTTGATCGCTTTTTTGACGCCATTCTCCAGACACCCATAAATCCGTCACAATCGCCCCCAATGACGGAACTTAGACGCAATTCGCCCCTCTCAAACAACACTTCGCCATCATGGTGGCCCCTTGTTGTGACCGCTGCTGAACCCTGCGGCGCGCCCAGAGAGAGTTGTGCCGATGGTCCAAGAAAAAACGCACCTGCCCGATCCCCCCACCGCTGAACCCCCACGCCCCGCAGCCGCAGCAACCTTGCTGGCGTTGATGCACGCCCAGGGCGAGGTCGAGCGGCTGAGTGAGCGTGAGCAACTACTCAGTTCCCTGCTGGTCAGCGTGAATGCGGTGCTATGGGCCATCGACTGGGCGTCGCGACGCGTGCTGTATGTGAGCCCGGCGTATGAGCGGGTGTTTGGCCGTTCCGCCGGCATGCTGCTGGCCGACCACCGGGAATGGCGCAACAGCATTCACCCCGAAGACCTCGACTACGCCGAACACAGCCTGGCCCGCGTACTCGAACAAGGCGCCGTGGAAGACCGCGAGTACCGCATCATCACGGCCGGCGGGCAGATTCGCTGGCTCAGCGACAAGTGCTACATCAACCAGCAGGCCGAACCGGGCGAGCCGTTGATCGTGGTCGGCATGGCCGAGGACATCACCGACAAGAAACAGTTGGAGCTGGAGTTGCACCGCCTGGCCACCACCGACGTGCTGACCCAGAGCAGCAACCGCCGACACTTTTTCGAATGCGCCAACCAGGCCTTCGACAGCGCCCGCGCCCAGGCTGCGCCGCTGGCATTCCTGCTGCTGGACATCGATGACTTCAAGGACGTCAACGACACCTACGGCCACTTGGAGGGCGATCAGGTGTTGCGGCGCATTGCCGAGAGCGGTCGTGGCGTACTGCGCCGTGGCGACCTGTTCGGGCGCATTGGCGGCGAAGAGTTCGCCGCCGTGCTGCCCGGTTGCGCGCCGGAGATGGCGCTGCAAGTCGCTGAGCGGCTTGGCAAGGAAATCCAGGCGTTGAGCTTCAGCTATGAAGGCCACGCATTCACCGTGACGGTCAGCCAGGGCCTGGCCAACCTCAACGAGCAAGACTCGACCCTGAACAACCTGTTCGCCCGCGCGGATGGCGCCATGTACGAAGCCAAGCGCCTGGGCAAAAACCGCGTGGTTGCTGGCTAGAGAATCAACACAGAGCAAATGTGGGAGGGAACCTGCCCCCTCCCACATCTGAATTTCATAGCCTTTAGGCCTTGCGCAACCTCATCAGCTCCGACAGCCCCATTTTCAACAAGCGCGCGGTCTTGCTCCTGGCCAGCGCTTCCAGCCCTTCATGCTCGGTCAACCGCGCCATCTGCGCCGCCAGGTTCATCACCAGCGCCTCCCGCGAATACACCCCGCCTTCCAGGGAGTAGATCGCCGCGATCAACTGACGCAGTTCCAGCGGCAAGCGCCAACGCGTGCGCAACGCCGAACCGTAGGCGGCACCAAAGGCGTGCAGCGACTCGCCAATCGCTTCGTCATCCAGCGCCCCGCCACCCTGGCGCCAGTCTTCCAGGCAGCGCAACAACGCCAGGTCGCCGAGCCGATGCAGGATGCCCGCGCTGTAACAGCGCTCGTGGTCCAGCTCCAGCATGCGCGCCAGGCGGCGGGCGTAGTCGGCGGTGTCCTGGGACAACTGCCAGTGACGCTCGGCATACGCCACCAGGCCTGGATCACCCAATACCACGTTGTGCTTGAGCGCCAGGCCGAGTATCAGGTTCATGCTTTGCCCGGCCTGCAGCTTGTGCAACGCCGCCGACAGGGTCTGCACCGGCGTGCCGTGATGGCCGGCGCTGTTGGCGGCGGCGATCAGCACGGCGGTGATCTGCGGGTCCATACACACGCGGTCTTCCAGGCACTTGAGGTCCAGGCCCTCCGGCCCGAGGCTGTCTTGCACGGCGGCCTTCACATCGACCCACAGCGGCGCGCCATCGCAGGCGTCGCGGCGGCGCTCGAGGAACACCGACAAGGTCATGCCCGGCGCCAGTCGCGGCACTTCGCAGTACACGCTTTCGCCTTCGTTGAGCAGCAGGTCTTGCAGGCGCTGGGTCAGGCCGTCCATGTTCAGCGGTTTGGTCAGATACGCCGTGGGCGCCAAGGGCAAGGCCTCACGCACACTGGCGCTGTCATTGCGACTGCTCAAGAGGATGAACGGCAACGCGGGCGAGCGACGCTGCTGACGCACATTGCGCAACAGGCTCAGGCCATCGATGCCCGGCAGTTCCCAATCCGCCACGATCAGGTCGTAGGCTTTGTCGCGCAGCAGCGTAGCCGCTTGCCGGCCATCGCCACACATATCCAGCCGTGCGTCGCAACGCACATTCAACAACACCTGCTTGAGCAGGTCCCGCGACCAAGGGTCTGCCTCAGCAATCAACACCCGGGGTACAGCGGGTAAATCCACAGCACTCATCCTGCACGCTCCATCTGCAATGCCTGCACCTTAGACAATGCGGCGGCCTACGTACAATGAACAACCACTGAATGTGCTGCATCAGGTAAAAAAAAACCCGCCGAAGCGGGTTTTTTCTATCGATCGGTTCAGCCCGGGCTTACAGCTCGGAGAAGCACTCTTCGATGATTGCCAAGCCTTTGTCCAGTTGCTCGTCCGGCGCGGTCAGCGGCACCAGGATGCGCAACACGTTGCCGTAAGGGCCGCAGGACAGCAGGATCAAGCCTTTCTCACGCGCCTTGGCCACTACAGCGGCAACGGCAGCAGCGTTTGGCTTGTGGGTGTCGCCACCTTCGAACAGCTCGATCGCGATCATCGCGCCCAGGGCACGCACGTCGCCGATCACCGGGTACTTGGCCTGGATGGCCTTGAGGCCGGAAACCAGACGCTCGCCGACGGCTTTGCAGCGATCCAGCAGGTGCTCTTCTTCGAACACTTCCAGCACGGCCAGGGCCGCGGCGCAAGCGATCGGGCTACCGGCGTAGGTGCCGCCGAGGCCGCCTGGCGCGATGGCATCCATGTATTCGGCCTTGCCGCACACACCGGCCAACGGGAAACCGCCGGCGATGGATTTGGCGAAGGTGGTCAGGTCGGCAGTCACGCCCATCTGTTCCATGGCGAAGAACGTACCGGTACGGCCGGCACCGGTTTGCACTTCGTCGGCGATCAGCAGGATGCCGTGCTTGTCGCACAGTTCGCGCAGGCGCTTCATGAAAGGTTTAGGCGCGACGTAGAAACCGCCTTCGCCCTGCACCGGCTCGATGATGATGGCAGCGATATCACGCGGCTCGGCATCGTTCTTGAAGATGCGTTCGATGCTGGCAATGGAGTCGTCGACGCTCACGCCATGCAGTTCGTTCGGGTACAGCGCGCGGAAGATGCCGCCTGGCATCAGGCCCATGCCGGCCGAGTAAGGCACGACTTTACCGGTGAGGCCCAAGGTCATCATGGTGCGACCGTGGTACGCGCCGGTGAACGCGATGATGCCGGCACGGCCAGTGGCAGCGCGGGCGATTTTCACGGCGTTCTCAACCGCTTCGGAACCGGTGGTGACCAGCAGGGTTTTCTTGGCGAAATCACCTGGGACCTTGGCGTTGATTTTTTCGCACAGTTCCACGTAAGGCTCGTAGGCCAGTACCTGGAAGCAGGTGTGGGTCAGCTTGTTCAGTTGCTCGGTCACAGCCGCGATGATTTTCGGGTGTACGTGGCCGGTGTTCAGCACGGCGATACCGCCGGCGAAGTCGATGAACTCGCGACCTTCAACGTCGGTCACGGTGGCGTTCTTCGCGGACTCGGCGAAGATCGGGTGAATCTGGCCAACACCGCGCGGTACAGCGGCTTCACGGCGTTTCATCAGGGAAGCGTTGGTCTTGCTCATAAAGTCCTCATTCGCCACTCATCGGGTGGCGTTGTTCAAGGAATACGTGGCGGGGGGCAACTACGGCAGCATGCGATGATCGACTGACACAGCGTTCCCGGCCACTACGAATAACGGTGTAAAACACGCAAAGGGTCAGCGCTCTCGTGCCCTTTGCGTTTGCAGCAATGCCTTGCCGGGCTTAGATGCCCAGGCAGAGGTATTTGATTTCCAGGTAATCCTCGATCCCGTACTTGGAACCTTCACGGCCCAGGCCCGAAGCCTTGATACCGCCGAACGGCGCCACTTCGTTGGAGATCAACCCGGTGTTGACGCCGACCATGCCGTATTCCAGGGCTTCGGCCACACGGAACACACGGCTCAGGTCACGCGCATAGAAGTAGGACGCGAGGCCGAACTCGGTGTCGTTGGACATCGCGATCACTTCGGCTTCGTCCTTGAAACGGAACAGCGGCGCCAGTGGGCCGAAGGTTTCTTCCTTCGCCACAGCGGCATTTTTCGGCACGTTGGTCAGGATGGTCGGCTCGAAGAAGTTACCTTCCATGACCTTGCCGCCCGCCAGCAGCGTGGCGCCTTTGGCCAGCGCGTCCGCAATGTGTTCCTGGACCTTGGCCACGGCTTTGCCGTCGATCAGCGGGCCGGTGGTGGTGCCGTCTTCCAGACCGTTGCCGATCTTGAGCTTGGCCACCGCCACTTTGAGTTTTTCCGCGAACGCGTCGTACACCGCGTCTTGAACGTACAGACGGTTGGCGCAGACGCAGGTCTGGCCGTTGTTGCGGTACTTGGAGATGATCGCGCCTTCGACGGCCTTATCCAGGTCAGCGTCGTCGAACACGATGAACGGAGCGTTGCCGCCCAGCTCCAGGGACACTTTCTTGATGTCCTTGGCGCATTCGGCCATCAACTGGCGACCGATTTCGGTCGAGCCGGTGAAGGACAATTTACGCACGATCGGGTTGCTGGTCAGCTCGCTGCCGATATCGCCGGCGCTGCCGGAGACCACGCTGAACACGCCTTTCGGAATGCCGGCACGCTGCGCCAGTTCAGCCAGGGCGAACGCCGAGAACGGCGTTTGCGAGGCAGGCTTGAGCACCATGGTGCAACCGGCGGCCAGGGCCGGGCCGGCTTTACGCGTGATCATCGCGGCGGGGAAGTTCCACGGCGTGATCGCAGCGGTCACGCCGATCGGTTGCTTGATCACGATCAGACGCTTGTCCGGCTGGTGGCCGGGAATCACATCACCGTAGATGCGCTTGGCTTCTTCGGCGAACCACTCGATAAAGGAGGCGGCGTAGACAATTTCGCCCTTGGCTTCGGCCAGCGGCTTGCCCTGTTCCAGGGTCATCAGGCGCGCCAGGTCTTCCTGGTTCTCGATGATCAGCTCGAACCAGCGGCGCAGCTTGTTGGCGCGCTCCTTGGCGGTCAGCGCACGCCAGGCCGGCAGCGCTTTGTCCGCCGCTTCGATGGCGCGGCGGGTTTCAGCGGCGCCCATCTTCGGCACGGTGCCGAGAATCTCGCCCGTGGCGGGGTTGTTGACCTTGATGGTCTGACCGTTGTCCGCATCGACCCAAGCCCCATCGATAAAGGCTTGCTGGCGGAACAACTGGGCATCTTTAAGCTGCATGTCGGCTTTCCTTAACAGCACCGCGCGCGCGCGGAGCGAATTAGAGTTGTTGAAAGGCGCCTTTGGGGGCTGCCGTCAGGGAAATCAGCCCCTGCGTGCAAGCAAGTGGAGAGCGCACGGGAGACAGAGCGTTTGAAATCTCAAACGAATCCTAGGATCAAAGGGGGTACAGGGCAATAGGATGTTCGAAAAAAAGAACAAAAACCGCTTATTTGCCGGATTTATCAGATCAACGACCTCAAGCCCCGCACCCCACCACCGAGCCACAGCGCCCGACGCAAGGCCCCAACACAGACAATTCCCACCCGCCAGCAGCCAAAAACCAGCATGGACGCCCAAGGTCGACATGGGTATGATGTCGCCCGCACAAGCATCCGTAGCTCAGCTGGATAGAGTACTGCCCTCCGAAGGCAGGGGTCGTGGGTTCGAATCCCGCCGGGTGCACCACTGAATTCAAGGCTTACAGCCTATTACGCCCAGCAGCAGAAACCCCCGTGACAGCAGGGTGACAGCAGCAGGCGAATAAAAAGCCCCGCCGGGCGATGCTCTGGCGGGGCTTTTTTGTTTGCGGCCGGGTTCGATTCGATAACCCAGAAGTAACCGGCTGGGTTCTGCAGGTCAGGCGGTGGCCAGGTCTCTGATCCTAAGTACGGTGGTGGTGGAGCAGTTGGCGTGCCGGGCCGTCGCGCGAATGCCCAGGCCGGCGCCGAGTAGTTCGGTCACGCGCTTGTGCAGATCGGCGTCCACCGGGCGCCCCTGGTACTTGCCGGCGGCCTTGGCCTTCTCGATGCCCTGGGCCTGACGGTCGCGGCGCTGCTCGTAATCCTTGCGCGCGATCGCGGCCATCATTTCCACCAGCATTGAGTTGATGGCTCCCAGCATCCGCCCGGTGAACTCGTCGCCCTTGGTGTCCTGCATTCCCTGGTGACTGGTAGGCAGGTCGAGCGCGACGATGCGCAGCCCCTTGGAGTCGATCGCGGCCTTGAGCTTTTGCCAATCCTCCACCGGGAGACGGGATAGCCGGTCAATGGATTCCACCAGCAGCACGTCACCCTTGCGCGCATCTTTCAGCAGACGCAGCAGTTCCGGCCGGTCGGCGGTGGCGCCGCTGGCGTTCTCCAAGTACACGCTGGCGATGACCTTGTTATGGTCGCTGGCGAACTGCTCGAGCGAGGCGCGGGCGCGGCCGGCGTCTTGCTCTTCGGTGGATGCTCGGAGGTATGCGCGGATGAACATGATGGGTGCCTGTATCAGTTAGGGCGTTCTACTAATACTGTTGCACTTTGGATGTTACTTATCAAGCGAAAAGCCCGAGTAAGGCAAAATAAGCCTGTATCTGGATAGGCATACCCAATAAACGTGTAGTCTCAAGAATCTTGCCATCACCCAGAGAGAAAGCTTTTGGCTCCTAAATTTATTGCCCCTGGCTACAAGCTTGAAGCGTTTACTTGCCTTCATCCCGATTGCTCGACTATCGCAACAATGGAGTGGTCGTCTATGAGCGGGTATCAGGACGGCGGGCATCTCACTTTCCCCTTTCTAGTGTGCAGGTGCAGTCACTGCAAAAAAGACAGCTTATGGGCGGAAAGGAGGGTTGGGCCCGGCTTTTTAATTTTCCCGCCAACTCTCCCTGCGGTAGAGGCGCATGAGGCGCTACCGGAAGACTGCAGGCTTGACTTTGAAGAGGCCCGTGCAATTTGTGAACTGTCTCCTCGCGGCGCGGCGGCAATACTCCGGCTGTGCCTACAAAAGCTCTTGAGACACCTTGGTGGAAGCGGTGATCATATCGACACCGACATTAAACTCCTGGTCTCGCAGGGGCTGGATTCTCATATTCAGCAGGCTTTGGATGTTATTCGAGTAACCGGAAATAACGCTGTCCACCCCTTGGAAATGAATCTTGAGGACGACCATGACAGCGTGACGGTTCTGTTTGAAATGATTAATTTCATCGTCGAGGAGCGCATCAGTCGGCCTCTCAGGACGCAGGATCGATTCGCTAACCTTCCCGAGAAAGCACGTTTGGCAATCGAGAAGCGGGATAAGCCGAAGGCTTAGATGCGAGCAAGTTCGCGCGCATTAGATATCACGAAATTGTGGGACATCTCGGATGGCTCAAATCCGAGCCATCGCCGGGCGAGTGGTGGAAACGCCACAGCGTGTAGGTTTCAACACACTGTGTTGTTTTCGACACGGTGGCGGTTCAAAGAGTGGTCGGTAGGATGTCTACGTCTGCTTCGCTGCTGATGAAGGCACGGTAATTTTTCACCTGGCCAGCGCCGAGAGAAACCTCTCGCTCCCGACGATCCGCGGCGGTACCACAGAGGCCTCCACCGATCACACCGGCGCCCAGCACGATGTTGCCGGCCGGGATCTTGAAGGTGGCCTTCTCCTTGGTCGCCAGCCTGGCCACCAGCTTGCCGTCGACATAGATCCCCATGTCACAACCCGAACTGACAAAGCCGGAATCTCTCACCACAGTGAGTGTGGCGTAGGGCGTAGCGGGGAGCGTCTGATACGAATAAACGCTGCTGGCACTGGCCTGCTTTGCTTGATCGACAGGGACGGCAGATGTCGAGCAGCCCACCAGCAAGGCGGTTAATACGAGAGGGGCAATTGTCCTTTGCATGGGGTTCTTCTCCGTAAAATGAGGAATGTACCATTCCCGGGTTGAAGCCGCCTTAAGGGCGGCTTCGGTGCTTCAGGTATTGGCTACATCTGGTCTTCGGCGTAGATCGCGGCACTGATGATCGCGCCTCCTACCCGCCGCTTGCCGTAGCAGAGCGGTACCGGGTTACCGGATGCCGTGGTGTTCTTGGCGCTACCGAAGGCGTAGCCAGGTGTGTTCTCTGGTGCCGCGCTGGTCTTTAGGCCGCCGGCCTGGGGGCTGAGCATTTGGATAACGCCGCCGATGGCCACAACCGCTCCCATCTTCATCATCGGTACGCCCACGGCACCGCCACCCATTGCTGTTACGACCGCACCCACAACGATTAGCACGGCGCCGACTATCGTCTGCAATGATCCGGCACGCTTACTCCCCGTAATCACCGGGACAATCCGAATTTCTCTATTCCCGCCCAGGCCAAGTTCATCTTCGCCGACATTCCTCCTATTGCGAAAAATAGCGAATTCAAGCCCTTTGGATTTGGCCCTGCACAGATCGTCGGCGAACCCGGGGTGGTTTACATCTATGGCCCTCACCGACTCTCGAACATCTCCATGACTGGAAAGGACAAAGGTATGCTTTCGCCCGTATTTCTTTGCAAGTGACCCGCCCAAAAAGATAGTGGTCCGCGGCGAATAATCGATTGCTGTAGCGGCCATGAGGCCTCCTATGGATTGGTCGAAGGAGCTGGAAGCCCAAGGCGGATGGCGAGCACTGCGCGCGACATACGCGCCTGATCGATGGTCAATTGCTCCTGGCGCGGGTCGTAGTTCCATACCCGGTTGTGAATCGTCTCGCTGGCCCGGGCGCCGCGGAATGTTCCTCTTAGCAGATCGGCCGAAACCCTGGCCTCTTCCTCGGTGAAGAAGGGGCCGTCGATGGTCACTTGCTGCCCACCACTGACGTGCTGTACCTCCCACACCGTGTAACCAGCCTCTGGCCCCTGGATCAGCTCGTAGGGTTTGAATTTCTGTGTGCTGCAGGCCTCTGTGAAGCGCTCTTGAAAAGTCACTTGCTGGTGCTCCGGATCGTTGGTGCGGTCGTTTTTTCGTCAAAAACGGCACTGAGTGTGTCTTCTTTGCGGGCCTCGCCTCCGCCGGCGGCCTCCGCGACTAGCTCATCCATAAGGTCACTGATTGCGCGCACGTCCCTGTTGAATTGGGTGGTCCCGGTCTGCTGGCGCAGCTTGGCCACCTGGCTACGGATGCTCATCGCTGCATACCCTCCATCTGCTGGCGGAGCTCTTCGACGGCCTTCTGTAGCTCCGCTACCTCGATCACTCGCGCGACGGCGCCCAGGCCCTCAATGAGAGAGCGGCCTTGATCGGGAGGAAGGTTGCCGGCCGCCACCGCCCGCAAGATCGACTTGGCGGCGCTGGGCAGGTCGGTGTCGTCAAGGTCGAAGCTGACCACCTCGGCGGTGGCCTTCACTGGCGGTACCAGTCGCTCAAGGATCAGGCGGCACGCCTGCATATCGCCCTTCTTGGCGGCGGCCAGGATCTTTTTCGTTACTGCGTCGGCACCCGCCGCGAGCTTCTCCCGGATGGCCTGGGTTTGGCCTGAGCGCCCCCCCGGGTTGCCGGAATGGCCGGGTGCGAATCTCCCCCCGGCAACTCGGCCCGGCACCGCCTCTGCTGGTGGCAACGGCTTGGCCAATGATTAAGCCCCTTCGCCTTGGATCTGCTTTTTGAGCGCTTCGTCCGCAGCGTCCTCTTCTTGCTTGAGCCGCTCCAGGCGGTCCTGGATGCGCTCAATGGTCGACTCAGCAGGGCCTTGCACAAGCTCCTTTGCAGCTTCTCCAGCCGCATCAACACGGTCGTCGAGACTGATCCCAGCGTCGGCGCTGATCAGGCCGAAGGCTGTCTTGAGCGCGTCTTGTGCGGCGTCTGCTGCTTCGGTCAGGTCGGCGATCTCTTGCGCTTCACGGGGATTGGCGCGTACCAGGGCCTCCTTGGTGATTCGGGCGTACCACTCGCTACTGACGCCGCTCAGTTCGCGAGGCAGGCGAAGTGCGGCATCCACGTAAGCCTTGTCAGTGCCAGCCAGAAGTGTGGCGTTGCGCTCTGCTGGCTCCATGGCGCGCAACTGAGCAGCCAAGGCCAGGTCGATTTGGACGGCGACAGGGTCGTTATCCCGGTACGGTTTAACGGCGGTCAACTTGTCGGCGCGCTCTTTGACCTTTTCCTTGTACTTCTGAAAGTCGCGCTGCAACTGCCCCAGGAAGTACAGCCGATCCTTCGCGGTTGCGCGGATGTCTTCCTGCTTCGCACTATCTGAGCGGCGGTCGTCGTTGATGATGCCCATAGCCGCGATCTGCAGGCCATCGACGTGATTTCGGGCCTCGCGAGCGACTGCGTACAGGTCTGCAAATGGGCCGGTTTCGGGGAATTTCCACATCCCTACAAGGCGGCTTTTACCACCAGATTCAGCGCGAAGTGTTTTCATTTGGGTTTGTCTCTCTAATTGAGGTGGCGGGCTTTGCGCCCGAGTGGAGGCTAGGCCGCTTCGGATTTATCAGGAGATGCTTTTGCGGTGGTGCGAGTGGGCATTTTCGCAAGCCATTCGCGAAGCGCTTCGGAGCCTTCGCAGCCCGATCGCCACTTCTCAAAGCGACCGGTGTACCCATTCGAATTGGCGACCATACCGCTCAGTGCGACACCGGCATTGGAGGCGGTGGCCAGCACGTCATCGTAGATCGCCAGCATCTGCTTGAGCCCTTCGATGTCTTCGGCGCGCGAGGCGGCAATGCCTGCGCGCGAAAGGCTGTCAGCCGCCTCTGGC
Source organism: Pseudomonas sp. PSPC2-3 (assembly GCF_049898265.1). Classification (NCBI taxonomy): domain Bacteria; kingdom Pseudomonadati; phylum Pseudomonadota; class Gammaproteobacteria; order Pseudomonadales; family Pseudomonadaceae; genus Pseudomonas; species Pseudomonas sp. PSPC2-3. The sequence goes on along the minus strand of NZ_JAFCXJ010000013.1, from coordinate 88,850 downwards.
GATAGCCCGGAGAGCATTGGGTTTGCCCTGAGCACCGCCTCTACAACGTCGGGGTGACTGCCTGCGCGTGCCTCCGCGACTAGTCGCTGGCGCTCTTCCGGCTTAAGGCTCCGCACGATGGCTCGTAGCTCCTGATCAGCCAGGAAGCCAACAACGTCCGAGCTTGCGCGAGGCGTGACCGGAGCAAAGCCGTTGACCACTGTTTGGGCCAGCGTCAGCATATCCTTTGCCGCCTTTTCCATAGCCGGCATCAAGGCAGGAACGATCCCGTCAATCTGCTCCTTGCCCTTGCGCTCGATGGCCGCGGCGTTCAGGTCTTTATTTCCGCGAATCGAGAGAATTTCTTCTCCAAGGTCCTTGAAAGTCTCCAGCGCCAAGCCCTGCAAATGGCGAACCGACTTCAGCAAGCCGCCGGCCTGCCAGGTGCCTTTCGTGCCATCGGATCGCCGAATATTGAATGTTCGGGCCTCTACCTGAGAGTGCTCGTATTCGGAGTAATGGAGGTTGGCCAAGCCAACTTTGAGGACGGAGCGTTTGCCGATTTTCATTGAGTTACCTTTGATGTGTGGGCCGATTAAGCGGCGTCGACGTGAAGCGGGCGGTTCTCAACAAGCGCGATCAGCAGAGCGCTTGCCTGGACGCTTCCTTGTTCGGCGGCCGAACGTAGGCGGCCCCACGCGGCATTGATTTCGGCGCGGGTGGGTTTGGTTTGTGGGCCACGGGGTTTGGTAGTGCTGGCGCTGACTGACATGATCAATCCTCTGTGAGCTGTTGAAAGCCTTGCAAAGCTCACATTAGGCAGTATCTGGCCGCATATCCAGTGCTTTTAGGGTGCACCTCAGGTGCTACACAGAACGGGATTGAATGGGACTGAAATAGTTGGTTTTGGCAGGATTGGAGAGGGGGATTTTGTTGCATTAAGTCGGCATCAGCCAAAATGATACAGGGCCGGGTTTCCGGCTCAGTCCGAACTCAGATTGAGGATGGAGCGGGGAGGGCTGACATCCCATTTCGGTAGGTCAGGCTCTCGCGCCACGTTTTGCAAGATATGAAAACGTGGCGCGGATTTGATGTGTCCAGATTTGGACGCATCTCGGTATTCGCTGATCGGTCGTCGAGCAGTCGTCGAATGGTCGTCGATTTGTGTTCATCCCCCATTGGGGTTGGGCTTTCATGGGGTGTTTCCCCAATGGGGGAATACCTGCTCCGACCTGCTGTCAGGCGTCCTTGTGCGGCGCCAGGACGAATTCAACCTCAACACGGCCGGCTGGCTCGGATTTTTCCGCGTCGGTCCTGGCCCTGCGACTGGTGTAGATGTCGCCACACTCTTTGGCAGCCTGCTCCAGTAGCTTCATGGCCATCACAATGTGTCCGCGCGCCTCGGCCTCTTCATGCATCCGCCCAAGCGCACGCAACCTCATGGACCGGTTAGCGATCGGCTCCTTGACCACCTCAGACCTGAAACCGTTCCTGGTGTCTTCAAACAGCGTCACCCAGCGCTTTGCCAGGCCCTTGCTGCTCTTGCGGGTTGGGTCGTGGGCTTCGACGTGCTGCCGCGACACGACCACGCCGAAACCCTCCATGACGGCCGTTGCGACCTGTGAGGGTGAGTCGAAGCACGCCAGGGACTGGACGATAAAGGCTTTGATTTCGTTGTTAAGCGCGGCCATGGGCTGGAATCTGTCTAGGGTCTGTCAAGAATCCTCATGGTTGCCCAGGCGGCGCGCAAAGGCAATGCCGGTGAGCGCACGTTAGATAACGGTGAAGTAACGTTAGAAGCGTTACCTGGATCTGTCGGGATATCCGACACTTCTGGCTCCTCACTTTTGAGGAGTCGCCGTTTTTGGATCGTCCTGCAGTCAGACGATACGGTCCGACTCGGCCCAAACGGTCTGTCACGCAACGCTGGGGCTGAGTACCGAGAAAATCGGAACCACCCCCGATCTGCCAGATAGACCAAACCGTCTCACTGAGACCAAATCGTCACACGGCGAGATAATTCACTGCATTTTTGCGTGTATGTAGAGTTTTCACCTGGCACTGCGTCGAGATACCCTGAGAAGTCAGGATATCTCTGGAGCCCCTATGTCAGTCATCGATTGCGATTACCTGCCAGACCCATCCAAGACCACGTTCCCGCCAGAACTGGCGCTGCTGATCGTGCGCAAGGCTGCATCCATGGCCGAGGCGTTCGAACAGCAGGCCCTGGACCAACTGACCAAGGACGCTATCTCAGCAATATCCGCCGGTGCTGATCCGCGCCAGGTCATCCGGCAGATGCGGTTGTAACTTCCCCCAGTGGGGAGTGTCGTTTCCAGGAACGAACCCCTTTTACGACTTGCTCGCGAAACTACCGGCATTACGGTAGATGCCACGCAAACCCGTGTTATCTCGGCTAGGCAGATCCCCCAGATTTGGGGGCTGCAATTATTTTGCACACACCCATTGCGTAACTAGTAACGCTGGTATATCTTTACCCCATCGTAACTAGTAACAGGGAGGCAAGATGACAGACGAAGCCAAACCCCCGCGGTCAGCAGCAGCCAGGCAGCGGGACTACAAAGAACGCCAGCGGGCGGCCGGCTACAAGCTGACAGCAGTGTGGATTCACGAAGAGACGGAGCAGGAGGGCAAGCAGGCGGCACGCGACGGGAAGCCACTCAAGCCGATGGAGTCGAAAGACCCCTTGAGCTGGGCGGCGGGTTGGATCAGCGAGAAGGGTAAGCAGTAACTGGCGGAATGTTTCGCCGATTGATCGGCTGAGAAATTAGCCGATCGATTGGCAAAGGATTTTGCCGATCTTGAAGAGGTGCCAACCCGGTGTGCAACCACCGGGCCGGCTATCACACGACGCAACTTCAAAGGTAATCGTCATGCAATTTAAACAGAATACCATCCAAATTCTGGATGCGCGCGGCCAGATCATCGCCACCATGGCGCTGCCGGCCAACATCAAGCTCACTGAGCTGGCCCCGTTGAAGATCCTGGGCGACATCAGCTTCAAGGTTCTGCCGGGCGCCGCCCCATCACGCGGGATCTGCTTAGGGGGTGTCGTATGAGCAACCTCCCGGCTGTTTTGGTGCTTGAAGGCGAGGTCGTGCGCGACGTGTTCATCAGCTCCGAAGAAATGGCGCGTATGAATAAGGCTCGCGCCACTTTCAAAGAACTGCACGCAATACTCATGGGTCATGTGATCCCGGCACTTGGCGGTTTCGATAACCCGGTCGCCACTGAGATCGAGCGCCGTCTCGAAACTATCACTTTTGCCAGCCGTAACTTCCTCTACCCGTATCGTTACTCTGGCGCTGCGCACGATGCTGTAAGTGTTGGGGGTGACCTATGAGCGTCCAGGCCCGCACCATCCAAGAAGTTGCACATGACGCGTTGGAGGACCTAGAAGTCGCCCAGATCGCCCTACGCCAGGTCGAGGCCGTCCTCTACGCCGCATTGGCGGATAAGGGTATCAGTCAGCACGTCCGCAACTTGGTAGACGTCGCTTGGAAATTGGCCGCCGACGGCGCCAACACCGCCGACTGCAACCGCGAGGAAATCACGGCCGCGCTGGCCGGGTGTGCCGCCTTGGGCGCTGGGGGTGCCGAATGAACACGCCAATCAAAACCCGCGAGGACCTTAGTTTCACAATGCGCGATCCAGAAGGTCGACTGATCAACTGGCCTCGGAACAATCCAGGTGTCGCGGCGGACTGGCAGAAGGGAATCGATTTCTTTGACGTGGAGGTCGCAACGCTGGCTGCGCACGATGAAACCGAGGCGTTCCACGCGATTCAATTTGCACTCATCGGGATGGGAGGGCGATCGACAATGCTGGAGATCGGATTCATTGATCGCGTGACCAAGGCGGCGATGATTGGGCTCAGGGCGATGCGCGAAGGCGCACTGCAGTTCGCTCCCACAGACGACGACTGAAACAACGAAACTTTCGCGGTATCGAGGGCACTACCCCGTCACAGGGTGGTGCCCTTTTTCATTGGCGGGCGGGTGCTGCCATCTCAGCACAGTGGATCAGGTGGAGCCGTATGCCTCCAACCACTCATCCACGCTCTGGTCCTGTGGTGGCTTAGGGGTGTGTATAGGGGAGTAAGTGATTACCTTGTTATCGTCCTTTCTTGTTAACTTGTTTTCGTGGTTTGAATCACACGTAGTTGAAATCGGCTGTAGCCCACGTACTGCCTGGGCTGTAGCGGTTTCCTTGTGTCCTGACCTTGTGCCCTCATTGTGCCCTAGTTGTGCCTCAGTTGTGCCCAAGTTGTGCCCTAGAACTGCGCGGCGCACCTGGTCTTCGGTGATGGTCACAGGTTGGAGCGACTGCACATTAATCCGATCCTTCCTCACCTCCCCGGCCAGCAAGATGCTGGACAGCTTTCCCATGCATTTGTGGAATCGCTGCATCCGCTCAGGAAGTGGTAGACCGGTGCCCCGCCAGAACTTGTAAAACTGACTTCGCTCTCCGACACGGAACTCACCGGCCGGAAGAGGTGCGCCAGCTTTGCCACCGATCGTTGTGCGCTTGCGGGTCAGTTCCACATTGAAAATGGCGTAGGCAGTTTCGCCAGTCAGTACCGATGTGAAGCGCAGGGTCACGCCGGCCGATTTGTGCTGTCCGTACCGGCCCGCGCTATAGCCTTCATACCTGAATGCATCGACTCCAATTGCCACCAATACCGATCGGCAAATCTCCCGTTCTTTTTGATCCAGCCATTCAGCGGGCACAGGCTTGCCGCTCGCCGGTTGAATGACGAGCTGCCCACGCTCAATGCTCACCGCGTCACCGCGGTTAAGTAGTTTTGTCGCTAGGCATTCCACTGAATCGACCTCAGCGTAATTCGGCTGGATTACCAGCGGGCCGAAGCCCATCGGCATCTCGCAGGCAGGCGCAAGGGGTCGCCTCAAAACTGAGGAGACCCCTGCGAACTCTGGATTACGACGCTTCGCGCATCAGGATGTACTTGGCGACGCGGTGAGGTGGGCGGCCTGGCTCGGTGGACTGGTGCGTCCAGAAGGTTCGGATTTCGTGCCCCTTCTTCCTGAGTCGGCGAATGGTGTTTGGTGGCTGGACTATATCCAGGTCCTTGGCGGCTTCGATGGTAGATACCGGCCCGTTTCGCAGGGCCTCCATCATCTTGCGGTCTTGCTCAGTTGAAGAATGGCGTGTCATAGTTTGCCCTTCACGTTGGTGCTACCCAGTGTGTTTTTGCCAAGGCGGTGCTCGAACACCGTCTTGGCAACCTCTCGCGCAGTCCTGCGCAATTCCTGCCCCTTGTTCTTTGTGCCCTTCACCGTGCGCCGGCCTGCGCTGCGCGCTCGATCCATGCCTTGAGCTCTGCCATCAAGATCAGGCGGCGCTTGCCGAGCTTGAATGCCTTGAGTTCGCCTTGAGCAATGACCTCATAGATTCCCGACCGAGAGTGCCCGACCAGGCGGGCGGCTTCTTCGACGCTGACCGAAAGAGGGGGAATGGTTGCAATTTGCGACATAGATTTTCTCCTCCTGGCATTAAGGAGTTTTGCCAGATGATGAAAGGCTACCTATGGAAATGCTGCACGTCAAATTATGTGCAGTAATATTCGGATTGAACAGGACTCATCAAGGCGTATACTTCGCGGCAAGGAGAACCTGATGACGATTAAAAAAACGCCGAAGAAGACCGATGCACTGACGTTGAGGCTCGACCCTCGCGTTAAGTTTCTTATCGAGCTTTTGTCTAGAGTCGGTCACCAGAGCATTACAGGTGTGATCGAATCTGCCGTGTCACGCCTTGCCCATGACCGCAGGGTCGTGATGGCCAGTTCTGAGCTGTCACTCGCATATGCGTCCGAACGAATTTGGTCGCCGGTTGAAAGTGATCGGGTGGTTAATATGGCTATGTTCACCCCCTCGCTGCTAAATCACGAAGAGGGTTGTATTCGTTCCGTGCTTGAGGGGGCCAGCCATATTTTCTTTACAACATATGAGGTCCGTAATAAGGCAGACGCTGATTACAGAAGCCACGCCTTCGAGCGCATGGGTGGTGCTTTCCAGCAGAGCGAAAACGGTCAAACTGTTTTTGTAACCCCGAAGCGGAAAACCATAAAACTTGCCTGGGGGCTGATCAAGGAGAGGGCGGCGGAGCTTGCTGACAAAGGATTTTGTGCTGACTTATCTGCGGAAGAGGTGGAATCTTACATAGGTAAGCCGCTCTCTTCTGTATCGCCAGATATCAAAATCCCAGGAGAGATATTCCGTGATGACGATGGGATTGGTTATATGGGCGCAGAGAGAGAGCCTGACGATTTGATTGAAAGCTTGGGTATAAAGCGCTAAATCAACTCCACCGCCGCCGCCTTGGTCCCTGGCGCCAAGTGCGCGTAACGCAGCGTCATTTTGATATCAGCGTGCCCCAGCAGATCCCGTACCGTATTGAGCGGTACGCCGGCCATCACCAGCTTGGATGCGAACGTGTGGCGCAGATCGTGCCACCGGAACCGCTCCACCTTGGCCAGCGTGAGCAGGCCAGACCAAGACTTCTTGACGTTATCAAGACGGCCCCCGCCTTGGCTCGGAAAGACGAAACCTTTACCGCCGCCCTGCTCTTTCCACCTGGTGAGCGTTTCCAGCGCTTCACGATTGAGCGGGATATGCCGAGTCTGTCCTGACTTCGACGTATCACCCTCTACGGTGATCAGCTTGTTCTTGAGGTCGACATCCGCCCAGGTCAAATTGAATGCCTCCCCGCGCCGCACGCCGGTATTGATCGACAGCATCACCAGCGGCTCAAGGTGGTCAGCGAAGCGAACGGCACGAAGGTCTGCCAGGGGCTCTTTCTGGCGCTCTATCCGCCACCTGTTCGCACTGTCGCGAGCAGCGCGCATTTCGCCGCTGCGGGCCTCCAGGGCCTCACGTAGGGCTGTCTCTTCCTCCGTACTGAGGTAGCGCACCCGACTGCGATCGTCGACCTTGAGTTTCCGCACTTTCAGCGGGTTATCTTGCAACACTCCCCACTCAACGGCGCGGCTGAGCACGCCCCTTAGTCGAGTGACGTTACGGTTTGCCGTGGCAGGGGACCGCCCGGCGCGCAGCCAGGCTGTTCTGATCTGTTCCACGCGCCGGGTGTCGATGCTGGCAAGGGGGAGGCCCAGCAGCTCATCAAAGCTGTGCCGGATAGCCCGATTACCATTCTTGGCATCCCGGTGATGCTCGACGGCCCAGGGCTCGAAGGTGCCGGTGAGGAACTGGTCGAGCGTAGGCATTGCGGCGCCGGCCCGCTTTTCTGTGACAGCCAAAGGCTCGCCAGTAGCGTGGGCGTCCGCCAGATACTTTGAGGCATCCGTCCTGGCTTGCTCGAGCGTAATGACGCCGACTCGGCCGAGAGTGGCCGCCTTGTTACGTGCCCAGGTGACCATATAACTGGCGTGGCCACTGGGCAAAACACGGATCGACAGTCCGGGCTGCAGCGTATCGTGGATGCGATAGGGCTTCGCCGCTGGAACAATGCGGGTTATCGTTTTGCCAGTGATTTTTGTCTTCATGCTCGGTCCGTGACAGCAGGGTGACAGCAAAAACAACTATACGGTCATGATTCGGCAGACACAACCGGACTAACGAGCCCTAGTGAACTGGGCAAAGGCAATACCCAGGCTGCTTTGATTTTGCCCTCCGAAGGCAGGGGTCGTGGGTTCGAATCCCGCCGGGGGGCTGTCTCAGACAGTCTACGAAACACCCCAAGAAGCCCACCCCGTGCGGGCTTTCTTATTTCTGGCAATCCATCTCTCTCCAACCCGATAACTTCCCACAATGCATGCCTTGAGACTCCTATAACTGGAGGCATACAGAAAGCGGCCCCTTAGCAAACACCACGCTCGCCGGCCTGGAACCTGACCACGCTACCTATCGCGAGCAAGACGGGAACGGCCTCTACTTCACGGTCTTGGCTGGGTCTCGGCAGCCAACGCGCAGCTGCGCTGATGAGCCTGATCCAGCCGACTAAGCTCAATGGGCATGATCCATCTGGTTATCTCAAGGATGTACTAACCAGCGCGCCAGTAAGATCCCCGGGTTGTTGCCGCATAACGGGTTACCGTTACGCAACCTGTAATGCCCATTCGGTTACCGCGCAACTCGCATGAAAGTCCTTGTGCATGACGGCTTCGGGAGCTGGCTCCCCCCGCAGATTGAAGCAAGGCAAGCTCCACCGGCCAGGCGTTCGCCAACCACATCGCCTTTCGACGACATCCTTAAAGTTTCCGGCTTTGAGTCGATAGCCTGTTGAACATATCAACAACCGTTGGAAAACAGGAATCTTGTATGCACCTTAGAAATCTCAACGTAGCGCCACGCGCTGCCCTGTTTTTCGCGTTGATTATTGCGTTGGTTTTTGTGCTCGGCGCATTCGCAGTCGTGCAAATGGGCAAGCTGAGGGACTCCGAAAAAGACGTCGAACTCAATTGGATGGCTAGCATCCGACAAACGGAGCTGATGAACAGTACAGCCCTTCGCTTGAGGCTCGAAACACAGCGTGGCCTTGCTGACCCTCAGTCGATACAAAAGACGATTGATAGCTTCGCCAGCTACCGTAAGGCGTTCAACGATGCGGTGGCGAATTACGAGCCTCTGATAGCGAGTGATAAGGAGCGTTCGTTTTATACACCGGTAAAAAACAGCGCCGATGCCTACTCCAAACTAATGGATAGTCTTGAACCGTTGATGAGGCAGGGTGACGTAGCGGCGGCGGTCAGCCTGGTGAAGACCGGCATCCGCCCTCTGACGAACACGATGGAAATGCAGATCAAAGACTTGACCAACTTTAACAACGACGGCGCGGCGCAGGCTGGGCAAAACGCAACCGATCTTTATAACAATGGGTTGTGGTTGGTTGTCGGCCTTATTGCTGCCGTTGTCGCCCTGACAGTTGGTTTGGCATTGCTGTTGACGAAAAGTATTACCTCTCCGATTAAAGATGCCCTGTCTGTCGCGGAGCGTATCGCGGCCAGCGACCTCTCCAAAGAGGTATTGGTCAGCGGGACTGATGAAGCCGGACGACTGTTGAAAGCCCTCGCGCAGATGCAGACAAACCTGCGAACTACAATTATGCAGATATCCGATTCGTCCACCCAACTGGCCTCTGCGTCAGAAGAGATGACAGCGGTCACTGAGGAGTCGAGTCGGAGTCTTGTCGCCCAAAATGACGAGGTCAATCAGGCTGCCACAGCGGTCACAGAAATGAGCGCAGCTGTTGATGAGGTCGCTCGTAACGCGGAGTCGGCTTCCGAAGAGTCAAAGCGTACCCAGGGCTATACCGAAATAGGTTTGGAGCGAGTGGCTCAGACATTGAAGTCCATTCAAAAGCTGAACGGGAACGTTGAGAACACGAGTGAACAGATTCAGGGGTTGTCAGATCGTGCCCAGAGCATCACTAAAGTTGTCGAGGTGATTCGGGCCATTGCAGAACAAACCAACCTGCTGGCTTTGAACGCGGCTATCGAGGCAGCACGCGCAGGCGAGCAAGGCCGTGGGTTTGCGGTAGTTGCTGACGAAGTAAGGGCGTTGGCCCATCGCACTCAGGTGTCGACACAAGAAATCGAGCAGATGATCGCTGCCATCCAGAACGATTCTGATCTCGCCGTGAAGGCGATGAATACGAGCAGAGACCTAGCGACCGAATCACTTGGTGTCGCCCAAGAGGCCAGTACCTCGCTGGATCAAATAGCCACCGCCATTGTTCAGATCAATGAGCGTAACCTCATGATCGCCACGGCGTCTGAAGAGCAGTCGCATGTTGCGCGTGAGGTTGATCGTAATCTGGTCAGTATTCGCGAGCTGGCAACTCAGAGTGCTGCGGGTGCCAGCCAGACGGCCAGTGCAAGCGGTGAGATGTCAAAACTGGCGGTTAACCTGAATCAGTTGGTTAACCGATTCGCGGTGTGAAAAAGGCGCCGAGCGAAATTCATGCTTGGGGCATATCACGCCTCGATAGATGACTTGACCAAACGCGTGCTGATGTCGGCACGCCTGTCTGGCAGATGTGCTGATGCGGCGCTTACCCACAAGCCCAGGCCGGACGGGTGATCTGTGGCGACTCGCTACTCGTCGGCAAATTCCGGCAATACGGCATGAGAGGCCGTCGATAGACTCCATCAGCCGCACGCCACCCTTGCCACTCACAACGAAGTGGCAAGGGTGGCGTACTGCTCATCGCTCGCTTCAGACCCGAGCAGGCGACACAATGATTTTCACGTTGTGCTCCTTATTCTTGACCAACTCCTCAAAGCCCTGCCCCACGATCTGTTCCAACTGGATACGCCCCGTCACCAGCGGCGTAATGTCCAGCCGTCCATCGGCGATAAACGCGATCACGTCAGCGAACTCGCCGTTATAGGCCAGCGCGCCGAGTACTTGTTTTTCCGTCGCCACCAACTCGAAAAAGTTGAACTCGCTGGGCTCCTCGAAGATCCCCACCAGGACGCACTTGCCGGCCTTGCGGATCAGGTCGATTGCGAGCTTGGCCGTGTGTTTGTTACCGATGCATTCGAAGCTGACATCCGCGCCGAGCCCGCCCGTGAGGCGGCGGACTTCGGCCAGGGCATCGCACTCATTGGGATCGAGCACATGGGTCGCGCCCACTTCCCGGGCCTTGGTCTTGCGGGCGCCGGACATTTCCAGCGCGATCACCTGCGCCGCACCGGCCGCCTTGGCGCACATGATGGTACACAGGCCGATGGTGCCGGCACCGACCACCACTACGTTTTGCCCGAGCAGGCTTCCGGCTTTTTTCACTGCGTGCATGCCCACCGCCAGCGGCTCGATCAGTGCCCCGGCTTCAGCGGGAAAATTCGCCGGCAATTTGTACAGCAGGTTGGCGGGCACGTTGACCAGTTCGGCGAAGGCACCATTGTTCATCAGCCCGGTGAAGGCCAGGTTCTCACAGATGTTGTACATCCCGTGGGTGCAGTAGTAGCACGTGCCGCAATGCTGGCACGCATCGGCCGCCACCGGCTCGCCGACGCTGAAGCCCTGCACGCCGGCGCCGAGTTCGACGATCTCGCCACAAAACTCATGCCCGAGGATGCACTGCCCCTTTATCCCGGTCAGCGGGTGCGGGGCGTCGACCGGTATGAACACCGGCCCGGCCACGTACTCATGCAAATCGGACCCGCAGATTCCGCACCACTGCACGCGGATCTGCACCCAACCGGCCGGCGGCGAAATGGGCAGCGGGACGTCTTCGACGCGGATATCGTGACGGCCGTGCCAGACAGCGGCGCGCATGCTGCGTTGCGGATTGATCGAAAGGGTCATAGCGAAATCTCCTTGGAACGATTGGCCCTGGCGCCCCGCAAGAGTCCGCCAGGAGGGGCGTCAGCGCGGTAGCACAAGGTCCAGAACCAGTCGATTGAGCTGTTGCGGCATGCGACTCATGACGCCGCCACGGGCAGAACCGGGAAAGGGAGTTGGGCAGGACATCGGGCACCTGTTTTTATTATTGGGTCACCAGTCGGGCTGGTTACCAGTGCCAGAGCAAGGCCGGTGCCAGATCCGCAAAAGCACCTGAACAGGCCTTGCTTAGAGCGGTCCGCTGGAACCCCAGGGGCGGCCGCGATCGCGTTCGAATGAGACGCGCCATGTCGGGCCGTACCCGGTGGCGATGAGACGGCGAGACGTTGCGTCTCACCGCCCGCCCCGCGTTCAGCGCTTGCGCAACACCTCCAGGCGCGCCGGCAAGTCCTCCTGGGGAAAACGCGCGTGCAACGCCAGCAACTTCTCATCCGCCGCTTGGCTGTCTCCGGCCGCCCGCAGGTTGACGATTTCCTGCAAGCCCTCTTCCAATGAAGGCAGTGCAACCGGTGCGCGCTTGCTGAGCCTGGCCGGCGATTGATCCGACAACGCACCGGCAATTTCGGCTTGGACCGGCGCGCTTTCGGCTCTGGGCGCGACGGCCATCCGGGCCATCGGCGCGGGGGCCGGACGGGCGCTTTCTGGGTGGAGCGCGGAGAACGTCGCCGGAGAGATGTCGGGTTGAGGCACGGGCGAGCGCATGACCACGCCGATCATCAGCGCTAACCCTGCGACGGTGGCGAATGCCATCTGCCAGCGTGGGCGTTGGCAGGCGTGCAGCCAGCGTTGCCAGCGGCTGGGTTGCGGCGCTGGGGTTTCGCGGCGGGCGGTGGCGAGGATGAAGGCGTCGAGGGACGCCGGTGGCTCGCCGCGGCTGTGTTGACGCACGTGCTGGATGAGCAGGTCGTCGGGGTCGGGGGTGTATCGGGAGTCGGTCATGCGGGTATCTCCTCGGCCAGCAGGCGGCGCAGTTTCTGCTGGGCGTAACGCAGGCGGCTTTTCACGGTTTCCAGCGGGGCGCCGGTGAGGGCGGCGATCTGCGGCACGTCGAGGTCGCCATGCAGGCGCAGCAGGAAGACTTCGCGCTGGTCTTCGGGCAAGTCTTGCAACGCGGCGTCGAGACGCGCCTGGTCGCGGCTCAGGCTCAGATGCTGCTCGGGGCCGGCGCTGGTGTCGGGCTGGGCGTGCAGTTGTTCATCGTAACTGTCGTGCAACGGGTTGTGGATGCCGTGCTTGCGCCAATAGTCGATCAGGCGGTTGCGGGCGATCTGGAACAGCCAGGTACGAAAACTCGCCCGGCCTTGTGGCTGGGTGGCGCTGCGGATCAGGCTGAGCCAGGTCTCCTGATAAATTTCCTCGGCCAGTTCGGCCTTGTTGCTCAGGGACACCAGGAAGCGGTAGAGACCTTGGCGGTGCCGCGCGTATAAGGCCTCGAACGCGGCGCCGTCACCGCTTCGGTAGCGGGCCAGCAGCGATTCGTCGCTGGGTGAATCATCTGGAGCGGGCATGTTGGTGGCGAACTCCTTTCTGGTCGTTGTGTTCACGATCAAGGTTTGAGGCTTTGCGCCACTTCCACCAGTTGCACGAATTCATTGCGCAAGCCGAACGGGTCATCGCCCCGGGCAGAGCGGGCGAGTGCGGCGGTGTCCTGCAAACTCATGCTGCCAGTGTAGCGGCCATCGCCCTTGAGTTGCTGGGCGAAGGCGGCCACGGCGGCGCAGAAGCGCAGGTCGTCGCTGGCCTTGGCCGCGGCGTTGCTCACCGGCCGCTCGATCAAGCGGCTCGCGCCACCGGCCGCGGGCTTGTAGCGCACGCGCAACATGGCCAACTCATCGGAAGCGCCCGACACCGCAGGCGCGGCGGCATAGCGCAGCGGCTCCAGCCAGCCCTGCTGGCCCTTCGGTACAATTTCGTACAGCGCGGTCAGCGTGTGCCCGGCGCCGATCTCTCCCGCGTCGACCTTGTCGTTGTTGAAGTCCTCACGCTTCAACGCGCGGTTTTCATAACCCAGCAAGCGGTATTCGCTGACCTGGGCCGGGTTGAATTCCACCTGCACCTTCACATCCCGCGCCACCACCGCCAGGGTCGAGCTGAGTTGGTCTACCAGCACCTTGCGCGCTTCGCGCAGGGTGTCGATGTAGGCGTAGTTGCCGTCGCCCGCGTCGGCCAGCTGCTCCATCAGGTGTTCGTTGTAGTTATCCACACCGAAGCCGAGGGTGGTCAGCGACACACCGCTTTTGCGTTGTTCCACGGCCATTTGCTTGAGGCTGTCGAAATCGCTGACGCCGACATTGAAGTCGCCATCGGTGGCCAGCAGGATGCGGTTGATGCCCTGCTCGATAAAGCCTTCGCGGGCCATCTGGTAGGCCAGTTCGATACCTGAAGCACCGGCGGTGGCGCCGCCCGCGCTGAGCTGGTCGATGGCGTTGCGCAGCTTCACTTTGTCGCGCCCGGAGGTCGGAGGGAGCACCACGCGCGACTCGCCGGCGTAGACCACCAGCGACACGCGGTCCTGCTCGCGCAATTGATCCACCAGCAATTTCAGGGTGCTTTTCACCAGCGGCAAGCCTTCGCGGCGGTCCATGGAGCCGGACACATCGACCAGAAACACCAGGTTGGCCGGCGCCAGCTGCGCTACGGCGCGGTCGGAGGCCTTGATGCCGATGCGCAGCAGTTGGGTGCGCGGGTTCCACGGGGTGGCCGCCAATTCGGTGGTCACGCCAAACGGCGAACCGTCGGTGGGCAAGGCGTAGTGATAGGGGAAGTAGTTGAGCATTTCCTCCAGTCGCACAGCGCCCTCGGGTGGTAGACGGCCTTGGTTGAGGAAACGTCTCACGTTGGCGTAGCTGCCGGTGTCGACGTCGATGCTGAAGGTCGAGACCGGCGTTTCGGCGACCCGATGCACCGGGTTGTCCGGCAGGTTGGCGTACTGCTCGCGGGGTTCGCTTTGGTAATCCAGGGTTGCCGACTCCTGCATCCGCATCGGTGCAGGCTTCGCCTGGCGCTTGACCAACGCGCCCTGGACCGGGGCGCTGTGCAGCTCGGCGACGGGCTCAGCCGGTTTGGCTAAATCAGGCGGCGAAGACAGCCCACAACCGGCCAGCGCCACCAGCAAGGTAACCGCAAAGCCCTGGGCAGCAGGACGCAGGAAAAGCAGAGGATGGGACATGGACTGAACCTCGTGAAAGAATGATCCGTTCACAAGGTCAGACGCAGGGTGTGGGGTGTTCGGGTTAAACCCTGGACTAGATAACACCTCGATCAGTGTGGGAGGGGGCTTGCCCCCGATTGCCAACTGTCAGCCACTGCATCGGGCGACTGACCCACCGCCATCGGGAGCAAGCTCCCTCCCACATTTGATCTTCGGTGGTGCCAGAATCGAGACGATTAACTCAGCCCGGCGCGCTGCCCCGCCTGAATCCTGGTTTAGATAACACCTCAATCAGTGTGGGAGGGGGCTTGCCCCCGATTGCCAACTGTCAGCCACTGCATCGGGCGACTGACCCACCGCCATCGGGAGCAAGCTCCCTCCCACCTTTGACCTTCGGTGGTGCCAGAATCGAGACGGTTAACTCAGCCCGGTGCGCTGCCCCGCCTGAATCCTGGTTTAGATAACACCTCAATCAGTGTGGGAGGGGGCTTGCCCCCCACATTTGATCTTCGGTGGTGCCAGAATCGAGACGGTTAACTCAGCCCGGCGCGCTGCCCCGCCTGAATCCTGGTTTAGATAACACCTCGATCAGTGTGGGAGGGGGCTTGCCCCCGATTGCCAACTGTCAGCCACTGCATCCGGCGACTGACCCACCGCCATCGGGAGCAAGCTCCCTCCCACATTTGATCTTCGGTGGTGCCAGAATCGAGACGGTTAACTCAGCCCGGCGCGCTGCCCCGCCTGAATCCTGGTGTAGATAACACCTCAATCAGTGTGGGAGGGGGCTTGCCCCCGATTGCCAACTGTCAGCCACTGCATCGGGTGACTGACCCACCGCCATCGGGAGCAAGCTCCCTCCCACCTTTGACCTTCGGTGGTGCCAGAATCGAGACGGTTAACTCAGCCCGGTGCACTGCCCCGCCTGAATCCTGGTTTAGATAACACCTCAATCAGTGTGGGAGGGGGCTTGCCCCCGATTGCCAACTGTCAGCCACTGCATCGGGTGACTGACCCACCGCCATCGGGAGCAAGCTCCCTCCCACCTTTAATCTTCGGTGATGCCAGAATCGAGACGGTTAACTCAGTCCGGCGCGCTGCCCCGCCTGAATCCTGATTGAGGTGAGATCAGTCCGTACCGTATTTCGGGTTGCGCGGACCGTACAGCAGCCCGGTACGCTGCCCTGCCGAGAGCAGGCGCGCACTGGTGATGCCCGCGATCGGATGCGCTGCGTCGGTGGAGCTGTTGATCACCTGCTTGACCGCCGCTGTGATCAACATGCCCACCAGACCGCCGCCGTTGTTATTGTTGCCTTCCTCACTGGACGCCCGCGCCGAGCCGGTCCACAGGGTGGTGCCGGTGCGCAGGTCCACCAGTTTGGCCGAGGCGGTCACCGCGGTGTTGCTGGAGATCAGCATGTACTGGGTGCCGTACTCGCTGACGGTGATGTACAGCGCTGCATCCGCACCGAAGATGTCATGCAGCTTGGCCGGCGGCACGCCCTGGATATCGTTGGCGGTGGTCAGGCCGTTCTGGCGGAAGGTTTCGTCCACCAGGGCAATCGGCAACACGTAGTAGCCGGCTTCGGCCAACGGGTAGGTCACCTGCGAAACCATGCTGTAGGACGCCTGCACTTCCGGCGATTCATTGATCGGCGGCAGCACCAGGATCGACTTCGGCCGCGCCTGTTTGTATGCCGTGTAATCAATCGTCTTCGGTGCCGCGCAACCGCCGAGCAAGGCCAGGGCCAGCAAGACGCCGGTGAGTTTCAATAGGCTCATTTGGTGGCGACTCCAGTCTTGGCGTTTTTCAGCAGAAAGTCCATGTACGCAGCGGATTCGGGGAACAGCGCCTTCTCGGTGCGGAACTCCTGCACCATCTGGTCATCCTTGCCCATGCTCAGGTACAGCATGCCCAGGTGGGCGTGGTAACCCGGCGGTGCTTTGCGGCCACTGGCGTTGATCTTCTGCAGATCGCGCTCCAGGGCCTCGACCTGCGCTTCCTTGGGCTCGCCCTTGAAGTACTCGTAAACCTGCGGCTGGTAGCTTTCCCATTGATACAGGGGTTGAGGCGCCGTCTGGCACCCGGCGACCGTCGCGATTGCTGTCAGCATCAGCGCCAACTTCACTGCCTTGCTCATCCGTGTACTACTCCTTGAGGGGTTGCCAATCAGTTGCGCGGGTTCCAGGCGCCGGCGTTGATGCCGTCGACCAGGCGGTTGATCGCTTCACGCATGGCCAGGTCGAGCACCTTGCCATTGAGGGTGGAGTCGTAGCTGGCGGTGCCGCCGAAGCCGATCACTTCACGGTTGGACAGCGCGTACTCACCGGCACCCTGGGTGGAATACACCACTTCGGAAGTGCTGATGTTGACGATATTCAACGCGACTTTGGCGTAGGCCACTTGCGTCTTGCCACGGCCGAGGATGCCGAACAACTGGCGGTCGCCGGTTTCTTTGCGGCCGAACTCGGTCACATCGCCGGTCACCACGTAATCAGCGCCTTTGAGCTTCTGCACGGTGCCTTTGATCGCGGCTTCCTGGGAAATTTCGCCCATGTTGTCGCGGTCCAGCACGCTGAAGCGGTTGGTCTGCTGCAGGTGGGTGATCAGGATGGTCTTGGCCTGGCCGCCGAGACGGTCGACGCCGTCGGAGAAGATGCCACGCATGTAGCTGGAGCGGTTATCGAACTTGCCCACGGCAATCGGCACGCGCACGCCGGAATAGGCGACGTGGGCGCTGGCGACTTGTTCCACCGGCATCGCGCGGTTGCTCTCCGTGGCGCAACCGGCCACGGTCAGCAGCGCTGCGACGGCAACGCCGGACAGCAGGATTTGGGACAGTGTTTTCACATGTTGCTCCTAAAGTGAGGAAATCAGCAGCGTTCGGTGTAGCGAGAAACCGGGCACGAGGCGATACCCACCCCTTCGAGGTCGAAGGCGTCGGGCCAAGGGCGGCAGTTTCAGGGAGGGAGGCAGGCTGGCCTGCGCAAAGGCAAGAACACGCGCGTAACTGACTTCATCCCTGAACATGTCGGGTCGCAACGGCTGCAGCATTTTACGGGGTTGAGAGGGGTTCTCAAGGTGTTTCGTCGGAGCGCGTGCGGTGACGCACATTCCTCAAGTTTTCGGCCCGTCAGTCGAGACAGTGGCCTGGCTCATTTATTAATAGGGATATTGCGTGTTGAAAAACCTCTTCCGAGCAGCGACCCTGATCGCCGCCCTGTCGATGACCGGTTGTGTGTCCTACACCGTCACCGGCCCCATTGGCGCCCCGCTCCACCCCGCCGCCATCGCCAGCCCGCGCAGCGCACAAATCGCCGATGTGACGGTGAGCGCCGCCGACATCAACGACGCCAACAAGACCGCGATCAGCCGCTCGCTGACCGCCCAGCTCAATCAGTACGTGAGTACTGCGGGCTACTTCAAGCAGGTCACCGAATACCCCGTGCGCCTGGGTGAGCAGGACGTGTCGCTCAAGTTCAACATGACTTCCCTCAAGGGCCACCGTGGCATACACCCGGGCTATGTCCCCGGCGCCTTGCTGACGCTGACGGTCTGGATCTGGGTCAACGGCCCGATCTACGTCGACACCTTTGACGTGGCCGGCGACCTGGTGATCGTCGATCGCGATGGCAAGGAACTGGCGAGCGCCAAACACGAGGTCAAGTTCGAGCGCAACGTCGGCCTCTACGGTCGCGAATACTGGGCCCCAACCATGGGCGCCAAGCAACTGAACGAACTGGTCGCGCAACTGCTCGACACCGCTACCGCGAAGCTGGCCAAACCGTAATTTCAAGGAGCGACACATGAAAGGATTGATCAAACACAGCCTGGTCCTCGCGGCCATCTTGCTGACAGGTTGCGTGTCTTACTCGCAACACGAACTGCCGCCCGTGCAAACCTGGCCGCCGACCGCCAACGCACCGGCGCAAAAACCCACGGCGTTCGTGCGTACCACCGCGCTCCGCCAGGTCAACAGCGGCCCGGGCAACACTGCAGCCGGCGCTCCGGCGGCGTTGTGGGAAAAGGCCGTGGCGGATTCGTTTCGCCAGTCCAACCGCTTCTCGCGGGTGAGCACCGACAAGGTCGACTCGGACATCTACGCCGACGCCACCCTGTACAACAACGAACAGTTCAACATGGCCTCGGCGATCATCACTGGTGTGACGTTCTTCATCATCCCGTCCACGGCGAAGAACACCTTCACCCTGGAAACCGTGTTCAAGGACAAAGACGGCAAAGAACTCGGGCGCGTGAAAAAGAGTGAGTCGGTACGCACCTGGATGCACCTGGTGCTGATCGTGGGCATCCCGTTCCAGGCGGACACGCGGGAAGTGGTGGAGGCGTTGACGCGCAGCACGCTGGATGAGGCGGTGCAGCGCAAGTTGTTCTGAGATCAAAAGTCGCTGTGAGGGCAGGCCAGCCCTCACGCTGCTCAGTGAAAAAACACAACGCTCGAAAAGCGACCTGTGGCGCGGGAGCTTGTTCCCTCGCCACAGGTACAGTGTTTGCCCTTGACCCGACGGCGTTCTGGCTTGGAACGCGTAACGCGCCTTGAGCATTACCCCATCCACTCATGTCATTTGAAAACGCTGCAATCCATGCAACCCGACCGGGTGGGGGCGTTTTGAGGGCTGCGGGGCTTGAGGGAGTGGCGGGGTGCTATACCTTGCGTGGTTTTGGGCAGGGGGCTTATAGTCCGGCCGTCGCCCAACCGGGCGATCGGATTTGGCGATCCGTAAACGAGTGCAAAAGCGTTCTGCGTTTTTTTGCAGGCATTTTGCACCCGCAGAGTCGCTGTTATGGCGGCTGTGCGTGGGAGACCTTCGGGTCTGCCGGTTACTCGTTTCCGGTTCGCCAACCTGCGTACAGCTGCCACCTAATTCGTTTGGCGACGATTAGGTGGTAGATCTCATACCCTCTAAACGAGACTTCAAATGAATCGATACATGCCCCTAACCGGTCACGATAGCACCGTACCCGCCCTGCTCATCGACACTCAGGCCCCCCTCGACGTCCTCCACGACGCCGCCGTGTACCGGATTCGAGCCGTCACCCAACTGCTGGAAAACCTAGCCTTTCGCGAACAGCTCAGCAGCGATGCCGTGGTGCTGCAAGACTTTGCCCATCTACTGGCGATTCCGCTGCGCGATGGGTGTGATTTGTTGGATGTGATCAGCCGCAGGCTCAATGCCGATCCAACCTGAATAAAATCGGGCGGCCTTAGTGCCGCCCCGGTTTGTGCAGATAATCAACTCTAGGCCCCACCATTAAAGAGAAATAGGGGTCAGACCACCATTATAAGACTAAGAAAAAACAGCCTTCGGACGACACACCACTCCTCGGATATTGGGAGCGTCAGCATGTGCTTTTGCACCGCTCCATCAAGATGAAGTTAAAATTCACGACCTAAAATCTCTTGAAAGTCATCGACTAAATCACCAAGCTCTATATCAGGATTAAGTATCACTAGCTGGTCCGCAGTCACATCTAGCGACGCGAATACCTCTTCAAGTACGGTTGCATCGATGCTTTTCTCATAACAGTTCTCAACTAAACTCTTATAAGCTGCAATACCTCCCACAAAAAAACCTAGCAGTGGATACTCTTTCAGCCCATCCGGCGACGCACACCACGATGGCTGCTTGACACCTCGCCAAAAAAACAGACTAGCATTATCCGTAGAGAACGCTGGCTCAACTTTAAATTGCTGAAACGC
The DNA here is from genome assembly GCF_049898265.1 of Pseudomonas sp. PSPC2-3. NCBI lineage: Bacteria > Pseudomonadati > Pseudomonadota > Gammaproteobacteria > Pseudomonadales > Pseudomonadaceae > Pseudomonas > Pseudomonas sp. PSPC2-3. The sequence continues at coordinate 68,655 of NZ_JAFCXJ010000013.1, read as the reverse complement.
CTCGGGCATAGCATTCAAACATTCAGACACATTAGGCAAAGGAGAACCACATATAACTTTCCCTGCAACACCTGCATCGGTAAAGTGCAAAAAATACTCAGCCCCGGATCCGTCCCTCATTGAGGCCATCATTTCTTTCCCCGCTCCATCCCAATTACAGTTGAATGAGAAGTATCTATACTCCCACTCGGGCATAATTATGGCATCCAACAACGCTAACCCCTGAGCCACATGTTTAACACGATCAACTGCAGGCAGTTCATTTATATTTAGAATCGAATTATTCATCTAGTAGCACCTATTTGTCAGATTTGGCTCTATTCTCTTGTCGAGATAGAATCTGAAGATTTGAGCTGCAATTTGTACCATCACAATTTTTTGGCTTTACATGGTCAAACTGCCACTCGTTAGGATCTGGAGTTACGCCGCGCTGGCTTTTTTGTGGTTTGACTAACACAGTACCACTGGCATCGGACTTGACTACACCGTCGTTGGCTGCTTTATTCAACTCCAAGAGAAATAGGGGTCAGACCACCATTATAAGACTAAGAAAAAACAGCCTTCGGACGACACACCATTCCTCGGATAACTCTCTTTTTAAAGAACAGAACAATAGCCACGAAAGCGCCTTAAATGCAAAACGTGGTCTGACCCCTATTTCCTCGCTGGGGCTTGAAACGCTGAGCTGCAAGACGCCTGGCATGGCCGTCAAAGAGTTATGGGTGTATCTGCTGGCGCACAATTTGATTCGGATGGTAATGGCCCAATCAGCGCTCTTGGCGGATTGTTTACCGCGACAACTGAGCTTCAAACATAGCCTTCAGTTGTGCCTCGCGTTGAGGCAGTACGGGACGGGTAAGCAAGGCGACGAGGTGTTGAAATTGCTCCAGCTGATTGCCCGAAAACGTGTTGGAAATCGGCCGAGTAGGATAGAGCCCCGTGCTGTAAAACGAAGGCCAAAACCTTACCCCAAGCTGATGCAGGCACGAGGAGCGGCAAGGGCCGAGGTACGCAAGAATGGGCATCCGAAGAAGGTTAAGTAAGTGCCATTCTGGTCTGCCCCCTATTTCCACTAGTATATATAGCAATTTTCATCACTGCTTCCCTCGGGCCGCCACGCTCTAATGATACCCTCCTCGGAAACCAACACAGAGTAATGGCAATCCCTGATCCACGTAATGTAAATCCGTTTATTTTTTCCTTCAGCAACAACACGATCAAACACGCGATTTTTATTCACCGGGGACCATAGCGACCCGCCACAATCTCGTTGACAAATGGAGTGATTATGCGAATCCAATGTTGTTCCCACCCAAGCATCCTTACTGTTCTTCCATCCAGAGTAAGAAGGTGCACACCCTGTGATTAAAAAGGCGAATAATACAAAGAGACTAATTCTGCGCACGTTTTTTCTCCGCTTCGATTTGAGGCCGATATTTGTCATAGATCGCACCATAGTTAACAAATAGCGCCGGGGGCATACTTCCAATATTTTCAAGAAACGACATTTCATCTCCCTTGTACGTTTCCAAATCACTCATCCATGTGTCATGCAAGGTCGCGAAAGAATTAAATCCAGGAACTTGATTTAACCCATTACTAATTGGAGTGCCATGACAAATAGAAAATATGCCACAGCCTTCGGTTAGATTGAGACCGATATTTTTACCATCTCTGTCTACCCCGTTGTAGACTCCACGAGGAACAAATCCATCAGGTAACACCTCGTATTCAGGCCCCTTCACTCTGTCGACTCCCGGTCGTGTATCCGGACCGCGCCCAGCGGAATATTGATAAATTTCAGTCAACGCTCCAGTGCCCGCGATCGTCAGCCAAGAGCTTTTATCTTTGCCGCTCAGCACGCCTTTCAACGCCGTATTCGCGGTATAGGCTTTAACCCGCTCCGCGTAACTCACCGTTTTATAGTTGCCCTCAGACGTCAACTCTCTGCCCCAACCGTCGGTGAAGGCTGCGCCAAAGCCGGCGATTACCGCACCCGTGGCATACCCTTTCAGAGCGTCTTGGCTCGTCACGTCCTTAAGCACCAGGCCAATGTTGCCTTTGTTGTTGATAGTGCTCGCCGCTGCGGTACCCGCCATGGAAGAAAGCGCGGGAGAAATAGGGGTCAGACCACCATTATAAGACTAAGAAAAAACAGCCTTCGGACGACATACCACTCCTCGGATAACTCTCTTTTTAAAGGACTGAACAATAGTCACAAAAACTCCATAAATGCAAAACGTGGTCTGACCCCTATTTCTGTTGAGATTTTGCTCCTGTTAAGGGGCGAAAAATCATGCTCAAAAAGGGCGTATTGAGCAGCTAGACCGTAGGTCGTCAGGGTGGGTGCAAAAGGGATGCAACTTGACTGCAGAAAGGAGGCAAGTAGGATGCAAAAAGAGTGCAATCAGGGTGCAAAAACACCGGCGCAAGGCCGGTGCCATATCAACTCAGACCCCTTAAAATTTATAATGGAACTCACCTGTCTTTTTCATCTGTCAGCTTTTGTTAAATTAGAGTAACAACCAAACTTGGGAAGTTTTTCATAATTTCGAGACGGCTCGAAACTTGATCTGGCCTCTTCAACCTCATGAGGATTAAATTTTTCTCGCCTAATAACAAGGCCGCCTTCCTCATTGAAAATATAGGACTCCCCACCTATGACCTCGTCTCCATCCCCTTCAAACTCACGATGAGTCGCCATAGTCAAAAATAAGTTATCCGAATCTGTTACTTGAAATTGGTAGGTCAGGTACTCACGACATTTTTTATCTAAAAAACCGACACCAACCATTCCTTTATCTATGGAGAACTCAACAAAGCAAGATGGCGCAGAGTCCGAGCCAATGAGAGCCGTATATGACTCACCCGAGAGATGCCTAGAATGTGCCAGAGATTCATCCATAGGCTCTATCGCAAACTTCTTCATCCGAAACCAAGTCTTACAATAATAAATAGGCAGCTCCATCAATACACCTTCCCATTAGTATCTCTAATTAAAACCCCTGCTTTATTGGCAGAGTCCAAGATGGCTTTTGGAATCACGCCATTCTGTGGAGGAACCTCCAGAATAACAGTACCTTGCAATTTTTGACCACCCAAAGACCCACTAGATGGAACTTTCGCAATGGTCGCACCAGAAGGGTATTTCGTAATGGCCTCACTTATGTAGCTCTTTGCTGTCGCCTCTGAAACCTCAGAAAGCTGTGTCAATTTACGAGAGACGATTTCGCCTTTTATGGGATTATACGAATCAACACGATAATAGCCATTCCCGTCAGGTCGCTGAATATAAACTTCGTTATTCGGGTAGTTTTTAGACTGTACCTTATTAAACTCATTACCCGCATCAAGCCGTTGCAACCATTCAGGTTTAGACGATGGAGCTACAACATCATCTACCTTTTCTGCAGCACCGCCAGTTGCTTTTGCACCAAGAAAAATTTATGAAATTAAGTGTTACCTAAATAAACGACCCCGTCCGAGAACTCCATAAGCCAAGGCTCAGTTGATGACGAACAAAATGCATTCAAGACGCGGCCGTCAGATAATTTAAAAAATGGATCAATTGGCTGAGCATCAATAAGCCAACCTACCTCAACAATGGATAAGCCTAAAAGCTCAGAAACATGGTCAAGGGCATCGTCATCCCAACAAGCGAACAGCAGCTCCCCCCCCTTAGACACACGCCACGCACTCTCAGTCCGAAAGCTCCAACCCGCCGAAAAAAGCATCAAAGTATCGCCATCCCAAAATACTCTTTCAATTTTCATAGGCAACAAAAGAGCCACAGCCTGCAAGAGTGTATTCATCATTTAGTCCACCTGTTCAATATGCGTACGCTCTCTAATCCACTGCTTCCGTTCAGCCTTCGATAAACCTTGCGGGGGCTGCGGCGGTTTTCCAGTAGTCGGATCAACAGGTCCGCCATTAGCGTTCTCGAATGATGCGCGCTGGGGACTTCGACCATCCGCCTGCATCACCCGAACTCGCGAACCATCAGGCAAGATGTATTGAGTTCCGACCACGTTTCCGCTGGTCGGAGAAACTACTGGTTTTGTTGGGTACCCTGCTGCTTCAAAATCAGCAATCATCTTAGACTGACTTTTAGGAAGATTCACTCCAGAGATGTGACTAATGGACCCCACATTTGCTTTTGCACCCTGCGGTACATCAGGACCCGCAGCTTCACCCTGACTACCCTTCCCTTTCCCTGCTCCAGAGCGCGAGGGTAATGTTACTCCAACTCCAGCCTTGATAGCCTCCGCCCCGAGCTTAACCAACACCCCACCGCCAGCAGAGCTGATATCTGCAGCAATTTTGCTGGAAGCGTCTAGGTTGCTCCCTATCACAAAACCTACAGCAGAAGCAGCACCACCCTGCCCCTGGGACCTAAGCTTACCTACCAGATCGACGAGTTTCTGATCATCGTTCGCCAACGAGATAGCAATACCCCTGCAGCGTTGCGGATCGCGCGCGCAGAGCGCATCCAATTCGTCATTTCTCTGCTGATCAAGGGCCGCATACCGCTCCCTAACCGCCCTTTTCTCTTGTTCCGTACTTTTGCTGTCAACCTCCCGAAGCATCTCCTCGACTTCTTTGTGGTAAAGGTAGTTAAACGTCGTCGCCTTCTGAGCAATCTGAGAGCCTTTCTCTAAATCACCATCAACCGCTGCCGCTGCTAACAACCCAGTCAGTTGTGAAAGCATCAAAGTGATGTCTTTATTGCCTTGGGCGGCCCAAGTTAATTGATTGATGAGCGCTTCATTCAACCCAGCCGCCGCAGCCCCGGTTTTGAAATCACTGCCGGTCGCTTCCGCCAGCAATCCGCCCATCAATGCATGAGCAATGATCTTTTGAGGGCTTCCATTCGGGAACGTGACGTAGTCACCCACCCAATTAAAACCGGTAGCCATCGCAACGTTGCCAGCCTCTCCCAGCAAGGCAGCATTGAAATTGTCGCCGAAACTTCCGCCCTGGATGGCCGTAGAAATCCCGCTAGAGATTACCGCCCGACCTCCAGTGCGCAGGGCGATATCACCCGCTGACGTCCAGGTGAAAATATCTTTGGAGGAGTTAGTAACCGCCAAGGTTGAGCCCGCACTCGGGTTAACACCTTGGACGGTGCTAGTACTTGCACCTGCTTTGTCGGCACCAGCGAACCAATTAGTGTCGGCATACTCCAGAGCACCCGCCGTAAAACCAGCAACCGCCGCGCTTTTAAGACTGTCGGTACTAACGGTTTCCTTCAAAGCCCTGCCGAGGTTGCCTTTGTTGTTAATGGTGCTGGTAACACCCGTAGTAGAGAAGCTCGTAGCGACCGCCAGTTGCCAGCCACCTAGACCAAAACCAGCCGGGCCCATGATCGCCGCCATCATGATCGCAATCGCAATCTTGGCACCGGCACCCAGCCCCGAGTTGTCGTACTTGAAGCTCTCGTGAATCTCCTTCACCTGGCGCCAATCAATGTCGCCATGTGCCTCAGCTTGCTTCAGCCAAGCCAGATTGGGATCAGCCTTTACCATCGCATCAACGGTCTGGCTTACGGTCTGCTGATCAACCTGTTTGACATCGATGCGAATGCCTTCGGCGGCCTTGATAACAAGCTGCCCTTGAGCAACCAGCTCGCTCTGACGCAGGGTTTCATCGGTATTGCCTTTACCTTTGGCGCTGAACCAGGAGAGGTCGCTTTTACTCTTGGTGTGGCTCTCATCGTGCAGGTCCTTGACTCCTTCAAAGACGATCGCACCGCTGCTATCGAGAATGATGTCCTTGCCGCTGTTGAGCTTGGCGACTTGGTACAACTGGTCGCCACCACTTTTCAGAGTGAGGTTTCCGCCCGCCTTGATCTCGGTGCCTACTTGAGTCGTGCGGGTTACTTCGTCCATCTGCGCCTTTTTAGCGCCCCAGCTTCCCTTCTCCTTCATGTCATACAAGGTATGCGTACTGTTCTCAGCCGCCAGCAGATTCATCTGCTCCCCGCTGTACAAATACGCTTCATTCCCCGCACTGATCTTGCTCGCCACCAGCGTCGTATCACGCCCGGCCTGACTTCTGAAATCCCCACCCGCGGTCAACACACTGGCCACTTGGGTGGTCTGCTCATCCGTCGTCTTGATGCGTTTTTTGCCGTGTTTTTCCTTACCTTCAACACTGTGCACATCGCTGACCGACGCCACGTTGAAGTCACGCCCGGCGTCGATGTTGAAGTCTTTGCCGGCGGTGGCATTACTGCCGATGATGTTGACGTCCTGCCCGGCTTTCATGTTGAGGTTGCCGCCCGCCGTGACGCTGGCGGCGAGGTTTTTGACGTCGGTGGTGATGCTGGATTTTTGCCCGCCGTCGCTGAAGGCGTGTTTCACGCTGGTGTCGCTGACGGGCAGGATGCTGATGTCGCGGCCGGCGGTTAAGGTGACGTCGGTGCCACCTGCCAGGGCGCCTCGGGTGATGAGGTCGCGCCCGGCGTTCATGGCCAGGTTTTCGCGGGCGACGATGAGGCTGGTGCCATTGTCAGTGAGGGTGCGCATGCCCGCGCCGTCACGCACCTGGATGGCGGTGTTGTCGTTGGTGATGTCGCCTCTGACCGCCGCCATGCTCACTTGCTTGCCGCGAATTTCGCCGGCCATGGCATTGCGGATGCTGTCCTGGGCCAGCAGGCTCAGGTTGTTGCCGGCTTCGATCAGGCCGCCGTTGTAGAGACTGCCGCCGGCGGCGGCGGAGAGGTTGTTGCTGGCGCGCAGGGTGCCGACGTTGATCAGGTCGCCGCCAGTGAACAGGTTGAGGTCACGGCCCTGGATCAGGCTGTTGCCGCGCACGTTGCGCGACTCCGCCTGGGCCAGGTAGAGCACCGGCACGAGGACGGTCTGGCCGTCGACCACGCGGTTTTCCATCCACACGATGTCGTGGGTCAGGGCGCCGACTTGCTGGCCGGTGAGGGTCACGCCGAGGCTCAGGCGCAGGGCGTCCTTGCTGGCCAGGGCGTTGTCCATCAGGTAGCGGAACTGGTCGGCGTCGCTGGTCAGGCCGCCGGCGAGGAAGCGTTGGCCGGTTTGCGCGAGCACCGCGTCGCGGATCAGGCGGCTTTCGTATTGGCCATCACCGAGGCGGCGCCAGGCGTTGTCGCTGGTGAAGCCGAGTTTGCCGAGCATGTAGTCGGAGCTGAAGAAGCCGGTGAGGCTGGCAAATTCCGGGTTGGTTTCGATCAGATAGTGGCTGGTGGGGTCGGCGTTTTTGACGAACAGGCCGTACTCGCCCTTGGGCAACTGGAAGTTGGGCGCGGTGGTGGGGTCGACCGGGGCGAAGGCCACGCCGGTGTAGTCAACGGGTACGAAACCGCCACCCGCTGCAGGGGTAACCACCGGCAGTACGCTGCCAGGCGCCTGGGCGCCGGGGTTGTTGGCGTGTTGGCTCAGGTTGATGTTGATGCCACCGACCGGGACACCGGTCTGGTCATCGCCGAGGGTGCCGGTCAGTTGCGCCAGGGTGTTTTCGTGCAGCGTGCCGTTTTGCGTTTTTCGGGTGACTTTGGAAAGGTCGACCGTACCACCGGCCTGAAGCGTGGCGTCGTACTCATGGCCGGCGTTGGGGGTCCAGGTGGTGACGTCGCTTATGTAGGCGAAAGGAAAGCTATTGGGTGAGCGGTTTTTCAGCTCTTCGAAGCGCGCCTTATCGAAATGCCCAGCCGCCGTGGCCGCATTGAAAGCGGGAACATCGACATATTGCATGCGTTCAAACAAATCGTCGGAAACGCGACCTGGCGTGCTGACGACAATCTTGCGCTGCCCCGTGCGCGTAGCGGCGCCCTGGTTGAGCAAGTCACCGGCGGTGATACTCAGGTCGCCATTGGCAGCCATCAGGCTGTAGCGGTTCTGCACATTGTCGCCTTGCAGCAGCATGTTTTTGCCAGCCACCAGGCGCGCCGCCACCGAATCTTTGGTCGCCGCCTCAAGGTACGTCTCGTAGATGGTGATCAGGCCTTTTTCCCAGTTGTCTTTCTCGCCGCAGTGCTGGCCACAGATCCAACTCAAGCTGCCTGTGGTAAGCGTCTGCCCGAGTTCGAACGCATCTTTGGCGTTTTCGATAAAGCCTGCATTGATACCGATCGAGCCTTCGCTTTCCACGGTGCCGGAGCGGTTGCTGAACAGCACGGCACGCCCGCCATCCTGTGCGGCGAAGCTCAAGTTGCCTTTGCTGTAGACATCGCCATAGAGGTTGCTGAAACCATTGCTGCGCAAGGTCATATCGCCGCCGCTGAACAACAGCGAATCGGCAGCGTTGGTGATGCCATTCACGGCGGTCAGGTTCACCGCGCCCTGGGCGCCCAAGGTGCCACGGTTATTGATCTGCGCCGCCGCGATATCCAGTTGCTGACGTGCGGTGAGGAAACCGAGGCTGTCGAGGGTGCCGGTCAGGCTCAGACGGGTGTCGGTGCCGGCCAGACGGCCGCCGTTCTGGCTCAGGTTATTGGCTGTAACGGTGAGCGTTTGCAGGGCCGATACGCGGCCGCTGTTGGTCATGTCGCCGGCGGTGATGCTCAGGTCACCGTCGCTCAGCAGTTCGCCGCCGTTATCCAGGCTGGCCACGTCGATGACCAGGCCCTTGCCGCTGGCCATGCGGTCACCGGCTTTCAGCGCCAGCGCCTGGCTGCTTTTATAGGTGATGACTTCGTTGAGTTGCACACGGCCCAGACCATCGACCTTGCCGAATGCCCAGTCGGCTGTGCCCATGCCGTTGATGTTGCCCTGGCTGCCGGTGAGGCTGGCGGTGTGGACGCGCATCAGGCCGCTGCCGGCGTGCTGCAATTGGCCGGACTGGTTGTTCAGGCTGGCGGCGTCGAGGCTGAAGCCCTGGCTGCCAAACTCCAGAATGCCATTCTGGTTATTGACTGCGCCGCTGACGTTGATGCTGCTGGTGATCCCTTTCAAGGCGCGCAGTTGACCACCCGCGCTGTTGTCGAGGTTGCCGCCACCGACGGTCAGGCCCTGGTTGGCCTCAATCAGGCCGCCCCGGTTGGTCAGGGTGTCGCGTGACGTGAGGTTGAGCTGATTGCCGCTGAGCTGGCCGCCCGCACTGTTGTCGAGGGTGGCGCCGCTGATGGTCACCTGCTCTTTGCCGAACAGCTTGCCGCCGCGGTTGGCCAGGGCTTCAACGGTCAGTTGCAGATTGCCGATCAGGCTCGCCATCAGGCCGTCGCTGCCGTTGTCGACCGAGTCGGCGGTGACGGTCAGGGTATCGCCCTGCACGGTGCCGCCCTGGTTGTCCAGGCTGCCGGTGGTCAATTCGGTGAGGGCGCCGCCGCTGAGGATCAGGCCTTTGCGGTTGCTCAGCTCTTGGCCGCTGTAGTTCAGGCCGAGGTTGCCGGCCAGCAGTTGGCCGTTATCGTTGTTCAGATGCTGCGCGGTGATGTCCAGGCGCTTGCCACGCAGCAGGCCGCCGCTGTTGTTGAGGGTGGTGAGCTGTTTGACCAGCACGCTGCGTTCGCCAGCGTCAATCGCGCCACCGGTGTTGGTCAGCAGGTCGCTGATGTTGAGCGTCACGTCACCGGCATCGCTGATCAACGAGCCTTTACCGCTGTTGTTGAGGGTCCCGGCGGTCACATCGACGGCGTTGCCCAGCACGGTGCCGGCGCGGTTGTCGATGTCACCGGCGGCGAGCAACAGTTGCTTGCCGACGATCACGCCGCTCTGGTTATCCAGGCTCGCGGCATGCAGTTCAATATCGCCCTTGCCTGCCTGCAAACGGCCCTGTGCGTTATTGAGCTGTTGCGCAGTCACGAGGGTAAGCTTGCCGGTGTCGGCGCTCAGCACGCCATTGGCGTTACTGCTGAGGCTGCCGGCGTTGAGGTTCAGATCCGTGCTGGCCTGGGCAAACCCCTGGCTGTTGTTGAAGGCATTGGTGACGTTGAGGGTGAGCGCGCCGGCGTCGGCCTGGATCAGGCCCTTGAGGCTGTTATCCAGGTCAGTGGCGTTCACGGTGGTGGCGCCGGCGACCACTACGCCGTTCTGGTTGTTGAGGCTGCCCGCATTCACGGTCAGATTGTTGGCGATGATTTGTCCGCCGTTGTTGTTGAGGTCGGCACTGGTGAGCACCAAGCTTCCGCCGGCCATTTCGATGCGGCCCTGGCGGTTATCCAGCGAGGCGCTGTTGAGACTTGCGGCCTGGCCGTCACCAAAACGAATCAGGCCGCCGAGGTTGACGATGGCCGGCGAGTTGAGCGCCAGGCTTTGTTCGCCAAACAGGCGTGCCGTAGCGCCCTGGTTGGTCAATTTGGCGCTGCTGACGTCGACGGTTTTGGCCTGGATGATCGCACCCTGGTTGGTCAACGCCTGCGCGGCGGTAATCGCCAGGTTGCGGCTGGCCAGAAGGTTGCCGGTGGTGGTGACGGTTTGCGCGTTAATCACCAGGTCGCCGGTGGTATTGCGGGTGTTGTCGGCGGCGACGCCGGCTTCGATGATGCCGGGATTGTTGACCGTGGCCGCATTGATGTCGATGCGTTGGCCGGCGGCCACACTCTTCTGGTTGACCAGGGCCTGGGCGCTGGTCACTTGCACGTTGCCGGCGGCGTAGACCTTGTCGGTGAGGTCGACGTTCTGCGCCGTGACCTTGACGTTACCGGTGGCTTGGGTTTGCGCCATGCTCAAACGCCCATTGGCATCCAACTGAATATCCCCACCACTGGCCGCCAACGTACCGTCGAGCTTCACACCCACGCCGGCTTCGGTGCCGACCAGTTTGATCGCGCCGGCGTACATGCCGCCCAAGGCGCTGGAGTCGATCGCCAGTTCCGGCTTGGCACTGCCATCGTCGGCGCGCGCGGTGGTTTTCAGGCTTTGGGCATCGACGTCATTGCGCCCGGCGATCACGGTCAACTCGCGCGCGTTGATCTGCGCGTTGATCTTGGCCGAGCGGGTGATGATTTCGAAGCGGTCGACGTTGCTCGCGTTCAGGCCCTGGCCGTCGATGGTCACCGCGCCGCCGTCGACCTGGTAGCTTTTCAGTTGACCGGTCGGATCGATGACGGGTTTGCCGGTGGTCAGGGTGGCGTTGGGGGTGTTGATGAAGCCGCAGCCGTTGCAACTGATGCCGTAGGGGTTGGCGACGATGACCTTGGCCGACTGCCCCGCTACTTCGGTGTAGCCGCGCAACTGGCTGGGGTTGCCGCCGTTGACTTCGTTGAGGATGACGCTGGCCGCGCCGCCCTTGAGGTTGGGGTTGCCGACGATGTAGCCACCCAGCTGGGTGTTGGTCACCGCGCCGCTGGCGTTGTTGAGGATCACGCCGTTGGGGCCGACGTTGTAGTCCTTGAACTGGTTGTGCGACAGGCCACTGCCGTTCGGTGTGGCGATGTTCACCACCGGCACGCCATTGCCCGCGGCGCCGACGGTGGTGCCGGGCGCGCTGACCACGATGCCCTCGGCCTGGGCCAGCAGCGGCTGCCAGAACAGCGCGTTGGCGAGGATCAATGCCAGCCCGCGCTTGGGCAGGCCGAAGAACGCGTCGCGCGGCTTCAGGGCGGCAGAAGGTTGGCGGGCCAGGAAGGCAAATTGGCGAACATCCATTTTCAAATTCTCGATGTAACGGGGCGTTGAATTACAGGAAGAAATCCATGCGGAAGTAGATCGGCGCTTCGCGCTCGCTCATCACTGCCGGGCGTTCCAAAGAATGGGCAAACGTCACGCTGGTGCTGACATGTTTGCCCCGGGCGAACAGCTCCAGGGAGTTGCTCGAGACCCGACCGTGTACGTCGCCGTTGTAGCGACCGTGGCTGATCACACCTTGGTCGTAGCCGACGCTGGCGCCGTATTCGGCAAAGGCCGGGCGCAGCCAATCGAGCGTCACCGGGCGCGCCCAGCGCACGTCGTTGCGCCAGTAGCCGCCGCTGTCGCCGCTCAGTTGCTGGTCCTTGAAGCCGCGCACCGAGGCTGAGCCGCCGAGGCTGATGCGCTGTGGACTGAACAGGATGTCTTCACTGCGTTGGCCGGTGGCCAGGCTGGAAAAGCTGAACGACTCGCCCCACAGCGTGAACGGCTGCAGGAAGCTGGCGGTGGCGGTGTATTTGCGATAGCGCGCGTTGGGCTGCCGATTGCCAGCGTCATCACGCTCGTCCTGGGCCTGGGCATCGAGCAAGCCGATGCCGTTCTGCATGCCCAGGTCAACGTTGACGAACCCGCTGCCGATGCGACGCCCGTGGTTGAAGCCCAGTTGCAATTCGCTGAGGCGGTTGCTGCTCGAGGCGGTACGGGTATCGAGGATGTAGTTGTTGGTGCGCAGGTGCGCCACGCCGACGTTCAGCGATGTCTTGCTCACATCGTCACGATGGACCACCCGCTCGGCGCGCAACTGGTGATTCTGGTTGTCGCCGTTCTGCTTGAATTTGTAGTCGTTGGTCACGCCAAAGGTGCGGTAGTCGCTCTCGTTGTAGGTGTAACTGAAGTTCCACCAGCCCCACGGCACGTTGTAGTAGAGCATGCTGTTTTTCGAGGTTTTCTGGTGGTCGCTGACAGCATCGTGGCCGCCACGCAGCACCAGTTGGTCGGCCAGGCCGAGCGGGCTGTCCCACTCCAGGCCGGCGCCCCATTGCTGTTCGCCGGTGCTTTTCTGCCCATCGTTGTTGCGCGACAGGCTGGCGCGCCAGGGCTTTTGCGGGGTGTTCTTGACCACGACGTCACTGCCGCCTACCTGGGTGCCGGGGGTCAGTTCCATTTGCGCCTGCTTGGAGGGCAGGCGGTTGAGCTGGTCCACCAATTGCTCGACTTCGCGCAGGTTGAGCGCCTCGCCGACCTTGCCGGGAAAGGCCATGGCCAGCTCGCGATCAGTCACGCTGCTGCCTTGGGCGCCTTTGAGTCCTTCGAGTTTGCCTTCAACCACCAGCACCTGGAGGTGGCCGCTGGAAAGGTCTTGTTGCGGCAAGTAGGCGCGGCTGGTGACCCGGCCTTTGTCGATGTAGTAATCGGTGATGACCTTGAGCAGTTCATTGAGCTGCGACACGCCCAGGCACTGGCCGACATAGGGTTTGAGCAGGCGCTCGCGGTCGGTGGCGGGCAGGCTGTCGGCGCCTTTGAGCGTGATGTCCCGGATCGGGAAGCAACGGCTGTCGGCGGGAGTGGCCGGGGCCTGGGGCTTGGCTTCTTTGCCGGGCAGGTCCTTGAGCTCGTCGAGGCGCCGGCGCTGCTCGTCGAGCAGGCGGTTCTGGCGGTCGCGGATCAGGTCCTGATCGCCCGGCGTGGGGGCGGCCGTGGCGCTGTTCAGGCTTAACCAGGCGAGCAGCAAAGTACACAGAAGATACCGAGTCCGTGGCAATAACAAAGACATGTTCGATCCGTCGAAAATCAAGGCGCGGCAAACTAACATCGAACTTCGGCTGACCCAAGGAACTGGATTAGTTGCACGCAAGTTCTAGATAGTTCTGCAACACACTGATTTATAACCATAAAAATAATCAAAACAGATAAGCAAGCGCTCACCGGAAGTATTATTCCGACAAACGGCAACTATTTTGATGTTGATTCAGCGAATAACTTATTAATTGCCACTACTTGGCCATCAAGTTATTACCGAGTTAGGTTAGTACCGGGAAAGACGGAAAAGTTCGCAGGAGTTTTGTGAACCAGGGCTCATTTATCGAGATTGCAGGGCAAACCGATTGGCGACGAGCGGCAAACCTGATGCTGCAGAACCGCTGGAGGCGCTGTAGAGCCTCGCCGGGGCTCCACAGCGACCACAAAGAGCGGCGTGGTTTGGCCTTCAGCCGATGTCCTTGCCTTTTTCCTGGCCGGGCACCAGGGTCAGCGGCGGGCGTTCCACGTCGCGGGAGACATGCGACTTCACGTCCTCGACGCCGCCATGCTCGTCGTTGTGGATGACCAGCACACCCGGCCTGCGCAGTTGCTCCAGGGCCCCCTCGTCCAGCTTGAAGCTCTCACTGAGGTTCTTATCACTGAGCGCATTGGCCTCGGCGCGGCGCTGGGCGAACTTGCGTCCCTTGCGTTGCTGGTAACGCGCCCAACTGATCAGGATCACAGCGTTGAACAGGGCGATCCACAGGTAGATCTGCAGGGTGTTGAGCGCCGCGAAAATCGGCGCTTCCAGGCGCGGGCCACCATGGCTGTCCAGCATCGACGTAATGCCGCGCACCAACAACCAAATCAGCCCGGCCCAGGCCAGCAGGGTCAACACCACATCGATAACCCACATCACCGGGTTTTGACGAGTTCTCACCAGTTTCATGATCTCGCGTCCTTATTGACAGGTTTGATACCGCGATCCGGGCTGACCCAGCGCGCACGCTTCTGATGCTGCTTGAACAACACCTTGGGAAAACTGACCAATGTGGTGAACAAGCTGACCAGCCAGAACACCATCGGGTACCACACGGTCCAGAACAGGGTTTTCCACAGGTCTTTTTCGTAGCGCCGGTCGATCAGGATGCTCACGGCAAACTGCACCAGGCACACCATCGCCAGCACCAGCCCGGTAAAGGCCGGAGGCACCAGGGAGTCCACCGCGATCGCCGGGGGCAGCACGATGAACTTACCCACGGCCCAGAAGATCACCGACAACAGGAAGGTGAAGGCCCAGCCGGTGGACAGGCAGTATTCGAACAGCAGCGGCCACAGGTAACGATGCCGCCATTGCCAGATGCCACGGATGTTCTTGAACAGCACTTCGGCGCCACCCTGGGCCCAGCGCAGGCGCTGTTTCCACAGGCCGCCGACGGTTTCGGGCATGAGAATCCAGCACAGGCCGCGCGGCTCGTAGAAGATGCTCCAGTGATCGAGTTGCAGCTTCCAACTGATATCGATGTCTTCGGTGATCATGTCGGTGCTCCAGTAGTCGACGCGGTCGAGCGCCTTTTTACGGAACGCCACCACCACACCGGAGACCGTGAAGATCCGCCCGAACACACGCTGGGTGCGCTTGATCAAGCCGATGATCGAGGAGAACTCGCCGACCTGCACGCGGCCGATCAAGGTCGAGCGCGTGCGGATGCGCGGGTTGCCGGTGACGGCGCCCAGGCGCGGGTTGTCGAGCATCGGCGCCACCAGGTAGGCCGCCGCGTTTTTGTCGAGCAGCGCATCGCCGTCGATGCACACCAGGTACTCGCTGCGCGCCGCCACGGCGCCCATGCGCAAGGCCACGGCCTTGCCCTGGTTCTGCGCCAGGTGCAGCACCCGCAGGCGCGGATGCTCCAAGGCCAAGGCATCGAGCACCGCTGCCGTGTTGTCCTTGGAGCCATCGTTGACGGCGATCACTTCAATGTTCGGGTACACCTGGCCCAGCGCCGCATGAATGGTCTCGGCGGCGTTATCGCCTTCGTTGTAGCAAGGGATGATGATCGAGATCAGCGGGTTGCCGGCCAGGGTCGGCGCCGGCGTGTCTTCTTCCCACGGCCAGTGGCGCTCCCAGTGCAGCCAGAAGTACAGGCCGCCGGCGATCCACAGCGCCGACATGAACAGCGGGTAGAAGAACACGAAGTCCATCAGGAATTGCCCGGTGATCAGGAAGATCAAGCCCAGGGGCACGCCCAATACCAACGCCAGTACGAATAAAGCCAGGATTCTATCGAACATGGTCAAGGGTTCCATTGGTTGGAAAGGGCCGGACGCACGGTTTTCAAGTCCGGGGAATTTTCCAGGAAGTTGTCCGGGTAGTAGCCAAAACTCGTGACCCCCTGGCGTTTGAGCACGCCCATCCATTCGGCCAATTGCGCACCGTTCAGGTCCGGCGCGGCCTTGGTGCGCCAGTCTTTGGCTTGCAGTTCGAATACGGTGCGTTCCAGTGCGCCGGGGCGCGCCTTGACCGTGGCGACCAGTTTTTCCAGCCAGGCATTGGAATTCTTGAGCGTCTCGCCTTCCATCAGCGGCATGGCCATCGGCGCGGTCCAGTCATAGGTCTGGAGGAAGTCGTCGAGGTTCTGCGCGAACCACGCTTCGCTCTGCGGGTTGAGCATCGGCTCGGCGAAGATATTGCGCGCGGTCTGCACCTGCGGACCACCGATGGCGCGGACCTTGGCGGTCAGCTCCTGGGTGAAGTCGATCAGGTAACGACTCTTGACGCGCGTCCAACGCTGCATCACCGCCGGGTCGGCGCGCAGGGCCGCGATGCTGGCGGGCAGGCCGTTGGCGGCATAGACCTTGAGCGCGGCGGGGCTGGCGTCTTCGAAGTCGGACAGCAGCGCATCGTCGTGGTACAGCACGCCGTCGATGGCATTGTTGCGGGCCAGGTCCTCATAGATCTCGCCAATGATCTTGCGCACCTGCGGGTCGAACGGCGACAGGCGCTGGTATTGATCCGGGTCGAGGCCGACCTTGCCGGTCTCCGGGTCCCAGCGGGTCACGCGCGGCAGCTTGGGGTCGAGGGCGAAACTGAGCACCGGCATCCAGGCATACACGCTGGCATGGGCACGGGTGTGCAACTGCCAGGCGACACGGTTGAACAGGTCGGCACGCACCGGCAAGTGGCGGTTGGGGAAGTACAGTTGATGCACCAGGCCATCACCCTTGGGGTCGGCGAAGGCTTGCAGGAACACGGTGCCCGCGCCCATGTCCACCACGCGCTGCACCAGTTGGTCGAGGTTGCGCGCTTGTTGGGCCGGGTCCGGGTCGTAGACGTTGTCCAGGTCCACATGCAGCACCCGCAGCGGTGCCTGGGTTTGCACCGCGACGATGCTGTTGGCGAAATGTTCGCCGTCCGGGTCGGACGCCACCAGGAAGCGCGGGCTGTTCATCAGGTTGGACGAGCTGTCGAGGCCGTCTTCCAGGGTCAGGGCCATCTCATAGCCCTGCTCGCCGACGATCGCCAGCGAGGTGCCCTTGGCTGCGCCGTAGGGCCATACCCACACCCGCGGTGCCTTGCCGGTGACGCTGCGGATCTTGTTGGAGATCGCCACGACATCCGCGCGCATCCGCGCCTCGAACTGCGCCTGGGTTTCATAGCGGCCGGTGGCCGGATCGAAGCGCAGGGAGGTCGCCGCCGGCTCCAGGTTGCCCTGGGGGTTGGCCAATATCCCTTTGTGACTGGCATCGGTGTGCGCGGCGATTTCCACCAGACCCGAGCGGGACACTTCGCGGATCTGCGCCCAGGTCAGGAACTCACCCCGCGGGCGCGGTGAGCCGGCGAAGTCCACCGGTTGGTTCATCGGCGTGTCGATCCAGGTGCCAACCGGCGCGAGCAGGGCCGGCCAGTGATAGGCCCGCAGTATCGGCATCACGCGGGTATAGAAGCTCGAATAGCCATCATCGAAGCTGAGCATCACGGCTTTCGGCGGCAGCGCTGGACCGCCACGGCGGGCCGCGAGGATCTGGTCGACACTGACCGCCTGGTAACCGTTCTCCCGCAGCCAGGCCAACTGCTCGATCAAACGTTCGGTACGCACCGCCACCACCGCCTGGTCGGGGTCGCGATCCTCGACGTCGTGATAGGCAATGCCCAGGAAATGGTTTTTCGGCCACGGCACTTCGTTGGCCGGGGTCGGCCGCTCGGCGGGTGGAGTGAAAGGGGCGGGCTGCTGGGCGCAGGCACTGGCCAGCAATACACCCAGGACCAGCAAGCAACGGCTGAGGACAGTCATGGTCAGGCTCTTCTAGAAACGGTAAGTGAGGTCGACGAGCAGGCGCAGATCGCGTTCGCGATCACCGTCATAGGGTCGACTGATCAGGCTCAGGTTGGCGCCGGCTTCGAGAACGTCGTTCCAGCGAAAGCGTTGGCCGTAACCGATCAAGCCGACACCGCCGGTGGAATAATCCCTCTGGCTATACGTACCCGCTCCGACTTGGAACTGCTGACTCCACTGGGTCTCGTAGCGGTGATAGAGCACATGGTTGACGGTGACGGTGGGCAACACGCTGAAGTCCGACTTCGGGTTGAAGTACACCGTGTCGGCCTTGCTGTTGTGGCTGGCGCTGACTTCCAGGCCCAGGTCCACTTGCACGCCCGGCGAGCTGTAGATGCCCTCGCGGCCAGTGAGCAAGGTTTCGATGCGGTCGTTGCCGTCGCTGAAGTGGGACGGGCTGAGGGACAGCTTCCACTCACGGCTTTCATTGGCGCGCCAGCGGATGAAGCCGCTGCCGCCGTTGGCCGTGATGTCGGCATTCAGCGCACGCAACGGTGTGGTGGCCGAGAGGTAATCGAGGCTGCCGCCGTATTGCCAGTTATCGTTGATGTCGCGGGCGATCGACACGCGCGCGCCTTGTTTGGAGCCAAAGCCGTAGGAATGGTTGGACACCTCGGCTTCCAGGGTCATGTCGCGGGTCCGCCGCTCCACGCCCACGCGCTGCCAACGGTGCTGGCCGGTGCCTTCGGAAAAGTCGGCGGTGGCGTAGCCGGCGCCGGCGAACAGGCGCCAGTCTTCATCAATGGGCGGCGTGTAGATCACGCTTTCAATGCCCCAGTCACGGCTGCCGGTGACCGCGCCCACGTCGCCGTTATTACCGCCGCCATAGCTTTTGCCGGTGTAGGCCTCGACGCGCACTTCGGCCATGTCGTGGACGTTGCGCAGGCGCTGGAGACGCTGCACCTGGCGGCTGTCGGGGTTGCGGGCGATGACGTCGTCGGCGAGCACGTCGAGTTGGCGCCACTCCTGCAGATCCATGGCGGTGTAGGCCTGGGACACTTCCAGGCTGATGTCGCGCGGCACCTGGGCTTCGGTTTCCTTGAGGGTCGCTTCGGCGCGCCGTGGCAGGTCGCGGGCGCGGTACATGTCCGCCTGGGCCAGGCGCAGGCCGACGTTGCCCGGAGCCCGTGCCACCAGGGCTTCCAGGCCGGCTTCGCTGCCCGGCAGATCGCCCCCGTACACGCCGGACTGCGCCGACAGTTGCTGGGCATCCATCCATGCATCGTTGGGGTTGCCGATGGGCAGGCCTTTGAGTTCGACCCGCGGTTTCTGGTTGTCGGCGAGGGTAGTGGCAACCTTGCGGGCTTCGACACCTTTGTCGCTTTCCTGCAGGGCATAGAACAAGGCCGTGCTGTCTTCGACCCGGTCATCGGGCTCGGCGTCGGTGGCGCTCAGTGCCTGGCGATACAGCGGCTCGGCCTTTTCCGGCTGGCGCTGGTCAAGGTAGGACGCCGCCACCCAGCGCACCGCGTAGGTCGGCAATTGCACGCCTTCGGCCGTGAGGGTTTCGTACTCGCGAATCACCTCGGCGGTGCGCGCCCGGGCCTTGAGTGCGCCCAGGCGGTCGATGCGCCAGCGCACCACGTCGTCATGGGCGCTGGCATCGGGGGTCCAGCGGGTGAGCAATTTGTCGTAGTCCTGCAGGGCGCGGTCGGCGATCACGTAGCGTTCTTTCTCGGTGCGCGTGGCGAACTCGGCCATGCGTACCCGTTCGGCGGCCAGGTCGCCTTCGAGGCGGCGCTGGGTGACGGGGTCGAGCAGGCCCGGGCGCTGGGTCGCCAGACGCAAGGCCGGCTCCGGCAGGCGGGCCTTTTGCAGGGCGACGATGTATTCACGGGCGACCTCAGGCTTGTCGCCGGCGCGGATAAACGCTTGGTCGAACTCGAACAGGGCGTCGTAATTCAAGCCGGCGCGGGTCAGCGCGTAGCCCAGGGCCATGCGCCGGTTGGGGTCGTCGGGCTTGGCCGCGACCATTGCGCGGGTGCGCTGCACGGCCTCGCTGGCTTGGCCGCCGTCGGCCTGGGTCAACGCCAGGCCGAGTTGCAGGTCGGTATTGTTCGGTTCACGCAGCAACGCCTGGCGATACACCGCCTCGGCCTTGGCCCACTGCTGTTGGTTGCGATAGGTGCGCGCCACCGTGGCGAGCGCCTGGGGCGTGAGGTTGCGATTCTGGCCCTGGGCCTCGTACACCTTCAGTACTTCGGCGTCCTGGCCGGCCCACCCGGCGATCACCAGATGGTCGCTGACCTGGCCCGCTGTCTGCCGTTCGGCAGGCAACTGGCGCAGTTGGGTCAGCGCGGGGGTGAAGTTGCCGTTGCGCGCCTGAATGATCAGGGCGTCATAGGCCGGGTCGGCCACGGCGAAGGTGGGCATCAGCAACTGACTGCACAAGGCGACCCCGATGAGCAGTCGCAACCGGCCTGATGCACTGAGTGGAGGGTTTGGCAACATATCGCGAGCTTCCTTACACACGGAAAGCTGTAACGATAGGTGGTCCTGAGCAATTTGCTGCAGGGTGCCGGCGTCTCGGGACCCGGCCTAGCTTTCCTGTGGGAACTATCCCTCAAGAAAATAGGAAAAAGTCCAATTCAGAACAATTGTTCAGAATTGCCCGACATCCTGAAAAAAATCAATGTGGCGGCGGACTTACCGAAGATAACGGGGCTTCAGCCAATCGCCATGGCGACTATTTGACCCGTTTCACCCGCAAACCCGCCCCCGCTTTTTTTATTTCTGACCGCAGCAGAATATTTTTACTGCGCGCCGCCCATCGCACCGACTTTGGACATGACGAAGGAGAGGAATTGCTCAACCGTCATCTTCTGGCCGTTGAACGTCACTTCGTTGTTGGCGTAGTGCAGCTTGGACACCACGTCGCTGCCGACCAGGGTCGCCAGTTGCGTACCGACGGCCATGCCGCTGATCATCTCGCTGGCCATCTGGGATTGCTGCTCGATGGCTTCAGGGTCGGTCACACCACCGAGCTGCGCTTGCAGGGCGGCAACGTCGGCGATCATCGGCTTGGACAGGCTCAGGTTGGCATCGAGCAACGCGATGATCTGCTTGCCCAGCTCCAGCGGTGGCAGTTCCATGCTGCTTGGCTTGGCCAGGTCCACGACCAGGCTGAATTTGCTTTCGCCACGGGTGGTTTTCAGCGACAGGTTTTCCACCGCCACTTGCGGCTTGGCGGCCAGCAGTTGGTTGACGTTGGTATCGGCCAGGGCCTGCTCGGCGTCGCTCAGTTGCAGCTCGGGTACCGGTTCACCGGCGGCAGCGGCGGCCTGCACGGGTGCCATCTTGTCCTGATAGAGCTTGGTCAGCACCAGCATCGACGGCACGTCGACGTTCTTCATGCTCAGGGCCATGGCGGCCGAACCCACGGGTTTGCCCTGGTAACCGATCTCGTCGATCTTGTAATCGACGCGCCCGGCCAGGTTGTTGTCCTTGGTGTCGCTGGTGTCTTTCTGCTCGAAGCCCTTGAGGGTCAGCACGGCCTTCTGCGGGCCCATGGTGAGCTTGGTGTCGGTCAGTTCCACGGTGTTCTGCCCGGTGTAGAAACCGAACGTGGATTTTTCCAGGTTGCTGGCCACTGTCAGCCCGGCCAGTTCGGCTTCGAACGGCGAGCCATTGGCGTCGACGACGGCGACCTTGAGGCTGTTCATGTAACCGTCGGCCTTGACCTTCTTGCCTTCGGCGCTGCTGTCGAAGTTCAGGTTGGCACCGGAGAAGCTCACCGACGACTTGTCGTCCTTGAACGCCAGGGGCAGCAATTCGACGTTGCCGTTGACCGAGAGGCTGTAGCCGATGTTGGCCACGCCCTTGAGCGGCGACACGTCTTTGGCGGCGGCAAACCACTTCTCGGTGGTGGCGTTCTTTTCCAACTCATAGTGACTGGTGGCCATGACCGGCAGCCATTTCAGCGTGACCAGGCGCGACAACGGCAGCGGGCCGTGTTCGATATGGTCGACGAACAGCAATTCAGGGTTCGGGTTGTCTTCGCCGAAGACCGCACCTTGTGCTTTCAAGCGGTAATGGGCGGTGCTGCTGAACACGCCACGCTCCAGGGACACCAGCTCAAGGGCCATCGTGCCGTCGACGCCGGCCATGGAGGTCTTCAGTTCCTTGTTGGCGTTCTGGATCGCGGTTTGCAGCACCGGTTCCAGTTGCTTACCGGTGTACCAGGCGCCGCCTGCACTGACGACGCCAACGGCGACAACAAAACCCAAAAGAACGACTGCTGGCTTATTCATGAGGTGACCTGATCAAATCCTGTGAGAAGTGGGCTGTCTTCCTTGAACCCCGAGTGAGGTTGGCTCAAGCCCGCCGAAAAACGGGGGGAAGATTAGCACTGGCGGCCGCGAACGGCCCAGACTTTCAGAGGGATCAGTTCCACGCAAGTTCAGGAATATTCCGTTTCGATCTCGTCCAACTGGTGGTCGAAACTCTTCAACCGGGCAGTCCAGGTGTACACCAACACCTCGAATTCACGGTGTATCACGGCATTACCGGGGGTATCGACCTTGGGGTCGCAGAAGTCCAGTTGGTAGCGTTCGCGGGCCATCTGCGTGGCCACATCGGACAATTCCCGCGCATTATTCAGCCAATGCCTACCGTCGGCGACCTGCCGATCCAGCAGCACGCATTGTTTTTTCAGGGTCTCGAGGCTTTTTTCCAGGGGCGTGCCGGTCAGGTCGCCCATGACTTCCTGGAAGGTGCGCCCGGGCTGCCAATAGCTGCCCCAGAAATAGCGGTCGAACACGGTTTCGACCCGCCGCAGGGCGACCTTGGTGTCCCAGATCGCGACGCGGGTCTTGCCTTGTTCGAGGAGTTTTTTCTTCACCTTTTGGTTTTGGTAGGACGCCCAGGCGACGACGCCGATGGACAAGGTGCCGATCACCAGGCAGGCGCTGTCGAGAAACACCATGGCCGTGTCGATTCGGTGAGCGAGCATGACGCCGTAGAAGTAGGCCGCCGATAACAACACCAGTGCGAAGCACACGCACCAGAAAGCGGGAGCATAAGGGTTTTTCATTATTGGAATCCCCATGAGCAAACGCGAGCTGTGTCAGGCGGGCCCTCTGCCGGTCAAAAAGCATGGCGGCCCGCTTGTCAAAGCATAGCTAGCTGCTCAGGGTTTGCCGGGCTGTGAGGCTTGCGTTCGTCCGCTTTCCCAGCCGCCGCCCAGGGCCAGGAACAGATCGATCTGGCTCATGGCAACCTGGGTGTTGGCCGCCGCCAGTTGCGCGCGCACATCGGTGTAGGTGCGCGTGGCTTGCAAGTCGGCGAGGAACGATGCGCGGCCGGCCTGGAAGAAGCGGTGGGTCTGGTCTGCGGCTTCCTTGGCCGATGCGTCGGCTTCGGCCAGGGCATCGCGGCGCTGTAACTGCGCGGTGTACTGCGCCAGGCCGGTCTGGGTTTCACGGATGGCGTTGAGCACCACCCCGTCGAAGTGCGCGAGGGCGCCCTGGGTCGCCGCTTCGGCTTCGTGGATGCGCGCGCGGGCGCCGTTGGTCGGCACGGTCCAACTGATCATCGGGCCAAAGCCCCAGCGGTTGGTGGCCGGCGTGCCGAGATTTTCGAGCAACCCGACCGTGCTGACCGAGGCACCGATGCTGATGTCCGGGTACAGCGCGCCCGTGGCCACGCCGATGCGCGCAGTGGCCGCGGCCAGTTGGCGTTCCGCCTGGCGCACATCGGGGCGACGCTTGAGCAGCGTCGCGCCATCGCCCACCGGCAGCAGTTGGGCGATGTGCGGGAGTTCGGCGCACGTACCGGTGCCCGCCGGCAGTTGCGCCACCGGCTTGGCCAGCAGCATCGACAGGCGAAACAGCCCGGCCTGGCGCGCAGCTTCGTAGCGCGGCATGTCGGCGCGCAAGGATTTGTACTGGGTCTGCGAGCGGGTGACCTGGGTTTCATCGCCGCGCCCGGCGTCGCGCAGGCGCTGGGTCAACGTCGTGCTCTGGGCTTGCAGGTCGAGGGATTCGTTGGCGATCGCCAGCTCTTCGTTGGCCGCGCAGACTTGCGTGTACGAACGCACCACATCGGCGACCAGGGTGATCCGCGCAATATCGGCCGCGGCCTGGGTTGCGTCGGCGCTGGCCTGGGCGCTTTCGATGCCGCGCTGCAAGGTGCCGAACAGATCGAATTGATACGAGGTGGCGATCCCCACGCTGCCGATGTTGCCCACCGGGACTTTTTCCGAGAGTAAAAACGCTTCGCCGGACTCTTGCAGGCGCTGGGCTTCGGCCTTGGCGCCGGCGCTCCAGCCGCCGACGGATTCAGCCTCCTGCACCTGATAGCGCGCCCGCTGCAAGTTGGCGGCGGCGACGCGCAGGTCGGTGTTGGAAGCCATGGCCTGGCGCACCAGTTCATCCAGGCGCGGGTCGTTGTACAGCTTCCACCAGTCCGCCGGCACCGGCGCCGAGACCACGTTAGCGCCCTCGCCCGCCAGTTGCCCTTGCAGGTCGCCACGGTTCATGGCGGCCTTGTCCGGCAGTCGATAATCCGGGCCGACCACCTGGCAGGCTGACAACAGCACACCCAGCGCCGCGGTTGCCAAAATCTGCTTCATGGCTGGGCTCCGTCCTTGGGCTTGTCGCCGATGATCGACACCGTCGCGGTGCGCCCGGCGATCATGCGAAAGTCCGCCGGCACCTCGTCAAACGCGATACGCACCGGAATCCGCTGGGCCAGGCGCACCCAGCTGAACGCCGGGTTGACGTTGGGCAGCAGGTTGGCGCCGCTGCTGCGGTCACGGTCCTCGATACCGGCGACGATGCTCTGCACATGGCCGTGCAGGCGGGCGCCGTCGCCAATCACACGGATATCGACGCCCATGCCGACGTGGATGCCGTCGAGCTTGGTCTCTTCGAAGTAGCCGTCGATATGGAAGGAGTTGCTGTCCACCACCGACAGCACCGGGCGCCCGGCGGTGACGAACTCCTGCGTGCGCGGCGCACGGTCGTTGACGTAGCCGTCCACCGGGCTGCGGATCACCGAACGGTCGAGGTTGAGTTGCGCCGAGTCCACCGTCACTTGCGCTTCGGCCAGGGCCGACTGGGCACGGGCGACGCGGGACTGGCTTTCTTCCAGTTGCTCGCTCGGCACCAGGTTGCCCAGGCCACGGTTACGCTTGTACTCGCGCTGGGCCTGGGCCAGGGTTTCCTGGCGGTCGGCCACGGCGGCCTGGGCCTGGCGCAGGGCCAGTTTGAAGCGGTCCTGGTCGACGGCGAACAGCACCTGGCCTTTGCTCACCAGTTGGTTGTCGCGCACGTCGACGCGCTGGATCAGCCCGGACACGTCCGGGGCGATCTGCACGATATCGGCACGGATGTGGCCGTCACGGGTCCAGGGCGCAAACATGTAGTACATGACCATGCGCCATACGACGACGACCGCGAAGCTCACGATCAACAACGTCAGGACGACACGGCCGATGGTCAAAAAAGGTTTTTTCATGTCATCAGGTATCGACTGAGTGAGTCCACCGCGCCCAGCAACAGCGCGTAGAGCCCCACGTTGAACAATGCCCGGTGCCAGACCAGGCGATAAAAGTGCAGACGGGTCAACAACCCGTGCACCAGCAGAAACAACACGTAAGCAATGCCCATCAGCACCAGCAGCGTGGGCAGGAACACCCCGCTGATATCCAGATCACCGATCATAAAGGCGCTCCATCAGGCAGCGGCGCCTCGGTCTCGGTGCCGCCAATCAATTCCACGCCGGGCAACAGCGCCAGGCGCAGACCCGCCAGGGCATGCAACAGATGCAGGCGGGTGTCGTCTTCGTCTTGCAGGCCTTGGCCGTTGAGGGCGCGGCGCGTGCGGTCGAGGGTCATCAGCAGGCCGCTCGGCGAGGGCAAGCGTCGGCCCGCCTTGAGGCAGGCCTTGTAGTAAGCGCCGACGCCTTCCACCACTTGGCCGAGCAACACCCGCGGCACGCCGTAGATCCGTGGCGAGTAGGCCAGCAGGTCGAGCAGGTTCAGCGCCACGCGCAAATCGCGCAGGGCGACGCCGGTGTCATGGCCGATGATGGCCAGGCGCGGCAGGTGCTGCATCAAGCGGTCGAGCATTTGCGCGGCCAGGTGCCGTTGTTCGGCCAGGTTCGCCGGTTCGGTCAGGCCGACGATGTCGTGCCAGGTGAACCGGGTCAGGCGCTTGGCGGCCAACTCGGCACCGAAGGGCCGCGCGATCAGCGTCCACACAAAGGCAAACAGCAGGCCCACGGGCCCGGCAAGGTTGACGTTGGCGAAGTTGAGGAAGTCGGCGTCATAGGCGCCCTGGATGCTGATGAACGACGAGGTGTTCACCAACGTCAGCAGCATGCCCAGGTAGAAACGCGGTTGGACCGTGAGTGTGCCGATGCAGATAAACGGCACCGCGAACGCCAGCACCAGCATGGGGAAATCGTGCAGGTTGGGCAGCACCAGGAACAGATACAGGCTGGCGAACAGCACCGACATGGCGGTCCAGAAAAAGAACCGGTAGATCTGCGGCGCCGGGTCGTCCATCGACGCAAAGAAGCTGCAGGCGACGGCTGCCAGGATCACGGCGCTGCCGCCGTCAGTCCAGCCCAGCAGAATCCACAGCACCGAGGCGACGATGATCGCAGTGACGGTGGAAAACGCCGAGTAGAACATCAGGCCACGGTCGAGAAAAGGCGTCAGGCGGCCCAGGCGCCAGTGGCGGTAAACGGCGCGCCAGGTGTCCTGGCTCTCGCATTGGATCGCGGCCTGCAGGCTGCGGCAGTCTTGCCACAGGTCGATCCACTCACCCAGGCGATACAGGGCGTTGGAGAACAGCAGCGTGTGGCGGTCGTCCAGCGCTTCGCCTGCCGGTTGCAGCGCGTCGAGTTGGTCACGCAGGGTGCGCCAGCGCTCCAACGGGGCCGACTCGGTGGTGCTTTGCAGCCACTGATCCGTGGCCTCCAACAGCGGCGTGAGCGTTTCGAGAAACTCCGGCGCACGGTGTTCGATGGCGTATAGCGCATCGTCGAGCGCATCCACCACCGGCAGCAGGTGGATCATCCGCCCGCGCAGTTCCTTGGTGTTGCGCACCGTCTGCGGCCGGGCGCCTTCGTGGGGCAACTGGCCGATCATCAATTCCAACGTGTTGAAGGTGGCGACCATACCGCCGCGCAAGGCGCTGACTTCGTCGCGCGCCACGTTGCGGCTCATAAAGCGCTGGCTGTAGACCTGGGCGTCGCTGAACCACTTGGCCACCGAGCCATCGAACACCGGCATCAGGCGCCGCGGCCAGAACATTGCGCCGACCACCGCCGCCACCGCGATGCCAAGAAAGATTTCCTCGGTGCGCGCTTCAGCCACGTCCCACACCGTCAGCGGGTTATCCACCACCGGCAAGGCGATCAGCGGCAAGGTGTAGCCGGCCAGCATCAAGGCGTAGTTGTTCGCGGTGCGCAGGTGCATGGAGAGAAACAGCAGGGTGCCCGTCCACAATGCAATCACCACCACCAGCAGGTAGGGCGATTGCACAAACATCGGCACGAACACCACCGCCGCCGCCGCGCCCATGAAGGTGCCGATCGCACGGTACAGCGCCTTGGAACTGGTCGGCCCGACAAACGGGCTGGAGACGATGTACACCGTGGCCATCGCCCAGTACGGACGCGGCATTTGCATGAGCATGGCGATGTACAACGCGATCATCGACGCCGCGAACGTGCGTACCCCGTAGAACCAGTCCTTGGCCGGCGGCATGCCGGTAAAAAATCCTCTCAAGATGGCGCAACCGCAGGGTATTGATGCGCGACTTCGAAGGCGCGCAACACGCGCAGCGCAACCTCCATGTCCGCAGGCGCGATATCGGCCAGCACGTCGCGGCGCAGGCGCACCAGTTGCGCCTCCACCGCCTGTACCAGCTCACGGCCCCGCGCGGTGAGGCTCAAGGCCTTGGCGCGGCGGTCGTGGGTGTCTTCGCTGCGGCACACATAGCCGCCGCTGCACAGTTGGTCGAGCAGGCGCACCAGCGACGGGCTTTCCATCCCCGAAGCCTGGGCCACTTTGACTTGATGCACCCCGTCGCCCAGGCGGCCGATCATCAGCAACGGCACGGCGCAGGCTTCGGAAATACCGTAGCTCACCAGCGTGTTCTGGCAGATTTTGCGCCAATTACGGGCGCCCACCACCATGCTGCTGCTGAGGTTCATCTGGAGTTGTTCGAGGGTCTTGGGCACTGGATCGTTCGCATACAGTTAGTTTGCTAACTATCAATATGGTGGATGGCGCTAGATGCGTCAAGTTTTGAAACAAATTTAGCGGATGGGTGGTGTCGGTAAGTAAAGCGACTTTCAGTGTGAGGGTTGGATCTTCAACGATAGCCACAACGCCGCATGACCCATGTGGGAGGGGGCTTGCCCCCGATAGCGGAGTGAAGGCAATACACGATTGACTGATCTGCCGCTATCGGGGGCAAGCCCCCTCCCACATTTGGATCGGTGTCGGCTTCAGGATTGCTGTGCAACCGGCTTATTGACCGCTCAGTCTCCTAAGTAGCTCTGCCGGAAAATATCAGCACCTTTTGCTCCACCGCCAGACGCTCCAGACTTTCACTGCCTCGGATACAACAACTAACGCAGCCATTAACACCACGTTGTAGTTGGGAACAAGCTGAGCACCCACTAGCAACAGCGAAACAGAAGGCACAATAAAAGCCAATCGCAAGGGTGTTTGAAGGTAAGTAATCCACCTCACCTGTTCACGTCCAAGAAAGAACAGCAAGCACGAGATCACAATGGAAACTTGCAGCAGCATGGCAAAGCCGAACATGAATAACTGCACAACGCTATGATCACGCAGCACCCATAAAGCACTTTCAAGATCACTTAAATATGGAATCCTTCCCTCTATTGCGCTGGCCACTGCATAGCGAATCAGATAAAGGGCATCCATGGCTCCCCAAAACCATAAGATCTGTTTGCGTGTCATTTTTTAACATCCTTGTATTCATAGGCCACATCAGGTGTTACAGGTTGCCAGTGCCAGGATTTTCCACCCTGTAGCCAATTGTCATCCCCTTCCAGATAGCGTTGTTTGATATGCCGTAGATCACCATACCGCCGCTCAACCGATCTGTGAGTGAGCTGATCATCGCGACTGTCAAGCCGCACCCACCGTTGAGTCATAACCCTAGTGGTGTTCGCGAGATCCTTGCCATCCGATAAGAACATTCGCCCCTCATCACCCATGGAAACTAATCGATTAGCCACCAATAGTGCGGCGTTTTTAATGCCATCGTAATCGATGCTGACCTTTTCCCACTTACCCGGTCCGATATAAAGCCGACGGCCCATCAGATGCCCGTATTTAACGCGACACGCTCTACTTAAAGGAACGAAGGGATGATCCGTCACGAATAACCAATCACCTGCCGCGAGTTTATCCAACACTCGCCTTTGATCTTTTTCCCCAGAACAAAAAACAGGGGAAATATTGCATTCACCAAGAAGTTCACTCAGTCCCTGCAACGCATAAGGCGCACGGAAAAACTCCCTTACTTTGCTGCCGGCAAAATAGGGACTCTCGATTTTTGTGAGGTCATATTGTTCAATTTCAGCGCGGGGGATCAGTCGTTTCATGTTGTGTTCAGAATAAGGAGTCAGCCCCTGTTGATAAGGGTTCCTCACTCTGCCCACCATCATCCACTTCCTATTAGTCGATAGGAAATTTCCCAACCTCGTGTATCACCCACCCCAGCGCGCAGGTCGATTGCCATGGTGCGAAGCTTTCCAGAAAAAATTAACTGGGCCGCTTACAGCCCATTTTTTTACCGCACACCAATTTTTTTACATTACGGTATTTCATCAAAGATTTTTTTACACCTTTCGACCAAACCGCAACAACAGGTTCAACTCATCCACCACTTCAGCCCAATCCGCATCCTCCAGAATTTCCTCACGCAAAAACGCTTTCTGGCTATCCGTCCAGAAAAACGCATCGGCCAGTTTCAGGTCCGCCTTGAGCGGTGAGTGCGCGGTGACGAACTGCTCGATGCCGACGGGGTCGTCGGCCAGGCCGAGTTGTTTGAACAGGGAGGGCAAGCTGTGTTCAGGCGATTGCATGATGAGCTCCGGATAGATGGGTTTATCCGAGTCTAGCCCTCACCCACGGCAGGCGCGAGCTTGCGCTACAGGGTTTGCAACCAGGCCTGCAGTTGTGCGACGCATTGCTGCACGGATAGCTGGCCGGTCTCCAGGACCAGGGCGGCTTGCGGCGGTGGTTCGTAGGGTGAGCCGATGCCGGTGAACCCCGGCAGTTCGCCGCGTCGGGCGCGGGCGTAGTGGCCTTTGGGGTCGCGGCGTTCGCAGATGTCCAGTGCGGCGTTGCACCACACTTCCCGATAGTCCGCGCCCAGGCGTTCGGCGAGTACCGCGCGTAATTCGACCAACGGCGCGATCAGCGCCAGGATCACGATTTGCCCGTTGTCCACTAGCAACGCCGCCAGTTCGGCGGCGCGGCGGATGTTTTCCAGGCGGTCGCCGTCGGCAAACCCCAGGTCTTTGTTCAAGCCGCCACGCAAGGCATCGCCGTCGAGCACGATGCTGTGTCGGCCTTGTTCGAACAACGCCGCCTGCAGCCCTTGGGCCAGGGTCGATTTACCCGACGCCGGCAGGCCAGTCAGCAGGATCGCCACGCCGCGATGACCGTTGCGAGCCTCACGCTGGGCACGCGTGATGCTCGCGGTCGGTGCCACCAGGTTACTTGACGGCGGCACGGGGCACCGGGGCGGCGATGTTGCCGGCGGCCCATGCCGATTCGCGGCCGGCCAGCGCGGTGGCGATGGACTGCACGCGGTCGGAATCGACCTGCTCCGGCAACGGGTCGAGCCCGGCGCTGGCGAAGATCTGGCCGTAGGCGTTGCGCAGGTCGGCGTAGGCCAGGTCGCGGCGCAGGTCGGCTTGCAGGGTATTGAGTTCGCCCTGGATCAGGTCCAGTTCGCCCAGGCCTGCGGCTTGGTGACGGTTGCGCAGTTGGGTGAGGATCTGCCCGTCGATGTCGGCCAGCTGTTCGTTGGTCTTGAACTGGCGCACGGCGTCCTGGAAGTTCGCGTTGGCGACGTAGAGTTGCGCCAGCACCGCGATGGACATGGCCTGGCGCCGTGCGGTGGCGACTTCTTCGCCGGCCTTGGCGACGTCGATGGCCGCCGGGGCGGAGAGCACGTTGAACAGGTTCCAGGTGACCTTGGCGCCGTAGTCGGCCCAGCGGTTGTCCACCAGGAACGAGTTGCTGTCGTAATGCCCACCGGCCGAGAATTCCAGGCCCGGCAGCAGGCGCAGCATGGCCTTGCGGGTTTCGGCGGCGCTGATGCGGGTCTGGTAGTCCTGCTCGCGCAGTTCAGGGCGGTTGGCCAGGGCTTCCTGTTCCAGGCTGGCGAAGTTGACCTTGAGCTGCGGCACGGCGTAGTCGTCCGGCGTGGCCAGCTTGAGGTCGGTGCCCATGGGCAGGTTGATCAGGGTCGACAGTTCAGTCTTGGCCAGGGAGAGCGCGCGGCGCTGTTCCTGCAATTGGCGCGTGGCTTCGATCAGCGAGCGCTGGTAGCCCAGGGCCTGGATCGGGTCGCCGATACGCTGCTCGCTCATGCTTTGGCTGTTGCTCTGGGCCTGGTCGACCCGCGCCATCAGGCTGTCGATCTGGGTCAACAGGCGTTCGGCCGCGACCGCCCGCCAATAGGCCGAGCGCACGTCCTGGACGATGGTGTTGATCACCTTGCGGCGCCGCTCCTGGACGATCAGGCGTTGGTCGCCTTGCTGTTTGGCACTGATGTAGCTGACGCCAAAGTCGAGGACGTTCCACACCATGGTCAGGTCGGCCACGCGACGGTCGCGGTCCTGGGATGTCGACGGTTCCAGGGACTGGGTGCCGGTGCGAACACTCTGGCTGCTGGAGGCGTTGGTGTTGTTGCGCCCGGCGTAACCGGCGGACAACGCCATGCGCGGCAGCATGTCGAAACTGGCGAGGTCGAGTTGGCGCTTGGCCAGGGCCTCCTCCATGATCTTCAAGCGCCCTTCGAGGTTGTATTTAACCGCCCGGGCCATGGCCTGGTGCAGTGTCAACGGGCCGTTCAATGGCTCCTGATCCTTGTACATACCGTGCAGGTCGCTGCGGGCTCGCTGCTCGCTGACACTGCGCTCAATCGGCTCGCTGGTGACCGCACAACCGCTGATCGCCAGCGCCAGCACGCTGGCGCCGAACAACTTATGAACTGTATTCATCCTTGGACTGCCCCTGTTACTGCGCCTTGATTTAAGTGTGTCAGGCCTGCATTTCGCTGATGCCGACCTGTTGCAATGCCTTCGCCAGGTCAATCACCTGACGCTGTTCCACGTCTTTGATCTGCTGCAATTGCTGGCCCAGGGTCGGGGCGCCGAACACGCCCCGCAGGCCTTGGGCCGCGTCACCGCCGCCCTGGATCGCTCGGCTGTCGAACGCCTTGAGGCCACTGTCCCCGCCGCCACTCTCACGATTGAACAACCCCGACAAGGTGCTTGAACCAAACACGCCGCCATCGCCGCCGCCAAAACCGAGGAAGCCCTGCGCGCCGCCGTTCGCGCCACTGTCGCTGTTGAACACCTGGGCAATGAAGCTGGGCGCCAAGGCACCGTTGCGAATGAAGATGTTACCGATAGGCGGCAAGCCCGCGCCCATCTCGCGCTGTTCGAACAACGCCGGGAAGCCAATGGGTGAACCCAGGTCGCCCACGGGCCGGCCAAACACGATCGGTTGCAGCGGCACATCCGGCGCGCCGGGTGGCGGTGCCGGCTCGGTGACGCGGAACAGCGGGTCGCCGGTCAGGGCAATGATGTTGATCGCGTAGTTGTTGGAATTGGCATAACCGCTGCCGGCGTTGCCCGTCATGTCATTCACCAGGCCGGTGTCGAGGGTGATGAAGTTGCTCGGGTCGTTGAGGTTGGCCGTCGGTGTGAGGGTCGCGGTCCAGGTTTTGCCGCCGTCGTTGCTGGCCAGGTTGGACAAGGTGCCATTGGCCACGCTGAGGTCATCCAGCGCGAAGCCGCTGACTTTTTCACTGAAGGTAAACGTGACGGTGGTGGTCTGGCCGACGGTCAGGTTCGGGTTGGCAATGGTGATGGTCGCCGTCGGGCGTTCGCCATCGATCACAAAGTTGTTCGAAATCGCAATGCCGCTGCCGGCGTTACCGGCAGCATCGTTGACCTGGCCGGCGTCCAGCACGATCACGTTGGTCGCATCGGTAATCGCCGCCGTCGGGGTCAGGGTGGCGGTCCAGGTTTTGCCGCCATCGTTGCTGGCCAGGTTGGACAGCACGCCGTTGGCCACGCTCAGGTCAGACAGATCGAAACCGCTGACGGCCTCGCTGAAGCCGATGGTGACGGTGGTGGTCTGGCCGATGCCCAGGGTGCCGTTGGCCACCGAAATGGTCGCGGTCGGGCGCTGGGTATCAATCGCATAGTTGTTCGAATCGGTGCTGCCGCTGCCCGCGTTGCCGGCGGCGGTCTGTACGCCGCTGTTGTCCAGGCTGATCAGGTTGCTGGTGTCGGTCACGTCGGCCGTCGGCGTCAGGGTCGCGGTCCAGGTCACGCCGCCGTCGCTGGAGCCCAGGTTGCTCAGCACGCCGTTGGCCACGCTCAGGTCGGCCAGGGTGAAACCGCTGACAGCCTCGGAGAAGGTGATGGTCACCGGGGCGGTCTCGCCGGCCTTGAGGGCGGTGTCGCCGACCACGATAGTCGCCGTCGGCAGCACGGTGTCGATGCTGTAGTTGGCCGAGTCGGTCGTTCCCGTACCGGCGTTGCCGGCCAGGTCGGCAATGCCGGTATTGGCCAGGGTGATCACGTTGCTCGCGGCGCGGATACCCGCCGCCGGTGTGAAGAGAGCCGTCCAGGTGATGCCGCCGTCGCTGCTGCTGACCGCGCTCAGGGTGCCATGGGCGACGTTCAGGTCGCTGTTGTCAAAACCGCTGACGGCTTCCGAGAACGTGACCGTGACCAAGGAGGTTTCGCCGGCACTCAATACAGGGTCGGCCATCACGATGGTCGCCGTTGGCCGCTGGCTGTCGATGGTGTAGTTGTTCGAGTCGGTGGTGCCGCTGTCGCTGTTGCCCGCCAGGTCGGCGATGCCGGTGTTGTCCAGGGTGATCACGTTGCTGGTGTCGGTGATGCCGGACGTCGGGGTGAACGTCGCGGTCCAGGTCACGCCGCCGTCCGCGCTGCTCACGGTGCTCAAAGTGCCGTTGTTGATCGTCAGATCGGCGTTGCTGAGCCCGGTTACCGCCTCCGAGAAGGTGATCACCACCAGTGAGCTGTCACCCACGCCGAGGGCCGGGTTCGCGACCACGATGGTGGCCGTTGGGCGCACGGTGTCGACGGCGTAGTTGTTCGAATCGGTGGTGCCGCTGCCGCTGTTGCCGGAGCCGTTTTGCACACCGCTGTTGTCCAGGGTGATCACGTTGCTGGTGTCGCTGATCGCGCTGCTCGGCGTGAAGGTGGCTCTCCACGTCACGCCGCCGTCGTTGCTGCTGACGGCGGTCAGCGTGCCGTTGGCGATCGTCAGGTCGGCGTTGGTAAAACCGCTGACCGCTTCGGAGAAGGTAATGGTAACCAGCGAGGTGTCGCCGATTTTCAGGGCATTGTCGGCGACGACGATGGTTGCGCTCGGCTGCACCGTGTCGATGGTGAAGTTGCCCGAGTTGGTGACACCGCTGCCGGCGTTGCCGGCCAGGTCGGTGTAGCCGGCGTTGTTCAGGCTGATCAGGTTGGTGGTGTCGCGGACGTTGCCGGTCGGTGTGAAAGTCGCCGTCCAGGTCACGCCGCCATCCGCGCTGCTGACTGTCGAGAGGGTGCCGTTGGGTGCGTTCAGGTCGCTGTTGTCAAAACCGCTGACGGCTTCCGAGAACGTGACCGTGACCAGGGAAGTTTCGCCGGCACTCAACACAGGGTCGGCCATCACGATGGTCGCCGTTGGCCGCTGGCTGTCGATCATATAGGCGTTGGACGACGTGGTGCCAGACCCGACGTTACCGACGCCGTCGACCACGCCGGTGTTATCCAGGACAATGTGATTGTTGTTCTGAGAGACGCCTGCCACAGGCGTCAACGTCGCGGTATAGGTGATGTTGTCGCTGGTGCTCAGACTGCTCAGGGTGCCATTGTCGGTGGTCAGATCGGCCAGGCTGAACCCGGTCACTGCTTCGCTGAAAGTGATGGTCACCAGCGACGAGCCGCCGATCCCCAGGTGGTCGTTGTTCACCACCACCGTCGCGGTCGGACGTTGGGTGTCGATGGCGTAGTTATTGGAATTGCTGGTGCCGACGCCGACATTACCCGACACCGCCGCCTGGACACCGCTGTTGTCCAGGGTGATCAGGTTGGTGGCGTCGCTGATCGCGCTGCTCGGGGTGAACGTCGCGCCCCAGGTAATGCCGCCGTCGCTGCTGCTGACCGCGCTCAAGGTGCCATTGGTGATCGTCAGGTCGGCATTGCTGAAACCGGTCACGGCCTCGTTGAACGTAATCATCACTTGGGAGGAGTCACCGATTTTCAGCGTCGGGTTGGCCACCACGATGGTCGCCGAAGGCAACACCGTATCGACGGTGTAATTCGCCGAGTTGGTGGTGCCCGCGCCTGCGTTGCCGGACAGGTCGGCGATGCCGGTGTTGGCCAGGGCGATCACGTTGCTCGCGCTGTTGGTGTTCGTCCCTGGGGTGAAGGTCGCGGTCCAGGTGATGCCGCCGTCGGCGCTGCTCAGGCTGCTCAGGCTGCCGTGGCTTGCCGTCAGGTCGGCGAGGGTGAAGCCGGTCACGGCTTCGCTGAAGGTGATCGTCACCAGCGACGTTTCGCCAGCGGTCAGCGCCGGGTCGGCGACCACGATGGTCGCGGTGGGGCGCACGGT
Organism: Pseudomonas sp. PSPC2-3; assembly: GCF_049898265.1. Lineage (NCBI taxonomy): Bacteria > Pseudomonadati > Pseudomonadota > Gammaproteobacteria > Pseudomonadales > Pseudomonadaceae > Pseudomonas > Pseudomonas sp. PSPC2-3. The sequence goes on along the minus strand of NZ_JAFCXJ010000013.1, from coordinate 33,166 downwards.
GTCGATGACGTAGTTATTGGAGTCGCTGGTGCCGGTGCCGGTGTTGCCGCTGGTGTCGCTATAGCCGGTATTGTCCAGGGTGATGACGTTGGTGGTGTCGGTGAGGTTTGCACTCGGCGTGAAGGTCGCGGTCCAGGTGATGCCACCGTCGTTGCTGCTCACCGCACTCAGGGTGCCATTGGACACCGTCAGGTCGACATTGGAGAAACCGACCACGGCTTCCGAGAAGGTAATGGTCACCAGCGAGGTCTGGCCAATGCCCAGGGAGTTGCTCGCAACCACCAGGGTCGCGGTCGGACGCACGCCGTCGATGGCCACGTTGTTCGACGTGGTAGTGCCGCTGCCGGCGTTGCCCGCCACGTCCTGGACCCCGGAGTTGTCCAAGGTGATGTGGTTGCTCGCGCTGACGATACTCGCCGTCGGGGTAAAGGTGGCGGTCCAGGTGGTACCACCGTCGTTGCTGCTGACCGCACTCAGGGTGCCATTGGACACTATCAGGTCGGCGTTGGTGAACCCGGTCACGGCTTCACTGAAGGTGATGGTCACCAGCGAGGTCTGACCGATGCCCAGGTTGGTGTTGGCGAACACGACAGTCGCGTTCGGCCGCGCGGTGTCGACCGCATAGGTGTTGGAATTGGTGGTGCCACTGCCGGCGTTGCCCGCGCCATCACTGACCGCGGTGTTGTTCAGAGTGATGACATTGCCGGTATGGGAGGCCCCAGGGGTCGCAGTCAGGGTTGCGGTCCACGTGAGACCACCGTCGTTGCTGCCCAAGTTGCTCAGGACGCCGTCGGCGACCGTGAAGGCGCCGACGGTGAGCCCGGTGACCGCCTCGCTGAAGGTGATGGTCACCAGGGACGTGTTACCGCTGATACTCAGTGCGGTATCGGACACCACAATGGTCGAGGTCGGCAGCACCGTGTCGATCGCATAGGTGTTGGACGTGGTCGTGCCGGTACCGGCGTTGGTCGCGGTATCGGTATAGAGGGTGTTGTCCAGGGTAACGACATTGCCGCTGCTGCTGTTGCTGGCGCTTGGTGTCAGGGTCGCGGTCCAGTGGATATTGTCACTGGTGGTCAGGTTGCTCAGGGTGCCGTTGGACGCCGACATGTCAGTAAGGCTGAAACCGCTCACCGCTTCGCTGAAGGTAATGTTCACCGTCGAGTTGACCGTGGTGCTCAACGTCGGCGCAACGACCGTAACGGTCGCGGTTGGGCGCACGGTATCGATGCTGAAGGTGTTGGACGAGGTGGTGCCGGTCCCTGGTGTCCCCGTCGACGTGGCGGTGACGCCGGTATTGTCGAGGACAATCTGGTTGGTGGCGCTGGTCACGCTCGCGCTCGGCGTAAAGGTCGCGGTGTAGGTGATGTTGTCGCTGGTAGTCAGGGTGCCCAGGGTACCGTTGCTGATCGTCAGATCGGCGCTGGTAAAGCCGGTCACGGCCTGGTTGAAGGTAATGGTCACCTGCGAGGTGCTGCCGATGTGCTGCGCGGTGTTGCTGACCACGATGGTCGCGACCGGGGCCGGATTGTAAGCGGTGTTCGCCGTTCCGCCGATATCGTTGAACAGACCGTTGACTGCTGTGGGTTTGCTGCCCGCCGAGGCGTTGGTGGCCAAGCCACCGTTACCACTGGCACCGGTGTTGGCCGAACCGCCCAGCGCCGCGAAGTTGGCCGCCGTGATCAATACCGTGCCTTTGTTCCAGATGGCACCGACACCCAGGCCACCGTCACCGCCATTCAGAGTAGTGCCGCTGCCGGCCGCCGAACCACCACCGCCGCCGCCGCCGGCACCGATGTTACCGGTAATCGAGCTGGTGCCGACGATGGTCAGGGTGGCGCCGCTGGCGTTGTAGATACCGCCAGCCGCTCCGCCGCCCTTGCCACCGGCACCGTTCCAGCCGGAACCGCCACCGCCACCGCCGATCGACAAGCCACCAGAGGCCGCTGTGCCGCCAGCGGAACCGTTGGTATAACCGTAGGTGCCGGTCGAGCCGGCACCACCGCTGCTTGAGCCGCCGTTGCCGCCCATGGTGCTGTAGCCCCCACCCTTCCCACCCTGGTTGGCGGTGCCCGCAGTTCCGGCGTAGACACCGCTCCCGTTGCCGGTATTGCCACCACGCCCGCCGTTGCCTCCGCCCACCGCGCCGCCGCCGCCACCGGCACCGCCGAAATTGCCATTGGTCACACCACCGCCACCACCGCCACCCGAGGCTGCGTTCTCTGTCACGCTGACGTTATTGAGGGTCAGGTTACCGAAGTTACTGATCCCCGCCCCGAGCAAATTGGCCGCGCTAATACCGCTACCGCCATTGCTGCCGTCGCCAGCCGCCAGGCCCTTGGTAATGACCAGGCCGTCCAGGGTCGCGGTGACACCGCTGTTAACCTTGAGCACCTGGGTCTTGTACTGCCCGCTGATGGTCACATCGGCAACACCATCGTTGTTCAGGTCGCCGTCGATGGTCAGGTTTTTAGCGATGACCAACTGCGTGTCCAGATTGACCGTCATGCCCGGGGTGCTGAAGGTGACGGTCTCGCCGACACCCACATCGGTCAGGGCCTGGCGCAGTGTGCCGGCACCGCTGTCTGCGGCGCTGGTCACCGTGATGTTTGCCAGGCCGTATTGGTATGCCGACATCGCCTGGTACGACAACGCCGTATGACTTTCGATGGAGCCGGTGGCGACTTCCAGGGTCCAGTCGCCGCCCAGGCCGGTGCGGTTGGTGGACGCGGCAACATCGCGCCCGGTCAGTTGCGCCAGGGAGTCGACAAAGTTGATGCCTTTGTCGCCAGCGGCGGTGTTGCAGGCGTAGATCAGGATATCGCCGCCCACGTTCATGTCCTGGCCGATCTGCGCCAGCACTTCGCTGCGGGCCGCGACGTTGTCGGCGGACAAATAGGTACTGCCCAGCCACAGATCACCGGCATTGCCGTGGGCGATGATCTGCACCGAGCTGACGCCCTGATGGCTGCCCAGGTAATCGGCGATCTGCTGCAGGCCGTCCTTGCTCGCATCCAGTTGCACCACTTGGGTGCCGGGTGCGACGCCTTTGAGCAGCTCGGCGGAATCCTTCACGCGGGCATCGACAAACACCACGCTCTGCCCCGGCACGGCAACCGGTGCGGGGGTGGCGGGCGCGTCGGACTGCGCGTGGCTTTCGCTACCGGTGGCGGCGTGTTCGGTGGTCGTCGGCGCCTTGGCCGCAGCATCTGCGGTGGCGTGGCTGTCGGCCTGGGCCGCATCGGCCACGGTGGCGGCCACTGCGCCGTCGAACAGCATGCGCGGTTCCAGGGACATAATCATCGGCGTCGCCAGGGTGCTGGCATTGGTTGTTGCTGGCCGTGCCTTAAGGTTGTTCCACCACATGCTGCTCACCCGTCGGTCGAATGCTGATTTGCGCAATGAAAAAAACCGCAATCAACTGATCGCGGCATCGGCTTTGGTACGGATCACATTGGCGGCGCTGGAAGTGCCATCACGCCAAAAAGACATATGCGCGAACTGCTCGAAGAGATCGGGCGGCAGGATGGTCCGCCGGGGCTGCAGTTCCACCTTCGGCTTGACCCGATGCAAACCGCTCACGCCGAGGGCGTCGTCGAAGTCCGGCGCGTCGTAGCTCAGGTGCTCGAAATCGTGCTCGAACCAGGGCTCGCCGATAAATTCGTAGACCAGCCGCATGACCCGCTCGGGGGCCTGGGAGAGCAAGTCGTAGTCGACCACCAGCATCGAGTCGGCATGTTCGCCGTAGTACGCCTCTTTGAGCGCCGACCAGGCGTACCCCACCAGGCGATTGCGCTGGCCAAGGGTTTCGACACGGCTGTAGACGGTGTTGCGCTCGACGTCGTCGTTGAACAGCTTGGTGTTTTCGAAGGGGTTGGCGCGGTACACACGCTCGAGGCTGTCCATGATCCACGCCACATTACGCACGCAGGCGATCACCTTGGCCTGGGGGAACAGGTCGTGCAGCGCCGGCATGCGGGCGCACCATTGGCGATTGGTGTCGAACACCACCGGCACAGGGGCGCGGTCGGCGTAATAGGCATCGAACAACCCGCGCAGCAAGCGGCGCCGGGTATTGGCATCGATGACCGAGCCGAACTCGCTGCCGGCACTGCATTGCCCCAGCACGCCGTTGAACAGAGTGCCCACGGGGCTGCTCATGCCAGCGTGAAAGCGCGGGTTCTGCAAGAGGATCGCAGACAGCAGCGTCGAACCGGAGCGGGGCAAACCGGAGATAAAGTGATACTGCATCCCTTCACCACTTTTGTAGGACAAAAATCCATTTGTATACGAATCGTAACTGATGATTACAAAGTTCACTAGTGGTCAAATGCCACTGTTTTGATATTCCTTTCATTCCAAATGGATATTAGCGGCAGGCCTCTGGCTGCGAAGGCTCTGGGCCGAGGCATAGCACGAATAATCGCGCCCTGGCACCGCCCCCGTCCCGCTGCATTTTTTCACGCCATCCGTCCGGTAGCGGCGCAAAATCGTCCGGTGCTTCGTTGCTGCTGATCAGCCAGACACGCTGGGTATCGGCCGGTAATGCCGACAAACGGTCGAGGTAAATACGCCCGCCGTCCTGATCCACCAGCGTGCCAAAACCATAGGAGTTCGGCCGCGTCGGCGTGCCATCCGGTTTGGGCGGGGTGTAAAGCTGCAATTGGGCGTCGGTCCGGTCGTAATACACGTAGCTGAGGTACCACAGCATGTCGCTGAGGACGATGCGGTCACCTTCCTGGTAGTTGCGATTGACGAACTCCACCGGCACGTTGAACTGATCATCCACATCCACGGTGGCATTGTTCTTCACCCCCAGCAGTTCCACACCGACGCACAGCACGAACAATGCCGCGCCCAGCCATGAAAGACGTCCGGGCAGGCGGTCGATGGCCAGCGCCAGGATGATCGGCAAAGCCAGGGCATAGACGGTGAGGTAACGCTCGATAAACACCGACGAGATAAACGACACCCCGTACACCAGTAGCAACGGCAGCAAGAAAAACAGCGCCAACAGACCGGCCGACCGGTAGCGCGTCTGATCGCGCCAGGCGCAGACGCCGACCACGGCCACCAGCAGCAGCGGGAATGACCAGAACAGCACAGGCGATAAGCCAAGACCCTCGTCCTGCAACATGAACTGCCAGATCATCGACGGCACGGAGAACAGGTTGATCGGCTCTTCCCAGCCGATGTCGCCGCCGACCTTGAGCTGTTCGACATGCTGCACCAGGCCCACCAGGTTCGGCAGCCAAGGCAGGTACACCAGCACGATCGCGACGTTGGCCACCCACCAGGCCGGACGCGTGATCAAGCGCCGACCGGGGGGCTGGGACGCACTCAACAGGCCCAGCCAGGCCCAATGCACCAACACACACAACGCGGTGAAGTAATGGGTATAGAAACCGGCGGCCATCAGCAGCCCATACCCCAGCAGGTAGCGCGTGCGCTCGGGTTGGCGCACCCAATACACCAACGCCAGCGTCGCGCCCAGCAGCCACACGCCGAGCAGCGAGTACATACGCACTTCCTGGCTGTAGCGCACCGCGCTGGGAAACAGCGCCAGCAGCACACCCGCCAGCACGGCGGCACGAAGGGTGGACAACTGCCGCGCAAGGCAGATGCCCAGGCCCACCACGACCACACCGGGAATCGCACTCATGCTGCGAATCGACCAGATGCCGTCGCCGAACAGCTCGATCCAGCCGCGCAGCAAGAAGAAATACAACGGCGGATGTACATCGTGGGCGGCGTGAAACCACAGGTCGGTCGCCGCATATTGGCTGAGCAGCAGGCTCGAGCCTTCGTCGCCCCAGATCGCCGCGGCCGTCAGGCCATAAAAACGCACGGCCAGCGCCAGCGCCAGAATCGGCACCCACCATAACTGGCGCAACCAATCGCCACCTTCACGGGCCTTTGCGAGGCGATTGACAGCAGAAATCACCCCAACTTTGTCGTCTTGCTCTACCACAGACCGTCGCACCCCGATTCCCCCGCCACTGCCCATTTCCAGGGCCAAACCTGCGCATGCGCAAACAAGCGCCACTCTAGGACAAAAGCCCCGGATTCGCTCGTTGTTTCGCAACCGGCAGGCAGCGCTCAAAACCTGCGTCTACGCTCTGCGATGAAGCCGGATCGACTGGCTTTATATCCCCTTGAACAGCTCACACAAGGATGAACGATTCATGGAAGTATTCATCGGCACCATCCAACCTTTCGCCTTTAATTTCGCCCCAAGAAACTGGGCCTTCTGCGCCGGCCAGCTCCTGCCCATCAGCCAATACCAGGCGCTGTACGCGCTGATCGGCACGACATATGGCGGGGACGGCACGCAAACCTTCAAGCTGCCTGACCTGCAAGGTCGCCTGCCCATCGGCCAAGGCAATGGCCCGGGCCTGTCGCAGCGGTTGATCGGCGACGTCGACGGCGTCGAAAGTGTGATGGCCACCCAGGCCAACCTACCCACGCACACCCATAGCACGGCGGCGCTGGCAGTCAGCGCGGCGGTGCAACTGGCCGCCACCGCCAGCAACCCGCTTACAGCGCCGAGCGCCGCCAACGCGTTTATCGGCGCCTCCGGCGGCGGGCCGGGCAGTGCCTCGATCTTTTCCGACCAGCAGGGCGCCAGCCCGGTACCGCTCAAAGGCGTCAGCACGAGCTTGACCGGCACGCTGGCCTTGGCCGGCCAAGGGTTGCCCATGGACACGATGAACCCGTTCCTGGTGATCAACTTCAGCATTGCCCTGAACGGGGTCTTCCCGTCACGCGACTGACCCGCACCCGGGCCGGGGCACTTGGGCCTCGGCCTCTCTGACACGGAGCCGATGTATGTTGAACCTGGTCACCCCCGAGCACTTTCGCCCTCTGCTTGCGCGCACGAGTGTGTTGTACCTGCCGGATGGGTCGGCGCTGCCGATCCAGATCCAACAGGTGACTGATGCGCCCAAAGCCAGCGTGCCGGGCAGCCCGCGCACGGCCTTCAGCGTGTTGCTCGACAGCCTGGAGCCGACGGATTTCGTCGACGGCCTCTGCCGTTTGCCGCTGGCGCAGACCTGCCTGGAGCAGGTGTTTGTGTCCCGCGAACCCGCCATGGGCCGCGACAACGCCCGCGGTTATTTCTGCATCGTGTTCAACTGAGACGGGTACCACACCAGCCGCTGCGCGGCGGGCGTCTCTTCCTCCAACCGAAACCCCAGCGCCAGGTAATGCTGGCGCGCATGGGGGTTGCTCGCCCACACCACCGTGGCCACCGGGCAACACACCTGCTGCGCGGCCCGTTGCACGCCGTGCAGTACTGCGCGGCCAAAACCCTGGCCTCGGGCAGCGGGGATAAACGCCAGGTACAGCACACGGATTTCATTCGGGCCGAAATCGGCACTCAGGGCGCCAATGGGCGTGTCGAGTTTTTCGATCACATAATGCAAGGCCCCGGGAAAATGCTCGCCCATGCCGTTTTCCTGCACTTGAAACTGTTGCGCGATCACCGCCTCGACCAGCCCCTGCTCACCGTCGATCCACTGCAAATCGGCACGCGCCGAGCGGTAGAGGCTTTGCAGAAATGGCCCGTCGGTGGGCCGTGACGGGCGCACCACCAGGCCCTGCGCCAAAGCGCCATCCTTGTTCAACATGCCTTTGCACTCCTGTCAGAATCCGCTTTCCCGCACGCCCAAGGCCGCCGCTCGACGCCAGGCCACGCCCAGCACCGACTCGCTGCGCCCTTGCAACACCACCACGCCGCGCAGCGGTTGATGGGGGGTGGCGATCGGTTGCGCACTGCGCAACCGCACGCCGTACTGCGCCTGCACTGGCGCCGGGCGCTGGTTTTCGTCGCGGCGCACGGCAATCGGCCCGTGGTGGTCGGAGGTCAGGGCTTCCTGGTCCAGATAGGCCACGCCGTTGGCATCGATATCGGTCAGCACCACCGGGATGGCGGCGCGCATCGGGTCATCGGCGATAAACCGCCCGCTCGCCCCCGGCGTCACCCGCCACAGCTCGGCTTCCGCCAGATACCCGCGCAGGCGCGCGCCCTCCTCGACCACTCGCGCCAGCGCGTCTTTAGGCGACAGCCAGCGGCCCACGCTCAACTGCGGCAGCACGTCGCGCACGGTGCCGGCATGGGGCGCACGCAACAGCAGGCGTTCGCGCTGGGCGGCAAGCCCGCGGTATTCGGCCAGGGCCTGGGACAGGCGCTGATCGTTGATCCCGGCGTCGGCCGCGGTTTCACTGCGTCCGGCCTGGCGACGCATCTGCAACTGCAGGATCTCCACTTCGCGGCGCACGATGCTTTGCCGCGCATCCAAATCCGGCGATTCCAATTCGATCAGCACCTGGCCCTGGGTCACGACTTGCCCATCCACCACCCGCAACTGTTTCACCCGCGCCGCCACCGGCGCGTGCAAGGCACTGGCGCGCCCGGCCTCGAGCATGCTCGGCAACTCCACGGCACTGCGCCACGGCACCACCAGGGCCAGCACGATCAACAGCAGGCCCAGGCCGCTGAGCAGCACCCGCGGCGCATGGGCCTGGCTGCGGCGACTCCACCATTCGCGCCACTCCTTGAAGATCGGCAGGCAGATGAACCACACCAGTTCCACCAGCATCAGGAAGATCCCCAGCAGCTTGAAGAACAGGTGATACACCGCCAGGGCAATCCCCAGGAACAGCGCCGCCCGCCACAACCAGGCCAGGTAACCCCACCACAGCAGGCGCCGTTGCATGTTCGGCGCCCAGGGTTCCGGCGCCGGTTCGCCATAGCCGAACAACCACTCGCGCAGGCGCCAGCGGCAAAGGGCGAAGGCGCGACCTTGCAGGTTGTCGACGCCCCACAAGTCGCTGATCAAAAAATAACCATCGAAACGCATGAACGGGTTGAGGTTGATCGCCAGGGTGGTCAGCCACGTCGCACTGGCCAACATGAACGCCGCCGTGCGCGCCGCGCCGTCCGGCAGCAGCGACCAGGCCAGCAAGGCCACGCAGGCCAACAACAACTCAGCCATCACCCCACCGGCGCCGATCAGCAATCGCGCGCGCCGATCATTGACCCGCCAGGCGTCACTCACATCGGTGTAGAACATCGGCAGCAACACCATGAACGCCACGCCCATGCTTTGCACGCGGCACCCGGCGCGCTTGGCCATGAAGGCATGGCCGAATTCATGGCACAGCTTGGCGAAGAACAGCGCCACGCCAAACGCCAGGGCACCGCCGAGGCTGAACAGGTGCGGGAACGTCGCCAGAAAGCGCTGCCAGTCCCGCGCCACCAGAAACACGCCCAGGCCCAGGGTCAGCGGCAAGCCGTAGCGCAACAGCCCCGGCCCGAAGCGCGCCAGCCACGGCCAGGCGCGGTTGAGGAACGCGTCCGGGCGCCACAGCGGGATGCGGAAGAACAAATATTGATGCAGCAGGATTTGCCACAGGCTTTGCTTACGGGCGGCGGCTTTGTAGGCGTAACTGGCACGTTGCTGCGGGTCCAGCGCGGCGATCAGGTCATGGGCGCGCAGGAAGCTCAGCAGCTCATCCACTTCGCTGGCGCCCAGGGGCAGGCCCGGCTCACGGTTGGCGGCTTGCAGGACGTGTTGCGGGTCGCCCAAGGACCAGTGGCGCAGCAGCCGAATGGCGGTGGCGCCGAGCTTGAAGTAACGCCCGCGCACCGGGTCGGCCAGGGTCCAGCGCGGCGAGCCGTCCAGGGCCGCGCCGGCGCTGGACAGTTGCAGGTCTTCACGCAGTGGGGGCAGGTTCATCAGAGGCCAACGCTCTGGCGCAAGCCGGCCAATGGCCGACGCAACAGGTACAGGGCCAGGGGCGCGCGCTCACCGAAGAGCTTCGCCGTGCCGCGCAGGCCGATGCGTGGCGGTGCCTCATCGAAGCGCGCATCGAGGCGATAGGCGAGTTGCCCGCCGGGCGTGGGCTGCGCCTCGTAGGCGGCGCGTTGCAAGGTGGCGAGGTGGCGCTGCAACGGGTCGCTGTCGAGGAACAGCGCAACCTGGGCGTCGGGCGCCAATGCGATGGCATCGCCCACCGCCAGTTCGATGCGCAACTCTGCCTGGCCGGGATCGGCGATCTGCAGCAGACGCTCGCCGGTCTGTACCGGTTTGCCGGTCCAGCGTTCGGCGTCGGCAAACACCGCGATACCGTCACGCTCGGCGCGTACTTCGCTGCGCTTGAGCAGTTCGCGGGCGTAGTCGCGCTCGGCGCGTTTTTGCTCGACCCGGGCCGCGAGCAGGTCGATACGCGAACTCGATTCGGCATCGGCAAAGGCGCGCTGGGAATTGGCCTTGAGCTCCGCTTCGGCCACGCCCAGGGCACGCGCTGCCACATCGGCCTGGGCCGTGAGGGTGGTGCTTTCGAAGCGCAGCAGCAGGTCGCCGGTTTTCACCGTCTGGTTGGGCTTGACCAGGAACTCGGCGATCACCCCGTCCAGCGGCGCCGCTACCACCTGACCGGCCAACGGCACCACTTCGGCGGGCGCCAGTACCGATTGGCGCACCGGAATCAGCAGCATCAGCAGCAACGCGACGACCACCAGCACCTGGCGTTTGCGGGTCAGGCGCAGGCGCCACGGCTGGCGCGGTTGCAGCGCACGCCAAGCGTGGCTGTAGGTATCGCCCAACTGCGCCAGCAGCACCTGCTCGGCCGGGTTCCAGGGCGTATCCCGCGCCAGCCACACACCGCCGAACACGCGGCCTTGCGGGTCGATCAAGGGCAACCAGAACACATGGCCGGCGGACAGGCTCTGCCAGTCGGCCTGCAGTTGCGCGCTCAATTGCGCGGCCGGCACTTCCCGGGCGGTCTGGCCCAGCCCGTGTTTGTGCAATTGGGCCACGGCCTGCTCGACGAAGGCCACAAACGGCGCGTTCGGGTCGACGCTGCTCACCGCCGTCACCGCCCGCACCTTGCCGGCAATCAACAGCGCCGCATGGCGATAGCCGAACAGCGGTTGCCCATCGTTGACCAGGCTGTAGGCCAATTGCTCAGTGCTGTGGGCGGCGCGGGTCTGGCGTTCCAATTCGAGAAACTGCGCGAATACCCGCTCGGCATTGCCCGTCATCGGTGCGTTCATTGCAGTTGTGCAAAGTGCGCGGTGCCGCTCATGCCGGCCATCAACCCACTGGCATTGGGCAAGGTCGCGACCAGCAACAGGGTCTGGCTGCCTTCGTCGATGCGCGCGCCAAGGCGTTTGACGGTGGCGTTGAATGCCTGGCCGGTTTCGTCGGGGGTGAAGCTGAACGTCTGCCCGGGCTTGAGTTTGCCCATCCAGCGCGACGGCACCAGCAGGTGGATCTCCAGGCTGCGGTTGTCGACGATTTCCAGCAGCGGTGCGCCGGCCGAGACGCTTTCATAACGTTGGACTTTGCGCTGCACCACCTGGCCGTCATACGGCGCCAGCACGCTGCAGCGCTTGACCTGCACCTGATAGACCTGGGACTGGGCCTGGGTTTCGGTGAGTTTGGCTTCGGCGCGGGCCACTTCGAACCGGCCGACCGAATTCAGCGCCGCCAGTTGTTTGTTGTGGGCCAGTTCTTCGCCAGCGCCACGGCTGGCGGCCGAGGCGGCATTGAGTTGGGCCTGGTAGGCCGAGCAATCGAAACGCGCCAGGGTGTCGCCTTTCTTGAACGACTCGCCCTCGCTGAACGGCAGTTCGACAATCCGCCCCGACAATTCACTGGCAAGCATCGCCTGGTCACGGGCGCGCAATACACCACGGGCTTCGCTGTCGGCGCTGACGGCCGCTGCGGGCGCGTGGTCCAACAGCGGATCGTCCGCCATGACCATCGGCGCCAGGCTCACCAAGCAGGAAAATCCCAGTACCGATCTACATAACTGCTTCATACATTCGACCTCCCTGACGATGTGCGCAGTCTAGGGCAGCGGAGTTAAATTGCCACTACCCCCAGTCAGACAAATCAGCATTTTTTGTAGGCCTTTGCCGAAGCCTTCGCCGGATCACGTTATGATTGCCGACCTCCAAGGACTCAGGATCAAGGACACGTCATGCACATCGGTTTTCTGTCACCCCTGGCACTGGCCCTGCTCGCCGGTCTCTCCCTGCCGGCACTCGCCAGCTCCGACGACTCGTGCTACCCCGACTGGAGGGTCTCGCGGGACAGCCTGGACACCTGCAACAACCTGCCGTTCCTGAGCCCCGGCAATGACAGCCGAACCAACCTGCGCCTGTTACTGGCCGACAAAAAAGCCGCGCCCCTGGCACCGAACGCCTTGAGCGAGGACGACCTGTCCCAAGGCTTCGGTCCGGTGCCGTTCCCGGTGTACCGCCTGGTGCCGATCGCCGCCGCGCCGGCCGAAGCGGATAACACATCGCACACCTCGCCCAGCGCCGAACTCGACACCCTGCTCCAGCCTTTGGGCATCAAGCGCGACGAATACAAATCGGCGGGGGCTGACTTCCTGAATGGCGAAGGCAGCCGCTGCCGCAGCAACGACGATGACAGCGCCACCGCGTTTATCCGCCAGGTGCTCAAGGCCGACATGCCGGCAGCCGAACGCGAGCTACTGGTGAAGGCGCGTTTGCAATTGCTCACGGCCTGTTCTTGGGAAGGCCAAGTGCTGGATGCACAGCAGATCCAATCCAGCGAAGGCCAATTGTTCCGCACTTATCTGCAGGCCGCCGCCGACTTCTATAGCGGCCGTTTCAGTGACGCCGAGCGCGGTTTCGCCGGCGCCAGCACCAGCAATGTGCCTTGGCTGAAGGAAACCGCGCTGTACATGACCGCGCGGACGTCACTGAACCAGGCGCAGGCCGACGCCTTCGACGAATACGGCATGCCGCAACTCGAGCATGTGGATAAGTCCGCCCTGAGCGACGCCGAAGAAGGCTTCCTCGGTTACCTGAAGACTTATCCACAGGGTGATTACGTCGCCTCCGCCCGTGGCCTGCTGCGCCGGGTATATTGGTTGGCGGACGATCAAGCCAAGCTCGCCGAGGCCTATGCCTGGCAACTGACCCAGGCCACCGACGCCCAGCGCAATGTGTCCGTGGATGAGCTGGTGGCCGAAGCCGACGTCAAGCTGTTGATGGTCAACGGCAAGGCAGTCCAGAACCCGATGATCCTGCTCGTCAGCGACCTGATGCGGATGCGCGCTCACACGCCGCCGGCCCTCAGCCGCGCCGATCTCGATCAGCAAAAAGCCGTGTTTGCCGACGCGCCGGCGCTGTTCGACTACCTGCAAGCGGCGTATGCCCTGTACGTCGAGCATCAACCCGACAACGCGTTGAAACACCTGCCCCAGGACGTGCCGTCGAACCCGGATTACTTCGCCTTCAGCCAACAGACCCTGCGCGGCCTGGCCCTGGAAGCCAAGCAAGACTGGAAAGCCGCCGAAACCCTGTGGCTGCAACTGCTGCCGCTGGCCAAACAACCGCTGCAACGCGACCAGTTGGAGCTGGCACTGGCGATGAATTACGAACGCAGCGGCCAGTTGGCCAAGGTGTTCGCCGCCGATTCGCCGATCAGCGCCAAACAGGTGCGCTACATCCTGCTGCGCCACATCGCCGGGCCGGACTTGCTGCGCCAACAGATCGCCCAGGCCCACGACCCGCTGGAGCGCCAGACCGCCCAATTCGTGCTGCTCTATAAAGACCTGCTGCGCGGCCAGTTCGCCACCTTCGACGACGACCTCAAGCAACTGCCGGCGTCGGCCCCGGACGACAAGCTGGGCACCAGCCTGGGTTATGTCTACAGCGCCAGCCAGACGTTGAAACTGTTCCAGTGGAACGGCGAAAAAGCTGAATCCGGCTACGCCTGCCCGAGCATTGCGCAAACCGCCGCGACCTTGCAGAACGACGCGAAAAACCCACAAGGCCTGAACTGCTTCGGCGAGTTCATCCTGCGCAACAACCTCGACGGCATGCCCCTTGAACAGGCACGCGCCGCCGGCAGCCTGGGCAGCACGCCATCGGACTTCAAGGGTGACACCTTCTCGCGGCTCGACGGCTACCAACAGGTGATCGGCAACCCCAAGGCGCCGAAAACCGACAAAGCCTACGCGCTGTTCCGCGCCATCAACTGCTACGCGCCCGCCGGCTATAACAGCTGCGGCGGCGAAGACGTCGCACCGGCCGTGCGCAAGGCCTGGTTCCGTCAACTCAAGACGGGCTTTGCCGACACGCAGTGGGGCAAATCCCTGCAGTACTACTGGTGAAACCGCTGTGGCTCGGCTTGCTGTTGCTGGCAAGCCCGGCTTTCGGCGCGGTCGACGCCCGCGACTATGACGCCTTCTGGCTGTGGAGCGGGGTCACGCCGCAGCCGGTGCTCAAGCAGGCAAACACCCTGTACATCCTCCAGGGCCAGATCAACGCCACCCGCCGCGCCCCCCAACGCGGCGTGCAATTGATCGCCCAGGGCATAAGCGTGCCGCGCATCACCCAGGGCGACATCTGGCTGGTCTACCGCGCCCACACCCTGCGCTGGCCGGACCGCGTCTACACCCAACTGCTCGGCCAGGTACAACGCTGGCGCGACGCCGGCAACCCGGTGATCGGCATCCAGATCGACTTCGACGCCCGCACCCAGTACCTGCACGAATACGCCGACTTCCTGCGCGACCTGCGCCAGCGCCTGCCCGCCGACCTGCGCCTGAGCATCACCGGCCTGATGGACTGGAGCAGCAACGCCGACCCAACCGCCATCGCCCGGCTCAACGGCGTGGTGGATGAAGTGGTGGTGCAGACGTATCAGGGACGCCAGAGCATCCCGGATTACGCCGCGTATCTGCCACGGATGAATCGGCTGGGGCTGCCGTTCAAGATCGGCTTGATCCAGGGCGGGGAATGGACGGCGCCGGGGTATTTGAAGGGGAGTGAGTGGTTTCGCGGGTATGTGGTGTTTTTGCGCAACCCCTGATCAATCCTGACGCCCAATTAAAATATGCAAGAAGCCATGCGTCTTTGCTCCAACGGAGGCCCGGGCTAACCTCGACCCCTTTCTAAATCTTCGCCTCGCAGGAAATGACGAGAAGATTTTCCCATTTCAGCGTCGAACGTCCGTCAACGGGTAGACCGACTCCCAGCCGCCGCCCAGCGCTTTATACAACCCCACCATCGCCAACGACACGCCGGTAGAGCTTTCCACCCACTGCTCTTGCGTGGTCAGCAGCGCGCTTTGCACGGTGAGTACGTTGACGAAATCCACCACGCCTTCGACGTACTGGTGTTGCGCGGTGGACAGGGCGATCTGGTTCTGGCGCACCGCTTCGGCGAGGCTGTCGCGGCGCAGTTGGCTGGTGTTGTAGCGGGTCAGTTGATCGTCGATTTCATGCCAGGCACGCAGCACGGTGTGTTGGTAGGCCAGCGCGGCTTCCTGCTGCTGGGCTTCGCGCAGGTTCAACATGCCTTGCAAGCGCCCGCCGTTGAACAGCGGCAGGCTGAATTGCGGGCCGAAGGCAAATGCGCGGGAGCCCCAGGAGCCGAAGTCCGACAGTTGCATGGCCTGGGAGCCGAGACTGCCGGACAGGGTGATGCGCGGGTAGAAGTCGCCCCGGGCCACGCCGATGCTGGCGGTGGCGGCGTGCAGGCGCGCTTCGGCCTGGCGGATATCGGGGCGGCGTTCGGCGAGTTGCGAAGGCAGGCCGATGGCAACCTGACGCGGGGTCTGCGGCACGGCCGCGTCCCTGGACAGTTGCGCATGCAGGGCTTGCGGCGGTTCGCCCATCAGCAGGCTGAGAGCGTTGATCAACTGGTCCTGGCGTTGCTGCAAATCCGGCAGGCGCGCTTCGATGGCCGCAACCTGGGCGGCGGCTTCAGCCACGTCCAGGTCCGTCGCTACACCGTCAGCCAGGCGAAGTTGCGACAGTGAGAGGCTGCGGCGGGCGACGGCAAGGTTTTGTTCGGTGACGGCGCGGGTGTTCTGCACGCCGCGCAGTTGGATGTAGTCCTGGGCGGTCTCGGCCAGCACCGACAGCAACACGGCGCGGCGGTCGTTTTCGGCGACGTGCAGGGTGGCGTCGGCGGCCTCGGTTTCGCGCTTGACGCGGCCCCAGAAGTCCAGCTCCCAGGAGGCGGAGAAGCCCATGTCCCATTGGTTGAACGCCGAGCGGCCATTTTCGCCGGAAGGGTCGCTCAAGCCTTTGCCGCTGTTGCGTTTGCGCTGAGAGCCACCCGTGGCATCGACATTGGGGTAACGTTCGGCGGTGATCACCTGGCGCAGGGCGCGGCTTTGTTGCAGGCGGCTGCTGGCCAGTTTCAGGTCCAGGTTATCGGTGAGGGCGCGACGGGTGAGGGCCGACAGTTGCTCGTCATGGAACACGTCCCACCAGCGCTCTTGCAGCGCATCGCTGACCGCGCGACTGGCCGCCTGACGGCCCTGGGGTTCGGCCCATTGCGCCATGGGCAGGCCTTGTGGCCGCTGAAAATCCGGGCCGACGCTGCAGGCGGTCAGGCTGATGAGGCTCAAGGTAAGCCAGGCGACCTGTCTCATTGCTGGGCCACCTCACGCTGTTGCGCGACGGACCGGGTGTCGACGCTGGCTTCCACCGACATGCCGACGCGCAGGCGTTCGGTCAGCGCTTGGTGGGGTTCGAGGACGATCTTCACCGGAATGCGCTGCACCACCTTGGTGAAGTTGCCGGTGGCATTGTCCGGTTTGACCGCGGAGAACGTCACCCCGGTCGCGGGTGCCAGGCTTTCGAGGTGACCGTCGAGCAACTCGCCGTCGAGGCTGTCGACGCGCACCTGCACGGCCTGGCCGGCATGCATATGGAGAAGCTGGGTTTCCTGGAAGTTAGCGACCACGTATGCCTCGGCCAACGGCACCACCGCGAGGATTTTGCTGCCCGGCGTGACGTAGGCCCCGACCCGCACCGCGCGTTCGCCGACCATGCCATCCAGCGGCGCGACGATGCGCGTATAGGACAACTGATAGCTGGCCATTTCCAGAGCGGCCTGGGCGCGCTTGAGTCCACCGGCGGCGGCGTCGCGCAAGGCGCTGAGGATCTCCACCTGCTTGCGCTCGGCCGCCAGCACCGCCGTGGCATTGGTCAGGCGCGCGGTGGCCTGGTCGATGCGCGTCCTGGCTTGCTGGGCGTTCTGCACAGTGCCCGCACCGACACCGGCGAGGTGGTTGTAGCGGTTCAGTTCGTGTTCGGCGAAGGCGACTTCGGCGCGCTCTGCCGCCACCGTGGCCTGGGCCTGGGTGATCACCGAGCTTTGGCGCTCAAGGGTGGCGGTGGCGTTTTTCAGTTGAGCCTGGGCCACCAACATATCCGCATCGGCAGCCTGGGCAGCGGCGCGAAAATCGCGGTCGTCGATCAGCGCCAACAACTGGCCGGCCTTGACGCGCTGGTTGTCTTCCACCAACACCTCCTTGATAAACCCGGCCACACGGGGTGCGACCAGGGTGAAGTCGGCGGCGACGAAGGCGTCATTGGTGGTCTGGCGCTGGCTGCCCAGCAGACCCGGCACAGCCTGGTACAGCAGCACACCGACGGCGAACACAGCGATGGCGGAGACAGCCATTTTGTCTTTGCGTTTCATGGAAAGTCCTTAGGGCTCGGTGAGCAATCAAGTCGGCGCGCGGGGCGGAAAAATCCGCGTGGGCATCCAGAAAATCAGCAGGATCAACGTCGCCGCGACAACCGCCATGACGTAATAGAGATCCGAGGAAGTGAGCACCACGGCCTGCGCGTGCAGGCGCTGGGCCAGGCCCGGCGCGTCGCTGTCGGCCAGTGGCGAGTTGCCCAGGCGGTCGACCAGCACAGTCGAGTGGAAATGCAGGCGCCGGGTGGTCAGCACATCGAGAACGGCGGTGGCGATCACGGCGGCCAGACCCTTGACGGTGTTGAACCAGGCCGAAGCGAACGGCCCGTCCGCCGGTTGGATGCTGCCCGTGGAGAGCATCAGCAGCGGCAACACGGCCATGGGTTGGCCGAAGATTTGCAGCAGATACAGGCCATAGAAATCGTCGCGCACCCACGCCGACGTCAGGTGCACACTGCCGATGCAAGACAGCGCCAACAGGCCCAGCCCGATCCCCAGCACCCAACGGCAATCGACCCAACGCAGGTTGCACATTGCCGCCACCAGCGGCAGCGCGATCAATTGCGGCAGCGCCATCAGCAACATCAGCGGCGCGGTTTGCAGCGGCCGGTAACCCTGAACCTGGGCAAGGAAACTCGACGGGATGATGATCACTGAGGTCAGCACTATCAACACCCCCGCGAGCACGATCAGGGCAAACGCTAAGTTACGCAGGCCAAGCATCTGCAAATTGAAAAACGGCATCGGGTGCGACCATTCATTGAACATGAACAGCACCAGCAACAATGCGCCGCCGCCCAGCAAGCCGGTGATCAGGCCCGACTCGAACCAGTCCAGGCGGTTGCCCTGCAACAGGCCGATCACCAGCATGCAGATCGCCGGAAAACCCAGCAGCAGGCCGCGCCAGTTGAACTGCTTGAAGCGCTCCAGCCGCAGCGGGTCTTGTGGCAGGCCGTAAGCCACGGCGGCCATTGCCAGCAGGCACGGCCCGACGATCTGCCAGAACGCCCATTGCCAGCCGACGTACTCGGTCCACAACGCCGCCAGCGGCGTACCCAGACTCGGCCCGAAGGTGGCCGTGAGCGCGTAGCCGGCCAGGCCATACAGTTTGACGTTGGCCGGCAGAAAACGCAGCGCCACGGTCATCAGCATCGGCGGCAGCGCTCCGCCCGCCAGGCCTTGCACAGTGCGCAACAGCAGCAGGCTTTCGTAGTTCGGCGCAAACGGACACAGGATGCCGAGCACGGTGAACAGGCCGATGGCGCATAGGGTGAAACGGCGCAGAGAAAACGTCACCGAACACCAGGGCGCAAACGCCATGGCCGCTACGGAAGTGGCCGTGTAGGCCGCGACCAGCCAGGTGCCTTCGTCAAAACCGATGTACAGCGCGCCACGGATATCGGCGAGGGCGACCTTGGTGACCATTTCGTTGAGACCGGACACCAACACCGCGAGCAAAACGCCGACCAGGCCAACGATGATACGCGGGCCGAACACGGGCGGGCTCGGGGCAGTGGGTTTGGCCGCGGCCAGGGGGGCCGGGGCAGCGAGGGACGTCATGAACAGGTAACTCGGGATGAGAAATACCCGAGTAGTTTAATCGGGCACATTCATGACAAAAAGTTACATATCGGAAGGTTATAAGTGCGCCGGACGCAATCCTGGGCTCACCCCTTCCACCCTTGATCGTGCATGCTTAAAGCCTGGGCAGGCTGGGCTTCCAACCAGGTGGCGTGGCAACTCTCGCGCAGGGTTTCGCGCAGCCATTTGTGGGCCGGGTCCTTGTCGAAACGCGGGTGCCAGAATTGGGCCAGGACCAGGGTCGGCAGGGAAATCGGCAACGGGAACACACGCAACGGCAACTTCAAGCGATTGACGCTGTAGAGCGCTTCCTTGGGCACCGGCAGCAACAGGTCGGAGTCGGGCAACATGAACATCGCGCCGTGAAAACCCGGGGCGATCATTGCCACGTGGCGCTCCAGGCCCAGGGCATTGAGCGCAGTGTCGATCGGCCCTCGGGCGATGCCGCGTCGCGAGATGCTGATGTGGGAATAGCTGGCGAACCGTGCGGCGGTGATCTCCTCATCGAACAAGGGATGATCTTCCCGCGCGAGCCCGACGAAGGTGGTGGAGAACAGGTTCTGCACCTTGACTTCGGGACTGGCGGGCAGGGTATTGCTCACCCGCAAGTCCAGGCGCCCTTCGCGCAGCGCTTCGTCGTCGGTATCGCCTTCGGGCACGAAGCACAGCTCGCATAACGGTGCCGAACGCTCCAGGGTGTCGAACAGACGACCGCCATACACACCGATGAAAAAGTCGTTGGCCCGCACGCTGAAGCGCCGGCGCAGGGTGCTCAGGTCGACCTGATCCGCCGAACGGAACAGCAGCGCCGCCTGTTCCACTACGCTGCGCACCTGGCCCTGCAACGCCAGCGCCTTGGGCGTCGGCACCAGGCCACGCCCGGCGCGTACCAGGATCGGGTCACCCACCGCCTCGCGAATACGCGTGAGGGTGCGGCTCATCGCCGCCGGGCTGAGGTTCATCCGCCGCGCAGCACCGACCACGCTGCCCTCGTCGAGCAATGCGTCGAGAGCGACCAGCAGGTTCATGTCCGGTAGTTGCATGCCAAGCACTCGTGATCGATAGGGAGTGAACTGGGCGCAATCGTAACAGGGATGTCGCGTGGGGCTACAGCATCAACGCTGCATGCCCCAACGCTTCACGGTGAGCCGCTCGAACGTGTCGAACACCAGGTTTTCCACCAGCAAGCCGATCAGGATCACCACCGCCAGCCCGGCAAAAACCTTATCGGTGTACAGCTCATTGCGGTTCTGGAAGATGTACCAGCCCAAGCCACCTTTACCGCTGGTGGCGCCGAACACCAGCTCGGCGGCAATCAGCGTGCGCCAGGCGAATGCCCAGCCGATTTTCAGGCCGGCGAGGATCGACGGCAGTGCCGCCGGGATCAGGATGAACAGCACGAAGCGCATGCCCTTCAACCCGTAGTTGCGACCGGCCATGCGCAGGGTTTCGGACACGCCGAGAAACCCCGAATAGGTGTTGAGCGCCAACGCCCACAACACCGAATGCACCAGCACGAAAATCAGGCTGTTCTGGCCCAGGCCAAACCACAAGAGCGCCAGCGGCAACAGCGCAATCGCCGGCAGCGGGTTGAACATCGAGGTCAGGGTGCTGAGCAGGTCGCGGCCCAGTTGGGTCGAGACCGCCAGTGTGGTCAGGGCAAATGCCAGCACAATGCCGATCAGGTAACCCTTGATCAGCACCACCAACGAAATGCTGACTTTGCTCAGCAGCTCGCCACTCAGAAGCCCGTCGTAGAGCGCGTGAAACGTCTGCAAGAAACTCGGCAGCAATAGGTCATTGTTCTGGTAGCGCGCGACCGCTTCCCAGAGGATCGCGAGCACGATCAGGATCAACCCTTTGCGCAACCAGCCTTGTTGCCACACGCGTTGGCGCAGGGGCAGCTCGCGCTCCACGGGGACGCTGAGCAGCGGTTCGAGGGTGACTTCATATTCCTGGCGCATGGGAGGGGCCCTTCAGTAAGCGATGCGGATATCGGCGAAGCCCAACTCACGTTCGGCTTCGGGGGCTTCATCGAACAGCAGGCGATGAATCCTTCGCGCCGAGGCCTGGAATTGCGCACCGCCAAGGCTGTGCAGATCGTATTGATGGCTGTGGATTTCCGCGCGCACACGCCCAGGATGGGGCGACAGCAACAGGATGCGATTGCCCACCACCAGCGCCTCTTCGATGGAGTGGGTGACGAACAGCAAGGTGAAACGCACCTCTTCCCAGAGCCGCAGCAACTCTTCCTGCATCTTGCGGCGGGTCAGCGCATCGAGGGCGGCGAAGGGTTCGTCCATCAACAGGATTTTCGGCTGCATCGCCAGGGCGCGGGCGATGGCCACGCGGGCTTTCATGCCGCCGGAGAGGGTGTGCGGATAGGCGTCGGCAAAGGCGCCGAGGCCGACTTTGTCGAGGTAGTGCAACGCGCGTTCTTCGGCGTCCCGCCGCTTGAGGGTGTTCGATGCCAGCAGCGGGAACATGACGTTTTGTTTGACGGTTTTCCACGGCGGCAACTGGTCGAATTCCTGGAACACCACGATGCGGTCTGGACCGGGCTGTTCGACCCTCTGCCCCAGCAGGCGGATCTCCCCTTCGCAAGGCTGGATAAACCCGGCGATGGACTTGAGCAAGGTGGATTTGCCGCAACCCGACGGGCCGAGCAACACGTAGCGGTCGGCCGGGTCGATGTCGAAACTGACTTGGTGCGTGGCCCGCACCACGCGCTCGGGGGTGCGGTATTCGAGGCTGACGTTATCCACCGCCAGCAGCGCAGTGGCGGTGGGCAGGTTGCTGGCCGTGTGGCCTTGCAGGGGCGCGTTCATCTCAGCTTCCTTGCAGCGGCTTGGCGTCCTGGAAGAAGTAGTCCTTCCACGATTCCGGCTTGTTCTTGATTGCGCCGACGCGGTAGAGGAACTCCGCCAGCGGGTAAGTGTTTTTCGGCGTGACACTGAACTCGAATTGCGGGTTGTCGATGATTTTCAGCAGCTCGGCACGGTCGATCTTGGCCTTGGTCACGCGGATGTAAGTGTCGGCGGCGGCGCCTTTGTCGTGCTGGGCGAATTGCGCGGCTTCGGTCAGCGCATCGACGAATGCCTTGTAGGTTTTCGGGTTGTCGTTACGGAATTTTTCAGTGGCGAACAACACCGTCGGCGAGTTCGGACCCAGCAGGTCATAAGTGTTGAGCACCACATGCACATTGGGGTTCGCCAGGGCCTGGTCCTGGAACGGCGGGTTGGAAAAGTGCCCGGTCAGCTCGGTACCGCCGGCGATCAGCGCCGCCGTGGCGTCGGGGTGCGGGACGGCGACGGTGTACTGATCGAGGCGATTGAATTGCTTGTCGCCCCACTGCTTGGCAGCTGCGTATTGCAGGAAGCGCGACTGCACCGACACCCCCACCGCCGGTACCGCGATGCGGTCGTTATCGGTGAAATCGGCGATGGTCTTGACCTTGGGATTGTTGCTCACCAAGTAGTAGGGAAAGTTACCGAGGGAGGCGACGGCCTTGACGTTCTGCTTGCCGCGGGTACGGTCCCAGATGGTCAGCAGCGGCCCGACGCCGGCACCGGCAATGTCGATGGAACCGGAGAGCAACGCATCATTCACGGCCGCGCCGCCGGAGAGTTGGGTCCAGTCGACCTGGATATCGAGGCCTTCCTGCTTACCGTATTTTTCGATGAGGTGCTGGTCGCGCACCACGTTGAGCAACAGGTAGACGATGCCGAACTGCTCGGCGATGCGAATCTCACCTTCAGCCTGCGCCACCGTCGGGGCGACGAGGCTGCCGGCCAGCAGGCTGATACCCAGGCCGAACGTGGCGGCCAGCCGCGCAAATGGAATGTTTCTGGACATGGTCATGCTCCGAATCAGAAAGGCGCGTCGCCCTGGATGGTGGTGCGGTACAGCTTGCGGCGCAGATGGCTCGGGCAACCGGTAGCCAGGTGGATCAGCGAGCGGTTGTCCCAGAACACCAAGTCGTGGGGCTGCCAGTGGTGGCGGTAGATATTGTCCGGCAGCACGCTGTGGGCGTAGAGCTGGGCCAGCAGGTCGCGGCTTTCGTCTTCCGGCAGGCCGACGATGCGGGTGGTGAAGCCTTCACTGACGAACAGCGCCCTGCGGCCGTTTTCCGGGTGGGTACGCACAATCGGGTGGACCACTTCGGCGACCTGGGCGAGCTGCTCGGGGGTCAGTGTCGGGCGCCAGTTGCCTTCGAATTTGGTTTCGCTGTAACGCGCGGTGTAGGAATGCGCAGCGCTGCGGCCGTGTACGGCGTTGCGCAGGTGCTCGGGCAAGTGGTCCCAGGCCTTGTGCATGTCGGCAAACAGGGTGTCGCCGCCTTCGGCTGGCAGTTCCCGGGCATGCAGCATCGAGCCCAGGCTGGGCAGTTCTTTATAGGAAAGGTCCGAATGCCAGAACTTGCCCGCATCGCCCAGGCCGATGGCTTGGCCGTTTTCGATGATGTTGGAGACGATCAGGATTTCCGGGTGGTTGGCCAGCAGGAACTGCTTGAGCACATGGATCTGCAGCACGCCAAAGCGGCGACTGAAGGCGATCTGCTGGTCGGGGGTGATGCGCTGGTCGCGAAAGACCACCACATGGTGATCCAGGTGCGCGCGGTGAATGCGGGCGAAATCCTCGTCATTGACCGGGCGGGACAAATCCAGGCCGATGATCTCGGCCCCCACGCTGCCGGGGAGTGGACGAATCTCGAAGGTTTGGGCGTTAGGGATCGCTGCTGGAACAGTAGAGGTGGCTGACATGAATTCACTCCCGATCGGACAGGAGAGTGACTTTATAGATATAAGAACTGTATTTTAAATACTGTTAGAGAATATGCATAGACAGGAATGCACCGACGAAACCCTGCGTTGGGCGGCGGGAATGGCACAAACGATGGCGGTGAAGTGTTCAATGCAGGGCAATCCGACACCACCGTGTAAGACACCGCAAAAGCTCGATGTGGGCACCCAGAGTGGCGTGTTTAGCCGCTTACAAGCCGAAAACCTTGCTCGTTTGACAAGCCTGTAGGCAATCTCTAGTGTGCATTGGATCCAATAAGCCATTGCCATTCTATGAGGAGGCTAGCGTAGCCGTGACGCAAAAGCCGAGCCCTTTGAGCAGTATCAAGGTCAGCGGGCCTATTCCCGCCCATCTTGCTCGTTCCGTAATCGAAGAAACCTTGCGCAACGCCATCCTCGATGGCCGATTGCCTTGTGGTACCGCCATGCGCCAGCAGGAGCTGGCCAGCCTGTTCGGCGTCAGTCGCATGCCCGTGCGTGAAGCCCTTCGGCAGCTGGAAGCCCAGTCGTTGCTGCACGTCGTGACGCACAAGGGGGCGGTGGTTGCACCGCTGATCGAAGACAATTCGGCCGAGACCTACGCCCTGCGCATGCTGCTGGAGTCCGAAGCGCTGCGCTTGTCGATTCCGTTGCTCAGCGCAGACGACATTGCCCAGGCCGATGCCTTCATCACGGCGCTGGAACAAGAGAAAGACTATACCGAGATCGGCCGGCTCAACCGCCTGTTCCACATGGCGCTGTATGGCAAGGCCCCCAACCGGCGGCTACTCACGTTGGTCGAACACGGTTTGAATGAAGAGGAGCGCTTCCTGCGTTTCAACCTTGAGGCGATGGGGCTCGGCGAGACGTCCCAGGAAGATCACCGCGAACTGCTGAGCCTGGTGGCGCAGAAGAAGGTCGACGAAAGTATCCTGACGTTGCGCAATCACTTGATGCGAGGCATGGAGGTCATCAGCACTTACCTCAAGGGCCTTGAGGCGACCGGCAACTGAACTTTTCCAGCCTGCTTCACCGATCAAGCATTGCGGGGCGACCTTCGCTGTTGGCAGAACCTGCATCAAGACGCCCCGGTTAAAACTATTCGACTGCGCAATGCCTGCTAATGCTCGAGAAACTTCCCACGTTTAATAATATAACTTACCCACAACCGGAATTTTTTCGAAAAAACATCTAATACATTTATAAGCTCGCCCAAACGTTTAATCGGCTTATTATCTTTCTTCAATAAACCAAGCACCTCAACAGCCTGCACGAACCCTTGTTTGGGCAGCGCTGCGCGCGCTGCTTGGCTAAACGTTATCTGTCCGCTTTTGGGCTGCAAAAGCCCAGCACTGTTTTCAGAGCAGTCGCAACAACTTATAGGCATCAACTATGTATCAAGATTTACTTAAACAAAAAAAACTGCAGTTATGCAGCCATCCGTTATTTGAAAAAATAACTTCACTCGGCAAGTTACAAATCTTTATGGAAAACCATGTATTTGCCGTTTGGGACTTCATGAGCCTCACCAAACGCCTGCAACGGGACCTGACCTGTACACAATTACCCTGGCTCCCGCCGACCGACCCGCAAGCCGCCCGCCTGATCAACGAAATCGTGCTGGGCGAGGAGTCGGACGAACACCCCCGGCGCGGTCATTGCAGCCACTTCGAGCTGTACCGCGAAGCCATGCTCGAAGTGGGCGCCAGTACCCACGCTATCGATACGTTCATCACGCTGCAACGTCGGGGCGTCGAGGCCAATGCCGCCCTGGGCCAGGTCGATGTGCTGCCCGGCGTGGCCCGCTTCGTCGCCAGCACGTTGCACATCGCGTTGAATGCGCCCACCCATTGTGTGGCCGCCGCCTTCCTGCACGGCCGCGAAAGCATTATCCCGAGCATGTTCGAACGGCTGTTGCAGGGCAGTGAGATCATCAGAAGCCAGGCGCCAACCTTGGGCGAGTACCTCAACCGCCACATCGAACTGGACACCCAAGACCACGAGCCAGGGGCGCAGAGGATGCTCCAGGGCCTTACCGACAACGCACCCGAGCGCCAGCAACAGGCGGCTGAAACCGCGGTCAACGCCGTGGAAAACCGCATCAAGCTCTGGGACGACGTACACACCTTGCTGCAACAGGTGCGCCCATGAACATCAGCGCCTACCGCTCCATCGCCGAAGACTGGGAACGCCGCGCCACCATCCGCACTCGCCCTCGCCGCCTGCTGGAAAACGACGACAAACTGATCTACCCGCTGTGCCGCCAGCCCCTGGTGCTCAGCGCGACCTTCCTTGAACATTGCCCGCAGTGGCGCGACTTCGTGCTGTTGCAAAGCTTCTACAAATTCATCAATGACGTGGTGATTTTCGAAACCGAGATCGTCGACAGGACCGCGCGCAACATCGCCAAGAACCGTTTCGCCCTGCCCTTCCCCCTTGTGTGTCGCTATGACGCGATGACCGTCGTGGTGGACGAGGACTATCACGCCCTGGTCGCGCTGGACTTCCTGCAACAGACCGTGAAGATGACCGGTATATCACCGCTGGATCTGCCCGGGCAGATCGAACTGAGCCGCGCCCTGCCGGCGGCGCAGGCGCAAGCCCCGGCGCACCTGCGCGATGCGGTGGAATTGATTGCCGTGGCCATTGCCGAAAACACCGTGACCCATGACGTGGCGGCGTTTTCCAGGGACGACAGCGTCAAGGCCTCCATCCGTGGCTTGATGGCCGATCACCTGTTCGACGAAGGGCGCCATGGGCAGTTCTGGACACGCCTGGTGCGCCTCTATTGGCAGGCGGCAAGCCCGGCTGACCGCGATAGCATTGCGCCGGTCTTGCCCATCTTTCTGGCGCATTACCTGACCAACGAGCTGCAAAAATCCTTCGACCTGCAACTGATCGATCAGTTGGACGTCAGCGCTGACGTTCGCCATGCGCTGCGGGCCGACATGGCGGCACTGGAGTTCCCCATCACCCGCCACCACCCGCTGATCGGCAACATCATGGGCTTTCTGCAACACAGCGGTTTGCTGCAGACACCGAGCGTGGCCCTGGCATTGGCCGACTATCTGCCGGTGGCCGGGAGAGCGGCATGAGGCGCCTGACAATTGGATGGTTGGGTATCAGCCGTGCCCTGGATGCGGTGAGGGTGGAGCTGGAACAGTATGGTCATCTGTCGGGGCATGACGCTGCCGACCTGGTGATCGAGGACGGTAGCGAGTCACTGCCCGCGCACCTGGCCGCCGCTCCACGCATCAGCCTGCGCCTGGGCGTCGGCCCGCTGACGGAGCTTGGGTTGCCGCGGCTGCAGTTACGCGCTTATGCCGCCGGCCAACGCTTGCTGGCCGTGCTGGACCTTGCCGACGCGCCCAGCGGCAATGGCCAGCGACTGCGCCTGCAAGCGACAAGCGCGCTGGTGGAATGGGTCGCCGTGCTGGTCAGCGGCTTCGCCCGCGACCCGGAGTATTGCCCCGCCGCGGCCGGCACCAATGCCTGGCCCGAACACAGCTTGCAAAAGCTGGAGGCACTGGCGTTCGTGCATCGGTTCAATCACACCGCCGATGTGCAATTGCTGCAGGCAGCGCAGGTGCCGATAATCGAACGACTGCAAGCCAGCCTGCTCACCTTCGCCGCACGACCGGCGCTGAACATTGCCGGCCGTGTGCTGACCTACCGACAATTGCACGCTCAAGCACGGGCGATCCAGCAACGCCTCGGCCCACTGCTGGAAGGCCTCGAGGTACCACCGGTGGTCGGGGTGTGCCTGGAAAAAACAACGGCGTTGTATGCCAGCATTCTTGCGGTGCTGGGCTGTGGCGCGGTTTACCTGCCGCTGGCACCGGATCATCCGGCGCAACGCCAACAGGCCATGCTGGACAGCGCGGGAGCCAGGCTGTTGCTGGATGATGGCGGCCACCCACTGCGCGAGTACTTCGTTTCATTGGATGTCAGTGCGCTCGATCAGCACGACACGTCACCGTTGCTGCAGCATCGCCCCTCCCCGGATGCACCGTGCATGGTGCTCTTCACCTCGGGCACTACCGGCCGCCCCAAAGGCGTGTTGCTGAGCCAGAGCAATCTGGCCCATTTCACCGCCTGGTTCGGCGGTTGCATGGGGCTGGACGAGCAGAGTCGGGTACTGCAGTTCGCTTCGTTGAGCTTCGACGCCTCGCTGATGGATATCTTCCCCAGCCTGATTGCCGGCGCCGAGTTGATTGTTCCAAGCGAGGCGCAACGACGCGACCCGCAGCAGCTGGTAGAACTGATCCGCCAGCAGCAGATCACCCATGCCTTCCTGCCACCGGCGCTGCTGAGCATCCTGCCGCTGGACCAACCGCTGGGCCTGACGCACCTGCTGACCGGCGGCGATGCCTGTGAACCCTATGTGATCGAACGACTGGCCGGCCAATGCCAGTTGCACAACCTCTATGGCCCCACCGAAGCCACGGTGCTGGTCACCCATCGCACGTTGCGGCCCGGGGACAGCAATCGCAACGCCGGCCGTCCCATCGCCAACAGCCAGGTGCTGATACTCGATGAGCATTTACAGCCGGTGGACGAACAGGTGATGGGCGAGCTGTACATCGTCGGGCCGGGCGTGAGCCTGGGGTACTTGAACGCAACACAACTGCACGACGACCCTTTTGTCGAACTGGTACTGCCGGGAGGACAACCCGTGTGCGCCTACCGCAGCGGTGATTACGCAAAGTGGACCGGCGACGGCATCGAGCTGGGCGGGCGTCGGGACGAGCAAGTGAAGATTCGGGGGTTTCGAGTCGAACCCCAGGAGATCGAACAGTGCCTGCGTGCCAGCCGCCTGTTCCGCCAGGTGGCGGTGGTGATCGACGGTGATCGCAGGATTCGCGGTGTGGTCGCCCAGCCGGAACCGGGTGCCACGATGGACGACCTCAAGCAGCATGCACGGCAGTGGCTGCCTGATTACATGCAACCCGAGCGGTGGATCGAACTCGCCGGCCTGCCTTACGCGAGCAACGGTAAAGTCGATCGCCAGGCCTTGTTGCAACTGCCGGTGCAGCGCCCTTCGAATCACACCGCAAAGGCCGCGCAAACGCCGCTGCAGGTTGAGCTGTTGGGGCTGTGGCATGAGTTGTTGCAGCTTCCCACGGGCACGTTGTCCATCGATGACAGCTTCTTTAACGTCGGCGGCCACTCCATTTTGCTGTCGAGCCTGCTGCTGCGGGTTCGCGAACAATTTGGTCGCAGCCTGCCCCTGAACAGCTTTTTTGAAATGCCGACCATTCGCACGCTCGCGGCGCTGCTGGAGGACGGCCCGCGCGCTGCCGCACCCGTCGGCCAGGCGGTTCAAGACGCACAGCGGGAACCGGCTTTTGAAGTGCTGCCCGAGGACCGCGCCGGTGATCGTCGCAAAGTGATCGTGACGGGGGCCAACAGTTTTATCGGGGTCCACATTGTCGAAGCCTTGCTGGCCGGCGGTGCGACCGAAGTGGCATGCCTGGTGCGGGAACTGCCGAACCAGCCGGCAACGGTACGGTTCACCCAGGCGTTGCAGGAGTACCGCCTGGAACATCTGGACCGGAGCCGGGTGCAGGTGTACGCCGCCGATGTCAGCCAGCCTGGCCTGGGCCTGGCTGCCGAGGTGTACGAGCGCCTCGCCAGGGACTTTGGCGTGCTGGTGCATAACGCGGCGCGGGTCAACCATGTGATGGACTACGCGTCGCTGGTGAAAGACAACGTCGACCCGGTACTGGAATGCGTGCGCCTGTGTGAAACCCACAGCAAAAAAGTCTTCAACTTCATCTCGACACTCTCGGCATGCAGCGCCATCGACGCCGCGGGGCAGGTCCTCGAGTCGCCTGCTGCGGCGACACCGCCGATCTACATCAAGAATGGTTACAACCTGTCCAAATGGGTGGCCGAGCGGCTATCGGCGCGCGCGCTGGAGCAAGGTGCCTGGGTGAATATCTATCGTCCGGGCAATATCAGTTTCAACAGCCAAAGCGGTGTTTGCCAACCACAGAAAAATCGCCTGATGCTGATGCTCAAGGGCTCGCTGCAGTTGGGCCTGGTTCCGCGCTTAGCGGTGAACTTCGACCTGATGCCGGTGGACTTTTTTGCACGCTTCATCGCGTTCCACTGCGCTCATTTCGCAACCGGGCGCAGCGTGTACAACCTGCATAACCCACAACCCCTGAGCTGGGAGCAGTACCTCGATGCATTCCGCGACGCCGGCTACACATTCGAGCGGGTCAGTGTCGCGCAGTGGCAACGGCAACTGCGAACGGTGGGCCGCGAAAATGCGCTGTTTGGCGTGCTGGGTTTTTACCTGGACGGGTTGGGTGAAGACATCGGCGATACGTCGATGATCCGTCACGACAACGCACGCCGGGGCGTGGAAGAAATGGGTAAGCCGTACCCCGAGAAAAGCCCCGCGCTGTTAGGCAAAGGCTGCGACTACCTCAAGGCCATCGGCTTTCTCTGAACCGCCTCAGGACAACCTCATGAAACCGTTGCAACCCGATACATTGATCCGCAACCCCCGGGGCACACCAGTGGTGGCCTCTGTCGTAGTCACCTGCGAGGCCGCCAGGCTGTGGGGCTTGGTGGGGGACTTTGCAGGCTTTGATGCGTTCATTCCCGCCTTGTCGCACATCGAAATGACCGGCACCGGCGTAGGCGCTTTACGCACGAAGTATTTCCACGATGGCCATTGTGCGGTGGAGCAGCTCAACAGCCGCGACGAAGAGGCCATGTTCATGACCTGGACCACGGTCTACAACACCTTGGGCGTGGCCCGCTTGTGGGCGGCAATGCGTGTGGAGCCAATTGGCTGCGGATGCTCCAGGGCGACTTGGACGCTCATCGGCGAACCGGTCGACACCGCGCAGGAAGGGTTCGAACACTTTATGCAGAACTTCGCCGACGGCGCCCTGGAAAATGTCCGACAAATGCTCGGCTAAGCAGTAGGAGCGAGAGGCCTCGCTCCTATGCCGTTGAGGTCAGATCTTGAAACTGTCGACCAGTTGTTTCAAGCGGCTGGCCTGTTGAGACAACGCGTCACAGTCCTTCAATGTTTCATTGAGGTTGGCCACGCCTTGCTGGTTCAGCAGGTTGATCTGGTTGATGTCGACATTGAGGGTTTCCACCACCGCGGTCTGCTCCTCGGTGGCAGCGGCGACCGACTGGTTCATGCCGTCGATTTCAACAATCCGCTGCGTCACGCTGATCAGGCGCTCACCGGCCTGGTTGGCGACTTCGACGCTCTCTTCGCTGGAGGTCTGGCTCGCGTTCATGGTGGTCACCGCTTCACGCGAACCCACTTGCAGCGAAGTAATCATTTTGTGGATTTCCTCCGCCGACTCCTGGGTACGGTGAGCCAGGTTGCGCACTTCATCGGCGACCACGGCAAACCCGCGACCCGCTTCCCCGGCACGGGCGGCCTCAATCGCGGCGTTGAGCGCGAGCAGGTTGGTCTGCTGGGAGATGCCTTTGATCACATCGAGAATGTGGCCGATGTTATCGGTGCTGGCGTTCAAGGTTTCGATCTGGGTGCAGGACAGGCTGATCTTTTGCGACAGTTCGGACATCGCCAGGATGGTTTTCTCCACCACTTTGCGCCCATCGTCAGCCTGCTCGCTGGCACCACTGGCGTGCTGG
The DNA here is from genome assembly GCF_049898265.1 of Pseudomonas sp. PSPC2-3. Taxonomy (NCBI): domain Bacteria; kingdom Pseudomonadati; phylum Pseudomonadota; class Gammaproteobacteria; order Pseudomonadales; family Pseudomonadaceae; genus Pseudomonas; species Pseudomonas sp. PSPC2-3. The sequence goes on along the minus strand of NZ_JAFCXJ010000013.1, from coordinate 1,678 downwards.
GAAGCGTCAGCGGCGTTACGCGCGATTTCCTGGGTCGCGGCGCCCAGTTCGTTGATTGCCGCCGCTACGCTGTTGGTGCGCGCGCTCTGCTCGTCAGAACCGACGATCGAAGCGTTGGACGACGCCATTACGCGCTGGGACAAGTCATGCACCTGGCGTGTTGCCGAGGACACCTCGGAAATCGAGGCGTGGATACGCTCGACGAACTGGTTGAAGGCACTGCCTACCTCGCCAAACTCATCTTTGCTGGTCACGTCCAGGCGGCGGGTCAGGTCACCCTCACCCTGGGCGATGTCCTGCATGGCAACGCCCATGGTGGTCAACGGCCGCAGCAGTACTTGGATCAGCAAGCTCAAGAGCACCGCAATCGCCACCACGGCAATCAGCATGGCAATCAGCGCGGAGGTGCGGAATTTACCCAGGGGTGCGTAGGCTTTGTCTTTATCAATCGACAAGCCGATGTACCAGTCCGCACCTGGCAAGCCGGCGATCGGGGTGAAGGACAGAATGCGATCCTGACCGTTGAGGACAACATCTTGGTTAAGCTTCTCGATGCCGACGCTGGTGCCTGGGTAGATGTCCTTGAGGTTCTTCATCACCTGGCCCTGATCGGGGCTGACGATGACCTGACCGTCGCCGCTGACCAGGAACGCATGGCCGATGCCGCCGAAGTCTACCGAGTTGATGATCTTCACCAGCGTTTGCAGGCTCAGGTCACCACCGACCACGCCCAGCAACTCGCCGTTCTTTTTCACCGGCATGGCGATGGTCACGATCTGCCCACCCACGGCTGCCATGTAAGGCGGGGTCAGCATGGGTTTGTCAGCCGCCACGGCTTGCTTGTACCAAGGACGCTGGCGCGGGTCATAGCCATCGGGCATTTTTGCGTCGGGGCGTTGGGTGAACACGCCGTTGGTTTGGCCGACGTAAGTGAACTGGAAGTTCGAGGTGAGTGCGGGCTGATCAACCAAGCCTGGAAGATCTGCAGTACTGCCCTGGTGGGCCATGTTTTGTGCCAGGTTTTCGAGTATCAACACGCGGCCACTGAGCCAGTTCTGCACACTGCTGGCGGTGAGTTCTCCGGATTGCTGGATGGACGACTCCAGGTTCTGTTTGATGGTGCTGCGCTGTAAGTAATCGTTGTACAACGTGAATAACGCGAAGGCCAAGACCACGACGCCTGACGCGGCCAACAGAATTTTATGACTGAACTTTAGATTCATTTCATCGACTTCTTTTGCCAAAGGGGGGGAGCGTGCTGGGTGGAACATTCCATGTAACGCCTGGGCAGACGCTTGATCTGCTCCAAATCGGTGCACGCATGGCTCGTCAGGCTTTCGGCCAAATGAAGTGGAATCTTAAGGTTTTGTCAGAAAGATCCTCTTTTTGAGTGGGAAACAGACCGGCGGTACAAGCAAGGCGTCCGAAACTGCAAAGTCTTGCAGTTTTCGAGGACGGATGAGCATCGATCAGATGCAGGGAGTCAGCTGAGCAGATATGCGACCGAAGCAGACCTCTTAAACGACAAAACCCCTGTCTGCGCAAGCAGACAGGGGTTTTGGAATTTAATCTTGACGATGACCTACTCTCACATGGGGAAACCCCACACTACCATCGGCGATGCATCGTTTCACTGCTGAGTTCGGGATGGGATCAGGTGGTTCCAATGCTCTATGGT
>NZ_JAFCXJ010000012.1:0-324192 GCF_049898265.1 Pseudomonas sp. PSPC2-3 | reverse complement strand
TTTGTAACTTCAACCACTTGCGCTTCCGATCTCTCGTTAGCGGGAGGCGAATTCTACAGCGTTACACGCTGCTGTCAACACCTCTTTTTCTCCGCTTTCGACCGAGAAGATCGAAACGTCAATAGAGCCAAACAACACTGCTCTACCAACTCCTTCCAGGCCTCGATGAACTGAAGCAGGTCGCTGTCGAATCTTGCGTAACTCTTTGTTTACCAAGGAGTTTTCCGTTTCGACTGCGCCGGAATTGGGGCGAATTATAGACGTCCAGGATTTGCCGTCAACACCTTTTTTCACAATTCTGTCATATCGGTCAAAAAGGCCGCAAAAACGCGAAAGCCGGCCCCAAGGGGCCGGCTTTCAACGCGTCTTACAAGCTAGGGAAGGCAAACTGTGACGCTTCATGACTGGCCCGTTGCGGCCAGCGCTGGGTAATAGCCTTGCGCCGGGTATAGAAACGCACCCCATCCGGCCCGTAAGCATGCAAGTCGCCAAACAGCGAGCGCTTCCAGCCGCCAAAGCTGTGGTAGGCCACCGGCACCGGCAGTGGAACGTTCACGCCGACCATGCCCACTTCAATCTCGTCACAGAACAGACGCGCTGCTTCACCGTCACGGGTGAAGATGCATGTGCCGTTGCCATACTCGTGATCGTTGATCAGTTGCATCGCCGCTTCCAGGCTATTGACCCGCACCACGCACAACACCGGCCCGAAGATCTCTTCTTTATAGATACGCATCTGCGGCGTCACGCGGTCAAACAAACTGCCGCCGAGGAAGAACCCCTGCTCATGCCCGGCAACGCTCAAGCCACGACCATCGACCACCAGCTCAGCGCCCGCGGCCACACCGTCTTCTATATAGCCGCTGACCTTATCCCGCGCCTGGCCGGTGACCAGCGGCCCCATATCCAGGCCGCACGAGGTGCCCGCGCCAATCTTCAGCGCCTTGACCTGCGGCACCAACTTGGCGATCAATGCATCCGCCACCTGGTCACCCACACACACCGCCACCGAGATCGCCATGCAACGCTCGCCGCAGGAACCATAGGCCGCGCCCATCAAGGCACTGACCGCATTATCCAGATCGGCATCCGGCATCAGCACCGCATGGTTCTTCGCGCCGCCCAGCGCTTGCACGCGTTTGCCGCGCTTGGTCGCTTCGGCGTAGATGTACTCGGCAATCGGTGTCGAACCCACAAAGCTCAAGGCCTTGACCTCCGGCGCTTCGATCAGCGCATCCACCGCGCCCTTGTCGCCATGCACCACGCTCAGCACGCCCTTAGGCAGGCCGGCCTCCTGCAGCAATTGCGCGATCAGCAGCGTCGAACTCGGATCACGCTCCGACGGCTTGAGGATAAAGCAGTTGCCGCAGACGATCGCCAGCGGGTACATCCACAACGGCACCATCGCCGGGAAGTTGAACGGGGTAATCCCGGCCACCACGCCCAACGGCTGGAAATCCGACCAGGCATCGATGTTCGGCCCCACATTGCGGCTGTACTCGCCCTTGAGAATTTCCGGCGCCGAGCACGCATACTCCACGTTCTCGATGCCACGCTTCAATTCCCCCGCCGCGTCTTCCAGGGTCTTGCCGTGCTCCTCGCTGATCAACTGCGAGATGCGCGCTTCGTTCTGCTCCAGCAACTGCTTGAAACGGTACATCACCTGGGCACGCTTGGCCGCCGGCGTATTACGCCAGGCCGGGAATGCGGCCTTGGCCGAGTCGATCGCGCGCTGGATGGTTTCGCGACTGGCCAGCGGCACCTGGTGAATCACCTGGCCGGTGGACGGGTTGTACACATCGGCAGTGCGACCGGATTCGCTGACCAACTGGCCGTCGATCAAATGCTGGATAAGGCTCATGCAGGGCTCCTGAAAAGTTGTTCTATATAGAAGGAGAAATCAGTCGATCTTGTTCAGCACTTCGCCGACGGCATCGAACAGGCGATCCAGGTCCTGCGGCTTGCTGTTGAAGGTTGGCCCGAACTGCAGGGTGTCGCCGCCAAAACGCACGTAGAAACCGGCTTTCCACAAGGCCATGCCAGCCTCGAACGGACGCACGATGGCATCACCGTCACGCGGGGCAATCTGGATCGCGCCGGCCAGACCGTAGTTGCGGATGTCGATCACGTTCTTGCTGCCCTTCAAACCATGCAGCGCATTCTCAAAGTGCGGAGCGACTTCGGCGACGCTCTGCACCAGGTTTTCCTTCTGCAGCAGGTCCAATGCCGCCAGGCCAGCCGCGCAGGCTACCGGGTGTGCCGAGTAGGTGTAGCCGTGGGGGAATTCCACTGCGTATTCCGGCGTCGCCTGGTTCATGAAGGTCTGATAGATCTCGCTGCTGGCAATCACCGCGCCCATCGGGATCGCACCGTTGGTGACTTGCTTGGCGATGCACATCAGGTCCGGGGTCACGCCGAAGCTGTCGGCGCCGAACATCGAGCCGGTACGGCCGAAACCGGTGATCACTTCGTCGAACACCAACAGGATGTTGTGCTGGTCGCAGATTTCACGCAGACGCTTGAGGTAACCCTGTGGCGGCACCAGCACGCCAGCGGAGCCGGCCATCGGCTCGACAAAAACGGCAGCGATGTTCGACGCGTCGTGCAACTCGATCAACTTGAGCAGCTCATCGGCCAGGGCAATACCGCCCTGCTCCGGCATGCCGCGCGAGAACGCATTGCTCGCCAGCAAGGTGTGAGGCAGATGGTCAACATCCATCATCGCCTGACCAAACATCTTACGGTTGCCGTTGACGCCGCCCAGGCTGGTGCCGGCGATGTTCACCCCGTGATAGCCACGGGCGCGGCCGATCATCTTGGTCTTGGTAGACTGGCCTTTTAGGCGCCAGTACGCACGCACCATCTTCACCGCCGTATCGGCGCACTCGGAACCGGAGTCGGTGAAGAACACATGGTTGAGGTTACCCGGGGTCAGGTCGGTGATTTTTTCCGCCAGTTGAAACGACAGCGGATGACCGTATTGGAAGCCCGGCGAGTAGTCCAGCGTGCCCAGTTGCTTGGCGACCGCTTCCTGGATTTCCTTGCGGGTGTGCCCGGCGCCGCAGGTCCACAGCCCCGACAACGAATCGTAGACCTTGCGGCCCTTGTCATCGGTCAACCAGCTGCCTTCGGCGGCCACGATCAGGCGCGGGTCACGCTGGAAGTTACGGTTGGCGGTGTAAGGCATCCAGTGAGCGTCCAACTTCAGTTGGCTGGCCAGGGACGAAGGGGCGTTTTCGGACATGTTCATCAGCAAAACCTCGCAAGGCAAAAAGCAGCGCCGGGATTGAAAAGCGTTCTTGCAGCTAAATTGCCACGGGGATAAAGTCTGTGAAATCCAACTCTTCTAACCTTCAGTCAGGCCCCGACTAAACTATGAGCATCCGTCGACCCGACCCCCTGGCCCAAGTCAGCGACTTCGATATTCGCCTGCTGCGCATCTTTCGCAGCGTGGTGGAGTGTGGCGGCTTCTCGGCGGCGGAGACCGTGCTCGGCATCGGCCGCTCGGCCATCAGCCAGCAAATGAGCGATCTGGAGCAACGCCTGGGATTGCGCCTGTGCCAGCGCGGGCGTGCCGGATTCTCGCTGACCGAGGAAGGCCGCGAGGTCTATCAGTCGGCACTGCAACTCTTGAGCGCCCTGGAAAGCTTTCGCACCGAGGTCAACGGCCTGCACCAGCATTTGCGCGGCGAACTGATCATCGGCCTCACCGACAACCTCGTCACCCTGCCCCACATGCGTATCACCCATGCCCTGGCGCAATTGAAGGAACGCGGCCCGGACGTGCAGATCCAGATCCGCATGATTGCCCCCAATGAAGTGGAACAAGGCGTGCTCGACGGCCGCCTGCATGTCGGCGTGGTGCCCCAGGCCAGCGCGCTGTCCGGCCTGGAATACCAGGCGCTGTACAGCGAACGCTCGCTGCTCTACTGCGCCGTCGGCCACCCGCTGTTCTATGCCGACGACAAGCAGTTGGAGGATGGACGCATCGACGACCAGGATGCGATCGCCCCCACCTTCCGCCTGCCCGCCGAGATCCAGGCCCACTACCAGGCCCTCAACTGCACCGCCAGCGCTTCGGACCGCGAAGGCATGGCGTTCCTGATCCTCACCGGCCGCTACATCGGCTACCTGCCCGATCACTACGCCAGCCTGTGGGTGCAACAAGGCCGACTACGCGCGCTGAAACCGGCTACACGTTTTTACGATTTAAGCCTGGCATCGGTCACGCGCAAGGGGCGGCGCCCTCATTTGGTGCTGGAAAGTTTCCTCGACAGCCTGGCGGCAACCCGCTAATTCGGGCCTCGCACAAAAAGCTGAGCAAGTGGACAGCTTTTTGCAAGGGCACTAGGACCTAGAACCGTCCGACTCGAGTTTGCCCGCCATGCCACCAGAAACGTCCAGCCCCAGCGACCTGATCTACGGCCTCAACGACCGCCCAAAACCCCTGCCCGCCCTACTGGCCGCCCTGCAACATGTATTGGCCGCCTTCGTCGGCATCATCACGCCGCCGCTGATCATCGGCTCGACCCTGGGCCTGGCGGCTCACCTGCCGTACCTGATCAGCATGGCGCTGATGGTGTCCGGTGTCGGCACTTTCATCCAGGCGCGTAGGCCGTTTGGCATCGGCGCCGGCATGATCTGCCTGCAGGGCACCAGCTTTGCGTTTCTCGGCGCCGTGCTGTCGGCGGGCTTCCTGGTCAAGCAACGCGGCGGCAGCCCGGAAGACATCCTGGCGATGATCTTCGGCGTGTGCTTTTTCGGCGCCGCCGTACAAATCGTGCTGAGCCGTTTTATCGGGCAACTGCGCCGGGTGATCACGCCGCTGGTCACCGGCATCGTGATTACCCTGATCGGCATCAGCCTGATCAAAGTGGGTATCACCGACCTCGGCGGCGGGTTCAATGCCGCCGATTTCGGCGCGCCCATCAACCTGGCACTGGGCCTGTTCGTGGTGTTGACGATCATCCTGCTCAACCGCTCGAACACACCCTGGGTACGCCTCTCGGCGATCATCATCGGCCTGGCCCTCGGCAGCCTCGCGGCCTGGTTCAGCGGCAAACTGGTGCCCCAGGCCCTGCCCGACCTGCCGTTGATCAGCCTGCCGATGCCGTTTCGTTATGGTTTCAACTTCGACTGGAGCGCCTTCCTACCCATCGCGCTGATTTATCTGATCAGCAGCATCGAAACCGTGGGTGACCTCACCGCCAACTGCATGATCGCCCGCCAGCCCATCAGCGGCCCGTCTTATATAAACCGGCTCAAGGGCGGCGTACTCGGCGACGGGGTGAGCTGCATGATCGCCGCCACCTTCAGCGCGTTCCCCAACACCACGTTCGCCCAGAACAATGGCGTGATCCAACTCACCGGTGTGGCCAGCCGCTATGTCGGCCTGTACATCGGCGTGGTGCTGTTTTGCCTCGGCTTGTTTCCATCGATCGGCGCGGTGCTGCAGCAAATCCCCAAACCGGTATTGGGCGGCGCGACCCTGGTGATGTTCGGCAGCGTGGCGGCGGCCGGCGTGCGTATTCTCGCCCAGGCGCCGCTGGACCGACGCAGCATGCTGATCATCGCCACCTCGTTCGGCGTCGGCCTGGGCATTGCCGCCCAACCGAACCTGCTGCACTTGATGCCGACGCTGGTGCAAAACCTGTTCGACTCGGCCATCACCAGCGGCGGGCTGACCGCAATCGCGTTGTGCCTGTTACTGCCGGAAGCCAAAGCGAGCCCCGCAGCAAACGGCGCGCCACATGGCGATACGCTGGAACCGCTTTGAGGGTTTTATTGCATCAGGACTTGTCTGAGGCTTGAGGGTGGGTTATCTGTGCATACATCGTCTCTATCGATCAGCACGGAAACCTCCATGAGCCTCGAAGTTCCTGCCCACAGCACCCACGCCGGGAAGCCCGCCAGCCGCATTCGGCAAAAGAACGAGCAAGCGATTCTTCAAGCGGCCGAAGACGAGTTCGCGCGTCACGGCTACAAGGGCACCAGCATGAACACCATCGCTGCCAGCGCCGGGTTGCCGAAGGCCAACTTGCACTACTACTTCACCAACAAGATGGGCCTGTACGTCGCGGTGCTCAGCAATATCCTCGAACTGTGGGACAGCACCTTCAACGCGCTGACCGCCGAGGACGACCCGGCCGTAGCCCTCACCCGCTACATCCGCACCAAGATGGAGTTTTCCCGACGACAGCCCCAGGCCTCGCGGATCTTCGCCATGGAGATCATCAGCGGCGGCGAATGCCTTACCGAATACTTCGGCCAGGACTACCGCGCCTGGTTCAGCGGCCGGGCGGCCGTGTTCCAGGCCTGGATCGATGCCGGCAAGATGGACCCCATCGACCCCGTCCACCTGATCTTCCTGCTGTGGGGCAGCACCCAGCACTATGCCGACTTCGCCAGCCAGATCTGCCGCGTCACCGGGCGCACCAAGTTGACCAAACAAGATATGGAAGACGCCGGCACCAACCTGATCCACATCATTCTCAAAGGCTGTGGCATCAAGCCCGCCCTCTAGACGACACCGCCTATGCCTTTCACCCTCACCGGCCTTTGCGAATTCCGCGAAGAAATTCGCAAAAGCCGCTTCATTACCCTGGCCGCACCGATCACCAGCGCGCAAGAAGCCCAGGCGTTCATCGAGCAGCACAGCGACCTGAACGCCACGCACAATTGCTGGGCCTGGAAACTCGCCGACCAGTACCGCAGCAACGACGACGGCGAACCTGGCGGCACCGCCGGGCGACCGATCCTCGCCGCCATCGAGGCCCAGGGCTTCGATCAGGTGGTGGTGCTGGTGATTCGCTGGTACGGCGGCATCCAACTGGGCACCGGCGGGCTGGCGCGGGCGTATGGCGGCGGCGCGAACAAATGCCTGCAAACCGCCGAGCGCATCGAGCTGATCAGCCGCGTGCCGTTGAGCTGCGACTGCGGGTTTTCCGAACTGAACCTGGTCAAGTTGCGGGTCGCCGAACTCGGCGGGCTGGTGCTGGAGGAACACTTCACCGCCAACGGCGTGGAGCTGCAACTGGCCCTGGGCGAAGCACACATCGACACCCTGCAAAACCAGCTTGCCGACCTGAGCCGGGGGCGTATCCTGCTGCAACGTTGAAACTGCTAATGTTGTTCGCTGAACGCCCTGAACCGCGACGTCAAAGGAAGCTCTGCATGTCTACGCCAAAAACCGCACTGATCATCGGCGCCTCACGCGGGCTGGGCCTTGGCCTGGTCAAGCAATTGCTCAAGGATGGCTGGGACGTGACCGCCACCGTGCGTGACCCGAACAAGGCCGACGCCCTGAAAGCCGTGGGCCCGGTACAGATCGAGAAACTCGACATGGACGATCAGCAAGCTGTGATCGCCCTGAGCCAGCGCCTCAAGGAACGGACATTCGACCTGCTGTTCGTCAACGCCGGCGTCAAGGGCCCGGCGAACCAGGAACCTGGCCACGCCACCCTGGCGGAAGTCGGCCAGTTGTTCTTCACCAACGCCGTGGCGCCGATCAACCTGGCCCAGCGCTTTGTCGGGCAGATCCGCAAAGATTCCGGCGTGCTGGCGTTCATGAGTTCAGTCCTGGGCAGCGTGACCATCCCTGACGGTTCCGAGCTGGCGCTCTACAAGGCGAGCAAGGCCGCCCTCAACTCGATGACCAACAGCTTCATCACCCAACTCGGCGAGCAAAAAATGACCGTGCTTTCCCTGCACCCGGGTTGGGTGAAGACCGACATGGGCGGCGAAAACGCACTCATCGACGTCGAGACCAGCGTGCGCGGCCTGCTCGATCAGGTAAATGCCTACACCGGCAAAGGCGGCCACCACTTCGTGGACTACCGAGGCCATACCATTCCCTGGTAAGCCGCCATCAAAGGTGGGAACACGCTTCTCGAAAGCAGCGCGTTCCTACCGGTAGACCGGATCTAGAACTACACGTAATCTAGCCACCTCGCCTTCACTGGCGACCCTGGATCAGCAGACAGGGCAACACTGAGCTGGCAAACCTGAACCCATCATTCAGAGGAGCCGGCCCATGCCTGCGACCCGTATCTGGTTAAAAAACCCCCTCGCGATTTTCACTGCCAATGGCCTCGATGCCCGTGGCGGCCTGGTGCTGCAAGACGGTGTGATCAGCGAACTGCTGGGCATCGGGCAAGCGCCTGCACAGCCCTGTACGCAGGTGTTCGACGCCCGCGAATATGTGGTCTTGCCGGGGCTGATCAATACCCATCATCACTTCTACCAGACCCTGACTCGCGCCTGGGCGCCGGTGGTCAATCAGCCGTTGTTCCCGTGGCTAAAGACCCTGTACCCGGTGTGGGCGCGGCTGACCCCGGAAAAACTCGCCCTGGCCAGTAAAGTCGCGCTGGCGGAATTGCTGCTCTCGGGCTGCACCACGGCGGCAGACCACCACTACCTGTTCCCGGACGGCCTGGAACATGCCATCGACGTGCAAGTCGACGTGGTGCGCGAACTGGGCATGCGCGCCATGCTCACTCGCGGCTCCATGAGCCTGGGCGAAGCCGACGGTGGCTTGCCGCCGCAGCAAACCGTGCAACAGGGCGCGGTGATTCTGGACGATAGCCAGCGCCTGATCCGCCAGTACCACGAACGCGGCGACGGCGCGCAGATCCAGATCGCCCTGGCGCCCTGCTCGCCGTTTTCCGTCACCCCGCAAATCATGCAAGCCAGCGCCGAACTGGCCGCGAGCCTCGACGTGCGCCTGCACACGCACCTGGCGGAAACCCTCGACGAGGAAGACTTCTGCTTGCAACGCTTCGGCCTGCGCACCGTGGACTACCTCGACAGCGTCGGCTGGCTCGGCCCGCGCACCTGGCTGGCCCACGGCATTCACTTCAACCCGGATGAAATCGCCCGCCTGGGCGCCGCCGGCACCGGGATCTGCCATTGCCCAAGCTCGAACATGCGCCTGGCCTCCGGCATCTGCCCGACCCTGGACCTGCTCGCCGCCGGTGCCCCGATCGGCCTGGGCGTGGACGGTTCGGCCTCCAACGATGCGTCGAACATGATCCTCGAAGCCCGCCAGGCGCTGTACATCCAGCGCCTGCGTTATGGCGCGGAAAAAATCACCCCGCAAGGCGTGCTGGGCTGGGCGACCAAAGGCTCGGCGCAGTTGCTCGGTCGTTCGGATATCGGTGAGTTAGCCGTAGGAAAGCAGGCCGATCTGGCGCTGTTCAAGCTGGACGAACTGCGCTTCTCCGGCAGTCACGATCCGATTTCGGCGCTGCTGTTGTGCGGCGCCGACCGGGCCGACCGGGTGATGATCGGCGGGCAATGGCGGGTGATCGACGGCCAGGTCGAGGGCCTCGACCTCAAAGGCTTGATTGCCGATCACAGCCAGGCCGCCCGTAACCTGATCAACCCTTTGTAGGAGCGAGCTCGCTCGCGAAAAACATCAACGCTAACGCAGGTGTTCTGATTCACACGGCGCTCTCAGATTGTTCGCGAGCAAGCTCACGCCTACACCCCTAACAGCGACAACATGATAAAGGTCGCAAACAACACAAAGTGGGTCATCCCTTCGATGGCGTTGGTTTCGCCATCGTTGAGGTTGATCGCACTGACGATCAGCGTGATCAACACCATCACGCTTTGCACCGGCGTCATCGCCATCTGGAACGGCTGACCGGAGTAGAGCGCCATCGCTTCCATCACCGGCACCGTCAGGATCACCGTCGACAACGATGCGCCCAGTGCAATGTTCACCACCGACTGCATGCGGTTGGCCAGGGCGGCGCGCAAGGCGGTCAGAATCTCCGGCGCCGCCGAGATGGCCGCGACCACAATCGCCGTCACCACCGGCGGTGCGCCCGTGCCTTCCAGGCCCAGGTCGAGGGTCTTGGACATCACCTCGGCCAGCGCGCCAATCACAATCACCCCGAACACCAGCGTACCGATGGAAAATGCCAGGTTCACCGGCGGCGCCTGTTCTTCCGGCAACGTCTTGCGGCGTTTATCCGGGTAGCTGTAACTGAAGAAATAACTGTGCGGGCCCACCTGCATGCGCAGGAACAGGGTGTAGAGCACCACCATCGCGCCGATGGTGAAGGCCGAGTAAATTTTCCAGTCCGCTTCGGGGATGAATTCCGGCACCACCATCGACACGCCCATGGCGGTGAGGATCATCACGCTGTAGGTGCGCGCCGAATCGTCATTGTAGGACTGTTCGCCGTGCTTGATGCCCCCCATCAGCGCGGCCAGGCCGAGGATGCCGTTGATATCGAGCATCACCGCCGAGTAGATGGTGTCGCGCACCAGGGTCGGCGACGGTTCGTTGCTCATCATGATCGCCAGGATCACCACTTCCACCAGCACGGCGGCCAGGGTCAGGATCATGGTGCCGTAGGGGTCGCCGACCTTTTCCGCCAACTGCTCGGCATGGTGAGCGACGCGCATCGACGCCACCACGATAAAGCCGATCAGCGCCAGGCCGGCCAGTAGCGCGACCATTTGCCCGTTATGGAGCATCCAGTGCTCCAGCGGGTACGCGGCGACGGCGGCGATCAGCGCCAGCAGCATGAATTTTTCTTGCTTGAGAGAGGTGAGCATTGCGGGCCTTTTGTGCGGCAAATCAGTCATTGACGGGGTACAGACTGCAGTACATCGCTAACGTTTCGTTACATCTTAGTTCGCAGCGCCCCTGCGCGAATAGAACCAATACTCTCCTCTTGGTCAGGTTTTGCCGATTATTTCAGTCATGGCCTGTAGAATGCCGCCATTGCACCCGATGAGATTTTAGACATGTACGATTGGCTCAACGCCCTGCCCAAGGCTGAACTGCACCTGCACCTGGAAGGCTCGCTGGAGCCTGAGCTGCTGTTCGCCCTGGCCGAGCGCAACAAGATTGCGCTGCCATGGAACGACGTCGACACCCTGCGCAAGGCCTACGCCTTCAACAACCTGCAAGAGTTTCTCGACCTGTATTACCAGGGCGCCGATGTACTGCGCACCTCCCAGGATTTCTACGACCTGACCTGGGCCTACCTGCTGCGCTGCAAAGCGCAGAACGTGATCCACACCGAACCCTTCTTCGACCCGCAAACCCACACCGACCGTGGCGTGCCGTTCGAAGTGGTGCTCAACGGCATCGCCGCCGCGCTCAAAGATGGCGAGCAGCAACTGGGCATCACCAGCGGCTTGATCCTCAGCTTCCTGCGCCACTTGAGCGAAGCCGAAGCCGAGAAAACCCTCGACCAGGCGCTGCCGTTTCGCGATGCGTTCGTGGCCGTGGGCCTGGACAGTTCGGAAATGGGCCACCCGCCGAGCAAGTTCCAGCGCGTGTTCGACCGTGCCCGCAACGAAGGCTTCTTCACCGTGGCCCACGCCGGCGAAGAAGGCCCGCCCGAGTACATCTGGGAAGCCCTCGACCTGCTGAAAGTCCAGCGTATCGACCATGGCGTGCGCGCCATCGAAGACGAGCGCCTGATGCAACGGATCATCGACGAACAGATCCCGCTGACCGTGTGCCCGCTGTCCAACACCAAGCTGCGCGTGTTCGACGACATGGCCCAGCACAACATCCTCGACATGCTCGAGCGTGGGGTGAAGGTGACGGTGAACTCGGACGACCCGGCGTACTTCGGCGGTTACGTCACCGAGAACTTCCATGCGCTGTACACCGCCCTGGGCATGACCCAGGACCAGGCCAAACGCCTGGCGCAAAACAGCCTGGATGCGCGGCTGGTGAAGCCCTGACGGCGTAAACCGCGACTGACAATGTGGGAGCCAGCGCGCTCCCACATTCGTTGTGGATTGCCGGTTAAATCTCGCTCAACTCTTCCAGGGTCTTGCCCTTCGTCTCCATCCCAAACACCCACACCACCAGCGCCGCCACCGCAAAGCACAATGCGCCCAGGGCAAACACCCCGCCCTGCCCGGTAATCGGGAACACCAGCCCGGTCACCAACGGCCCGAGCAACGACCCGACCCGCCCGATCGCCGAAGCGAACCCGGCCCCTGTCGCCCGCGCCGAAGTGGGATACAACTCCGGCGTGTAGGTGTACAGCACCGCCCACATGCCAAACAGAAAGAACTGCATCAACAACCCCGAGGCGATCAGCAGGCCGACATTGCCGCCGAACACCGCGCTTTGCCCATACAGAAACGCCATCACCCCGCCGCCGAGCAAGGTCACCACGCACACCGGCTTGCGCCCCCAACGCTCCACCAGCCAGGCCGCCATCAGGAACCCGGGAATCCCGCCCAGGGAAATGATCACCGTGTAATACACCGACTGGGTCACCGCAAACCCCGACTGCTGCAGCAAGGCACTCAACCAGGAAGTGAGCCCATAAAAGCCGAGCAAGGCGAAGAACCACACACTCCAGATCATCATCGTGCGCTGACGATACTGCGCCGACCATAATTGCTGGAACGCCGAGAAGAAGTTGCCCGGCGCACTCTCCACCCGCGGCAGGCGAATCGGCTGCGGCAACTCGGCGCGGCCCAGGGAGTCGCGCACTTTCGCCTCGATCCCCAGCAACACCTTATCCGCCGCCGCATGCCGCCCGGCCTGCTCCAGCCAGCGCGGCGACTCCGGGATAAAAAACCGGATCGCCAGCACAAACACCGCCGGCACCGCCAGCACCAGGAAGATGTCGCGCCAGCCGATCAGCGGCAGCAAAAAGTACGACAGCACCCCCGCCGCCACAAAACCCAACGGCCAGAAGCCATCCATCAACGCGATATAGCGCCCGCGCCCCTTGGCCGGAATCAGCTCCGAGAGCATCGACTGCGCGATCGGAAACTCCATGCCCATGCCAATGCCGAGCAGGATGCGAAACAACGTCAGCGTCTCCACCGTCTGCGCCGTGGAACATAAGTAGCTGGCGATCCCCCACAACACGATGCTCCACTGGAACACCGGCTTGCGCCCGAAGCGATCGGCGAGCATCCCGGACAACGACGCGCCCACCACCATGCCGAAAAAACTCGAACTGGCCAGCAAGCCAGCCTGGGCCGTGCTCAGGCCGAACTCGGCTTTGATCGAGCCGAGCAGGAAAGTCATCATCGCCAGATCCATGGAGTCGAAGAAAAACGCCAGGGCGATGATGATAAAAATGACTCGGTGGTAACCGCTGATGGGCAACCGTTCCAGCCGTTCTGCCGCGCTATAGCCGTGCGTACCCATGCCCCATCCCCTGTGTGAATAATCCCCTCTGGGAGTGTGGGCCATGGTTTTTCCGGGTTATTGCTGGGTGCGACCTGATCGCAACTCTGAACGACGTCATCCGGGTCAGAGCGCGTCGGGCACGGCCAACCGGGTGATTTCCGCCAACCCGGTGTCGCTGACGAGCAAGGCGCGGGACTCGTTGACCGCACGGATCCAGTTCGACTGCAAAAACAGTTGCAATAGCCCGGCCCCCAGCGCGCCGCCCAGGTGCGGTTGCTGCTGGCTCCAATCGAAACAGTCGCACACCAGCGGCAAGGCCAGCGCCTGGGTGAAAATGCCCAGGCCAGCCAGGTGCTGCGCGCCTTTGACCGTGACTTGGGTGCGGAGCTCGTGGCGCTCGATCCAGCCGGCCGCGATCATCCGCTGATACAGTTGCGCCGCCAGCTCGCCGCCGAGGTGCCCATGGCATAACCGCGCATGGCGCAGCGGGGCCGGCGCCGCCAGGGTCAGCGGTGAAGCCTGCGGTGCGCTGCGCGCCGCACTGGCCATGGTGGTGCTGGCCAAGGCATCGATGGCGGTGCTGACATCCGCCGCCGCCACACGAAACAACCGCTTGCCGCGACGCGCTTCGACACGCAGCAAACCGCCGCCGGTAAGCCGAGCCAGATGGGCATTCGCCGAGGCCGGCGACAACCCCGTGAGCGTCGCCAGTTCCTGGGAAGACTTGGCCGAGCCGTCCATCAAGGCCCAGAGCATGGCGGTGCGTTTTGGCTCGGCGAGCAAGCTGGCAATCTGACTGATGCAAGGTGCCTGTTCCATGTGTTCACTCCTTGTTAAATCATTTCTCTGCTGTGGTTGGCGCCAAAGTATAGGTGCGCAAGCAGTCAGTTCCCCGGCGTCTGACAGCGCGGATAGGGACGGGATCTGAGTGAAATTTCCGGCTTTAGTGGAGGCTATTACGCACTGGTGAATTGTTCCGACCACTGCGCGGTCAATGTCGCACAACGGGACACGAGCATTTCCCGCAGCAGGTTGATGGGCTTACTCAACTGCGCGCGATGCGCGCATAACAGGTTGAGCGGCGTCCGCTCGCCGCGCAGCTCAGGCAGAATCACGCGCAAGCGTCCGGCGCGGACGTCGCTGCTCACATCCAACCAGGACTTGTAGGCGATGCCCACCCCGGCGACAGCCCATCGCCGTACCACGTCAGCATCGTCACTGAAGCGGTCGCCGCCGACAGTCAGGCTGACTTCGCGTTTGCCGTCATGAAACGTCCAGTGGTCATGCACGCGAGTGCCGAGCATATACAGCAGGCAATTGTGCTGGGCCAGTTGCTCCAGATGCCGCGGTTCGCCGTGGCGCTCGAGATAACTGGGCGCCGCGCACAGCACGCGCACGTTATCCGGCGCGACGGGCAGCGCGACCAGGCTGGAATCCTCCGGTTCGCCATAGCGCAGGGCGATATCCACCGGCTGGCGGAACAGGTCGGCAATGCGGTCGCCCAGCAACAGGCGCACCGTCAGTTGCGGATAGTCACGCTGGAACTCGTCGAGCCAGGGCAACAGCTGGTTGCGACCAAAATCCGAGGGTGCCGACAGTTGCAGCACACCGCTGACATGGTCCTGGCCACTGGCCAATAACCGCCGCCCTTCGTCCAGCGAGCTCAGCGCGGCGCGCGCATATCCGAGAAAACCGTCCCCTTCAGCGGTGAGGCGCAGGCTGCGAGTGGAGCGCGCCAGCAAGCGCGTGCCCAGTTGCTGTTCGATACGCTTCAACGCCGCGCTGGCCACCGCCGGCGACAGGTCCATGACCCGCGCCGCGGCCGACAGACTGCCCAGGTCCGCTGCGCGCACGAACAACTGCAAATCATCAAAGCGCAGCATCCAATCCCACCCATTATCAAAATATTGTTGAAACAGACTGCTGTTTTAGCCGCTTTTATCTGCATCGGAAATAGCCAATCATCTGCCCATCCCATACAGCCCGTGTCAGGAGTCGAATATGTCCGCTGCCTTTAACGTCATCGCCACGCTGATCGCCAAACCTGGCCAACAACACACCCTCGAGTCGCTGCTGCGCGGCCTGCTGGAACCGACCCGCCAGGAAGCCGGTTGCGAACAGTACGACCTGCACCAGGACCTGCAACATCCCGAGACGTTCTACATGCTCGAACGCTGGCGCGACGACGCGGCCCTGGCCGACCACGACCAGAGCGCACACATCCAAAGTT
Organism: Pseudomonas sp. PSPC2-3; assembly: GCF_049898265.1. Lineage (NCBI taxonomy): Bacteria > Pseudomonadati > Pseudomonadota > Gammaproteobacteria > Pseudomonadales > Pseudomonadaceae > Pseudomonas > Pseudomonas sp. PSPC2-3. Next base: position 308,830 of record NZ_JAFCXJ010000012.1, on the reverse strand, counting down.
TCCGCGCCAAGGCCGCCGACGTACTCGCGCACTTCGAACTCAAGCGCCTGAAATTTCTTGCCTGATCACCGCGTTTTTTTGTAGGAGCGAGCTTGCTCGCGAAAATCGTAAACGATGACGCCGCGCTTTTGATTCAGCGCGGCCCCTGTGAGTTTTTCGCGAGCAAGCTCGCTCCTACAGTCAACTCCCTACTTCTGGAGCCCCCATGAAAGCCATTGCCTACTACGCCTCACTGCCGATCAACGATCCGAAATCCCTGCAAGACATCGAGCTGCCGGAACCGGTCGCCGGCCCGCGCGATCTGCTGGTGGAAGTCAAAGCCATCTCGGTCAACCCGGTGGACACCAAGGTCCGCCAGAACGTCGCCCCGGAAAACGGCGCCGCCAAGGTGCTCGGCTGGGACGTGGCCGGTGTGGTCAAGGCCGTCGGCAGTGAAGTGACGTTGTTCAAGGCCGGTGACAACGTGTTCTACGCCGGCTCCCTGGTACGCCCGGGCGGCAACAGCGAACTGCACACCGTGGACGAGCGCATCGTCGGCCATATGCCCAAGAGCCTGGGTTTTGCCGACGCAGCCGCCTTGCCGCTGACCGCCATCACCGCCTGGGAACTGTTGTTCGAACGCCTGCAAGTGCGCGAGGGTAAAAAGGACGAAGGCCAGAGCCTGCTGATCGTCGGCGCTGCCGGCGGCGTGGGGTCGATCCTGACCCAATTGGCCAGCCAGCTCACCGCACTGAAGGTCATCGGCACCGCGTCGCGCCCGGAAACCCAGGCCTGGGCCAAGGCCCTTGGCGCTGACCTGGTGATCGACCATAGCCAGCCGCTGAGCGAAGCCCTGAAACACGCGGGTGTGGCCCAGGTGACCCACGTCGCCAGCCTGACCCAGACCGACCACCATTTGGATCAACTGGTCGAAGCCTTGCAGCCCCAGGGCAAGCTGGCGCTGATCGACGATCCGAAGGCCCTGGACGTGAGCAAACTCAAGCGCAAGAGCCTGTCGCTGCATTGGGAGTTCATGTACACCCGCTCGATGTTCGAGACGCCGGACATGATCGAGCAACACAACCTGCTCAATCGCGTCGCCGAGCTGATCGATGCCGGCACCCTGAAAACTACCGTGGGCGAGCACTTCGGCGTGATCAACGCCGAGAACCTACGCCGCGCCCACGCGCTGCTCGAGAGCGGCAAGGCCAAGGGTAAGATCGTGCTGGAAGGGTTCTGAAAGAGGTCTGTCAGTGTCGTCCGTCATTCGCGTAAGTGATGGACGACACCACTAGTCAGGGAATTGACCTTTGTCATCATTGTGAACGTATTCGGGTTTATATTGGCGGCCTTTGCCACGATTCTTTTACGTGAGGAAGTCAGCAATGAAGATCCTGATAAAAGCGTTAGCAAAATCCCCGGGCAATAAATGGCAGGTCCGTCTCGACGGCGAAGCCATCACCTTCCGCAGTGAGGCCGAAGCCCGCGCCTTCGCCGAGACCCTGCAAGCGCGCATCCAGGCGCCCCACCGTTTCCCACTCGACCAGCAACGCTCCGCTGCCGCTGGCTGACGTCTTTCAGACCTGCGCCTGTAGGGCACGTGCCCGTTGCAGGCGCTGGGTCGACAGTGCAATCGTCACCGCCAAGACCCCGCACAAGCTGATGACCATCGCCATCGGCATCGCCGTGCCGTCGTGCAACACGCCCACCAACGAAGCCGCCCCCGCCGCCACGCCGAACTGAATGCAACCGAGCATTGCCGAGGCGCTACCGGCTCGCGCGCCCTGCCCGCTCATGGCGCAAGCCGAGGTGTTGGGCAAAATGCAGCCCAGGCTGGCAATGCAGATAAACAGCGGCAGCAGCAACGGCCACAACGCTTCGGTGCGCAAGGCCGCGACGCCGAGCAGCGCCAACGCCGCCAGCATGTAGAGCCACACCGTGCGCGACAGCAAGAACGCCGGCCCGCGCTTGGCGAGCAAGCGCGCATTGACTTGGGCCATCAGAATAAAGCCGGCGGCGTTGGAGCCGAATACCCAGCCGAAATGCTCGGCGGGCACGCCATAGAGTTTGATGAATACGAACGGTGAACCGGCAATGTAGGCAAACATCCCGGCAATCGAAATGCCCCCGGTCAGGGCGTAACCGAGGTAGACCCGGTCCGACAACAGGTCGATATAGCGGCGCAGCGACCCGGACAACGGTTGCCGAGGCTGATGGGCCGGAAAGGTTTCCGGCAAACCGACCGCCACCGCGATCGCGGCCATCACGCTGAACACCGTCAGGGCCAGGAAGATCGACTGCCAGCCCCACACCCCGACCATCAGCCCGCCCGCCAATGGCGCAAGGATCGGCGCCAGGCCGGTCACCAGCATCAGTTGCGAATACACCTTGGCCGAGGTCACCACATCACACTTGTCGCTGACCACTGCGCGGGAAATCACCATGCCCGCACAACCGCCGAGGGCCTGCACGAAGCGTGCGCCGATCAGCCATTCCAAAGACGGCGCGTAGGCGCAGGCGAAGGAGGCCAGCGTAAACAACGTGACCCCGCTGAGCAGCGGCACACGACGACCAAAGCGGTCCGCCAGCGGGCCGTAGATCAATTGGCCGATGGCCAGGCCGCCGAAATACACCGCCAAGGTCAGCTGGATATGTTTTTCATCGGTGGCGAACGCCGTCGCCATCGCCGGGAAACCCGGCAGGTAAAAGTCGATCGCCAGCGGCGCGAAGGCGCTCAAGGCGCCCAAAATCAGGAGTATGCGCAGGTTCATCAGGCACCCAAGTATGTCGGCAGCCCGACAGTCTAGCCGCGCTTGGGTGCGTTGAACATTACGATAGCTCGCTAACTATTAAATCAGGCGACGCTGTAGCCTTCTTCACGGATCAAGCCGGCGATCACGTCGCGGCTCAACTGGCTTTGCACGCTGACTTGCTTGGCCGCCAGGTCGACTTTCACTTCGGCTGCCGGGTCCTGATTCTGCACCGCCTGGGTCACTGCCCGGACGCAATGGCCGCAGGTCATTCCTTCAACGTTGAATACTTGCATGACATGACTCCTTTAATGAGGGTGGACGCAGTGTCGACCTTGCCACGATGGCAAGGTCAAGCGGCAAAAATAGCCGCCGGGCTGGTATTCGGTGACGCAGTCGGCCAAGCTTCACCCATCTTTGATGTGAACCACGGAGCATTCGCCATGCGCTGGTCGTTTTTTGGCCTTGTCGGCCTGATGAGTTTGTCTGCCGCTGCGCCCATGGCCAGCGCCGCCGAAGACTACGCGGTGTTGATCATTTCCCGCGAACGCCTGGAAGTACCGACCAACTGCGAGATCGGCCTGTACATCCAGGACCAGTTGGCCGGGCGCCTGTTCCAGGAACAGTCCACCTCGTTCAACCTGCCGGCCGGCAATGTGTCGCTGCGCCTGAAGCTGCTGCCGGGCCAATCGTCGGGTTGCCTGCCGGGCCTGTTGGCGCCACCCGCGCAGAACATCACGCTGAAGGCCGGTGATGTGCGCAAGTTGCGCATCGCCCAAGGCCCGGAAGGCATGTACCTCAAACCTGCGGCATTGGAATACTAAAGACGCTTGACCTTCCCCACAGGTCAAGGTTGATCCTAGGGGCAACTTCTTCAGGAGGACTGCCCCATGAATGGAACCACCACGTTTGACCTGCCCATCGGCGGCATGACCTGCGCCAGCTGCGCCGGGCGTGTCGAGCGCGCGCTGGGCAAGGTGCCGGGGGTGCAACGTGTCAGCGTGAACCTGGCCAACGAGCGCGCCCATATCGAGGTGCTCGGCCAGATGGACCCCGCCGTGCTGATCGCCGCCGTCGACAAGGCCGGCTACAGCGCGTCGCTGCCCCAAAGCGAAACCAAGACCGATGCCGATCAAGCCCAGCGCCTGCACCACGAGCGTTGGGCGCTGCTGCTGGCGATTGTGCTCGCGTTGCCGCTGGTGCTGCCGATGCTGGCACAGCCCTTCGGCCTGCACTGGATGCTGCCGGCCTGGGTCCAGTTCGCCCTGGCCACACCGGTGCAGTTCATCTTCGGTGCGCGCTTTTACATCGCCGCGTGGAAAGCCGTGCGCGCCGGCGCCGGCAATATGGACTTGCTGGTCGCGATCGGCACCAGCGCCGGTTACGGTCTGAGCCTGTATGAATGGCTCACCGCGCCCGCCGGCAGCATGCCGCACCTGTATTTCGAAGCCTCGGCGGTGGTGATCGCCCTGGTGCTGCTCGGCAAATACCTGGAAAGCCGCGCCAAACGCCAGACCGCCAGCGCCATCCGGGCCCTGGAAGCCTTGCGCCCGGAGCGCGCGATTCGGGTGGTTGACGGCCGCGAAGAAGACGTCGCGATCAACGCGCTCAAGCTCGGCGACCACGTGCTGGTCAAACCCGGCGAGCGCTTCCCGGTGGACGGGGAAGTGGTGGACGGCCAAAGCCATGCCGACGAAGCGCTGATCAGCGGCGAAAGCCTGCCAGTGCCGAAACAACCGGGCGACAAGGTCACCGGTGGCGCGATCAACGGCGAAGGGCGCTTGCTGGTCCGCACCGTGGCCCTCGGCGCGGAAAGCGTGCTGGCGCGCATCATCCGCCTGGTGGAAGACGCCCAGGCGGCCAAGGCACCGATCCAGAAACTGGTGGATAAAGTCAGCCAGGTGTTCGTGCCGACGGTGCTGGTGCTGGCCTTGCTCACGCTGCTCGGCTGGTGGCTGTACGGCGCTTCGCTGGAGACTGCGATCATCAATGCGGTCGCCGTGCTGGTGATCGCCTGCCCGTGCGCCCTCGGTCTGGCCACACCAACTGCGATCATGGCCGGCACCGGCGTGGCGGCGCGTCACGGCATCCTGATCAAGGATGCCGAAGCGCTGGAGCGCGCCCACGCCGTCAGCGCGGTGGTATTCGACAAAACCGGCACGCTCACTTCCGGCACGCCGAAGATCGCCCACTTGGCGGCAGTCGACGGCAACGAACCGCTGCTGCTGCAACAGGCCGGCGCCTTGCAACGCGGCAGCGAACACCCGCTGGCCAAGGCGGTGCTGGATGCCTGCCGCGAACAAGGGCTGAACGTGGCCGATGTGAGCGCCAGCCAGTCCCTGACCGGGCGCGGCATTGCCGGCACCCTCGACGGTCGGCCGCTGGCCCTGGGCAACCGCCGTCTGCTGGAAGACAACGGGCTGGACGCGGGCGCACTGAACGCTTCGGCCAAGGCCTGGGAAGCCGAGGGCCGCACCTTGTCCTGGCTGATCGAGCAAGGCGCGCAACCGCGGGTACTCGGGCTGTTCGCTTTCGGCGACACTCTCAAGCCCGGCGCGCTGGAAGCCGTGGCCCAACTCAAGGCGCGGCACATCAGCAGCCATTTGCTCACCGGCGATAATCGCGGCAGTGCGCGGGTAGTCGCCCAGGCGCTGGGCATCGACGATGTCCACGCCGAAGTGCTCCCGGCCGACAAAGCCGCCACCGTCGCCGAACTGAAAAAAACCGGCGTGGTGGCGATGGTCGGCGACGGCATCAACGACGCCCCGGCCCTGGCCGCCGCCGACATCGGCATCGCCATGGGCGGCGGCACCGACGTGGCCATGCACGCTGCCGGCATCACCCTGATGCGCGGCGATCCACGCCTGGTGCCGGCCGCGCTGGAGATCAGCCGCAAGACCTACGCAAAGATCCGCCAGAACCTGTTCTGGGCCTTTGTGTATAACTTGATCGGTATTCCCCTGGCGGCATTCGGCCTGCTCAACCCGGTGTTGGCCGGCGCGGCGATGGCCTTGTCCAGCGTCAGCGTGGTGAGCAATGCGCTGTTGTTGAAAACCTGGAAACCCAAGGATCTGGAGGACCCACATCCATGAGCATGAACATCGGCCAGGCGGCGCGTTCAAGCGGTTTGAGCGCCAAGATGATTCGCTACTACGAATCCATCGGCCTGCTCAAAGCCGCCCATCGCACCGAGAGCGGCTATCGCGTGTACGGTGCCGACGACTTGCACACCCTGGCGTTCATCAAACGCTCGCGGGACCTGGGGTTTTCATTGGAAGAAGTCGGCAAGCTGCTGACGTTGTGGCAGGACCGGCAACGGGCCAGCGCCGATGTGAAGGCCTTGGCGCGCCAGCATATCGAGGAGCTGAACCAAAAGATTCTGGAGCTGGGGCAGTTGCGCGATACGTTGCAGGACCTGGTGGAACACTGCCACGGCGATCATCGGCCGGACTGTCCGATTCTCAAGGAATTGGCGTCGGGTGGTTGCTGCGCCTGAAAGGGGTAAGGGGTGTACACAAAACCAATGTGGGAGGGGGCTTGCCCCCGATAGCGGTGGATCAGTCAATATACGTATCGACTGACACGGCGCTATCGGGGGCAAGCCCCCTCCCACATTTTTAGATCTTCAATTGCCTGAAGATCACTTCCACGCGTCGGGAGGTTGCTGCGCCTGAAGGGGGTAAGGGGTGTACACAAAACCAATGTGGGAGGGGGCTTGCCCCCTCCCACATTTAGATCTCCAATTACCTGAAGATCACTTCTACACTTTTTAGATCTCCAATTGTTTGAAGATCACTTCCACACTGTTTAAATCGACAACAGCTTGGGGGTCACTGCATCCAAGGCGGTGGCGGTGGTTCGTCAGGCGTTTTGCTCGGTGGCGCATCATCCGCCGCGCGAGCCGCCTGGCGCCGCTCTTCGTCCAGTCGCGCCGCTTCGATCTCGCGGATCACGCCGCCCACGTCGGCCAGTTCTTCCGGTTCGTCGAACTCGCCGGTCAAGATGCTGGCCGGGTGCAAGGTGCCGGCTTCGTACAGCGCCCACATTTCCTTGGCGTACTTGGTCTTCTTCAGCTCCGGGGCAAAGCGCCCGAAGTAGGAAGCCATGTTGCCCACATCCCGCTCCAGCATGTTGAACGCGTGGTTGTTGCCCGCCGCATCCACCGCCTGGGGCAGGTCGATGATCACCGGGCCGGTCGGCGTGAGCAGTACGTTGAACTCGGACAGGTCACCATGCACCAGGCCGGTACACAGCATCAGCACGATCTGGGAGATCAGGAACGCGTGGTACTCGCGCGCCTGGTCCGGCTCCAGCACCACGTCGTTCAGGCGCGGCGCCGCATCGCCGTACTCGTCGGCCACCAGCTCCATCAACAGCACGCCTTCAAGGAAGTCATACGGTTTGGGCACGCGAACGCCCGCGCCGGCCAGGCGGAACAACGCCGCGACTTCGGCGTTCTGCCAAGCATCTTCGGTTTCTTTCTTACCGAATTTGGAACCCTTGGCCATGGCCCGGGCCTGCCGGCTGTTACGGACCTTTCGGCCTTCCTGGTATTCGGACGCTTGACGAAAACTTCGTTTGTTCGCCTCCTTGTAAACCTTGGCGCAACGCAATTCGTTGCCGCAGCGCACCACATAAACAGCTGCTTCTTTACCACTCATGAGTGGGCGCAGCACTTCGTCGACCAGACCGTCTTCGATCAGGGGTTCAATGCGTTTAGGAGTCTTCATCAGCTTTTATTGTGGGTCCTTTATTACCAAACACGCGTATGGCACTCGTTATACGGCAATCGGCTCGCCTCGGGGAGGGGCTACCGAGCTTTGACCACCGAAGAATGCATCCAATATGCCAGTTTTCCACGCAATTCAGCGTTCAATGATCGCTGTCACGCCCTGCCCTCCGGCGGCACAGATTGAAATCAGCCCGCGCCCCTTGCCCGCGACGTCCAACAGCTTGGCCAGGTTGGCGACGATACGCCCGCCCGTCGCGGCAAACGGATGGCCGGCGGCCAGGGAACTGCCCTTGACGTTGAGGCGGCTGCGGTCGATCGAACCCAGCGGCGCGTCCAGCCCCAGGTGCGTCTTGCAGTAGTCCGCATCTTCCCAGGCCTTGAGCGTGCACAACACTTGGGCAGCGAATGCTTCGTGGATCTCGTAGTAATCGAAGTCCTGCAGTGTCAGGCCATTCCTCGCCAGCAAACGCGGCACGGCGTACACCGGCGCCATCAACAGGCCTTCGGCGCCGTTGACGAAATCCACCGCCGCCGCTTCGCCATCGCGCAGGTAAGCCAGGATCGGCAAGCCGCGCTCCCTGGCCCAGGCTTCGCTGCCGAGCAACACCAGGGAGGCGCCGTCCGTCAGCGGCGTGGAGTTGCCAGCGGTGAGCGTGCCTTTGGCGCTGCGCTCGAAGGCGGGCTTGAGGCCGGCGAGTTTTTCCAGGGTCAGGTCGGGGCGCAGGTTGTGGTCGCGGGTCAGGCCCAGAAACGGGGTGAGCAAATCGTTGTGCCAGCCTTCGGCGTAGGCCGCAGCCATTTTCTGGTGGCTCTCCAGGGCGAGCTGGTCTTGCTCGGCGCGCGGAATCTGCCAGGTCTGCGCCATCAGCTCACAGTGCTGGCCCATGGATAAACCGGTGCGGGGTTCGCCATTGCGCGGCAGCTCCGGCTTGAGGTGATGGGGACGGAGTTGTAACAAAAGTTTTAGTTTGTCCGCCAAGGATTGGCTGCGGTTGGCCTGCAGCAGAATCTTGCGCAGCCCTTCGTTCACCCCGATCGGTGCGTCGGACGTGGTGTCCACCCCACCGGCAATCCCGCATTCGATCTGGCCCAGGGCAATCTTGTTGGCCACCAGCAACGCCGCCTCCAGCCCGGTGCCGCAGGCCTGCTGAATGTCATAGGCCGGGGTTTGCGGCGACAGGCGCGAACCCAGCACGCATTCGCGGGTCAGGTTGAAGTCGCGCGAGTGCTTGAGCACCGCGCCGGCGACCACCTCGCCCAGGCGCAGGCCGTGCAGGTTGTAGCGCTCGATCAGGCCTTCGAGGGTCGCCGTCAGCATCGCCTGGTTGCTCGCCGTGGCATACGGGCCATTGGAGCGGGCGAAAGGAATGCGATTACCGCCAATGATCGCTACACGGCGCAATTGAGTCATGGAAAGCTCCCTGTCGGTTGTGGGGTAAGTCGTTCAGACTAGCCTAGGCTCAATCGAACGACTGCCGCCGCGAGGTGGTCAACCCTTTGAACCCCAGCCTTTGGAGAGCGTTCCATGTCTGACCGTTATATCGACTTCGCCAACTCAAGCCTCGGCCATCGCCTGGTCGCCGCCATTGGCCTGCCGTCACCGGTACGCCTGGAGCGCTGGCAAGCCGGGCGTCTGCGCCCGGTCGACGGCGCGCTGCTGCTCGGCGGCGGGGCGCTGGCGGCCAAGGTGCTGGCGTTTGCGCACAAACTCACCGAGGCCATTTATAGCTACGGCGCCGGGCCGCTGGAAGCCCCGGCCTGGATTCCCGGGCATGGCCCCAAGCTCAAGGCGCTGGTGTTCGACGCCAGCGACTTGCAACACACCGACCAGCTCAAGCAATTGCGCGAGTTCTTTCAGCCCCTGCTGAAAAACCTCGATCACAGCGCGCACCTGGTGATCCTCGGCCGCGCGCCGGAAAGTCTCAGCGACCCGTTCGCCGCCAGCGCCCAGCGCGCCCTCGAAGGGTTCAGCCGCTCCCTGGCCAAAGAACTGCGCAACGGCGGCGTATTGCAATTGCTGTCGGTCGGCCAAGGTGCCGAGGACCAGCTGGAAGGGGCGTTGCGGTTTTTCCTGTCGCCCAAAAGTGCCTACATCTCGGGCCAGGTGATTCGCCTGGAAGCCTGCGCCACCCCCGTCGAAGACTGGACCCGCCCGCTTGCCGCGCGCAAGGCGCTGGTCACCGGCGCGGCGCGCGGCATTGGCGCCGCCATCGCCGAAACCCTCGCCCGCGATGGCGCCGAGGTGATTCTGCTGGACGTGCCCCAGGCCAAGGCTGACCTCGAAGCCCTGGCGGCGCGCCTGGGAGGGCGCAGCATCGTGCTGGACATCTGTGCCGAAGACGCCGCCCGCCAGTTGATCGAACAACTGCCGGACGGCCTCGACATCCTCGTCCATAACGCCGGCATCACCCGCGACAAAACCCTCGCCAACATGACCCCGGAATACTGGGACGCCGTGCTGGCGGTCAACCTCAATGCGCCGCAAGTGCTGACCAAGGCCCTGCTCGACAGCAGCACCCTGCACGACAACGCACGCGTGGTGCTGCTGGCCTCCATCAGCGGGATTGCCGGCAACCGCGGGCAAACCAACTATGCCGCGAGCAAGGCCGGGCTGATCGGCTTGGCCCAGGCCTGGGCGCCGCTGTTGAAAGCGCGAGGGATCAGCATCAACGCCGTGGCTCCCGGTTTTATCGAAACCCAGATGACCGCGCATATCCCCTTCGCCCTGCGTGAGGCCGGGCGCCGCATGAGTTCCCTGGGCCAGGGCGGCTTGCCGCAGGACGTCGCCGAAGCGGTCGCCTGGCTCGGTCAGCCCGGTTCCGGCGCGGTCAGCGGCCAGGTGCTGCGGGTGTGTGGGCAAAGTGTACTGGGAGCGTAAGCATGGACTGGACCACCCTGGACCACCCGCCGCAGCTTGCGCCGTTGTACTGGCGCGCGGCGCTCAAGCGCAGGATCACCGGCAGCCATTTGCCCGAGCAGGGGTTTCGCTGCCGCGTGAGCGTCAACCCCGAGCAGGTGGCAGCGTATCGCCACGTGTGTGGCTTTGCCGACAGCCCGATGCTGCCGGCGACGTATCCGCAGGTGCTGGCGTTCGGCCTGCAGTTAAAACTGCTGACGGCGCCATCGTTTCCGTTCCCGTTGTTGGGGCTGGTCCACCTGCGCAATCGCATCCGTGTGTATCGGCCCTTGGGGGCGGTGAGTGAGCTGACCATCGCCGTCCACGCACACCATCTCAAACCCCACGCCAAAGGCGCAACGTTTGAGCTGGTGACCACCGCCGAAGATGCCCTCGGCCTGCTGTGGGAAGCGCAGAGCCGCATGCTCTGCCGTGGCGTGAAGCTCGACGGCGCAGCGGCGGACGACGCCTTGCCCACGCCCACCCAGGTCAGCGAACTGACCCGCTGGAAAGCCCCGGCCGATATCGGCCGTCGTTACGCCCGGGTGTCCGGCGACTACAACCCGATCCACTTGAGCGCCCTGACCGCCAGACTATTCGGTTTCCCCCAAGCCATCGCCCACGGCCTGTGGAACAAGGCGCGCACCCTCGCCGCCCTCGGCGAGCACCTGCCTGCGGCGAATATCGAAATAGAGGTCGAATTCAAGAAACCGGTGCGCCTGCCCAGCGAGGTCACCCTGCACGCCAGCGTCGCCGGTTCCAGTGGCCAGTTGTGGTTGAAAGGCGCGGGGGAGATTGAACACATGGTCGGCCGGTGGCAGCCGATTGGCTAAAACCGGCCGCTCATCTCTCTCGGGGCAACAGCGTGTCAGCGCGGCGGGTAGCTGGAAAGGATTCGCGCGATCGTCTTGCGGATGGCGTTGCTGCGATCCTGCGGCTCGGGCGAGTTGGCCATGATCTGCTCGTCGCTGCCGCGCCAGACGAGTTTGCCGTCCTTGCCGTCGAGCAGGTCGATCTGGATGGTCGCCACCTTGTAGGTGATGTTGCGCGTTTCGTTGTACATCGGCGCGCCCCAGTAGCCATTCCACGGCCCGCCCCAGGCGCCGCCGTAGTTGGTGCTGACTTGTTGCTGGCGGTCTTCGACGATCAGGTAGGCCTGCGCATTCAGGTCCGCCCGAGTGCCCGCCGCCGCAGGGCGCAGGCCGCGTTGGTCGAGTTGTTCACCGACGGCCTGGCGGATACGTTGTTCGGTGAGGTCGCTCTTGATCCGCGGATCATCGGGACGGTATTGCAGCGCCGGGTCTTTCCAGGCCCAACTGCGGTAGGCGCCGAAGTCCCGGCTGGCATCGAAATCGTGGTTGACCTGGCTGGTCTGGCAACCGCCCAGCAGCACGACCAAAGCGAGCGTTGCGATACGTCCAAACATGATGGTTCTCCAACGAGCGACCCGGGCATTAAATGAGAATAGCTGTTAACTGGGAGGATACGCCGTCATTGCCTTTTGCACAGCCTTGCGCAACGCATCCGCTCGCTCACTGAGGCTGCCCTGACTGCCGGTTTCGGCGCTGGCGCTCCACACCGGCTGACCGCTGCGTGCATCGAACAGATTGACCCGCACCACCACGACCTGAACTTCATAGGTACGCACGATCGGCGCCGAGTTGTACATGCCGTAGCCATTGCCATAACGATTGTAGCCACCGTACCCATAGCCGTAGTCATCCTGGACCTGCTTGAGGCGCTTCTCCAGATGCACGTCGGCGCTCACCAGCAGGTCGGGCGCGCGGTTGTCGTGCAGGGGGCGCAAGCCTCGCTGGTCGAGGGCGCCGCTGACCGCTTCGGCAATCTGCGCCGAGTCCGCCCAGGCCGTGCCCGCTGGCAACTGGCCGTTGCGCCAGGCCCAAATGCGGTAGGCGCCGTAGTCACGCACCGGCGCGGGGTAGGCGCTGGCATCAAAGGTCCTGGCCGCCTGGGCCGGAGCCGGCGGCATCGGCGCCGAGGTGGCCACGTAGGGATTGGGGCTGGAGCAGGCGCCCAGCCCAAGGAACAACAGGATTAACCCGAAACGACGCATTTCGACCTCCACTGACTGGGCCGCTTAAACCGGACGGCAGATCCAGTGCAAATAACGCCCAAGTCCGGCAAAGCTTGGGTGACGACGATGGGCGAGCTCCATCTCCAGCACATCCTGCAACGCCACGCGGGCCTGGAATTCCACCGGCATATAATCGTGGAACACCCGCACGCCGCTCTGGCTTTCGACCTGCCAAAGCCCCTCGAGTTGCGCCGCCAGCTCTCGCGGGTCGAGCGGCTGCTGCGGGGTCAGGCTCTGTTTTTCGCCGGCCATGTCGTTCTTGCGCATTTTGCGGAAGTGGCCTTTGAGCAGGTTGCGGTAAATCAGCGCATCGCGATTGTAGAACGCCAGGGACAGCCAGCCGCCAGGCACCGTCAACTGGTGCAGCACGGGCAGGATAGCGTGGGGTTCGGCCAGCCATTCGAGGACGGCGTGGCACAGCACCACATCGTAGGGTTCGGTGAGTTGGCCGAGCAGGTCTTGCCAGGGCGCATGGATGAAGGTCGCGCTCTGCCCGGCCTCGGCGAAGCGTTGGCGCGCACCGCTCAGCATCGGCTCGGCGGGTTCGGCCAGGGTCACCTGATGCCCGCGCTCGGCCAGCCACAGCGACATGTGCCCCAGGCCCGCGCCGATATCCAGCACACGCAACGGCCGTTGCGGCAGGGCTTCGGTGAGGTCGGCCTGCAACACCGCCAGGCGAATCGCGCCCTTGGCGCCGCCGTAGATCTTCTCGGCAAAACGCGTGGCCAGTTGGTCGAAGTGACGATCACTCATGGATAAACCGCCGTTCGCTGTCGGCCAGCTTGGCGCGCACCACCTCGTTCATGTCCAGGCCCAACTCGCTGCACAGCAACAGCAGGTACAGCACGATATCGCCGACTTCCTGGCCGGCATGGGCGAGTGTGTCGGCGGGTAACTGGCGCGACTGGTCTTCGGTGAGCCATTGGAAGATTTCCACCAACTCGGCCATTTCCACGCTGGCGGCCATGGCCAGGTTTTTCGGGCTGTGGAATTGTTTCCAATCGTTGGTATCGCGGATGCGATGCAGGCGTTCGGTGAGGTGTTCGAGGTTCATGAGGGGCTCCTGAAGGGGTATAGCTTCGGGGGGATCAGGGATGAAGGCAAGTGAATCCGGGGGATGGACTTTAGGGCGCTATCGCAGGCAAGCCTGCTCCCACATTTGAATGGATTCACACATCGGAATGTGGGGGTTGGTTTGGCAGTGATGGCGATTCAGTCGACGACGCTGAATTCGATTCGGGCGGTTTGGCCGGCCTCGTCGAGAACGCTGAGCTGGTAGCGGCCCAATTGCTCGAAACTGGCGTTGATGCTGTCTTGGTTGGCGCTGTCGCCCAACGGCGCACCGTTGAGGAACCACCAGCGCCGGCCGCTGCCGCCCAGCGCCGAGATCTTCAGGCGCAGCGCCTGTTGGCTGGCGGCGGGCAGGCGCAGTTGATCGCCTTCGCGCACGCCGACGATCGACAAGGGCGAGGACGCCGCCAGGGCCGGCGGCGGACAATCGGGGTCCGCGGCCGGCAAGCGTGCGTCGCGGCGTTCGGCCCGCGGTAGCCAGGGTTCCAACGGCGCGGGCCACAGGGCAATGTTCTTCAACTGCGCGCCCGGGCAATGGGCGTCCACCCTCAAACCCTTGGGGTTGACCCAGACGCTTTCCATCAAGCCCACACCCAGCGGTTGATCCAGTGCCAGCAAGGTCGGTGGCGTGGTGTTGTCCAGCGTCCAGGCGAAGCGCTGGCGCCGGCAATTCGGATCGCTGCGACTCATGGGCTGGCCCAGCGGCCAGCAGATCGCCGCCACGCCGACATTCGCCGGCACCGGTTTGACCGGCGCGCTGATGCCACGCTGGCTGTCGCGGTTGGTCAACACATCGTGTACCTGCAACATCAAGGGCGCGGCCGAGGCCAAGCCGAACTGCCCCGGCACTGGCGTGCCGTCGGGGCGGCCGATCCACACGCCGATCAAATAGCGCGGCCCCACGCCGATCGCCCAAGCATCGCGGAACCCGTAGCTGGTGCCGGTTTTCCAGGCCAGCACCGGGCGCTGCACCAGTTCAGCACGCGGGTCGCGGTCGGGCCGCGCCTGGCCGCTGAGGATACGCCGCACAATCCAGGCGGACCCTGGCGACAGTAAAGGCCTTTCTTTAAGCGTATCGTCCGGCTGTAATCGAATCGTGGCGCTCCTGCCGTCGCGAGCGAAAGCGCTGTAGCCGCTCACCAGATCTTCCAGGCGACTGCCCGCGCCGCCCAGGATCAGCGCCAGGTTCGGCTCGGCCAACGCCGGCAGCGCCAGCGGCACCCCGCCGATACGCATCTGCGCGGCGAAGCGCTTCGGCCCGTAGGCTTCCAGCAACTGCACCGCCGGCAGGTTGAGCGAACTGGACAACGCCGTGCTCGCCGGCACCGCGCCGGTAAAGCCCATGGAGAAGTTGCCCGGCCGGTAATCGCCATAGCGCCTGGGCACATCCTGCAACAGCGATTCGGAGTGAATCAGCCCGTCGTCCAGGGCCATGCCATACAGGAAGGGCTTGAGGGTCGAGCCCGGCGAACGCAGGGCGCTGATCATGTCCACATGGCCGAAGCGCTTGGCATCATTGATGTCCACCGAGCCGAGGTAGGCGCGCACGGCCATGCTGTCTTCCTCCACCACCAGGATCGCCGCCGAGGTGTATTCCGGCAAACGCGCGCGCCAGCCCAGCAGCAGGTCTTCGAGACGGCGTTGCAGGGTGGCATCCAGGGTGGTGCGGATCAGCGGCGGGCTGTCGGGGCGGTTCAGGCGACGGGCGAGCAAGGGCGCCAGGCTGGGCTCCAGGCGCGGCGCGAGCAGCAACGGTTCTTCCAGCGCTTCGGCCACTGCCGATGACGGCCATACCTGGAACTCGCCGAGGCGACGCAGCACCTTGTCCCGCGCTTCCTGGGCGCGCTGGGGGTGGCGGTCGGGGCGCAGGCGGCTCGGCGCCTGGGGCAACACCGCGAGCAAGGCGGCTTCGGCGTGGGTCAGTTGCGCCGGCGACTTGCCCAGATACGCCCAACTGGCCGCCGCCACGCCTTGCAAGGTGCCGCCAAACGGCGCGCGGTTCAGGTACAGGTTGAGAATCTCGGCCTTGGACAAGTGCCATTCCAACTGCGCGGTGCGCCACAGCTGGCGCAGCTTGCCGTGGAACGTGCGCGAATGGGGATCGAGCAAACGGGCGACCTGCATCGACAAGGTGCTACCGCCCGACACCACCCGCGCACCGGTCAGGTTCTGCCACGTCGCCCGCGCCAGCGCGAACGGGTTTACGCCGGGGTGCTGGTAGAACCAACGGTCCTCGTAGGTGAGCAACGCATCGAGGTAATACGGCGACACCTCAGCGGTTTGCACCGGGTAACGCCACACGCCATTGGCATCGGCAAACCGCCACAACGGCGTGCCATCCTCGGCCAGCACCACCCGCGCCAGGTCGTCCTTGGGCAGCGGCAGGGGCCAGATGCGGTCGGCCAACCACAGCAGGGCAATCATCAGGAGCAGGCTCGCGAGGGTCCAGCGAGCAACTAAACGCAAACTCAAACGGGCAAACCTCTATGCTTGTAGGGAACTAGCCTGTCGCAATAACAACCAAAGGCACAGACACGCCCACCTTCTCATCAGGACACACACATGCAGGTAGAAAGCTTCTTCGAATGGTTGGGCCAGGCGCTCGGTTCCGTCATCCGTTTTATCGTCGACGGCCTCAGCGGCATCTTCGGTGCCTTGACCCACGCCGGTGGCAACTTTATCGATGGCCTGTCGCGCACCTTGGGCATGGACACTTCCATCATCAGCATCATTACCCTGATCCTCGGCCTGATGCTGTTGTACTCGGCGGTACGCGCCTTCATGCGCGCATCGATCATCATGGGCATCATCTGGCTGATGCTCGGCCTGTGGCTACTCAGCTGGGTAGTCCACTAACCCCAAAAAAACACCACAAATCCCTGTAGGAGGGGGCTTGCCCCCGATAGCTGTATTTCAGTCAATGCATCAGGTGACTGACCCACCGCCATCGAGGGCAAGCCCCCTCCCACATTTAGCCCTCATTCCACATTTAGCCCCATTCCCAGATTTAGCCTCCACTGCACATTTAGCCCCCATTCCACATCGAGCTTTCAACGCCCCTTGATCACCAGATCCACCGGCGTCTCCCCCACCGCCTGCCAGTTCGGCCGATACATCGACTCCACCTGCGGCGGCGGCACCCGATACGTCCCCGGCGTCACCGCCCGCGCCAGATACAACAAGTGCGTGGTGCCATAGCCATCCAGGTTCATCGCCGCCACGTAGCGGTCATCACGAAACTCCTGATGCTTGAGCGAGGCGTTCTGCATCGACTCGCGCCATTCCTTCACCTGGCTGCTGGCGTTTTCCAGGCTTGCGGCGCTTTGCGCGAGGTTCTGGTTTTCCAGCTCCAGGCCTGCCGGCAGCAGGTCCACCACCAGGGCATCCGGTACACGCTGCTTGGCGCTGACCGCCAGATGCACCAGCACCAGGTCGCCGCTGTTGAGGCTACGCAGGTTCAGCGGCTGGCCGTTCATGCCCAGGTATTCGCGGCGGATGCTCAGGTTGTCGCCGCCGGCGGCCGGTGGCACTTGTGGATACCCCGAGATCGTCAACTGCTGGTACACCGGCGTCTCGCCCTGATTGCGCAGGCTCAGGTCGCTGGACAGCAGCGCGCCCGTCAACGCCAGCGTCGACTGTTGATTATTCAATTCGCGCACGCCGCCGCTGCCGGTGAGCGACACCTGCCAATTCGACTCGGGCTGGGCGAACCCGAGGCGCCCGGCCAGGAACAGCGAGTTGCGTTCCTGGGTCGACAGGTACGGGCTGGCTGCCAACTGATCCGACAAGGTGAACAAGCGCTCTTCACGCTTGCCCTTGGCCAGGTCGTTTTCTTCGAGCAACGCCAGGATCATCGCCTGGTCGCGCAGCGGGCTGCCGTAGTCGGCCAGCCATTCCTTGGCATTGCGCTGCGCCGCCAGCCCTGCGAGCAAGGCTTGATCGGCACGCGGCTGGTCGCCCATTTTCTGCAAGGCGATGGCCAGTTGCACCAGTGGCAACCCGGAGCGCGCATCGCTGCGCCGCTCGAACAGACTGCGCAACGCGCCCAACGGCGCCTGCTGACTGCGCGCCAGTACCAGGCCGGCGTAGGCCTGCACAGCGAAGCGGGTGTGCTCGGCGTTGTCGCTGTAATCAACTTCGATCAGGTTGCGCTCCTGCACATACCGCAGCAGACGCTCACTGGCTTTCTTCAAGGCTTGCGGCGGCACGGCGAAGCCCTGGTCGCGGGCGCGCAGCAGGAAGTCGGTGACATAGGCAGTCAGCCAGTATTCCTCTTCGCCATCGGCGCCCCACAAGCCAAAGCTGCCGTTGTAGCGCTGCATGCCCAGCAGGCGTTCGATGCCCAGCTCGATCTTGCGTTTGCGCTCGGCGTCCGGCTCACCCTTGATGCCCAGGCGCTTGAGCAAGGCATCGTCGGCATACAGCGACGGGTACAGGCCGCTGGCGGTCTGCTCCAGGCAACCGTAGGGGTAAGCCTTGAGCGCACTGATTTGCGCGCCGAGGTTCAACGGCGGCCGGCTCGACAGGCTCAACAACGCCTCGCGCCCAGCGCTGTCGAATTGATCGAGCGCCCCCGCCGGCAAGCTCCACGGCTGCTCCTTGAGCACCGCACGATAGTGCTTGAGCAAGGCCGGATAGGCCGGGCGCACGCCCAAGGTCCATTCGCGGCTGAACGGCGGCAGGTTTTCACCGGGCAGGTCCAGGCCATTCACCGTGACCTTGAGCTTGCCCTGCCCCAGACCGCCCCAGGCTTTCACCGGGATGCGCAGCGTGGTGCGCTGGCCCTGTTTCAGTTCAAGCGATTGCGCGGCGCTGTCGACCAGTTCCAGTTGCCCTTCGGCACTCAGTTGTACGTCGAGCTTTTGCGCCTTGCCCGACAGGTTGGACAGGTCCAGCGCCAAGCTGGTCTGGTCGCCGCCCGCGAGGAAGCGCGGCGCCGACAGTTCGGCAATCAGCGGTGCGGCGATCACGGTTTTGGCTTCAGCCATGCCGTAGCGGTCATCGCTCCAGGCCTGGGCCATCAGGCGCAATTCGCCGTTGAAGTCGGGGATATTGACGCTGACTTCGCCCTCGCCCTGCGCGTTCAACGTCACCGGTGCGCTTTGCAGGGCGACGATAGTCACGCTGGTGTCCGGGCGTTTGCCGCCCTTGGCCAATGCGGCGTCACCGCCGAAGGCCAGGCTCGCCAGGCGGCCCTGGCCGGCTTCGATCAGTTGACCATAGATGTCGAACTGGTCCACGCCATACGACTTGCGGCCGAACAGGCTGGAGTACGGATCGGGCGTCGGGTATTCGGTGATATTGAGGATGCCCACGTCCACCGCCGCCACCAGCACATGCACCTGCTTGGGCACGCTGCCGTCGGCATTTTTCGCGGTAACTTTCACCGTCAGCGCTTGTTTGGGGCGCATTTTTTCCGGCGCGGTGAGGGTCAGCCCCAGTTTGCGCTGGGTGCGATCCAGCGGCAGGTGCAGCAGGCCCACCGCCCGTTTGGGGGTGATGTTGGCTTTGCGCTCGCCGGGGCGGATCACCAGGGCACTGACGTAGAGGTCATGGCGCGCCCATTTCGGGTCGAGTTTCACGGCGAAGCTTTTGCCCTCGGCCGGCACGTCGATGGCCTGCCACCACAGCGGCCCCTCGGCGGACTCGACCAGCAGGTAGCCTTTACCGGCCGCCGGCGGTGTCACCGTGACATTGGCGGTATCGCCGTCGCCATAGGCGGGTTTGTCCAGCGCCAGCTTGACCTGATCGGGGCGCACGGCGCCGCCTTCGGTGTTGTCCTGGGCCTGGTAGCCGGCCCAGAAGCGCAGGCTGCTGACCAGCCCGGTCTGCGGGTCTTCGACCTCGACGCGGTACGGGCCCCACTCCACCTGGAAGCTGACTTTGGCGGTGTCGCCGGCCTTGATGTCCAGGCTCTGTTCGTCGAGGTTGAGGAATTTCTCGTTGTAGTGGTAGCTCCAGCCGTCGCTGTCCGAGTAATTCCAGTAGTAGTCACGGCGCTCGCGCACCAGGCGGACCTTGAGGTTTTTCGCGGCGAGTTTCTGCCCGTCCTGGTTGGCCAGCAGCACTTCGAATTCCGCCGGGCCGTCGCCGTTGGTTTCCTTGCCGTCAAACAGCCCGCGCAGGCCCGGCAACTGCTCGGCCGGCCAGATCGGCTGCACCAGGCGCCGGGTGATCGGCCGCCCGCCCGACTCATGCAGGCTGGCTTGCACGATCAGTTGCAGCGGCGACTTGGCGTCGGCCCATTTGCTTTCCAGGGTCAGGGCTTCCTGGCCCTTGGCGTCGAGCACGCTTTCATCCAGTTCGAAATCCTGGCTCAGCTCTTCTTCGGTGACGGAGCCGAACTGGTAACCCGGCAGCGATTTCACCGCGTCGCGCAGCGGACGCACATACACCTGCCCGCTGACCCGGTTGCCCGACGCCGGCGCGCCGTAGAGGTAGCGGCCGTTGACCTGAATGACCGGGTTATCCGCCGGGCTCAATGCCGTGTCGCTGCCCTTGAGTTCCAGCGCCAGGCGCTCGGGCAGGAAGTCTTCGACGAGGAACTCGTACAACTGCGGCTTGCCATCGCCCAGGTCGAACACCAGCTGCCAACGCCCGGTCGGCGCTTCGCCGGCCAATTGCAGTTGATATTGATAGAGGCCGGAGGCGTCGGCGTCCCAGACGAATTTGCGGCTGACCTGCTCATCCGGGCGGCGCACTTCGACGCTCACTGGCTGCGGCTTGACCGCGTTGCCGTCCTTGTCGCGCAGCAAGGCGTTAAGCAGCACGGTTTCGCCAGGGCGATACAGATCGCGTGGGCCGAACACAAAGAACTGCAGCGGGTGCGACGGTTGGCCGCCGATATCGAACTCCGCCAGATCGAGCGCGGCGCTGTCCAGGCGCAACAGGCTGGTTTGTTCGCCCTGCTTGGCCAGCAGCACCTGGGCCTTTTTCGGCAACGGCAATTCGGCGTGACCGCCCTGCTCGGTCTTGCCTTGGCCCACCACCCGGCCCTCGGCGTCGAGCACTTCGAGGTCGACGCCATCCAGCGCCTTGCCACCGTCCAGCGCCTGGGTAAACACATCCAGGCGATTGGCGTAGCGGTGAACCGACAGGCCGATATCACTCAAGGTGAACAGCGTGGCCGGTTGCGAATAGTTGTAGGTGCCCGACGCCCGCATCACCGCCAGGTATACGCCCGGCTGCTGCAATTGCTTGAGGCCGGCGATCGGCAGCAACAGGGTTTCGCGGGTATTGCGCGCCGGGTTCAGGTCGAAGCGGCCGCCGTAGACCAGATCGGCCAGCGGCAGCAGTTCGCGCGATTCATAGCTTTGCAGGCTGGTATTGCGCCCCCACTGGGCGAGGAACGATGGCAGGGATTCGGGCTTGATCCGGAAGAATTCGACATCAATCTTGTCGACATTCAGCGCAATCACCGGCAACCCCTCGGCCAGGCGCGTGGGCAACAGCGTGCCACGGCTGGCGAAACCGACGGTGGCTTGCAGGTCACGGGTTTCCAGGCGGGCGACGTACTCGGCGGGCAACAGGTTGTCATTCACCGCGCGCACGCCCGGGTCGACCGTCAGCACCAACTTGCGCTGCGGCTCCAGGTGGCGCAGGCGCAACTCCATCAGGTTATCCGACAGCTCCCAGGCGCCGTCGACCTTGCCCGACTTGCTGTCCACCAGATGCAGCTTGTCGGCGAACTTCTGCTCCGGATCCAACGGCACGGAAAAGCTCACCGACAAGGTGCTGGCGCCGTCCAACTGCACCTCGGACACGTCCACCACACTCAACTCACGCCCGGCGTAGCGCTGCTTCAGCGCCGCCACATCCGCCGCCGCCTTGGCCGGCTTCGGCGCCACGCTGCTCGCGGCTGCCGGCGCGCTCGGCGCAGTCGGTTTATCGGAAGAATCGCAGGCGCTCAGCAGGGCCAGCGCGCAAGCCAGGAACAGTCCTTTGTTAAGCATGGGGCACTCGTCGTCAGAGGGAACCGAGGGATGAACTATATATCAGCGCCAGCCAAGCCGATGTGGCGCTGGTCACATTGACCGACGGAGGGCAGTTTGGTTCTTCGCGTCACGCGATCCAAGCCAAATCCCACAAACACAAAAGATCAAAATCACAAAAAATCAAAATGTGGAATGAGGGACTAAATGTGGAATGAGGGCCAAATGTGGAATGAGAGCCAAATGTGGAATGAGGCCAAATGTGGAATGAGAGCTAAATGTGGAATGAGGCCAAATGTGGGAGGGGGCTTGCCCCCGATGGCGGTGAGTCAGTCAGCTTATTTGTAGCTGATCCACTGCAATCGGGGGCAAGCCCCCTCCCACATTTGGCCCTCCTCACATTTGGCCCTCCCCACATTTGGCCCTCCTCACATTTGCCCCCCTCCCACATTTAACCCCCCATTCCACATTGGTTCTGCGGCGTGCTGGGGGGACAGTTACAATGCCGCTCCCCCAAGGAGCCTGCATGTCCACCTTACTGACCGACTGGCGCCACCGCCCCACCCACCGCCGCGTCTGGGCCCTGGCCGCGCCGATGATCCTGTCGAACATCTCGGTACCGCTGGTTGCCTTGGTCGACAGCATGGTCATCGGCCACCTGCCCCACGCCCACCAACTGGGCGCCGTGGCGGTCGGGGCCAGCCTGTATACCTTCCTGGCCTGGGCCATGGGTTTTCTGCGCATGGGCTCCACCGGTTTCGCCGCCCAGGCCGCCGGGCGCAACGATGGCGCGGCGCTGCGGCAAATCCTGTTGCAAGGTTTGCTGTTGGCGCTGGGCCTGGCGATGTTGCTCGGTACAGTGGGCATCCCGCTGAGCCACCTGGCCCTGGAATGGATGCAGCCCTCCCCCGAACTCAATCAACTGACCCGCGAGTTCTTCCACACCCGCCTGTTCGGCCTGCCCGCCGCTCTTGCCAGCTATGCCTTGGTCGGCTGGTTCCTCGGCACGCAAAACGCCCGCGCACCGCTGGCGATCCTGCTGACCACCAACCTGGTCAACATCGTCCTCAACCTGTGGTTCGTCCTCGGCCTGGATTGGGGCGTCGTCGGCTCCGCACGCGCCTCGGTGATCGCCGAATGGACCGGCGCCCTGCTCGGCCTGGCCCTCACGCAAAAAGCCCTGCGCGCCTACCCCGGGCATATCGCCTGGGCCGCCTTGCAACGCTGGCACAGCTGGCGCCCGCTGCTGGCGGTGAACCGCGACATCTTTATCCGCAGCCTGGCGTTGCAGTCGGTGTTTTTCATGATCACGGTGCAAGGCGCACGCCTGGGCGACGCCACCGTGGCCGCCAACGCGCTGTTGCTCAACGGCCTGCTGCTGACCGCCCACGCCCTGGACGGCCTGGCCCATGCGGTCGAAGCCCTGTGCGGCCATGCCATTGGCGCGCACGACCGTCAGGCGTTGCGCCGCTCATTAGTGGTCGCCTGCGGTTGGTCGCTGATCGCCAGCGTCGGTTTCGCCCTGCTCTTCACCTTCGCCGGCCACCTGTTCATCGCCATGCAGACCGACATTCCCAGCGTGCGCGAAACCGCCGACATCTACCTGCCATACCTGGCGGTGCTGCCGTTGATTGCGGTGTGGAGTTATCTGCTGGACGGGCTGTTCATCGGCGCCACGCGCGCGCGGGAAATGCGCAATGGCATGCTGCTGACGGTGCTGATCCTGCTGCCATTCGCCTGGCTGTTGCAGGGCTACGGCAACCACGGCCTGTGGATCAGCTTCCTGCTGTTCATGGCCCTGCGCAGTCTTACGCTTTGGACGATTGCCTGGCGTTTGAACCGACAGAATCAGTGGCTGGGATAAGCGCCCCTCACTGTCACCGTCACTGTCACTGTCATTGTCATTGTCATTGTCATTGTCATTGTCATTGTCATTGTAGGAGCGAGCTTGCTCGCGAAAAACGTTCAGACAACACGGGCATCCAGACAGCCCATGTCATCGTTGACGATCTTCGCGAGCAAGCTCGCTCCTACAAGGATGGGTGCTTAGGAGGACAGGTAAGACGAACGCGTCAGACCCAAGCGCAACGCATCCAGAAACTGCGTGCGCTCGCTGGCACTGATCTTCGCGCTCGCGCACTTGTCACGGTAATGCGTCATCAACTCCTCCGGCGACAAGTGCACATAACGCAGCATGTCTTCGATGGTGTCGTGGGTCTCGATCCCGGCGCTGTACACCGAACCGTCTTCACGCTGATAGATGTTCACCGAGTCGGTGTCACCGAACAGGTTGTGCATGTCACCGAGGATTTCCTGGTAGGCGCCGACCAGGAAGATACCCAGCAGGTAGTCTTCGCCCTCTTTCAGCGCGTGTACCGGCAGGCTGGTCTCGATGCTCTGCTCGTCGACGTATTGCTTGATCTTGCCGTCGGAGTCGCAGGTCAAGTCCTGCAATACCGCGCGGCGCATCGGCTCTTCGTCGAGGCGGTGCAGCGGCAGGATCGGCAATACCTGGCCGATGGCCCAGGTGTCCGGCAGGCTCTGGAACACCGAGAAGTTGCAGATGTATTTATCCGCCAGCTTGTCGTTGAGTTCGTCGAGCACCTGGCGGTGCGAACGCTGGCGCGCTTTCAGCGAGTTATGCAGGCGGCGGCACACGGCGAAGTAGCACTGTTCGGCCAGGGCTTTTTCCGCCAGGGTCAGTTTGCCGTCGGCGTACTGGGTGGCCACGTCGCTCATGTAGTGAGTGGCGCGCCAGTAGGTTTCGGTGACCATCTCGATGTCGGTCGGGCCGAGCAGGTCCACCAACCATTGCACGGTTTCCGGCAGGTTCTCCTTGTTCTCGATCTGCGGCATTTCGTCGTTGTGTTTCTCGACGTCGGTGACTTGCACCACCAGCATGGCGTGGTGGGCGGTCAGAGAACGGCCGCTCTCGGAGAAGATGTTCGGGTGCGGCAGGCTCTGCGCGTCGCAGAATTCCTTGAGCATGCCCACGACGACACCGGCGTAGTCGTCCATGTCGTAGTTGATCGAGCTGGCGTTGCGCGAGTGAGTACCGTCGTAGTCCACGCCCAAGCCGCCGCCGACGTCGATGTGGTCCACCGGCAGGCCGAGGTTGCGCAGTTCGCCGTAGTAACGAATGGCTTCCTTGAACCCGTGCTGGTAGTCGGCCAGGTTGGCGATCTGCGAGCCCATGTGGAAGTGCAGCAGGCGGATGCCCTGGTCCAGGCTGGCGGCGCGGAAGCGCTCGACCACCGACAGCAGTTGCGCCGCCGACAGCCCGAACTTGGATTTCTCACCGCCGGTGTCGGCCCACTTGCTCGACGCCAGGGACGACAGACGCACACGCAGGCCGACCTGTGGCTTGACCTTGAGGTTGGCAGCTTCTTCGATCACCAGCTCAACTTCGGACTCTTTCTCGATCACGATGAACACGTTGTGACCCAGCTTCTGGCCCATCAGCGCCAGGCGGATGAATTCGCGGTCCTTGTAACCGTTGCAGACGATGGTCCCGCCTTTCGGCGCCAGGGCCAGCACGGCCAGCAGTTCCGGCTTGGAGCCGGCTTCCAGGCCAATGGACACGTCCTGGGTGGCGATGATGTTTTCGATCACCGCCTCCTGCTGGTTCACCTTGATCGGGTACAGCGCGGTGTATTTGCTCTGGTATTCCAGACGCTCGATGTTCGAATCGAACGCACCGGTCAACTGGCGCACGCGGTCTTGCAGGATGTCGGGAAAACGCACCAGCAGCGGCAAGGACAAGCCGCTTTTGCGCAGCTCGTCGACTTGCTCGTACAGGTCGACAGGCGTGCTTTTCGGGCCGTTCGGACGGACTTCAACGCGACCGGCATCATTGATCGCGAAATACCCGGCCCCCCAATGACGAATCCCGTAAACACTGCGGCTGTCCGCAACTGTCCATTGGCTGCCATCGTCTTTGCGTGTGCGTCGTACGGACATTGAAGTCCCCTATAAATGAAGTCGAAGGCGCCGCCCCTCGTTGGAGGCTGGCGCAGTCTAAAGAATGAAAATGACGATTTGCCTGTGAGTAAGGTCAGACCCCACTCT
The DNA here is from genome assembly GCF_049898265.1 of Pseudomonas sp. PSPC2-3. Taxonomy (NCBI): domain Bacteria; kingdom Pseudomonadati; phylum Pseudomonadota; class Gammaproteobacteria; order Pseudomonadales; family Pseudomonadaceae; genus Pseudomonas; species Pseudomonas sp. PSPC2-3. Next base: position 283,308 of record NZ_JAFCXJ010000012.1, on the reverse strand, counting down.
CAGGACAGAGTTTAGACACTGGTTGGAAAGAGGCTGTCAGCCGCCGGACTTCTTGGCCTTGTACCCGAGCTTGATCAGCTCGGCCAACAGCAACTCGACGTGATCGCCCTGGATCTCGATGACCCCGTCTTTCAACGCGCCACCGGTGCCACAGCGCTTTTTCAGCGTGGTGGCGAGTTCCTTCAGCGCGTCTTCGGCCAGCGGTACGCCGGTGATGGTGGTCACCGTCTTGCCGCCACGGCCTTTGCTCTCGCGTCGCACGCGGGCAATGCCGTCGCCTTCGGGGATCAGGGTTTGTTTGCAGGTACAGGCGTCCACGGGCTGACGACAGTCCGGGCAGTGTCGACCTGCGTCGGTGGAAAATACCAGGCCACCGAGGGCGGCGAAGGATGCGGCTTTTTTGGCCACCGGCAATCCTCTTGTGAGGACAAAGACTGATCGGCAAACGCTCAGGCGGTTGCCGACCGCGAAGCCCCACTCAGGCAGGGGCAGCGCTACCGAACCCCCCATGTCATTGCCCCCGATTCCTGTAGGAGCGAGCTCGCTCGCGAAGATCGCCAACGATGACGCGGGCATTCAGGATACCCACAGCGCGCTTGAGGTTTTCGCGAGCGAGCTCGCTCCTACAGGAATCAGGGGGTGGAACAAGGGTGGTTCGGGTGAAAAGTCGCGCAGTGTAACCACAAAAAGCTCACTTGCTAAGAGCCAAATCGCGCCAATTTATACAACTTTAGCGACGTGAGGCCAGATAGCGCCGCAAGCCCTCTTGCGCGTCCGGGCAGTAGGGCTTTTGTTGCGCTTCCTGCAGGACAATTTCAAGGGGTAAAAAGCGCGCTTCCATGACTTCTTCAGGCTGCAGGCACAGCGCACCGTCCCACACGGCGGAGTAGGATCTGCACCAAAGTCGGCTGTCGCCGTCCTCGAAGTAGAAATGGTCATGCTCGACCAACTCCACCCCGCCCACGCCGAGCTCTTCTTCAAGCTCGCGGGCGGCCGACTCGGCATAACTCTCGCCGTCCGCCACCATCCCGCCTGCCGCCGTGTCCCAGAAACCGGGGTACAGGGCTTTGCTCAGGGTGCGTCGGTGTACGCACAGTTCACCTGCCGAGTTGAACAGGAAGATAAAGGTGCAACGGCCGATCAGGCCGCGCTGGCGCAGGTCGGAGCGCACCAGGGCGCCGAGCGGGTTGTCGTGCTCGTCGACCCAGCAGATCAGTTCCGCATCGGAGGCTGCGCGGTGCGCGGCCTCCTTTTGAGTCACGTCCATCATCACCCTTGGTTAAGCAACTGACGCAAGTCGATCACCGCCGCGTTGGCCCGGGAAATGTAGTTGGCCATCACCAGCGAGTGGTTGGCCAATATGCCAAAGCCGCTGCCGTTGAGGATCATCGGGCTCCAGACCGGCTCTTGCGAAGCCTCCAGTTCACGAATGATCTGGCGCACGCTGACCGTCGCATTCTTCTTGGCCAGCACGTCGGCAAAGTCGACTTCGATGGCGCGCAACAGGTGGGACAAGGCCCAGGCCTGGCCGCGGGCTTCGTAGAACACGTTGTCGATCTGCATCCATGGGGTTTCCACCACTTCTTCATCGAGCTGCGGCACTTCACCCGGCGCCAGCGCTTCGGTTTTCAGTGAGGTGTTCAGCTTGACCCGGCCGACACTGGCCGACAGACGTTGCGACAACGAACCCAGGCGCGTGGCGACATCGCCCAGCCAGTTGTTGAGGTTGTCGGCGCGCGCATAGAACAAGGCGCCGCGCTGGTTCGGGTCGGACAGGCGCACTTCATAGCGATTCAGGGAGTTGATGCCTTCCTGGTACTCCGACTCGCTGGAAGGCAGCACCCAGCTCTTGTTGTCGAAGTTGAAACGCGGCTCAGCCTTCGCCAGGTCGGCGTCTTCCGCCGACTGCGACTGGGAACGGGCGAAATCCTTACGCAAGGCGCGGGTCAGGTCGCGCACCTGCACCAGTACGCCGTATTCCCAGCTCGGCATGTTGTCCATCCACAGGCCCGGCGGGAAACGGTCGTTGGAAATATAGCCCCCAGGTTTGTTGAGCAAGGTGCCGGCCACGGTCTTGAGGGTTTCCACGGTGGTGTAACCCACCACCATCTGCTTGCCTTCCTTTTCAGCGGCAAGCTGGGCGTTCTGCTGGACCGGGAACAGCGCCGGCTCTTCGCTCCAGTACCAACCCAAAGCACCGGTGACCAACAGATACAAGCCGAGTACGCTGAGCACCGCTCGGCTCATCAGCACGCTACGCAAATAGCTGCGGTTGGCCGACTTGGGTTCAGGGGCGGGGCCTTTGGCACTGCCTGCACGGTTTTTCCAGTCCAGCATGGCGATATCCTTTCAATCACTTGAGTTCATGCACTTCAATCGACGGCGTGCGTTCAAACACTCCGACAGCAACCCTACCCCATCGTGCCCGTCAATGCGGGGCTTTTCGCCCTACAACTATGATCCAACGGACGCCCAGGGGGCATTCGACTATAAAGGATGCGCGCTTTTTCCGCTGCACGACCAATTAGTCACTAAATGAATGCCAGGGACTCGCAGTTAATTGACGTATGACACTCATGTAACCGAAAAGAGGTGCTAGCATAGAGCCACCAGTCGACCTCAGCACGCACCTTCACTAGTAGTCAGGATATGACCGAGCCAGAAGACCCCAGCCGTGAGCGTCTCAAGCAGCACTTTGCCCAGCGGGTAATTCATCAGGCACGTCAAATTCTTGAGATCTGGCAGCGCCTGCAACGCAGCGAATGGTCCGACGCCGACTTCTCCGAACTCAGCGAAGCCAACCTGCGCCTGCTGCGCTTCGCCGAACGCTTCGAACAGCCCGAACACGGCCAACTGGCGCAGCACATCGGCGAGTCGCTCAAAGCGGTGGACGCCAATCGCGGCCGCCTGAGCAGTCAACTGATCACCGAAATCAACCGCTTGATGCAACGCCTGTCCCGCACCGGCCTGCGCCAGGGCGATCAGCTTGAGCAAACCTTCCTGCCGCCGATGCGCAAGCCGATCTACGTGATGCTGGCCGATCATGATCGCGCCGAGCGTCTGGCCAAGCAGCTGGAATTCTTTGGCCTGAGCGCCCAGTCCCTGGACAACGTGGCGGCGTATCGCGTGGCGATGGCCGAGCGCCTGCCGTCGGCGATTGTGATGGACGTGGATTTCTGCGGCCCGGGCCTCGGCCTCCAACTGGCCGCCGAGGCCCAGCAAGGCCTGGAGCAAAAGCTGCCGTTGCTGTTTTTCAGCCTGCATGAAACCGACACCCCGACCCGCCTCGCCGCCGTGCGCGCCGGCGGCGAGGAGTTCCTGACCGGCACGTTGGAAGCCTCGAGCCTGCTGGAAAAGATCGAAGTGCTGACCTGCGTAGCCCAATACGACCCCTATAAAGTGCTGATCATCGACGACTCACGGGCCCAGGCGCTGCACACCGAGCGCCTGCTCAACAGCGCCGGCATCATCACCCGCACGCTGATCGAGCCGATCCAGGCCATGGCCGAGCTGGCGGATTTCCAGCCCGACCTGATCATCCTCGACATGTACATGCCCGCCTGCACCGGCACCGAACTGGCCAAGGTGATTCGTCATAACGACCGGTACGTCAGCGTGCCGATCATCTACCTGTCGGCCGAAGACGACCTGGATAAACAGCTGGACGCCATGAGCGAAGGCGGCGACGACTTCCTCACCAAGCCGATCAAGCCGCGCCACCTGATCACCACCGTGCGCAACCGCGCGGCCCGTGCGCGCAACCTCAAGGCGCGGATGGTGCGCGACAGCCTGACCGGCCTGTACAACCACACCCATATCCTGCAATTGCTCGAAGACTGCACCTTCCGCGCTCGTCGCGAGAACAAGCCGTTGAGCTTTGCCATGCTCGACATCGACCACTTCAAGCGCGTCAACGACAGCCACGGCCACCCCATGGGCGACCGCGTGATCAAGAGCCTGGCGCTGTTCCTCAAACAGCGCTTGCGCAAGACCGACTACATCGGCCGCTACGGCGGTGAAGAGTTTGCGATTGTGATGCCCGATACCGACCTGGAATCGGCCTGCAAGGTGCTGGATGAAATCCGTGGGCGCTTTGCCGAAATTCACTACCCGGCCCAGCCGCATGACTTGTGGTGTACCTTCAGCGCCGGGCTGGTGGAGCTGTGCGACGATTCCGACAGCCTGATGATGGCCGCCCAAGCCGACGAGGCGCTGTACCGCGCCAAGGATGCCGGACGCAATCGGGTTCAAGCCGCGCACACATCAAGTCAAAGTGCCATCTTTTCACCAGAATCCAGCGATTCCGTCATAACTTTGTAATAGAAACGCAATAACTTCAGGCACTTAACTTTTGCTGTCGGTTGAAACCACGCATGCGCCTGAAGCTGCTGACCAATCTCAATACCCTCCTTCTGGTGGCCGTGTGCCTGGCACTCGGGGCGACGCTCTGGTGGTCGCAACGCGCGCTGGAACGGCCTTATTTGCTGATGGAACGCTACCTGGGGTTGTCGCAGACCTTCCAGAACCAGGCCGCACGCAACATCGACGACTACCTGGCCAGCGGCGACGCCCTGCGCTTGAGCAGCGCCAGCCAGAGCCTGGAAAGCCTGCTGCAGCACCTGGACGAATTGCCCGCCGACCTCGCACAAAGCCTGCGCCCCAGCCTGAAGGAGCTGGACACCTTCAGCAAAACCGACCTGCTCGCCGCCGGCAAACTGGCCGGCGACCCGCAAGCGCTGCTGTTGCAGGCCGAGCGAGAACTGGGCGCGAACCTCGAGCAACTGAGCCAGTACGCCATCGGCGTCGATTCGCCCGCCGCGGCGCGCTACCTGCCGCCGCTGCTGGCGGCGTCCCAACACCTGGGCAAGCTGTCCCTGGCCCGCGACAAGCTGGTGAGCAGCGGGCGCGCCGAACTGGCGGATGATGTGGAGCGCGAAGTCAGCAATATCCGCGGCCAGGCCGACCTGCTGGAGCAACTGCCCTTACTTGGGGTCAAGGCCAACGCCGGTTCGAACACCGATGACTTTTCGGCGCTGATGGGCCTGGAAAACAGCGAAAAAGCCGAAACACAAGACACCGGCGTCGACCTCAAGCGCGAACTCAACAGCCTGCTGACCCGCTACCCGGCCGAACTCAAGCGCACCCGCGAGCAGATCCAGCGGCGCGCCGACCTCGCCGCCGGCACCCACCTGAAAATCGCCGGTGTGCAACAGGCCATCGCCGGCCTGGAGCCCGTCGTGCGGGCGCAACACGCAAAGATCCAGGGCGAAGTGCGCCTGATGCAAGGGGTGATGATCGGCCTGATCCTGCTGATCGCCCTGCTGATCGATACCCTGCAACGGCGCCTGGCACGGGTGCTGACCAACCTGGCACCGGCCCTGTCGACCTGGGCCGAAGGCGACTTCAGCCAACCGATTGCCTTGGGCAAGACCAACCGCGAACTGCGCGACATCGAAGCCTCCCTCAACCGCTTGCGCGCCTACCTGGTGGACCTGGTGGGCACCATTCGCGGCAATGCCGAGGAAGTCGCCGGCAGCAGCCGTGCCCTGGCCGAGCTGAGCAGCGGCCTGCATGATGGCGCCGAACGGCAGGCCGGGGACACCGCGCAGATCCGCGATTCGTTGGGCGAATTGGAAGCGACCATTCAACAAGTCGCCGGGGACGCCAGCCAGGCCGCCGGCGCCAGCCGCAGCGCGGGCCAGGCGGTGAAGCACGGCCAGCGGGTGATCGGCCTGAGCCTGACCGGGCTGCATGCGCTGGTGGGCGAAGTGCAGCAAAACGCGCAGATGATCGAGAAACTCGCCGAAGAGTCCGCGACCATCGGCGGCGTGTTGACAGTGATTCGCTCGATCGCCGACCAGACCAACCTGCTGGCGCTCAATGCCGCCATTGAAGCCGCCCGCGCCGGAGACGCCGGGCGGGGCTTTGCCGTGGTCGCCGACGAAGTGCGCTCCCTGGCCCAGCGCACCGCTGGCGCCACCGCCGAAATCCAGGGCCTCATCGCCGGCCTGCAAACCGCCGCCCGCCAGTCGGTGGAAGGCATGCGCGCGCAGGTCGAACACGCCGAAGCCACCGCCCAGCAAGCACAAGCGGCCGACGGCGCGCTGGATGAAATCGTCGGGGCGATCCAGACCATTTCCGACACCTCCGTGCGTATCGCCGATGTGACCGCGCAGCAGAGCGGTGCGGTGAGTGAGATTCGCGATAACAGCGAACGGATTCATCAGCTGGGTGAGGACAACCTGCTGCGCATCGGCCAGGGCCGCAGCCAGGGTGAGCACCTGCTGGTGCTGGGCGGCCAACTCAACACCGCCGTCCAAGCCTTCCGCGTCTGACCCGACCTAGCGCCATGCGAAGAACCAATGTGGGAGGGGGCTTGCCCCCGATAGCGGTGTGCCAGTCTCAATATCTGTAACTGATCCACCGCTATCGGGGGGCAAGCCCCCTCCCACATTTGATCGCCACAGGTTTCAAGACGGTATTACCAATGACCGGATCCTGGGCCGCAGTCACAAATTTCGCGCAATCCTCGCTAATCGTGCTGCCTACTGCATAGAACTGGACAGTCATAAACGCTTTGCGGCATAGTCGCCGGGTTCTGCCGTACCCACATCAATAACAAGGAACAGCCGATGGCGACCTTACTGGTTCTTCACGGACCCAACCTGAACCTGCTCGGCACCCGCGAACCGGGCGTCTACGGGGCAGTGACCCTGGAACAGATCAACCTCGATCTGGAGCGACGGGCCCGTGAAGCCGGCCACCATTTGCTGTACCTGCAAAGCAATGCCGAGTACGAATTGATTGATCGCATCCATGCCGCGCGCGGCGAAGGCGTGGACTTTATTCTGATCAATCCCGCCGCTTTTACGCACACAAGTGTTGCATTACGTGACGCGCTGCTGGCGGTGAGCATCCCATTCATCGAAGTGCATTTGTCGAACGTGTACAAACGCGAACCTTTCCGCCATCACTCCTACTTCTCCGACGTAGCGGTAGGTGTGATCTGCGGCCTTGGCGCCAGCGGTTATCGACTGGCCCTGGAGGCCGCCCTGGAACAACTTGAACAACCGGCCAAGCGCCCCTGACCGACCCTTGGGAGTTGACGATTCATGGATATCCGTAAAGTTAAGAAACTGATCGAACTGCTGGAAGAATCCGGCATCGACGAGCTGGAAATCAAGGAAGGCGAAGAGTCTGTACGCATCAGCCGTCACAGCAAGACCCCGGCCCAGCAATTCTACGCGCCGCAGATGCAAGCACCGGCACCTGCCGCTGCCGCTCCGGTCGCCGCTGCGCCTGTCGCCGCCGCCGAGCCTGCTGCGCCCAAGCTGAACGGCTTCGTGGCCAAGTCGCCAATGGTCGGTACGTTCTACCGCACCCCGGCACCGGGTTCGCCAGCCTTCGTTGAAGTCGGCAAAACCGTGAAAGAAGGCGACACCATCTGCATCGTGGAAGCGATGAAAATGATGAACCACATCACGGCCGAAAAAGCCGGTGTCATCGAATCCATTCTGGTAGAAAACGGTCAGCCGGTTGAGTACGACCAGCCGCTGTTCACCATCGTTTGAACCGCGGAGCGCCTTCGATGTTGAAACCTGCGAAGAAACTGCAAAAAGTCCTGATCGCCAACCGCGGCGAGATCGCGCTGCGTATCCTGCGCGCCTGTAAGGAAGAGGGCATCAAGACCGTCGCTGTTTACTCGACGGCCGATACCGAACTGATGCACGTGAAACTGGCGGACGAAAGCATCTGCATCGGCCCGCCACTGGCTGCGAACTCGTACCTGAAAGTCTCGAACATCATCGCCGCTGCGGAAGTGACCGGCGCTGATGGCATCCACCCGGGCTACGGCTTCCTCGCGGAAAACGCCGATTTCGCCGAACAGGTGGAAAAATCCGGGTTTGCCTTCATCGGCCCGAAAGCCGAGACCATTCGCCTGATGGGTGACAAGGTTTCGGCCAAGGACGCCATGATCGCGGCCGGCGTGCCGACCGTTCCAGGCTCCGACGGCCCGCTGCCCGAGGACGAGACCACTGCGCTGCGCATCGGTCGCGAAGTCGGTTACCCGGTGATCATCAAGGCCGCAGGCGGCGGCGGTGGTCGCGGCATGCGCGTGGTACACAAGGAAGAAGACCTGATCGAAGCGGCCAAGCAGACGCGCTCCGAAGCGGCTGCCTGGTTCGGCAACCCGATGGTCTACCTGGAGAAGTACCTGACCAACCCACGTCACGTGGAAGTGCAGGTGCTGTCCGACGGCCAGGGCCACGCCATCCACCTGGGCGACCGCGATTGCTCGCTGCAACGTCGTCACCAGAAGGTATTGGAAGAAGCACCGGCACCGGGCCTCGACGAGAAAGCCCGTGCGGAAGTCCTGGCGCGTTGCGTCAAGGCGTGCATCGACATCAACTACCGTGGCGCCGGCACTTTCGAGTTCCTCTACGAGAACGGCCGTTTCTACTTCATCGAGATGAACACTCGCGTGCAGGTAGAACACCCGGTTTCGGAGATGGTCACCGGTATCGATATCGTCAAGGAGATGCTGAGCATCGCCGCCGGTAACGAGCTGTCCTTCACCCAGGACGACGTGAAGATCCACGGCCACTCCCTGGAGTGCCGGATCAACGCCGAAGACCCGAAAACCTTTATCCCGAGTCCAGGCCTGGTCAAGCATTTCCATGCACCGGGCGGCAACGGCGTTCGCGTCGATTCGCACCTGTACAGCGGCTACAAGGTTCCGTCCAACTACGACTCGTTGATCGGCAAGCTGATCACCTGGGGCGCCACCCGCGACGAGGCCATGGCCCGTATGCGTAACGCCCTGGACGAAATCGTGGTCGACGGCATCAAGACCAACATCCCGCTGCATCGGGATCTGGTCCGCGATGAAGGCTTCTGCGAAGGTGGTGTGAACATTCACTACCTGGAACACAAACTGGCCAACCAGTAAGTGCTCCACCCAACAAAGCCGCCTTCGGGCGGCTTTGTTGTTTGTGGCCCCTCCATTTTGAAGATGTACACAGTCCAAATGTGGGAGGGGGCTTGCCCCCGATAGCGGTGGGTCAGTCACCTAATCTATGACTGAGCTGCCGCCATCGGGGGCAAGCCCCCTCCCACATTTGGTCGGCGTGCAGTCAGCAGTGTCGTCTTCTGCCCGCCGCTCGCGTAAACTTGCGCGCTTTCGCAGCCCCTCCCCGCTGCACACTCATTTTTTCAAAGGTGCCCGCCATGCCTTGGCTGCAAGTCCGTCTCGCCATCAGCCCAGAACAAGCCGAAACCTACGAAGACGCGTTCCTTGAAGTGGGCGCCGTCTCGGTAACCTTCATGGACGCCGAAGACCAGCCGATCTTCGAGCCGGAACTCAACACCACCCCGCTGTGGTCCCACACCCACTTGCTGGCCCTGTTCGAAGACGGCACCGATGCCGCCAGCGTCCTGGCCCATATGGAACTGCTCACCGGCGGCCCACTGCCCGAGCACCACAGCGAAATCATCGAAGACCAGGACTGGGAACGCAGCTGGATGGACAACTTCCAGCCGATGCGTTTCGGCCAGCGCCTGTGGATCGTGCCGAGCTGGCACGCCGCCCCCGAGCCTGACGCGGTGAACCTGCTGCTGGACCCGGGCCTGGCGTTCGGCACCGGCACGCACCCGACCACCGCGCTGTGCCTGGAATGGCTGGACGGCCAGGACCTGAACGATTGCCACGTGTTGGACTTCGGCTGCGGCTCGGGGATTCTGGCGATTGCCGCCCTGTTGTTGGGCGCCAAGGAAGCCGTCGGCACCGATATCGACGTACAGGCCCTGGAAGCCTCCCGCGATAACGCCGGGCGCAACCACATTGCTGAAGGCAAATTCCCATTGTACCTGCCGGAGCAATTGCCCCAGGTGCAGGCCGATGTGCTGGTCGCCAATATCCTCGCCGGCCCGCTGGTGGCCCTGGCGCCGCAGCTGTCGAGCCTGGTCAAGCCGGGTGGCCGCCTGGCGCTGTCGGGCATCCTCGCCGAACAGGGTGAAGACGTGGCTGCAGCCTACGCCCAGGATTTCGAGCTCGACCCGATCGCCAATCGTGATGGCTGGGTACGCATCAGCGGGCGTCGGCGCTAGAATGAGCGCTTGCCTGAATCGGATGGCCGCATGACCGACAGTTTCGTCACCCAGTGTCCCCATTGCCAAACGCGCTTTCGCGTCAGCCACGCTCAGTTGAACGTGGCGCGCGGCGTGGTGCGCTGCGGCTCGTGCCTGCAAGTGTTCAACGCCGCGCGCCAGTTGCTGGAGCAGCGCGCCCACGCGCAAGCGCCGAAGCCTGAACAGCCGGCCGCAGCGGAGCACGCCGCCGAGGCGCCGCGGGCGATCAGCCAGAAACAGTGGACGGCGCAAGAGCTGGACCTGGACAACCTGGACCTGGACAAAGAACTGGCCAAGCTGGAACGCCGCGAGATTCAACACACCCAGCCGCTGGGCGCGGAACGCCGGCAAGGCAGCGCCGACCGACGCAAAAAGGAAGATGCCCTCAGCGCCAGCCGCGACACGATCAAGGCCGAGGAAGAAAAATGGGCCGCCAGCCTCTTCAGCGAACCGCCTGAAGAACGCGCCAAAGCGCCCGAAGACGAACCTGAACCGGCAAATGCCCCTGCGACTAAACAGCGCACCGAACCGTCGATGTCCCTCGCCACCGACGACATCGACGATGAACCGCCGCTGCGCTCCACGCCTGCCGATGAAGACGACGAACTCGACCCACCCGTGAGCGCGGTCAGCGACGACGTGGACGCGCCGGAACCCGACGAGCGCCCCCAAGACCGCAAGCGCTCGCGCAGCGCCGCCAGCGCCCACGACGAGCTGCTGCAGGACCTCGAAGATGACCCGCTGCACTTGTACGCCGGCAAACGCCCGTCAAGCTGGGGCCGTCGCCTGCTCTGGCTGTTGCTGGTGCTGATCGCCGCCGCCGGCCTCGCCGGCCAGTACATTGCCTACCAGTTCGACGACCTGGCGCGCCAGGACGCCTATCGCCCGTGGTTCCAGCAACTGTGCCCGACATTGGGCTGCACGGTGCCGTCACGGGTCGATATCGCGCACATCAAGAGCAGCAACCTGGTGGTGCGCAGCCATCCTGAATTCGCCGGCGCGCTGGTGGTGGATGCAATCATCTATAACCGCGCGACGTTCTCCCAGCCGTTTCCGTTGCTGGAACTGCGCTTTGCCGACCTGAACGGCAACCTGATCGCCAGTCGGCGCTTCAAGCCCGCCGAATACCTGAGCGGTGAGCTGGCCGGGGTCAGTGAAATGCCGTCGCAGACGCCGATCCATATCTCCCTGGACATCCTCGACCCCGGCAACAAAGCGGTGAATTACAGCCTGAGCTTTCATTCGCCCGAGTGAATCGGCGCGGTCATCGAGGTTTGACGACGGATTATTGACTGGACCGCCGGCAACCAAACCGGTGGCGATAAAGAAATAACTGTTCAGATTTTATCCAATTCAGCCTTTATCCAGTCATCGAGAGCGGGTATCATGCCAACCCTTTTTCGAACTCTAATGATCCGGCCCCACAACAGGGAAGTCCTATGTCGGCGGTACGCATCGGCCCATACACATTGCACAATGGTTTGATTCTCGCGCCAATGGCGGGGGTCACCGACCAGCCCTTTCGTCAGCTGTGCAAGCGTTTGGGCGCGGGTCTAGTAGTCTCGGAAATGGTCACCAGCGACATGAGCTTGTGGAATACCCGCAAATCGCGGCTGCGCATGATCCACGAAGGTGATCCCGAGCCCCGCTCGGTACAGATCGCCGGTGGCGACGCACAGATGCTGGCGGAGGCGGCCCGGGCCAACGTGGAGCTGGGCGCGCAGATCATTGACATCAACATGGGCTGTCCGGCCAAGAAGGTCTGCAACAAGGCCGCCGGTTCCGCGCTGTTGAAGGATGAGCAGTTGGTCGCCGAGATCCTGCAGGCCGTTGTCGCCGCAGTGGATGTACCGGTCACCCTGAAGATTCGTACCGGCTGGGACCGGGACAACAAGAATGGCCTGACGGTGGCGAAGATCGCCGAACAGGCGGGTATTTCAGCGCTGGCGGTGCATGGCCGCACCCGCGCCGATCTTTACACCGGCGAAGCCGAGTACGACACCATTGCCGCGATCAAGCAGGCCGTGTCGATGCCGGTATTTGCCAATGGCGATATCGACTCAGCCGAGAAAGCCCGGCGCGTGCTGCATGCGACCGGTGCCGATGGCCTGTTGATTGGCCGGGCCGCCCAGGGGCGGCCATGGATTTTTCGTGAAGTCGAACACTTTCTGCGTACCGGCGAGCTGTTGCCGGCACCGGGGTTGATCGAGGTGGAACGTATTCTGCTAGAGCATCTGGCCGCCCTGCACGCCTTCTACGGAGACGTGATGGGAGTACGCATTGCTCGCAAGCATGTCGGCTGGTATCTCGCAACCCTGCCGGGCGCCAGGGAGTTTCGCGCCCACTTCAATCGTTTGGATGATACGGAAGCACAGTGCGCCAACGTTCGTGAGTTCTTCAGCGAACGTGACAAGAGCCTGGTGACAGGGGACGGAGAGGGGGTGGCCGCATGACGATGATGACCGAGACTTTAGTGAGTGGAACAACACCCGTGAGCGACAACGTCAATTTGAAACAGCACCTCAACACGCCGAGCGAAGAAGGCCAGACCCTTCGCGGGAGTGTCGAGAAGGCGCTGCACAATTATTTCGCCCACCTTGAGGGCGCTTCCGTCACGGACGTGTACAACCTCGTGCTCTCCGAAGTCGAGGCGCCCTTGCTCGAAAGCGTGATGAACTACGTCAAGGGCAACCAGACCAAAGCCAGTGAGCTGCTGGGCCTCAACCGTGGCACCTTGCGCAAAAAGCTCAAACAATACGATTTGCTGTAAGCATTCAATCCGACCAGAAAGGCGCCCGCGTAAAACCGGTCGCCTTTTTTGCTGACTCCTTTGCTTTTGATGGAAATTGAAATGACCGACCAGACTACCCGCCTGCCGATCCGCCGCGCCTTGATCAGTGTCTCCGACAAGACCGGGGTTCTCGAATTTGCCCGGGGGCTGGAAGCCCTGGGCGTGGAAATCCTCTCCACGGGCGGGACCTTCAAACTGCTGCGAGACAACGGCGTGGCCGCAGTAGAAGTCGCGGACTACACCGGTTTCGCAGAGATGATGGACGGTCGGGTCAAGACCCTGCACCCGAAAATCCACGGCGGCATCCTCGGCCGTCGCGGTATCGACGACGCCATCATGAACGAGCACGGCATCAAGCCGATCGATCTGGTGGCCGTCAACCTCTACCCGTTCGAAGCCACCATCAACAAGCCGGGCTGCGACCTGCCGACCGCCATCGAAAACATCGATATCGGCGGCCCGACCATGGTTCGCTCGGCCGCCAAGAACCACAAAGACGTGGCCATCGTGGTCAACGCCAGCGACTACGCCCAGGTGCTTGAAAACCTCAAAGCCGGTGGCCTGACCTACGCCCAGCGTTTCGACCTGATGCTCAAGGCGTTCGAACACACCGCCGCCTACGACGGCATGATCGCCAACTACATGGGCACCGTGAACCAGGCCGCCGAGACCCTCAGCACAGAAGGTCGCAGCCAGTTCCCGCGGACCTTCAACAGCCAGTTCATCAAGGCCCAGGAAATGCGCTACGGCGAGAACCCGCACCAGAGCGCGGCGTTCTACGTGGAAGCCAAGCCGGCCGAAGTGGGCATCGCCACCGCGACCCAGCTGCAAGGCAAAGAACTGTCCTACAACAACGTGGCCGACACCGACGCCGCGCTGGAATGCGTGAAGAGCTTCGTCAAGCCGGCCTGCGTGATCGTCAAGCACGCCAACCCGTGCGGCGTGGCCGTGAGCCCGGACGCTGAAGGCGGCATCCGCCAGGCTTACGAACTGGCCTACGCAACCGACACCGAATCGGCCTTCGGCGGCATCATCGCCTTCAACCGCGAACTCGACGCCGCGACCGCCAAGGCCATCGTCGAGCGTCAGTTCGTCGAAGTGATCATCGCCCCGTCCGTCAGCGAGGAAGCCCGCGCCATCGTGGCCGCCAAAGCCAACGTGCGCCTGCTGGCCTGCGGCGAATGGTCGGCCGAACGTGCCCCTGCCTGGGACTACAAGCGCGTCAACGGCGGCCTGCTGGTGCAAAGCCGCGACATCGGCATGATCAGCAGCGCCGACCTGAAAGTGGTGACCAAGCGCGCACCGACCGAGCAGGAAATCAACGACCTGATCTTCGCCTGGAAAGTGGCCAAGTACGTCAAGTCCAACGCCATCGTCTACGCCAAGAACCGCCAGACCATCGGTGTCGGCGCCGGCCAGATGAGCCGTGTGAACTCGGCGCGCATCGCCGCGATCAAGGCTGAACACGCCGGTTTGCAGGTAGCGGGCTCGGTGATGGCGTCCGACGCGTTCTTCCCGTTCCGCGACGGTCTGGACAACGCCGCCAAGGCCGGCGTCACCGCAGTGATCCAGCCAGGCGGCTCGATGCGTGATGCCGAAGTGATTGCTGCGGCTGACGAAGCCGGAATCGCCATGGTCTTCACCGGCATGCGCCACTTCCGTCACTAAACAGCACCGCTTCCCGACTGTAGGAGCGAGCTTGCTCGCGAAAAACTCAAAAACGCCACGAGGTGTCAGGTTTCCCTCGTTATCGTTGACGACCTTCGCGAGCAAGCTCGCTCCTACAGGGAAGCACAGCGTTTCTCAGAGGTTTTTGAAATGAATGTTTTGATTATTGGCAGCGGTGGCCGTGAACACGCCCTGGCCTGGAAAGTTGCCCAGGACCCACGCGTCCAGAAAGTATTCGTAGCCCCCGGCAACGCCGGCACCGCCATTGAAGCCAAGTGCGAAAACGTCGCCATCGACGTGCTGGCCCTGGAACAACTGGCGGATTTCGCCGAGAAAAACGTTTCCCTGACCATCGTCGGTCCGGAAGTGCCGCTGGTTGCCGGTGTCGTCGACCTGTTCCGCAGCCGCGGCCTGGACTGCTTCGGCCCGACCGCCGGCGCGGCCCAGCTGGAAGGTTCCAAGGCATTCACCAAGGATTTCCTGGCGCGCCACAAGATCCCGACCGCCGACTACCAGAACTTCACCGAGATCGAGCCAGCCCTGGCTTACCTGCGTGAAAAAGGCGCGCCGATCGTGATCAAGGCCGACGGCCTGGCCGCGGGCAAAGGCGTGATCGTCGCCATGACCCTGCAGGAAGCCGAAGACGCCGTGCGCGACATGCTCGCCGGCAACGCCTTCGGTGAAGCCGGTTCGCGCGTGGTCATCGAAGAATTCCTCGACGGCGAAGAAGCCAGCTTCATCGTGATGGTCGACGGCAAGAACGTCCTGCCGATGGCCACCAGCCAGGACCACAAGCGCGTCGGCGACGGCGACAGCGGCCCGAACACCGGAGGCATGGGGGCTTACTCCCCGGCCCCGGTCGTGACCAGCGAAGTGCATCAGCGTGTGATGGACCTGGTGATCTGGCCGACCGTGCGCGGCATGGCCGATGAAGGCAACGTCTACACCGGTTTCCTCTACGCCGGTCTGATGATCGACAAGGCCGGTAACCCGAAGGTCATCGAGTTCAACTGCCGCTTCGGCGACCCGGAAACCCAACCGGTGATGCTGCGCCTGCAATCGAGCCTGGTGCTGCTGGTGGAAGCCGCGCTGGCCCAGGCCCTGGACAAGGTTGAAGCCCAGTGGGACCCACGCCCGAGCGTCGGCATTGTGCTGGCAGCTGGCGGTTACCCGGCCGACTACGCCAAGGGCGATGTGATTGAAGGCCTGGACGCGGCGGCGACGCTGGAAGGCAAAGTGTTCCATGCGGGCACTGCGCTGCAGGACGGCAAGGTGGTGACCGCAGGTGGCCGTGTGCTATGTGCCACCGCGATGGGCGCCAGTGTCGACGCTGCACAGCAACAGGCCTACAAACTGGCGGCGAAAATCAGCTGGAACGGCTGCTTCTACCGTAAAGATATCGGCTATCGCGCGATTGCCCGTGAACGTGGCGAGACTCATTAAGTCGCTATCCGTTCGGTTAGGTAAGGGCCTCTGGCCCTTGCCGTACTCGTATGACCCCGCGCATAGTTAACCCGTGCTTCAACCTACGAAGGGATTTCGCCGTGCGCTGGCTCAGGATCGCCATAGGTTTCACTGTCAGTCTGCTGACACTGCTCTGTTTGCTCCCGGCCCAGGCCGCTGCGCAAGGCAGTGGCTGGGCAGTATTGCTTGATGAACAGGCCGACCTGCAACTGAGCGATATCCGTTCGCCCCGCTACACCAATCAATTCAGCCCCATCGAACTGGACCGGATCACTGCCGCCGAGCCGGACGGTGCGTTGTGGGTACGCTTCAAGCTGCAACCCGGCCAGCACGAGCAAGTGCTGCGGGTGTTTGCCCCGGACGTTTCCCTCCTGAGTCTGTATGTGCTGGATGGCGACACCCTGGTGGAACAGCAAACCACCGGCACGCGCCAGCCCCAGGCCGAGCGCCCGCTGCCCAGCAGCGACTTCATGCTGCCGATGCCCCAGAGCCCGAAGCCCCTTGAGGTGTACCTGCGCCTGGTCTCGGAACACGAACTGCGCCCCTATATCACCCTGGAGCCGGCCGTACTCGCCGCCGCCGACCAAAGCCAGACGCTGATCTACGGCCTGCTGTTCGGCTGTCTGCTGATGCTGATCCTGCACAACCTCTCCCGCTTCGCCTACCACCGCTCACGCAGCAGCCTGTGGCTGGCGGCCTGCGAAGTGCTGCTGCTGCTCAGCCTGGCGTTGCTGCTCAACCTGCTGGGGCCATGGCTGCAGAACTGGCACGCGATCCAGACGCCGGGCGCCTACCTCGCCCTGCTGCTGACCGCACCGTGCGGGCTGATGTTTGCCTATCGCTTCTTCATGCCGCTGGGCCCGCACCCGCTGAACAAACTGTTGATGGCCGACATTCTGTTGATCGTGCTGTGCGGCCTGCTGCTGTTGTTCGTCAACACGTTGCCGCTGAACATCATCACTTACGTCCTGGTGGCCCTGGCCGGCCTGAGCATGTTGTTTGTCTCGGCCTATCACTGGCAAAAAGGCTACCGGCCGGCGCGGTTGTTCGTGGCGGGGATGGTGGTGTTCAACATCGGCACACTGATCATCCTGCCTGCCTTGCTTGGCCTCACGTTGCTGGCGCCGCAAGGCTTGATCATTACCCTGCTCAGCTTTATCTGCCTCAGTGGCCTGCTGATGAGCCTGGCCCTCGGCGAACGCCAGCGCGCCATCGTCGAAGCACGCTTCAGCCTCAGCCGCGAGCTGGCGGCCAGCAACGCCGAAATCGCCGCCAAGGCCGAGTTCCTGGCGAAGATCAGCCACGAAATCCGTACCCCCATGAACGGCGTGCTGGGCATGACCGAACTGCTGCTGGGCACGCCGTTGTCGGTCAAACAGCGCGACTATGTGCAGACGATCCACAGCGCCGGTAACGAACTGCTCACACTGATCAACGAAATCCTCGATATCTCCAAGCTGGAATCCGGGCAGATCGAATTGGACGACGTGCAGTTCGACCTCAATGCGCTGATCGACGACTGCCTGAGCATCTTCCGCGCCAAGGCCGAGCAGCAGAACGTCGAGCTGATCAGCTTTATCCAGCCCCAGGTGCCGCGGGTGATCAGCGGTGACCCGACGCGCCTGCGCCAGGCGATGTTGAGCCTGCTGGAAAACGCCCTGCAGAAAACCGATGAAGGCGAAGTGTTGATCGTCGTCGCCCTCGACGAGCGCAGCCCCAAGCCGCGCCTGCGCATTGCCGTGCAGGACAGCGGCCTGCCAATGGAAGCCGCCGAACGCGATGCGTTGCTGCACAGCGAACTGCACAGCAAGAACTTCCTCTCGGCCACCCGTTTGAGCGGCCACCTGGGCCTGGTCATCGCGCGCCAGTTGATCCTGTTGATGAACGGCGAATTCGGCATCAAGAGCGGCGCACAACAAGGCAGCACCCTGTGGCTGACCCTGCCGCTGGACCCTGAACGCCTGGAACACCCGACCTCCGACCTCGACGGCCCGCTCAAGGGTGCGCGGGTACTGGTGGTGGACGACAACGACACCTGCCGCAAAGTGCTGGTGCAGCAATGCACCGCCTGGGGCCTGAATGTCAGCGCCGTGCCGTCGGGCAAGGAAGCCCTGGCGTTGTTGCGCACCAAGGCGCACCTGCGTGATTACTTCGACGTGGTGCTGCTGGACCAGAACATGCCCGGCATGACCGGCATGCAACTGGCAGCCAAGATCAAGGAAGACCCGAGCCTCAACCACGACATCCTGCTGATCATGCTCACCGGCATCAGTAACGCGCCGAGCAAGATCATTGCGCGCAATTGCGGGATCAAGCGCATCCTCGCCAAGCCGGTGGCCGGCTACACCCTCAAGACCACCCTGGCCGACGAACTGACCCAGCGCAGCAAAGGCGGCGGGCAGCCACGCGCGCCCCTCAACGCGCCGGCGGCCATCATCGTGCCCAGCGACTTCCGCATCCTGGTGGCCGAAGACAACAGCATCTCCACCAAAGTCATCCGCGGCATGCTCGGCAAGCTCAACCTCAACCCGGACACCGCGAGCAACGGCGAAGAAGCCCTGCAGGCGATGAAGGCCCAGCGCTATGATCTGGTGTTGATGGACTGTGAAATGCCGATCCTCGATGGCTTCTCCGCGACCCAACAGTTGCGAGCCTGGGAAGTCAGCCACCAGCGCATTCGCACGCCGGTGGTGGCGCTCACCGCACACATCCTCTCGGAACACAAAGAGCGCGCACGCCAGGCCGGGATGGACGGGCACATGGCCAAGCCGGTGGAATTGTCACAATTGCGCGAGCTGGTGGAGTACTGGGTGGCGCAGCGTCAGCCACGGCCGGAGCATGCGCCCTCTTAACGTCAAATGCGATCGAATGTGGGAGGGGGCTTGCCCCCGATGGCGGTGGACCAGTCACCTATGCATCGACTGAAAGACAGCGATGGCAAGCTCGCTCCCGATAGCGCTGGAACAGTTACAAATAAGCTGACTGTCACACCGCCATCGGGGGCAAGCCCCCTCCCACACTGAGCCTGCGTCTGCCACACAATGGATGAACACCACAGATCCTATGTGGGAGGGGCTTGCCCCCGATGGCGGTGGACCAGTCACCTATGCATCGACTGAAAGACAGCGATGGCAAGCTCGCCCCCTCCCACACTGAGCCTGCGTCTGCCACACAATGGATGAACACCACAGATCCTATGTGGGAGGGGGCTTGCCCCCGATGGCGGCGGACCAGTCACCTATGCATCGACTGAAAGACAGCGATGGCAAGCTCGCTCCCGATAGCGCTGGAACAGTTACAAATAAGCTGACTGTCACACCGCTATCGGGAGCAAGCTCCCTCCCACACTGAGCATGCGTCTGCCACACAATGGATGAACACNNNNACAGCGATGGCAAGCTCGCTCCCGATAGCGCTGGAACAGTTACAAATAAGCTGACTGTCACACCGCTATCGGGAGCAAGCTCCCTCCCACACTGAGCATGCGTCTGCCACACAATGGATGAACACCACAGATTCCTATGTGGGAGGGGGCTTGCCCCCGATGGCGGTGGACCAGTCACCTATGCATCGACTGAAAGTCGGCGATGGCAAGCTCGCTCCCGATAGCGCTGGAACAGTTACAAATAAGCTGACTGTCACACCGCTATCGGGAGCAAGCTCCCTCCCACACTGAGCATGCGTCTGCCACACAATGGATGAACACCACAGATCCTATGTGGGAGGGGGCTTGCCCCCGATGGCGGTGGACCAGTCACCTATGCATCGACTGAAAGCCGGCGATGGCAAGCTTGCTCCCGATAGCGCTGGAACAGTTACAAATAAGCTGACGGTCACACCGCTATCGGGAGCAAGCTCCCTCCCACATTTGATCTCTGTCGCCTGATAGACTCCGCCAATCTCCTTCTGTCGCGAGCCACCCCCATGCTCCACGTGTTATTCAGCGTTTACCTGAAGATGCTGGTGCTCTACAGCCCGTTCTTCGTGTTGTCCTGTTTTATCAGCCTGACCCGCGGCTATTCGAGCAAGGAACGGCGACGCCTGGCCTGGAAAGTGGCGTTGGCGACGCTGGTGTCGAGCGTCTTGCTCTACCTGTTCGGCCGGGTGATTTTCAGCGTGTTCGGCATCACCGTGGACGCTTTCCGCATCGGCGCCGGCAGTGTGCTGTTCATCTCGGCCCTGGGCATGGCGCAGGGCAAGTCGGCGGTGCAGACCGATAACGTGCAGCAGGACGTGACCATCGTTCCGCTGACCATTCCGCTCACCGTCGGCCCCGGCACCATCGGGGCGCTGCTGGTGATGGGCGTCAGCCAGCCCCATTGGGACGACAAAATCGCCGCCATCCTCAGCATCGCCCTGGCCAGCTTCACGGTGGGCGTGGTGCTGTATTTGTCCAACCGTATCGAACGGATTCTCGGTGACCAGGGCTTGCAGATTGTCAGTCGCTTGATGGGCTTGTTCGTGTGCGCCTTGGCCGCACAAATCATCTTTACCGGGGTGCGCGGCTACCTGGTGCCTTAGATCCGGTATTTGGCGATCGCCAGTTGCACCTTGTCGCCCGCACTCTCACGCATCAACTGGATGGTTTTTTCGTTGACCACCGAGGTATTCAGCACCAGGCAGGTTTGCCCGCTGAAGGCCTCGAACGAGGAACTGTCCCACTCAAGAAAAGGCAGCCCCACGTGCTTGCTGACGCCATGGGAGCTGTAGGTCACCAGCACCATCATGACTTCGCCGTCGGTTTCGGCGCAGGACGCCAAGCCAAAATCGCCCCCCTGATGCACGCTGCTGTTGCGCTTGAACAGCTCGAATGACGCCGGCATCTGTTTCAATGTTTCCAGCGCATCGGCGGCCAGTTTCGGCAGCGCCGTCAGCAGAGGCCCGGCCAGTGAGGTCGAGGCCAGCAGGGTGGCGATGATATTCAGCGCCGCCAGTTGCACCGTCAGCCCCTTGCCGGCGCTTGAGACCCGCTCGAACCGGCTGCGCACCGGCAGCCAGCCCAGGCTGATCATCACCTTGATAAATTCGTCGTACCAGCCCTCCGTGCCGCGACTGATCTTCAAGACATCGCTGACGTAGCTGCTGGCCAACAGATAGCTTTTGCGGATGTATTCGCGGTTCAGGCCGCTCAGGCCGTCGGCGAACGAGATCACGCCATTGTTGACCACCGCCGCGTTGCAGCCGTCCTCGGTATCCAGCGGTAAAGCCGCGTGCGTCCCCGGCGCGCCGGGCAGCTTATAGGCGGCAATCAATTTGCGCCGCTTGGTGCTGTTGATCCTTCTGTGATGTCGCTCCATTTTCAGTTCTCCACAAGCACCCCACATGGGGCGTGTGTCCACACTAGTCCAGGCGCCGACGGGCTTTCCACACGACAAACATCCCTTGCCGGCAGCGCTCGCAAAGCGCAGCCCAGCATTCGTTGGGCGCCCCACGGGCAGTTCCGGATTTCATCGATAAAAAAAGAAAAAGCCCCGAATCACGGCAGGTGTTCACCCAGCGTCATTCGGAGCTTTCCGGCGCTCGCGCGGCGCTTTTCAGGAGGCCGGTTTTTCGCCATACCAGCGCGGCGTGTACACCCACTCACCGCCGCCGGCGCGCGGGAACGCGCAGGTGGTGGACGAGCCGATCAGCACCATGGTCCGCATGTCCACCTGTTCCGGGGTCAGTTGCCCCAGCGTGGTCACGCGCAGGGTCTGGCCCGGCCGCCCGATATCGCGGCCCAGCACCACCGGCGTTGCGGCGTTGCGGTGTTGCGCGACAATCTCCAGGGCACGCCCCAGTTGCCACGGCCGCGCACGCGAGATCGGGTTGTAGAACGCCAGGGCCAGGTCGGCCTGGGACGCGAGGTCCAGGCGCTGCTCGATGATCGACCAGGGCTTGAGGTTGTCCGACAGCGACATCACGCAGAAGTCGTGCCCCAACGGCGCGCCGGCCTGGGCCGCGGTGGCCAGGGACGCGGAAACACCCGGCAGGATTTCCAGCTCGACCTGGTGCCAGGCCGGGTCGTCGGACTCGTGCAGCGCCTCGATCACCGCCGCCGCCATGGCGAACACACCAGGGTCGCCGGACGACACCACTACCACCGAACGGCCTTGGGCGGCCAGCGCGAAAGCGTGGCGGGCGCGCTGCATTTCTTCACGGTTGTCGGTGCAGTGCTGCACCTGATCGTCGCGGAACGGCCCGGCCATGCGGACGTAGGTTTCGTACCCCAGCACATCGGTACAGCGCGCCAGTTCGGCCTTCACCGCCGGCACCATCAGGTCGGCGGCGCCAGGGCCAAGGCCGATCACCGCAAGGCGGCCACGCGGGCGACCGACCTGAGACACGTCCAAGGGCTGCTCGGCGACCGAAACAACGACGTCCGCCGCTTGCTCCACCTCGGCGAAACGCAGCGGCACGCCTAACTCCAACGCCGCTTCGTGCAACGACGGTTCGGCCATCTGGGTATCGCTGGCCAACAGGCAGGCCAGCGACTGCAGGGCAATCCCCGAGGCATGCAACGCGCCACGCACACGCTGCGCCAATTGCGCGCCGGGCTTGCAGGTGACGCACACGCTCTGTGGATAAATCAGCAACTCGTTGGCCGCCGGTACGCGCTCGGCGCTGCCTACGTGGATCGCCAGGCGCGCCTGTCGGTCCTGCGCCAGGTTGGCCTGGTCAAGCCACGGCGCCGCGCCTTCGATACGCACGCTTTCGCCGGCAAGCAGGTCGCTGACGAAGCGCTTGCCCAGCTCCAGGTCCGCCAGTTGATAACCGGCCGGAGGGTTGAGCAGGCACGTGCCGAAACGCAGCTCGCCACTGGTGGTGATCGCGGCGGCCACGCCCAACGCCGCGGCAATCTCCCGCGCCATGTCATTCACCCCGCCCAGGCCACCGAGCAACGGCACCACCGCGCTGCCGTCTTCGGCCACGGCCAGTACGGCGGGTTCTTCACCTTTTTCCAGCAGCAGCGGCGCCAGGGTGCGGATCACGATACCGGCGGCGCACAGCGCGATCAGCGGCGTGCCTTGCTGATAGAGCTGGCGCAGGGTTGCGCCGAATTCGCGGTAGCTCTGGTCCGCGCCGTCGACCCGGCCCAGCAGGCCGTGGATCACCGCACCCGGATACACCTGCGCAATCCTGCGCGCCGTGGCCAGGCTGCCCTGCCCGAGGATGACGATCGCCGGGCGCATCAACCTTGCCACCGTTCACCGGGCACGATGATCAGCGAGAAATACGGTGAGGACATCGGCTCGACTTGATCCAGCGGGACGATTTTCTGGTTGGCCATGGTCGCGCGCTCCACATACAGCGCACGCTCGGCCAGGCCGAGTTCTTCGAGCACCTGGCGCACCTTGGGGAAGTTGCGCCCCAGCTTCATGATCACCGCCGCATCGGCATCCGCCAGGCGACGCTTGAGGTCTTCATGGGGCAGCACCCCCGACAGCACCGACAGGCTCTGGTTGCGATACACCAGCGGCGCGCCGAGCACCGAGGCGCCACCGAGCATCGAACACACGCCGGGGATGACCTGCGCTTCGTAGCGCTCGGCCAGGCGGTCATGCAGGTACATGTAGGAGCCGTAGAAGAACGGGTCGCCTTCACAGATCACCGCCACATCGCGGCCGGCGTCCAGGTGCGCGGCGACGTCCTGGCTGGCGCTGTCGTAGAAATCGCTGATCACCTGTTCATAGGACAGCGGCGCCGGCAACGCTTCGGTGGTCACCGGGTACACCAGCGGCATCAGGGTTTGCTGCGCCACGAGGTGGTCTTCGATGATGCCGAAGGCGTTACCCTTTTTGCCCTTGGCCACGAAGTACGCCACCACCGGCGATTCGCGCAGCAGGCGCAGGGCCTTGAGGGTGATCAGTTCCGGGTCGCCGGGGCCGACGCCCAGGCCGATCAAACGTCCGCGTGCCGGCATTATTCGACCTCCGTGGCCAGGGCATTGACCGCCGCGGCCGCCATCGCACTGCCGCCCAGGCGGCCCTGCATGATCACGAACGGCACGCCACGGCTGTCGGCGGCCAGCATCGCCTTGGATTCGGCGGCGCCGACGAAGCCCACCGGGAAGCCAAGGATCAACGCCGGTTTCGGCGCGCCGGCGTCGAGCATTTCCAGCAGGTAGAACAAGGCGGTCGGCGCATTGCCGATCACCACCACACTGCCGGCCAGGTGCGGGCGCCACAGTTCCAGGGCGGCGGCGGAGCGGGTGTTGCCCAGCTTCTGCGCCAACGCCGGCACGCGTTCGTCGCGCAGGGTACAGATCACTTCGTTGTTGGCCGGCAGCCGCGCACGGGTCACGCCTTCGGACACCATCCGCGCATCGCACAGAATCGGCGCACCCGCGGCCAGCGCCTCGCGCCCGGCCTTGCCTGCGCCTGCGGAGAACTGCAGGCCGTCGATCGCCTCGACCATGCCGCAGGCATGAATCACGCGCACCGCGAGTTTTTCCAGGTCGGCCGGGATGCGCTCCAACCTGGCTTCCGCGCGAATAATGGCGAAGGAGTTGCGATAGATCTCCTGACCGTCGCGGATGTAATCAATCATCGGTGTTGCTCCGTGGGTGAGCGCGCAGCAGGGCGCCCGCCGCTTCAATAGAAAGAGTGCGCGCGTGCAGCCGGCCGAAACCGGGCTGGGCTGCTTCGCGAAAATAGACGTCGTAATGGCCGGGGCTGACCGCCAGCAAGGTCACCGGCGCGATGTGCGCGGCGGCGCAGGAACGCGCGCAGCCAGACAGATGTACCGCGTGGCCGGGGCGCAGCGCGGCCAGTTGCATCGCGTCGGCCTTGGTATCGGCCAGGCCTTTGCCGCAGCCGCTGGAGCCGGTGCAGGCGATCAACTGCGCCAGCGGCCGGTCGGCCGAGCAGAGGAAGCCCAGCTGTTCCAGGCGCGCGGTGATCGCGGCGGCATCCTGGCATTTGGCGTTGGGCAGCAGCAGGCCTTGCCAGGGGGTAAAGCGCAGCGTGCCGTCGCCATACTCATCGGCGAGTTGCGCTGCGCCCTTGAGCATGGAGGCGTCGAGTCGACCCAGCGGCGTCACGGCGGTCACGTAGACCCGACCGTGCTGACGCTGTGGATAACTTCCCAGGTGCAGCCACGCCCCGCTGGCCGGGCGCTTGAAGCCATCGACCGGCAATAACGGCAGGTCCAGCCCGACCAGGAAGTTATCCACAGGCAGATGACGCATGCGTGTTTGCGCCGGCGTGGCCAGGTCCAGAAACCGTTCCAACACCGCCACCACCAAGGCATGCCCCTGCTCCAAGCGCACGGCCGCCAACGGCGCATCCAACCCCGGGCAGCCGGCCAGGCCGAACGCGAGCAGTGTTTCGCCGCCTTGCTCAAAGGCCGACAGCCACAGGTCATGGTGATGTTCGAGCATCGCCAGGGCTTCACCGCCATCCAGTTGCACCGCGAACTTGGCCGACAGCTCGTGGAAGCGCGTGTGGTTTTGCAGGGTGGCGAGGATCTGGTCGGCCAGCGGGCGCGTATCGAACAGCATCTGCGGGTCGATACCGGCGCTGGGGCTGAGCATCAGGTTGCGCACGTCGTCACCGGCGGCGGTGCTGGGGCCGAGGCCTGCGGCAAGGAGCATCGCGATCAAAGCCTGCTGCTCGGCACCGATCCCGCGGATCTGCAGGTTGGCGCGGTTGGTCGCCTCGATCACCCCGCCCGCATAGGCCTGGGCCGCGTCCGCCACGGCATGGGCTTGTGCGGCGCTGATCGCGCCGCCGGCCAGTTTGATCCGGCAGATGCCGCCGTCCAACGCCTGGACGATACGCAGCAACCCCGGGCAAGCCGAGGGGCGCAAGGTGTTCAGAGCAGGGATTGGGTTCACGGGGCTACCGGTTCGCGGGTCAAGGCGCGGTATTATGCCTGCTTTGTCCGACGGCATGAAAAGCCTGCCCGTCGGATGTCGTTCAAGGAATTCATATGTCGCCCTGGCTGACGGTAATAGGCATCGGTGAAGACGGCTTCAAAGGGCTCGGCAGAAACGCCCGGCACGCCGTATTGCGTGCCGCGCGGATCATCGGTGGCCAGCGCCAATTGGACCTGTTGCCGGTGTGCGTGCGCGGCGAACGCCAGTTGTGGCCGAGCCCGTTTTCCCTGGCGCCGCTATTGGCGCGACGCGGTGAACCGGTGTGCGTGCTGGCCAGCGGCGACCCGATGTTCTACGGCGTCGGCGCCAGCCTGGCGCGGCAGGTGCCGGCTGAAGAGATGCTGATTTTGCCGGCGCCCTCCTCTGTGTCGCTGGCGGCGGCGCGTCTGGGCTGGGCGTTGCAGGACGTGATGACGTTATCGGTGGTGGCCCGGCCCTTGGCGGCGTTGAATGCACATCTGGCCAGCGGCGTGCGCTTGCTGGTGTTGAGCAACGATGGACAGAGCCCTGCCGCGATTGCCGCGCTGTTGGCTGAATCCGGCTTTGGGCCGAGCCGCCTCAGCGTCTTTGAACACCTGGGCGGCGCGGCTGAGCGGCGTGTCGATGGCGTGGCCCACGCTTGGCTGCACGCCGCGGTCGCCGATCTGAACCTGGTCGCCATCGACTGCCTGGCCGACGCCGATGCCCCACGCCTGTCGCGCCTCGCCGGCCTGCCGGATGTGGCATTCAAACACGACGGCCAACTGACCAAGCGCGACGTGCGCGCCATGACCCTGGCCCGCCTGGCGCCACTGCCCGGCGAATTGCTCTGGGACGTGGGCGCGGGCAGCGGCTCCATCGGCATCGAGTGGATGCGCGCCCACCCGAGCTGCCGCGCCTTGGC
This sequence comes from Pseudomonas sp. PSPC2-3, assembly GCF_049898265.1. NCBI lineage: Bacteria > Pseudomonadati > Pseudomonadota > Gammaproteobacteria > Pseudomonadales > Pseudomonadaceae > Pseudomonas > Pseudomonas sp. PSPC2-3. The sequence goes on along the minus strand of NZ_JAFCXJ010000012.1, from coordinate 256,515 downwards.
GATTGAAGCCGATGCCGGCCGCCAAGGCCTGATCGAACATAACCGCGACGCCCTCGGCGTGCCCGGCCTGCAACTGGTGCGCGGCACCGCACCCGCGGCCCTCGGCGGCCTGGAAACGCCCGACGCGATCTTCATCGGCGGCGGCGTCACCCGCGACGGCGTGCTCGAGACCTGCTGGCAGCACCTGCGCCCCGGTGGCCGCCTGGTCGCCAACGCCGTGACCCTGCAAAGCGAAATGACCCTGATGGCCTGGCGCGCCCGACACGGCGGCGAACTGACCCGCCTCCACGTGGCCCAGGCCCAGCCGCTCGGTGAATTCGACACCTGGCGCCAGGCGCTGCCGATCACCCTGCTGGACGTGATCAAGCCCCTATGAAACCGATCCTGCTACTGGGCGGCGTCACCGAAGCCCTCGCCATCGCCCGCACCCTCGGCCCGCAACATATCTACAGTCTGGCCGGTGTGGGCCGCGTGCCGACCGACCTCACCTGCCAGGTGCGTGTCGGTGGCTACGGCGGGGTTGAAGGGTTGGCGCAGTTCGTGCGCGACGAACACATCGGCCTGATCCTCGACGCCACCCACCCGTATGCGGCACAGATCAGCCACAACGCCGCCCAGGCAGCACGGTTGTGCGGTGTGCCGTGTTGGGCCCTGCGCCGCCCGGCATGGCGACCGCAAGCGGGGGATGACTGGCGCGAAGTCGCTGACTGGGCCGAGCTGATCGAGGCCCTGAAACCCTTCAAGCGCCCGCTGTTCACCTTGGGCCGCGAGCCGTTGCAGCATCTTGATGAGATCCCGCAGGAGCAGTTCTGGACACTGCGCGCGTTGGAGGTGTATCCGGGCAATGAACGCTGCGAAGTCATCGGCGCGCGTGGGCCGTTTCTGATCGAAAACGAGCGTGCGTTGTTCGAACGACAAAAGATCGATGTACTGATCAGCAAGAACAGTGGCAGCACCGCCACCGAACCGAAGCTGGAAGTGGCGCGCGAGCGAGGGGTGCCGGTGTTGGTGTTGAGGCGGCCGGTGTTGGCTACGGCGGATCGAGAATTTACAGCCGTGGCTGCGGTGCTACAGGCAATATCGTCTCGCTAAACGACACCTCGCCAATGTGGGAACTTGCTCCCGTTCAACGGCGTAGCAGTCGCATGATCGCTGAGTTTGCATCGATGTCCGCAGACTAGCGATCACGTTTGCGACCAGCAACCTCAAACAAGGTGTCGCACGTTTCTGTTTGTACGAAGACCTAGCCAAAACACCCACTGTTTGGTTTACCCAGCAGAAAGACGATTCACCTTACGACCAACTCCGAACCAGCCGGCTAGTTCAGCCAAAAGCTCCCGCCCTAACCTCCCCTCTCGCGGTTTTGCACCCGCTTCCGCGATGGGGATGCACTGCAGTTGCAGCGCGTCGCAACTTGCCATCCTGTATCCCAAGAAATACGATTTGCGATGATTGAGTTCGAAGAATCCGTTGAGTTTGTCAAATGGCTCGAAGCAATGCGCGATCCGCTCGCAAAAGTACGCATTGTGACAAGGCTGCGCATGGCGCAAGCAGGAAACTTCGGCGACTGTGAGGCTGTAGGAGAGGGCGTTTGCGAAATGCGAATCCACCAAGGCCCCGGGTATCGGGTTTACTTCACTCTCCGAGACAAGGTGGTTTATCTGCTGCTGATGGGCGGCGACAAATCAACACAAAGCCGAGACATCCAGCGTGCAATACACATGGCAAAAAATCTTGGCCGCAAGGAGTGACTTATGAGCGAATCCTTTACCCGTTTCGATGCCGCAAAATACCTTAAGACTCCTTTTGAGATGGCCGCCTATCTGGATGCTTGCTTTGAAGAAGATGCTGGCGACGGTCTGTTGATTCGCACAGCGTTGAACGATATCGCTCGCGCCCAAGGCATGACCCAAGTCGCTCGCGACGCCGGCCTAGGACGAGAAAGTTTGTACAAAGCCCTCTCCAGCACTGGCAATCCCGAGTTCGCGACTATCATGAAGGTCATGAGAGCACTGGGGCTCAAACTTCACGCCACCGCGCTCTGACACACTGCGACACCAAACCACACCGCCACTTTTTACTTATCCCCCCCGATCAGGCTAAATACCCGCCTGATCGTTTAACCCTACGGATTGTCCGCCATGGCCCGTCAACGCTTTGCAATCGTCTGGATCGCCTGCTTTGCAGTGCTGTTCAACGCCTTTGCCATGCCGCTGGCCGGGGCGATGCAGCAGTCCAAGGACCCCGCGCAGCAACTGTTGTGGGGCAGTTTCTGTTCGTCCAATGGCGCCAGCCTGAAAACCGTTGCCCTGGGCAAGTTGGACATTCCGGCACCGGCGCAGGACGATCATTCCGCCATGCAGCATTGCTGGTGTTGCTCGGGCTCGGCGCCGTTGGTGGCGTTGCCGGGGCATGTGCCGCAGTTGTATGTCACGCGGTTCGAGGCGGCGCAGAGCCTGCCGCCACCGTCATTGCAGTCCCCGACGCCGCGCCAGCAATGGCCGAGCCTTAACCCGCGCGCCTCTCCAACGGTCTGATGGTCTTCGCAAGTGAACTGCGTTTAGAACCGTTCTGGAGAACTGCCATGCTCAAATCTTCCCTGCTTCTGGCCGCATTGCTGCTGCCGGTGTTCAGTGCTGCCAATGCCGACGACTTCAAGGCCGGCGACCTGCTGGTCAGCGATCCCTGGTCCCAGGAATTGCCCCCCAACGCGCCGACCGTCGCGGCCTACTTTGTGGTTCACAATACCGGCGAAACCCCGGACCGCCTGCTCAGCGCCAAGACGCCGGTGGCGGACAAAGCCGAACTGCATGAGCATGTGATGCAAGGCGCATTGATGAAGATGCAACAAGTGCCCAGCGTTGCCGTGCCGGCCAAGGGTGACTTGACCTTCGCGCCCATGGCCTATCACGTGATGTTGCTGGACCTCAAAGACCGCAGCGTACTGGCCGACGGCAAGCACTTCCCACTGACCCTGACCTTCGAAAAAGCCGGGGACGTCGAGGTGCAAGTGTCCGTGCAGAAAGTCCCGCCGATGGCGCCCCACGAGCATAAACACGGCGAGTAGGCCAACACTTGATGGGCGCCCCTCGCGCCAGGTTGTCCGCGCCGCGCCGCAGGCCCGTGAGCCTTAAGCGCGGCAGTTGGATCAGCCTGTTCGCCATGCTGATGATCTTTATCGGTCCGCTGATTTCCCAAGCGATGCCGATGAATCAGCACGCCGGTATGTCCATGAGCATGAGCATGTCCATGGACATGCCCGAGTGCCACGGCGAACCGCAACACCGTCCGCCTCAAAAACAAGCCCCCGACGAACACCACGTCCTCTGGGAAAAGTGCGGCTATTGCAGCCTGCTCTTCAGTTGCCCGGCACTGCCCGGCAGCGTGTCCTACCTCACCCTCGGCGCCCCATCGCCGGCCAACGCCCTCATCCCCTCACCGCGCCTGGGCCATGCCCGGCAGAGCATTTTCCCCGGCGCGCGCAGCCGTGCCCCACCCATCGCCGCGTAAGCACTTGACACCGTTACTTCACCCCGGCCGACGTTAGACAGACAGCCACAGGCTGCTGGCCGTGTTGTTTACGATTGATAGATGGAATTCTTCATGTCCAGGTTTTCTGCTGACACCCGTTTGGGAAGCACTCCCGTGTTCGCCGTTCTGTGCGGCGCGCTCTTGATGCCACAGGCCCATGCCGATACCGATGAGCACGCCGAGCACGAACTGAGCCCCACCGTGATCACCGCGATCGCCCCCAGCTCGCCGCTGACCGTGGTCACCAACCCGAAAGACCCGCGCCAGCCGGTGCCCGCCAGCGATGGCGGCGACTATCTCAAGACCATCCCCGGCTTCGCCCTGGTGCGCAACGGCGGCACCAACGGCGACCCGGTGCTGCGCGGCATGTTCGGCTCGCGCCTGAACATCCTCACCAACGGCAGCATGATGCTCGGCGCCTGCCCGGGCCGGATGGACGCGCCCACCTCGTACATTTCCCCGGAAACCTACGACACACTCACCGTGATCAAAGGCCCGCAAACCGTGCTCTGGGGCCCGGGCGCGTCGGCCGGCACCATCCTGTTCGAGCGCGAGCCCGAGCATTTCGGCGAACTGGGCACGCGGCTCAACGCCAGCGTGCTGGCCGGCTCCAACGGGCGCTTCGACAAAGTCATCGACGCCGCTGCCGGCGGGCCCCTGGGTTACGTGCGGGTGATCGGCAACCAGGCACACGCCGACGACTACAAGGACGGCAACAACGACACCGTCGCCTCGCGCTACGACAAGTGGAACGGTGACGTCGCGGTCGGTTTCACCCCCGACGCCGACACCCTGCTCGAACTCACCGCCGGCCGCGGCGATGGCGAGGCGCGCTACGCCGGGCGCGGCATGGACGGCTCGCAGTTCCTGCGCGAAAGCCTGGGGCTGCGCTTCGAAAAATCCAATATCGGTGAGGTGCTGGACAAGGTCGAGGCCCAGGTCTACTACAACTACGCCGACCACGTCATGGACAACTACAGCCTGCGCGTCCCGTCGGGCACCGGGATGATGGCAGGCCCCATGGCCTCCAACGTCGACCGCCGCACCCTCGGCGCGCGGATCAAGGCGACCTGGCGCTGGGCCGACCTGCAACTGATCGGCGGTCTGGATGCGCAGACCAACGAACACCGCCAGCGCAGCAGCATGGGCGTCGACACCTACAAGGATTTGCCGCGCAACAAGGACGCCAACTTCCATAACTACGGCGTATTCGGCGAGCTGACCTGGTACGCCGCCGACCGCGACCGCCTGATCACCGGCGCGCGCCTGGATCGCGCCTCGGCCCGGGACTTCCGCCAGACCATCGGCTCAGGCATGTCGGCACGCGCCAACCCGACCGCCGATGACACCCGCGCCGACACCCTGCCCTCGGGCTTCATGCGCTACGAGCACGACCTGGCAGACACCCCGACCACGCTCTACGCCGGGCTGGGCCACGCCGAACGCTTCCCGGACTACTGGGAACTGTTTTCCCCCAACACCGGCGCGGCCGGTTCGGTCAACGCGTTCGATGGCGTGAAACCGGAAAAAACCACCCAGCTCGACTTCGGCGCGCAATACAAGACCGCCGACCTCGAAGCCTGGGCCTCGGGTTACGTCGGGCAGGTACGCGACTTCATCCTGTTCGACTACCGGACCGGAATGATGGGCACCACGTCCCAGGCGCGCAACGTCGACGCACGGATCATGGGCGGCGAACTGGGCGCGGCGTACAAGCTGACCCAAAACTGGAAGGCCGACGCCACCCTCGCCTACGCCTGGGGCAAGAACAGCAGCGACGGCAAGCCCCTGCCGCAAATGCCGCCGCTGGATGCGCGCCTGGGCCTGACCTACAGCGAGGACGACTGGAGCGCCGGCGCCCTGTGGCGAGTGGTCGCCGCGCAAAACCGCATCGATCAGAACAAAGGCAACGTGGTCGGCAAGGACTACGACAAGAGCGGCGGCTTTGGCGTGTTCTCGCTGAATGCGGCGTACCGCATCAATAAAAACTTCAAGGTCAGTACCGGCGTCGACAACCTGTTCGGCAAAGCCTACGCCGAGCATTTGAACCTGGCCGGCAACGCCGGGTTCGGCTACCCGGCCAACGATCCGCAGGCCATCAAGGAGCCGGGGCGCACGCTCTGGACCAAGGTCGACATGAGCTTCTAAAAGCATCGGGGGCCCCCCCCTCCCACAGTTGGAATGCACTTCAAATGTGGGAGGGGGCTTGCCCCCGATGGCGGTGTAACTGACCCCCAAAAAACAAAACCTTGCGGAGCCCCCCCTGATGAGCACACAAAAAATCTCCTTCTACAACCTGGCCTGGCGTTGGCATTTCTACGCCGGGCTGTTTGTCGCGCCCTTCATGGTGCTGCTGGCCCTGACCGGCATCATCTACCTGTTCAAGCCCCAGCTCGACCCGCTGATGTACGGCCACCTGCTCACCGTCCCCGCCGCCGAACGCGCACTGAGCGCCGACGAGCAACTGCAACGCGCCAAGGCCGCCTACCCCCAGGGCACGCTCAGCAAATACTTGCCACCGGCCGACGCCACCAGCAGCGCACAGTTCGTCATGCATGACGGCGGCCGCGAAATGACGGTGTTCGTCGACCCGTATCGCGGCACCGTGCTCGGCACGCAGGACGCGAAAAACAACCTGCAAGCCATCGCACGCGCCCTGCACGGCGAGTTGATGATAGGCACCGTGGGTGACCGCCTGGTCGAGCTCGCTGCCGGTTGGGGCGTGATGCTGGTGATCTCAGGCATGTACTTGTGGTGGCCACGCGGCAAGTCATCGTCCGGGGTGCTGTGGCCGCGCTTCAACACCCGTGGCCGTGTGTTCTGGCGCGACCTGCATGTCGTCACCGGTTTCTGGGGCGCGGCGTTGTTGCTGGTGATGCTGCTCAGCGGCATGGCCTGGACCGGCTTTTGGGGCAAGCAATACGCCGACCTGTGGAACCGCTTCCCGGCGGCGATGTGGAACAACGTGCCGACCTCCGATCAACAGGCGCGCGTGCTCAACACCGCGACGCAACAGACCGTGCCCTGGGCCATGGAAAACACACCGATGCCGGTGTCCGGCGACCATGCCGAACACATGAACCACGGCGCGATGCATGCCGCCCCCGCCGCGCCCACCATCAGCCTGCAACAGGTGGTCGACCTGGCCACCTCGCGCAAGGTCGAGCCCGGCTACAGCATCACCCCGCCCACCACCGCCGAGGGCGTATTCACTGTCTCGGTGTTCGCCAACGACCCGCGCAATGACGCCACCCTGCATGTGGACCAGTACACCGGCAAGGTCCTCGCCGATGTGCGCTGGGAACACTACAACGGCGTGGCGCGGGCGACCGAGACCGGCGTGATGTTGCACGAGGGCAAGATGTTCGGCTGGGTGAATCAACTGATCGTGCTGCTGATCTGCCTGATGATCCTGCTCAGTGCCGTCAGCGGCGTGGTGATCTGGTGGAAACGGCGGCCGGTGGGCGGCCTCGGAGTGCCGCCGTTGCGTCATGACCTGCCGAAGTGGAAAACCGCGATGGTGATCATGCTCGGGCTGGCGATCGCCTTCCCGTTGGTGGGCGCGTCGCTGATCGTCGTGTGGGCGCTCGATCGCCTGCTGCTGTCGCGGCTGTTTGCGCAGCCTTCGCGGGTTTGACGCCCGGGTGCCGGTCAAGTGCCGCCGGGGACCGGGCGATCCACGGCGGCCGGCTTGGTCAGCGCCGCGCCGTTGTCAGAGTTCGTCTTTGTCCCGGCCGTACAGCACGGCTTGCGGGTCCGGCTCGGCGAGTACGTCCTTGACCTGCCATTCCGCCCCCAGCGCCCCCGGTCGCGTCCAGAAGGTATCGGTTTCCAACACACTCAACGTGCCGGCCGCGCGCAAGCCGCTGACCAGCACGCTGGGCGAAGGCGACGAGTCGACACTCAGCAGTCGCGTCTCGTCCGCCGTGAAACCCGGCACATACTTCAGGAGCGCACCGCCGCGACACGCCAGGTAGACACTCTCGGCGACCGGACGGTTACTGCGGATGATGTCCAGGTACAGGCGCAGATCATTTTTGTCGGCAAAATTGTCCAGCAACCGCTGATCCAGCGACGATAGATTCAGGCCCAAAGGGATGACTTTGTAAAACGCCTGGAGCGCTTTGATGGTGTAGAAGAACAGCGGGTGATCGGGGGTGATATCAAAGCCGAGATGACCGAACCAGAACAGCTGTGAAATCGTGTCCACCAACCACGCACGGTGATCCTCCACCGGCTCAAGCGCCACGAGCCCCCGCGCCTTTGGCGGCGCCAGCACGGCGCCGAGGTATTCGCGGCCCTTGAAGCCGCCCAGCTGTTTTTCGGCCCAGCGCGCGGCGTCGTCGGCATGACCGAACAGCGGCCCGCAAAAGGACAGGAAGTGTGGGTTGTCCTGGGCGGGCCAGGGCGCGGCCTTGGGTTGCCACTGCGCGGTGACGCTTTGTTCCTTGCCCCACACCGTGCTCCTGACACGCACATACAAGTCGCCCTTGGTCGCGAGCCCGCGCACGTAGTCGGCGACGCTGGAGGCGCCTTCGAGCAACTGCGGTCCGAGCGTTCGGGCCTCGCTGCTCAGCGCTTGCCCCTCGTGCTTTCGCAAGGAATACCTCAGCAGCGCGCCGTCGGCGCACAGCAGGTAGAGCGGCAGGGCACCGTTGCCGGCCAGGTTGCTGAGAAAATTGACCGCGCCGGCCAGTACCTGGGGCGAGAAGAAACTCAGCGCCATGTCATCGCTCGCCGGCGCAATCGCCACGGTGGAGGCGCACAGATACAAGCCATCCAGCGTATACCCCTGGGGCAACAGGCCATCGACGAAGACCTGTTCGAAACGCGTGTAATCGGCGCGCACCAACGGCAAGGTCGTCATGTACAGGTTTTTCCGCGCATCCTTGAGTACATAACCGAACTGCACCTGTGCCTGCGGCGACGACACTCGCTGCACATGACGCACGGCGTCGTAAGCCTGGGTAAAGAGCGGACCGCACGGCGCATCGGCAAACACCTGCTTGATCGCCAGCGCCGCGACCTCGGCCAAGTCCGGCACGAACGGCCCGCTCAACCGTCGCGGGTGGCCCCACAGGCGGTTGCCGTTGACCACCCGCAGATCGCCGGCCTTCGCCACCTGCGTGACGAAGTCGACCGGGAGCAGCGTTCCGCTGCGCAGTTGCCGTTCGACTTCATTGTCGGCCACATCCCCCCTGACCAGGTTCAACGGCGCCAACGTCAGCTTGAGCGCCTCCTCCTCCGCCGACCCCGTCAGTTGATAACGCAGGATGCCCCCCTCGGGGCCAAACACATATTCGCGCTTGATGTGGACTTCACGGAACAGCAGGTTCGACAGCACGCTCGTGGGCAACATGCTCTGGTAGACCGCCTTTTGCGTGGCCGAAAACAGTATCTGTGTCTCTTGCTTGAGCACCGAGCGGTAACGCGCGACGATGATACTTCCCGGCGGGTACAGCCCTTGCGCGATCGCCGGGTCGGGATAAATCCAGTTCAGCGCAAAGCCCTGGGGCGGCACCACCAGCGGATCAGTCGCGACGAACACACCATCGGGCAGCCTGAGCAGGACGCCGCCATAGGTGCGGCGCCGGCCCTCACCGACAATGCCCGCGGCATACCGTGCCGCATCGTCCGGGTTGGCAAACGCGGGCCCCACGCGACGGCGGGTCAGGTGTTCGTAACCCGTCCAGGTGCGCGACACCCGCCCTTGCTGGTCCCAGCATTGGCTGGTACGCACCACGTAGAGCTCGCCGCTGTTGGCCCACTCCCTGACAAAGGTCTGCGTCGTCTTTTCACCGGAGGCCAATGCGCTGGCGGCCTGTTCAAAGGCACTTTCCACCGGCCCGCCGCCGCCCACGCGAAATGGCAGCGCGACGAATCTCAACAGGGCTCCCTCCTGCGTTGAAAAGTACACCGGCAGGTTTCTACCGCCGTTGTACTTCACCCCTCTGCGCTGGCTCTCGTACAGCGCCTCGTACAACACCATCGGCATCACAAAATAGCGGGTCAGCCAGGCACTGGATGGCGACAGCCCGGTCGGTTGCCATTGCTGCGAACGAAATAGCCCGCAGAGCGAAAACCCAGCGGGAAACCGATAGTCATTGTCTTCTGTCGGCGCAAACACGCTGTTGAGATTGAACAGCTTGACCCGTTCATTGACGCCCACCACCTCGGTGGCCAGGTACAACGCCTTGTCCCGGTGCTTGAGGATAAACGCAAAGTACGCCTGCTCCGGCAGGTTGCGCCCATGGACCCGCGCATGCAGATCGCGGGCGGCTTCGTCTGCCGTGCCGAACAGCGCGCCATAGGTCACATAGTCGGGAGCGCCGGTTCTGGGCGCGTACTCGAAAGAGGGCGTCCAGTCTTTGTAGATCGGCGAACGCGGGCCCCATAACACATTGCCTTGGATCACCCGCAAGTCACCCGCCTCAGCCAACCGGGTGACCCACAGCGCGGGTTTGAACAGACCGCTGTCCAAACGTTTTTGCAGCACGCTGCCGGCCGGTTGCGGCGCAGCGCCGGCAGACACCAATGCCTCATGCGTGGAGCCGCTCGGGGTGTACGCCAGCAGGCAGTCCTCGGCAGCCGACATATACGCCGGGCGCCCCGACTGGATCACATCGTAGATTTGGGCGGTGCCAAAAATCTGCAGGTTGATGAGGGCGTCTTCGCGCGTCCAGTTGCGCTGATTGACCCAGCCGGGGTCGACCATCGACAGCGCCGGGTGGGAGCCGTAGCGGCCGTGAATCGCGTAAGCCTCGGGAGGGATCAACGGACCGGGTAGTTCCGTCGGAAAAAACAGCCTGAGGGCAAACGGGTTGGCGTCGCTGGCCAGGGGCTGGGTGATAAAGAAGCGGCCTTCTTTGTCCTTGAGTACATAGCCGCCGTAGGTTCGCTCACGTCTTGGGCCGATCTGCTCGTGGGCATACACCGCTGCGTCGTGGGCAGAAATAAAGGGCGGGCTCAATACCGCCTGATAGAAACCGTTCAACACCGCCGAACGGTTGTCCAGCGGGCCGACGACACGCCAGAGCAAGCCGGCCTGGACCACTGACACCGACGTCGCGGCAATCACCCGGCGCACATAGTCACGCGGGCTGAGGCTGCCGGCCTTCAGCGCGGCCTGGGCGCCATTGTCACCGAGCACGCCATCGTCGCCGGTGTTGACCAGCGCACCGGCATCACTGGGCGCTGGCACCTTGAGCTCAAGCAGTGCGTCATCCGAGGTTTCGATGTAAAGGCGCAAAACTCGGCTTTTGTTCTGTATGTCCCGGGTCGCTTCTGACTGCACGATGGCCGCCACCAGCTCCGCAGGGGTCGGGAATGTGGCATACAACCAGGACTCGTTTTCGGGGATGTCCGTTGGCGTGGCTTTAGAGCGGTAGTAGAGGGCTTCGAGCCGAAAGTTGGAGGGCAGCTTCAGTTTGCCGGAGGCTTGCTCGGGGAAGAGCCCGGCGGCAGAGAACAATGCCCTGGGCGCGAGCTCGGGGTAGGTCGCGATGTAACTTTCGCTTTGGGTGTGTTTCAGTACAAACCCGAAGGCATACTCGCCAGCCGCCGACGCCGACAGGGCTAGCGCCGCCATCACGGCCAATTCAGGCTGTGCGAATACCTGGGTGAAAAATGGCTGCTCCTGGGTCACTTGCGTCACGGCGGCATTGACTCTCCAACCCCGCTTCATCTGCCCACGCACGCCTCCCCATTGGCGGTTGGGCACCACTACCCGCAGGTCGCCGGCATCGGCGGTCATCCAGATCAATGACTCCCGATCCGCAGAAGCCGGGAACGGCTCCTCGCCGAGAAGGCGCTTTCTCAGCAGGACCTCCGCCGCCGAACCCGAGGTTGTGTACTTAAGCAGCGAGCCCTCGGGGCCGCACAAATAATGAGCGCGCACCGAGCTGCGGTGCTCAATGATAAAACTCAGGTCCGCAGGCGAAAAAAAACTGATCATCATCGAAGCATGATCATCGCTAATCCCGGGGTTTCTCGCTTTCACCTGCTCCAGGTTCGGCGGGTGAGAATGGTAAAGCGCCTCGCAACTGTAGCCGTTTGGCGCGATGAAGTTGTCGTCGGCATCCGTGGCCAGCAAGATCCGATGATCGAAGGTCAACTGCTGGTCAGCGATTGGCGTCGTGGCGAAGTAGCGGTTGCCTTGTTTAAGAATGGCACCCCCGTATTCCTTGTCGGCCACCGAGTAGTCGATCCGCTCATAAGCCCAACGGGCGGCATCGTCGGCCGACATAAACAACGGGCTGAGCGCCGGAAGGACCGGTATATGTCCAGGGGTTTGTTGCGGCAGTTCCGTAAAGTCATTCATGTTTCACCTCATCGAAGAAAGCGTGCGTCCTGGCAAATAATCGCCGTGACGCACCCCTTCAAAGATGGAGTACACCGCTCGTTCAGAGACGGTAGATAGGTATGACTTATTTAGGCCCTGTACGAAAAGTACTGTCACAAACACCCAATCGCACACGCCAGTGAGGCCATTACTGCATCGCGTTTCGCGAGCATGTCAAAGCGCGCATCGATGCAGTGGCTCTCCCGTGTATTGAATGCAAAGCGCGAATCCCGGAAGACCCGGACAGCAGCGTGGCACCGCATCTCCATGCCCTCTTTCGGGGCTCCCGCCTGCACGACCCTGCGACCGCGAGCCAAAGCGGTGCACCAGGCTTGCCCGCGACACCCAGCGTGACGATTTAAGTGGAGGTTTCGGGCCTTAGGCACAGGCCTTGCTATGCACTCTTCAGCTTCCAACTCTGCCACTAAAAAAATCAAATCCCCGGAGATCGCACCATGAAGCGTCGTAGTTTGCTCAAGGCTTTCACCCTATCGGCATCGATTGTCGCCATGGGCATGACCTGGACTGTGCAGGCCGCCGAGACCATCAAGGTCGGCATCCTGCATTCGTTGTCCGGCACCATGGCCATCTCCGAAACCTCGCTCAAAGACATGGCGCTGATGACCATCGACGAGATCAACGCCAAGGGCGGTGTGAACGGCAAGATGCTGGAACCGGTGGTGGTAGACCCGGCGTCGAACTGGCCGCTGTTCGCGGAAAAGAGCCGGCAGTTGCTGACCCAGGACAAGGTCGCCGTGGTATTCGGCTGCTGGACCTCGGTGTCGCGCAAATCGGTATTGCCGGTGTTCGAAGAACTCAACGGCCTGCTGTTCTACCCAGTGCAATACGAAGGCGAAGAGATGTCGCCGAACGTGTTCTATACCGGTGCAGCGCCAAACCAGCAGGCGATCCCGGCGGTGGAATACCTGATGAGCGAAGAAGGCGGCAGCGCCAAGCGCTTCTTCCTGCTGGGCACCGACTACGTGTACCCGCGCACCACCAACAAGATCCTGCGTTCGTTCCTGCATTCCAAAGGCGTCGCGGATAAAGACATCGAAGAGGTCTACACCCCGTTCGGCCACGCCGATTACCAGACCATCGTCGCCAACATCAAGAAATTCTCGGCGGGCGGCAAGACCGCGGTGATCTCCACCGTGAACGGCGACTCCAACGTGCCGTTCTACAAAGAGCTGGCCAACCAGGGCCTCAAAGCCACCGACGTGCCGGTGGTGGCGTTCTCGGTGGGCGAAGAAGAACTGCGCGGCATCGACACCAAGCCGCTGGTGGGCAACCTCGCCGCCTGGAACTACTTCCAGTCGGTAGAGAACCCGGTGAACACCAAATTCGTCGCCGACTGGAAAGCCTACGCCAAGAAACACAACCTGCCGGGCGCGGACAAAGCCGTGACCAACGACCCGATGGAAGCCACCTACGTGGGCATTCATATGTGGGCGCAGGCGGCGGAGAAGGCCAAGTCCACCGACGTCGACAAAGTGCGTGAAGCCCTCGCCGGCCAGACCTTCGCCGCGCCGTCGGGTTTCACCCTGACCATGGACAAGACCAACCACCACCTGCACAAGCCGGTGATGATCGGTGAGATCCAGGCCGACGGGCAGTTCTCGGTGGTGTGGCAGACCCAGGAACCGATCCGCGCACAGCCATGGAGCCCGTACATTCCCGGCAACGACAAAAAACCTGATTACGCCGTGAAAAGTAACTAAGCCCCAGCGCAGATCGACATGTGGGAGGGGGCTTGCCCCCGATAGCGGTGGATCAGTCAGCACATGCATTGCCTGACCCACCGCTATCGGGAGCAAGCTCCCTCCCACATAAAGCCGACCCGTGCATGCTCAGGACATTTTGTTATGCCCACTGCCCTCTACCGCTTGATCCTCACGGCCTTGCTGTTGCTGCCTGTTGGCGCACACGCCGGCGACGCCGAAGACTTCCTCGCCGCCAACCCGACGCAACAAGCCAAACTGCTGCAGGACTGGGCCGCCCAGCCCGACCCGGCGCGCATCGAGTTGGTGGACGCGCTGCAACAAGGCCAACTGACGGTCAACGGTGAAACCAAGACCGTGCGCCTGAACAACCGCCTGCGCGGTCTGATCGACAACGTACAGGCCAGCCTGCAACTGCTCGCCGCCGACCCCAAGGTACGCCTGGCCGCCGCGCAGACCCTGCAAAAAACCGCACAACCGGCGCAGCTCAAGTTCCTCGACCAGCGTGTCGCCGCCGAAACCGTCGAGGAGGTACACAGCGCCCTCAGCCTGGCCCTGGCCAACCTGCAACTGGTGGACAGCGACCCGCTGGTGCGTTTGGCCGCCGTGCGTCTGCTCGGCAGCACCGGCGACCCGTTGGCGCGCACACGCCTGGAAACCCTGCTCGCCCCCGGCGTGGAAACCGACGCCGCCGTGCATACCGCCGCCGAGACCAGCCTGGCCCAGGTCAAGCGCAAACTGATGCTGGGCGAGCTGCTCGGCCAGGCCTTCAGCGGCATGTCCCTCGGTTCGATCCTGCTGCTCGCGGCCCTGGGCCTGGCGATCACGTTCGGCCTGCTGGGCGTGATCAACATGGCCCACGGCGAGATGCTGATGCTCGGCGCTTATTCCACCTATGTGGTGCAGTTGCTGATGCAGCGCTACGTGCCGCACGCCATCGAGTTCTACCCGCTGATCGCACTGCCGGTGGCGTTTTTCGTCACCGCCGCCATCGGCATGGCCCTGGAGCGCACGGTGATTCGTCACCTGTACGGCCGCCCCCTGGAAACCCTGCTCGCCACCTGGGGCATCAGCCTGATGCTGATCCAACTGGTGCGCCTGGTGTTCGGCGCGCAGAACGTCGAAGTGGCCAACCCCGCGTGGCTGTCCGGCGGCATTCAAGTGCTGCCCAACCTGGTGTTGCCGTACAACCGCATCGTGATCATCGCCTTCGCCCTGTGCGTGGTGGTGCTGACGTGGCTGCTGCTCAACAAGACGCGCCTGGGCCTCAACGTGCGCGCCGTCACCCAGAACCGCAACATGGCCGCCTGCTGCGGCGTGCCCACCGGGCGCGTGGACATGCTCGCCTTTGGCCTGGGCTCCGGCATCGCCGGGCTCGGCGGTGTGGCGCTGAGCCAGATCGGCAACGTCGGCCCCGACCTGGGCCAGAGCTACATCATCGACTCCTTCCTGGTCGTGGTGCTCGGCGGTGTCGGCCAATTGGCCGGTAGCGTGATGGCCGCGTTCGGCCTGGGGATCGCCAACAAGATCCTCGAACCACAGATCGGCGCCGTGCTCGGCAAGATCCTGATCCTTGCGCTGATCATTCTGTTTATCCAGAAACGCCCGCAAGGCCTCTTCGCACTGAAAGGACGGGTGATCGACTGATGAACCAGCCATTGATGCTCACGGCCACGCAAAAGGCCGGCCCCAAGCTGACGATTGCCGTCGGCGCGCTGATCCTCGGCGTGCTGCTGGCGCTGCCGTTGCTGTCGCTGCTGCCAGCGGACAACGCGCTGCATGTCTCGGCCTACACCCTGACGCTGGTGGGCAAGATCCTCTGCTACGCCATCGTCGCCCTCGCGCTCGACCTGGTGTGGGGTTACGCCGGGATGCTGTCCCTCGGCCACGGCCTGTTCTTCGCCCTCGGCGGTTATGCCATGGGCATGTACCTGATGCGCCAGGCCTCCGGCGACGAGTTGCCGGCGTTCATGACCTTTTTGTCGTGGACCGAATTGCCCTGGTACTGGGTCGGCACCGAGCACTTCCTCTGGGCACTGTGCCTGGTGGTGCTGGCGCCGGGGTTGCTGGCGCTGGTGTTCGGCTTCTTCGCCTTCCGCTCGCGGATCAAGGGCGTGTATTTCTCGATCATGACCCAGGCGCTGACCTTCGCCGGGATGCTGTTGTTCTTTCGCAACGAGACCGGGTTCGGCGGCAATAACGGCTTCACCAACTTCCGCAGCATCCTCGGCTTCGGCATCACCGAACCGGGCACGCGCGCGGTGTTGTTTGCCGCCACCGTGCTGTTGCTGGTGAGCAGCCTGTACATCGGCTGGCGCCTGGCCCGCAGCAAGTTCGGCCGGGTGTTGACCGCCTTGCGCGATGCCGAGAACCGCCTGATGTTCTGCGGCTACGACCCGCGCGGTTTCAAGCTGTTCGTGTGGGTGTTGAGCGCAGTGCTGTGCGGCTTGGCGGGGGCGTTGTACGTGCCGCAGGTGGGCATCATCAACCCCAGCGAAATGTCGCCAACCAATTCCATCGAAGCCGCCGTGTGGGTGGCCCTGGGTGGGCGCGGCACCTTGATCGGGCCGCTGCTCGGCGCCGGGGTGGTCAACGGCATGAAGAGCTGGTTCACCGTGGCGTTCCCAGAGTACTGGCTGTTCTTCCTGGGGGCGTTGTTCATCATCGTCACCCTGTATTTGCCCAAGGGTGTGATCGGCCTGTTGAAGAAACGGGGTGAACAATGAGAGTGACTGCGACGGCGGAATTTATGCTCGAACCTATTCTCGACACCGGCAACGGCCGCGATGCGATCGGCATCGGCCAGGCCGCCGGCACGGGCCTCGATACGCGCCACGGCACGATCCTGACCCTGGAAGACATCAGCGTCAGCTTCGACGGTTTCAAGGCACTCAACGCCTTGAACCTCTACATCGGCGTCGGCGAACTGCGCTGCATCATCGGCCCCAACGGCGCCGGCAAAACCACGCTGATGGACGTGATCACCGGCAAGACCCGGCCCAGCCACGGCAACGCCTGGTTCGGCGAAACCCTCGACCTGACCGCGATGAGCGAAGTGCAGATCGCCCAGGCCGGCATTGGCCGCAAGTTCCAGAAACCCACGGTGTTCGAAGCCTTGAGCGTGTTCGAAAACCTGGAGCTGGCGCAGAAGACCGACAAGTCGGTGTGGGCCAGCCTGCGCGCACGCCTGAGCGGGGAACAGAAGGACCGCATCGATGAAGTGCTCGACACCATCCGACTCACCGCCTCGGTGCATCGCCCGGCCGGCCTGCTGTCCCACGGCCAGAAACAGTTCCTGGAAATCGGCATGCTGCTGATGCAAGACCCGCAACTGTTGCTGCTCGACGAACCGGTGGCGGGTATGACCGACGCCGAAACCGTATTCACCGCCGAACTGTTCAAGCGCCTGGCCGGCAAGCACTCGCTGATGGTGGTGGAGCACGACATGGGGTTTGTCGGTTCGATTGCCGACCATGTGACCGTGTTGCACCAGGGCAGCGTGCTGGCTGAAGGGTCGCTGGAACAGGTGCAGGAAAACGAGCGCGTGATCGAGGTATACCTCGGGCGCTGAGTTCGCTTTTTTGTAGGAGCGAGCTTGCTCGCGAAAATCGTTAACGATAACGCGGGCAGCCTGAATGCACGCGGCGCCCTCAGGTTTTTCGCGAGCAAGCTCGCTCCTACAGGGAATAGAGGAGGTTTTGAGAATGCTGCAAGTCGACAAGTTGCACCAGTATTACGGCGGTAGCCACATCCTGCGCGGGCTTTCATTCGAGGTGCAGGTCGGCGAAGTCACCTGCCTGCTCGGCCGTAACGGCGTGGGCAAGACCACCCTGCTCAAGTGCCTGATGGGCCTGTTGCCCGCCAAAGAGGGCGCGGTGAACTGGGAAGGCAAGGCCATCACCGGTTTCAAGCCGCACCAGCGCGTTCACGCCGGGATCGCCTACGTGCCCCAGGGCCGCGAGATTTTCGGGCGGCTGACCGTGGAAGAAAACCTGCTGATGGGCCTGTCGCGCTTTCCCGGCGCCGAGGCCAGGGAAGTGCCGGGGTTTATCTACGAACTGTTCCCGGTGCTGCTGCAAATGAAGTACCGCCGCGGGGGCGATTTGTCCGGCGGCCAGCAACAGCAACTGGCGATCGGCCGCGCCCTGGCCAGCCGGCCGCGCCTGTTGATTCTCGATGAGCCGACCGAAGGTATCCAGCCGTCGGTGATCAAGGAGATCGCGGCGGTGATCAAGAAGCTCGCGGCCCGTGGCGACATGGCGATCCTGTTGGTGGAGCAGTTCTACGACTTTGCCGCCGAACTGGCCGACCAGTACCTGGTGATGTCACGCGGGGAAATCGTCCAGCAAGGCCGTGGCGAAAATATGGAACGCGACGGTGTGCGCGGTCTCGTAACCATCTAATCTGTAGCGTCCTAACGATAAGCACACGCCATGAACCTGCCCGTTTCCACTGCCCTGTTCACCCCCAGCTGGCACGCCGAGCTGGAACTCGGCTACGCGCGTTTCGGCGCCACCACGCGCCCGGTGATGCGCCGCCACCTCGGCCCGCTGCGCGTGCAGAAACACCTGTACGCCGAAGGCCCCGAGGTGTGCCAGCACATCATCGTGCATCCGCCCGGTGGCATAGCCGGCGGCGACCGCCTGGACATCCGCGCCCACGTCGCCGCGGGCGCCTGGGCGCAATTGACCAGCCCTGGCGCGGCCAAGTGGTACCGCGCCAGCGGCCCGGCGTTTCAGCAACTGGAGCTGAGCGTCGAGGCCGGCGCCACCCTGGAATGGCTGCCTCAGGAAACCATCGTGTTCAGCGCCGCCCAGGCCGAACTCAGCACACGCATCGCGCTGCACGGCGATGCGCGGCTGTTGTACTGGGACGTGGTCGCCCTCGGCCGCCCGGCCAGCGGCGAGCGCTTCGACCTCGGGCACTTTCAATCGCACCTGGATATCCGCCGCGACGGCCAGTTGCTCTGGCACGAACGCCAGCGCATTGTGGGCGACGATGGCTTGCTCGACTCACCGATCGGCCTGGACGGACAACCGGTATTCGCCACCTTGTTGCTGACCGGTGATATCGAGCCTGAATTACTCGAACACTGCCGCTCGCTGCCCCATGCGGTGCGCGGCGACCTGACCCAACTGCCCGGCTTGCTGGTCGCCCGCTGCCTGGCCAGCGAGGCGCTGCTGGCGCGGGGCTGGTTGATTGATTTATGGCGGCTGTTGCGCCCGGCGGTGCTGGGCCGAGAGGCCGTAGCACCGCGAATCTGGAGCACATGAAGATCAACATGTGGGAGGGGGCTTGCCCCCGATGGCGGTGGGTCAGTTACAGATGCATTGCCTGACACTCTGCTATCGGGGGCAAGCCCCCTCCCACACTTGATCTCCATTGTATTTAAGAATGCATTTTATGAAGGACCTTGAACCATGGACCTGACCCCACGGGAAAAAGACAAACTGCTGATCTTCACCGCAGGCTTAGTTGCCGAACGGCGCCTGGCGCGCGGCGTGAAGCTCAACTACCCGGAAACCATCGCCTACATCTCCGCCGCGCTGATGGAAGGCGCCCGCGACGGCCGTACCGTGGCCGACCTGATGCACTTTGGCACCACCCTGCTCAGCCGCGAGCAGGTGATGGAAGGCATCCCGGAGATGATCCCGGATATCCAGGTGGAAGCCACCTTCCCCGATGGCACCAAACTGGTGACCGTCCACCAACCCATCGCGTGAGGCCCAGCCATGATTCGTGATGCAACCGAGCAAGACCTGCCAGCGATCCGCGACATCTACAACGACGCGGTGCTGAACACCACGGCGATCTGGAACGAACAGCCGGTGGATCTGGCTAACCGCCTGGCCTGGTTCACTGCGCGCCAGGCGCAGCGCTACCCGATCCTTGTCGCGGTGGAAAACCACGAAGTGACGGGCTACGCCTCGTTCGGCGACTGGCGCCCCTTCGAGGGTTTTCGCTACAGCGTCGAGCACTCGGTGTACGTGCGCAACGATCAGCGCGGCAAAGGCCTCGGCCCACGCCTGATGCAAACCCTGATCGAACGCGCGCGCGCCGGCGGTAAACACGTGATGGTCGCCGCCATTGAAAGCGGCAACCAGGCCTCGCTCCGCCTGCATGAGCGCCTGGGTTTCAGCACCACCGGGCAGATGCCGCAAGTGGGCATCAAATTCGGCCGCTGGCTCGACCTGACCTTTATGCAACTGACCTTGAATCCGGGCGCCGAACCGCCCCAGGAGTGAGATCGATGAACGCCGCGCAACTGCGTCGAGTCAATGCTGAAAGTTTTGCCCACTATCGCCAGGGCTTGATCGAGCTGTTGCTGGATGCGGTCAGGCACGGCGCGTCGATCGGCTTCATGGCCGACTTCGATGAGGCCCAGGCCCGCGCGTATTTGCACGGCGTGCAAGCGAGCATCGAAGACGCCAGCCTGTTGCTGTGGGTGGTGGTGCGCGACGAGCGGGTGATCGCCAGCGTGCAACTGGCGCTGTGCCAGAAAGCCAACGGTCTGAACCGCGCCGAAGTGCAAAAACTGCTGGTCCACAGCAGCGCCCGCCGCCACGGCCTGGGCCACCAGTTGATGCACGCCCTGGAACTCGCCGCGCGCCAACACAAGCGCGGCCTGCTGTACCTGGACACCGAAGCCGGCTCCGAGGCCGAAGCCTTCTACCAGGCGCTGCGCTACACCAAGGTCGGTGAACTGCCCGATTACTGCCAAAGCCCGGACGGGCGCTACAGCCCGACCGCCATCTACTACAAGACCCTGGGGCAACCTGCATGATTCCTGGTGAATTTCAGATCCAGCCTGGCGACATCGAACTCAACGTCGGCCGCCGCACCGTCAGCCTGAGCGTGGCCAACAGCGGCGACCGGCCGATCCAGGTGGGCTCGCACTATCACTTTTTCGAGACCAATGACGCGCTGACCTTCGACCGCGCATTGAGCCGCGGCATGCGCCTGAATATCCCGGCGGGCACCGCGGTGCGCTTCGAGCCGGGGCAGAGCCGTGAGGTCGAGTTGGTCGACTTCGGCGGTGGGCGGCGGGTGTTCGGGTTTGCCGGGCGGATCATGGGCGACCTTTAGGGCCTCATCGGGGGCAAGCCCCCTCCCACAGTTGGAACGCATTCCCATGTGGGAGGGGGCTTGCCCCCGATAGCTGACTCACATTCAACATAAATTTTTCAGGGCAACCACACATGAAAATCAGCCGCCAAGCCTACGCCGACATGTACGGCCCCACCGTCGGCGACAAGGTCCGCCTGGCCGACACCGAGTTGTTCGTCGAAGTGGAGCAGGACTTCACCGTCTATGGCGAAGAGGTCAAATTCGGCGGCGGCAAGGTCATCCGCGATGGCCAGGGCCAGAGCCAATTGCTCGCCCATGAAGTGGTCGACACGTTGATCACCAACGCGCTGATCATCGACCACTGGGGCATCGTCAAGGCCGACGTCGGCCTCAAGAACGGCCGCATCCACGCCATCGGCAAGGCCGGCAACCCGGATATCCAGCCCGGCGTGACCATGGCCATCGGCGCCAGCACCGAAGTGATCGCCGGTGAAGGCATGATCCTCACCGCCGGCGGCATCGACAGCCACGTGCATTTCATCTGCCCGCAGCAGATCGAAGAGGCACTGACCAGCGGCGTCACCACCCTGATCGGCGGCGGCACCGGCCCGGCCACCGGCACTAACGCGACCACCTGCACCTCCGGCCCGTGGCACCTGGCGCGCATGCTGCAGGCCAGCGACTCGTTCCCGATGAACATCGGTTTCACCGGCAAGGGCAACGCCAGCCTGCCGGAGCCGTTGATCGAGCAGGTCAAGGCCGGCGCCATCGGTTTGAAGCTGCATGAAGACTGGGGCACCACGCCCGCGAGCATCGACAACTGCCTGAACGTCGCCGACCAATACGATGTGCAGGTGGCGATTCACAGCGACACCCTCAACGAGTCCGGCTTCGTCGAAACCACGCTGGCCGCGCTCAAGGGCCGCACCATCCACACCTACCACACCGAAGGCGCCGGCGGCGGCCACGCACCGGACATCATCAAGGCCTGCGGCTTCCCCAACGTGCTGCCCAGCTCGACCAACCCGACGCGGCCGTTCACGCGCAACACCATCGACGAGCACCTGGACATGTTGATGGTCTGCCATCACCTCGACCCGAGCATCGCCGAAGACGTGGCCTTCGCCGAAAGCCGCATCCGCCGCGAGACCATCGCCGCCGAAGACATCCTGCACGACCTCGGCGCGTTCTCGATGATCAGCTCCGACAGCCAGGCCATGGGCCGCGTCGGCGAAGTGATCACGCGCACCTGGCAAACCGCCGACAAGATGAAAAAACAGCGCGGCGCCCTGCCCGGCGACGGCCCCGGCAACGACAACTTCCGGGCCAAGCGCTACATCGCCAAGTACACCATCAACCCGGCGATCACCCATGGCATCAGCCATATCGTCGGTTCCATCGAAGTCGGCAAATGGGCTGATCTGGTGCTGTGGCGGCCGGCGTTCTTCGGCATCAAGCCGACGCTGATCCTCAAGGGCGGCGCGATTGCCTCAAGCCTGATGGGTGATGCCAACGCCTCGATTCCCACGCCGCAGCCGGTCCACTACCGGCCGATGTTCGCCAGCTTCGGCAGCGCCCTGCACGCCACCAGCCTGACCTTTATCAGCCAGGCCGCCGCGGACGCCGGCTTGCCGCAAGCCTTGGGCCTGAAGAAGCAGATCGCAGTGGTCAAGGGCTGCCGCGACGTGCAGAAAACCGACCTGATCCACAACGACTACCTGCCGCACATCGAGGTGGACCCGCAGACGTATCAGGTCAAGGCCGACGGCGTGTTGCTGTGGTGTGAGCCGGCGGATGTGCTGCCGATGGCGCAGCGCTACTTTCTGTTCTGAAGCGCCCTACGCCACGCTGGCGCGGCGCCCTATCGCCGGGAGGGAGTGGGGCTTGAGCGTGGGCCATGAATAGCGCCTCATTGTAAAAATGAGCAGCTTATTCATGGCCCCCACGGGCCTGGGCCTAACTCTGCAAGACCGCCGCCCTGGCGGGTCAGGTGTTCCAGCCTTTGCGCGGATCGAAGGCGGCGCTGTCGGCCAGCGCCTTCCACAACCCGAGCACCTCCTCGCTGGCTTCTTTGGGCATCACCACTTTGAGCTGGATGAACAGGTAACCGCGCTGGCCACTCTTGTTCAGCAGGCCATGGCCCTTGGCGCGCATGCGCTGGCCGTTCTGGCTGCCGGCCGGGACCTTGAGGTTGATCTTGCCGGTCAGGGTCGGCACCGCGACTTCGGTGCCCAACGCCAGCTCCCACGGTGCCACCGGTACGGTGATCACCAGGTTTTCGCCTTCGACCTCGAACTTGGGGTGCGGCGCGAACTTGACGATCAGGTACAGATCACCATTGGCCCCGCCGCCAACGCCCGGCGCGCCCTGGCCCTTGAGGCGGATGCGCTCGCCGTCGGTCACCCCGGCAGGGATCTTCACGTTCAGGCTCTTGGTGGTGTTGCTGACATGCCGGCCCGAGGCGTCGTATTGCGGCACCTGGAAGCTGATCTGCTTGGACTCGGTCGACAGCGTCTCCTCAAGAAACACCGACAGTTGCATCTCCACGTCCTGGCCCTTGCGTCCGGTACTGCGGCGCTGACCGCCGCCGAACGCATCGCCGCGCCCGCCGAAGATCGAACTGAAGAAGTCCGAGAAGTCGCCCGTGTCCTGGCCGCCGCCATAGCCGCCACGGCTCTGCCAGCCCGGTGGGCCCTGGAACGGCTGGCCGTGCTGGCCGTATTTGCGCAGCTCGTCGTACTCGGCACGCTTGTCGGCACTTTTCAGCGCTTCATAGGCTTCGGACGCGTCCTTGAACTTGGCTTCGGCGTCTTTTTCCTTGCTCACGTCCGGGTGATATTTGCGCGCCAGCTTGCGATAGGCGGCCTTGATTGCCTTGTCGTCCGCTGTCGGCTCCACGCCAAGGATCTTGTAATAGTCTTTAAAGTCCATCTGGGGGGTCACCCTCCGTCATCGATATCGCACAGCCAAGGGCACAGCATGCGCCGGTTTGCAGCGTTTGGATTGACTGAACTCAATCCCAAGCCGATGGATGCGTCTGAGTAGTTTATCGGCACCGCACGAATAACCTTGCAGCCGCCGACCGTATGCTGGACAAGTTGGGGGCAAACCCCGCTCTTTCAAGGCGCGCCGCCGGCTATTTAACAGATCGTCGGCCTACGCATCTGCACGCGGGTGGCATACACTGCGCGGCCGTTTTTCAACCGGAACCCGATAGACATGAAAAACCCATCCCCAGCCCGTGCCTGCGGCATCGACTTCGGCACGTCCAACTCCACCGTCGGCTGGATTCGCCCCGGCATGGAAACGCTTATCGCGCTGGAGGACGACAAAATCACCTTGCCGTCGGTGGTGTTCTTCAACTTCGAGGAGCGCCGCCCGGTCTACGGTCGCCTGGCGCTGCACGAATACCTGGAGAACTACGAAGGCCGGCTGATGCGCTCGCTCAAGAGCCTGCTGGGTTCCAAGCTGATCAAGCACGACACCAGCGTGCTGGGCACCGCGATGCCGTTCACCGACTTGCTCGCGCTGTTTATCGGCCAACTCAAGAGCCGCGCCGAAGCCACCGCCGGCCGCGAGTTCGAAGAAGTGGTGCTGGGTCGCCCGGTGTTTTTCGTCGATGACGACCCGATGGCCGACCAGGAAGCCGAGAACACCTTGGTCGACGTGGCGCGCAAGATCGGCTTCAAGGACATCTCGTTCCAGTACGAACCGATTGCCGCGGCCTTCGACTACGAGTCCACCATCGAAAAAGAAGAGCTGGTACTGATTGTCGACATCGGCGGCGGTACCTCGGACTTCTCGCTGGTGCGCCTGTCGCCGGACCGTCGCCACAACGACAACCGCCACGACGACATCCTCGCCACCGGCGGCGTACACATCGGCGGTACCGACTTCGACAAACAACTCTCGCTGGCCGGCATGATGCCGCTGTTCGGCTACGGCAGCCGCATGAAAAGCGGCGCGTACATGCCCACCAGCCATCACATGAACCTGGCCACCTGGCACACCATCAACTCGGTGTACTCGCAAAAATCCCAGTTGGCCCTGGGCAGCATGCGCTACGACATCGAAGACACCGGCGGCATCGACCGCCTGTTCAAGCTGATCGAACAGCGTGCCGGACACTGGTTGGCGATGGAAGTCGAAGAAACCAAGATCCAGCTGACCCACGAAGACAGCCGCCATGTGCTGCTCGACCGGGTGGAGCCAGGGTTGAGCGTGGACCTGAGCCGCACGTTGTTCGAGTCGGCCATCGACGGGCTGCTGGAGCGCGTGCGCAACAGCGTCACCCAATTGCTCAGCGACGCGTCGGTGGATGTGGCGCAGGTGGACACGGTGTTCTTTACCGGCGGTTCCAGCGGCATTCCGGCGCTGCGCCACAGCATCTCGGCGATGCTGCCGAATGCGCGGCATGTGGAAGGGAATATCTTCGGCAGTATCGGCAGCGGGTTGGCGATCGAGGCCAGTAAGCGCTACGGCAGCTGATACCGTCGCACTGCCCCCTGTAGGAGCGAGCTCGCTCGCGAAGGACGCCAACGATAACGCGGGCTGTCTGACGGCGCGCGGCGCTCTTGGGTTTTTCGCGAGCAAGCTCGCTCCTACAGCAGAGCAGTGTCCTCCCTCCTCAGACCATCCCGCCGAGCTTCAGCTCACTCTTCAGGTACGCATAGTAAATCGGCCCCGCCACCACCCCCGGCAGGCCGAACGCGGCTTCGAATACCAGCATCGCCAGCAACAATTCCCACGACTTGGCACTGATCTGCCCGCCGACGATGCGCGCATTGAGGAAGTACTCGACCTTGTGGATCACGATCAAATACCCCAGCGCCGCCACCGCGACCCAGATCGACAGCGACAGCGCGACGATGGTGATCAGGGTGTTGGACATCAGGTTGCCGATCACCGGCAGCAGGCCGAGCAGGAAGGTCAGCACGATCAGGGTCTTGGTCAGCGGCAGGTGAATCCCGCACAGCGGCAGCACCACGGCGAGGAACACGGCGGTAAACACGGTGTTGAGGGCGGCGATCTTGATTTGTGCGAAGACGATGTTGCGAAACGCCTGGACCAACAGGTGCAGACGATCGAACAGCGCGGCAGCCAGGGGTTTGCGCTTGGTCAGGTCGGGGATGCGCTGCAGCGCCATGATCGCGCCGAGCACCATGCCGATCAGCAGGGTGACGAACATGTGGGCGGCATCTTTGCCCACCAATTGCAGATCGCTGAGGTGTTTGCTGATCCAGTCGCCGATGGCCACCCGGAATTCGGCGGCGCTGGCGGGCAGGTAAGCGTCGAGGAACGGCGGCAACTGGCCGCGCGCGCGGTCGACCACGCCCATGAATTTGTCGAGGGAGGCCCCGGGGTTTTCCGCTTCGTGGAGCAGGAAGCTGAT
Organism: Pseudomonas sp. PSPC2-3; assembly: GCF_049898265.1. NCBI lineage: Bacteria > Pseudomonadati > Pseudomonadota > Gammaproteobacteria > Pseudomonadales > Pseudomonadaceae > Pseudomonas > Pseudomonas sp. PSPC2-3. Next base: position 230,462 of record NZ_JAFCXJ010000012.1, on the reverse strand, counting down.
CGCGCCGGCAAAGATCAGGGTCAACACGCTGACGATCAGGGTGCCGAGCAAGGCCACGGCCAGCCAGCGCGCACGCCGACCTTCGATCAGCCGTTGCAGTTGAGGGGTAAGCATGTTGACCAGTTCAAATACCAACAGCCCGGCCAGCAGGCTGGGCAGCAACTTCAGCGGCAGAACCAGCAGTAATCCGCCGAAAATGATGATGTAACTGGCCAGCAATAACACGTGACGCTGAGAAAACGTTGGCATACAGCCTCAAAACGAACGGCGTTAAAGGATGGGCAGTCTGCCAGCCTTGAGGCAATCAAGCGAGTGGATCGGTAGTCAATGCGATCAAGCGTGGGAGCGGGCTGGCCCTTCAGGTAGACCGGGGGGCCCAGCCAGCCGCCCACATTTGATCTTCAGCGAACGCGAACGCGCGATCAGCCTTTGAGACAGGTGCTCATGAACGTCTTGCGCGCATCGCCGGTCAGCGCCTTGGTTTTCGCCGACGCATTGCAATCTTTCATCTTCTGCTGCTGCGGGGTCAGCGTCTTCGCATCATTGGCGGCGGGCGCCGACAGGCAGGTTTTCATGAACGCTTTGCGCTCGTCGCCTTTGAGCGTCTTGGTGGTGGCCTCGGCATTGCAGGTGGTCATTTTATTTTGCTGGGCGGTAGCGGCAAAGCCTTGGGAACACAGCAGCAGGCCCATCATCAACAACGGAATTCGCAGCATCTTCATGGAGTTTTCTCCCTGTTACCGCACCGGAGGGCGCGGCCTACGGAGGAGTGTAGCCAAACCTTGTAACATCTTCACCGACTACGGATGTTCGCCCGTCGGTACTGCGCCATACTCCCGTCTCACCAACACCTTGGGTTGTTTTCAATGCAATACGCGTATCCCCTGCTGGCCATTTTCATCTGGGCCGGCAACACCGTGGTCAACAAACTGGCCGTGGGTTCGATCTTCCCCGCTGAAATCGGCTTCTACCGCTGGTTGCTCGCGGCGCTGCTGTTTACCCCGTTCATGCTCAAGCCGGTGATTGCCCAGTGGCCGATCATCCGCCCGAACCTGGGCAAGATTTTTATCCTCGGCGTGCTGGGCATGGCGGTGTATCAAAGCCTGGCCTATTACGCCGCGTCGCTGACCAGCGCCACCAACATGGGCATCATCCTGTCGCTGATGCCATTGATGGCGTTGACGGCGGCGATCATCAGCCTCGGCCAACGCCTGACCTTCGGCGCGCTGAGCGGCGCGGTGCTGTCGTTCGCTGGCGTGGCGGTGGTGGTGTCGTCCGGTAGCCTGGGCACGCTGCTGCAACACGGGGTCAACCTGGGCGACGCGATGATGCTGGTCGCCACCCTGGCCTACGCGGTCTACAGCACCTTGCTGAAAAAATGGCAGCTGCGCCTGCCGCCGTTGGTGTTGCTGTATCTGCAGGTGCTGGTGGCCGTGGTGGTGCTGTTTCCGCTGTTTCTGTACTCGGCAAAAGCCGGGCTGGGCTGGGCGAATATTCCGTTGGTGCTGTACGCCTGCCTGTTGGCCTCGATGCTCGCACCATTGGCCTGGATGCACTCGGTGAAAACCCTGGGGCCGAGCCGCACCACGTTGTTTTTCAACCTGCTGCCGCTGATTACCGCGCTGATCGCGGCGCTGGTGTTGAAGGAAGCGTTGGCGCTGTATCACCTGGTGGGCGGGCTGCTGACGTTGGGCGGGGTGATTTTGTCGGAGCGCTGGACTACGCCGGTCGGGCGTAAGCTGGGCGTTGCCTGAGCTATCGCTATCGGGGGCAAGCCCCCTCCCACAGTGGACCGCGTTCGCCCTGGCGCCTCGGTCAACTGTGGGAGGGGGCTTGCCCCCGATGAACGATAACGCGGTGCATCTGCTACACCCCAGCCGCCTTGAGCCTCTGCGCATGCTCGACGAACAAGCGTATCGGCTCCGCGCCTTTGCCCACCAGCCCCAGCGACTGGTTGACGATATCGAAATGGTCGAGGGCGTAGTCATCGCCGATCACCGTCCCCAGGTGTGAGCTGTAGCGCCCGACCATGCCATCGCACTGGCCTTTCTCGCGCACGAAGCTGCGGGCGAACAAGCGGCAACTGCGATTCGTGCCATCGAGCAGGTTGCGCCCGCGATCGGTCTTACCCGGCTGCAAAGTGCCGGACCATGAGTAATAGCGCACGCCATTGACCTCTGCGGCGCCCTGCCCGCCCCATGTCGGCGGCAATCCCTGGGGATACTCACGATTGAACACCGCCACGCCAGCGCTGGTCAGCGACTGGTGCGAGGCGTGCAGGTCGGCCTTGAAGCGCGGGCCTCGGTAGCCGGTCTCCAGCAGGCTCATGACGGCGGCGACCAGATGAAACAGCGCGCTGACCATCCGGCCTTTGACGCTGCCCCGGGGGTAATGGGTGTGGAAATAATCCGCCAGCTCCGAACCGTGGTTGGGGCCGGCCACCGACGTCACCGAGGCGATCCACTGCGGACATTTGGCCGCGGCATAGCGCGCAGTGAGCGAACCCTGGCTGTGGCCGATCAGGTTGACCTTGTCGGCACCGGTTTCGCGGCGAATCCGCTCGACTTGCGCGAGCAACTGCTCGCCACGCACCTCGCTGGAATCGAGCGGCGCCACCTGCACCGCAAACACCTGCGCCCCGCCGGCCCGCAACGCCGGGACGATGCCGTACCAGTAAGGAAACAATCCCAGGCGCACAAACCCCAGCATGCCCGGCACCAGCACCAAGGGGTAACGCGTGGCTAACGACTGCGACATGAAGCGAACGTCCTTGATCAAGAAAGGATGAGCGCAGGCTAACCCAATCCGGCGACGGGCTGATGACATCTGCCGGCAAATCCAATAAAACTTTTTGCCCCGCCCACGACTCACAACTTGGAGCGATCACGCCGACAGAGCGTGGCGTAAAACCGGATTAGCCCCAGGAGGTTGAGATGACTGCAGCAAACCTGACTGACGTTGCGACCCTGCGCCAACGCGCCCGCCAGAACGTCGAAAACGGCGCCGTGACCGAAGGCTACAACGCCGACCGCGAAGAGATCATTCGCCTGCTCAATGCCTCGCTGGCCACCGAACTGGTCTGCGTGCTGCGCTACAAGCGTCACTACTTCATGGCCAGCGGCGTGAAGGCGCAGATCGCCGCTGCAGAATTCCTCGAACATGCGACCCAGGAAGCCGAACACGCCGACAAACTCGCCGAACGTATCGTGCAGTTGGGCGGCGAGCCGGAATTCAACCCGGACCTGCTATCGAAGAACGCCCATGCGCAATACGTGGCCGGCAACAATTTGAAGGAAATGGTCTACGAAGACCTCGTCGCCGAGCGGATTGCGGTCGACAGCTACCGTGGAATCATCCAGTACATCGGTGACAAAGACCCGACCACCCGCCGCCTGTTCGAAGAAATCCTGGCTCAGGAAGAAGAGCATGCGGATGACATGGCGGATATTCTCGAAAGTCTGTAAATGACTGCGCGTCTAAAAAGGGGGAAGCGGATTAGACCGCTTCCCCTTTTGACCGTCAGTTCGTCAGAAACCATGACAGGGCCATCCCCGCCACGGACGACAGTGTGAGCAGGTAGGGAACGACTATCCATAGTTTGAGACTTCTTGGAATACGTTTCACATCCTCAACGAGCACGAGGTATCGCCATTGAAAAATCCTCGGCATAAGGATGACGAGGGCAATCGCGAAGAGGCGTTTCAACTTCCCACCCAGCGGACCGACGCCAAACCTATATTTGAACGTTACTACGAATGTGCTGAACTTTAGATAATCTTCGGCCTCTTCAAGTCTTGTATAAATGACATAAAAATTTAATGGAAAACTCAGCAGCATCAACACACCAGACACTATACCGATGGACTCTGGCGTCATTGCCCACTCCCTGAAACTTTGTAAAGGAGGGAGCCTATTTGCTCACCGGTGTGGCTACCTAAAGCGCCCACGGCTACGCCCTTTATGGCGATAAACACATAAGGCTCCTGCATCGCGTCCACCTCCAAGTGACTGTGACCGCCGACTATAAGAAGGCGCCGCAGGAGGTATAAGGGGAATCAGGGGCGGATTTACTGTTTCAGAAATGAACTACGCAAGACCAAGAGCACACTTACAGCACTGACATAAAAAAGGCGCCCCTAGGGGCGCCCTTTCTTACGACTGCGCCGAATCAACCTTTCACGGTCTTCGGCGCCTTGCCTTCCTTCATCTGCTGCAACAACGGCGCGCACTGATTGGGCACGTCGCCGCTCGGCGCGACCAGTGCCAGCAACCCGGCAGCCGGGCCGGCGATCACGCCCAGCGCGACCATGCCGGCGCCACGCAGTGCCAGGGGGATGGCTTTCACGCCGGCATTCGGTTTGATGAACGGACCGTTCACATACAGCGGTGAGCGCAGCGAGAACAGGCGGAAGCCTTTCGATTCCGGGGTGATGGTCAGGTCGAGCTGCTCCGAGGCCATGTTCGCCGTGCCATCGATATAGACGATGGCGTTCTCGGTATCGAACACAAACAAGCGCGTGGTCGCGAGCCCGGTCTTGATGCCGAAGTCGGCCGCCGCGCAGTTGATCTTCACTTCCTTGTCGCCAAACAGGCGCCCGACGACGTAGTTGCCTACGTTGAGCCCGACGATTTCCATCAGGCCCCGGCTGATGGCGCCGTCGTTGATCAGCATCTTCAGGTCACCGTTGGCCGAGCCCAGCAACGCCGCCACCGAGTTACCACGCCCGGCAATATCGGCATCGCCGTTGAGTTCGCCAAAGCTGGTTTTCATCGGCTCGAAGGTCGGGAACAACTGTTTGAGCTTGAAGTTGCGCGCGGTCAATTTGGCGCGGCCTTCCATCGGCGTGATGCGCCCGTTCAGGCGGATCTGTGCATCGAGCTTGCCGCCGGCCACGCCGAACCGCAGGGGTTGCAGGCTCAGTTCGCCATCCGTCAGCACCAAGTGCGTATAGAGATCGGTGAAGGGCAAGTCGGTGCTGTGGACGATGCGTTTGCCGGTGAATTCCACGTCGGCATCCATGTCACGCCAGCGCTCGGTGCGGAACGCTTCCACCGGCAGCACTTTGGTCGCCGGTTGCTTGCTCATCCCGCCACGGGCTTTTTGCTTGGCGTTGGAGTCGGCACCGATCAAGGGCGCAAGGTCAGCCATCAGCAGTTGGTTGGACACCAGCGTGCCGCTGAGTTTGGGCCGCGGCTGGCTGGCGACGTAGGCCAGGTTGCCGTGGATGTCGCTGTCGCCGATCTTGCCGTTGAAGTTGTCGTAGCGGAACGTCGCGCCGCTGGCTTGATGCAGTTGCGCGATCAGGCGCCCATCGGTGGAATAGGCCGGCGAGTCCGGCAGGGTGACGCCGGTCAGCGGGTACAGGTTGCCCAGGCTGGCGCCGGCGAGTTTCAGGCGCAGGTCCAGGGCACCGAGGTTGAGCGGGTCGGTCAGGGTGCCGGCCACGGCGATGCGGGTGTCGGCGACGGTCACCTGGGCTTGCAGCGGAAACGGCTTGGCCGCGTCCTGCAAGGCGAGCAGGCCGCCGATCTTGCCGCTGCCGTCGAGTGTCTGCCCGTGGTAGCGACCTTTGACCTTGAGGCCGAACGCATAGTCCTGGGGGGCCGCGCCTTTTTCCAAGACCTTTTTGGCATCCGCATCGCCGACGATTTCGCTAAACGGAATGGGTTTGCCCAGCGGGTCGATGATCACGTCCAGTTGGGTTTTGAGGGTCTGGTCGTCGAGGGTCACGTGACCCTTGTCGAAGCCGATGGCACCGATGTCCACCACCCAAGCGGAGGGTTCGGCGTTAGGGTCCTTGGGATCGAATGTGAACACCCAGTTGGCGCGCCCATCGGCCAGGCGCTGCAACTCGGCGCTCGGTTCGACGAGGTCGATACGCGGGATCACCACGCGTTGCACCAGCAAGGCCAATGGCGAGATACGCAGCTCCACACGCTTGAGCGTGACCATCTGCGGGGTTTTCGACCAGTCGGGGTTGCCCAGGCTCAGGTCTTCGGCAATGACATGGGGCCAGGGCACCCAGGCACGCCAGCCGTCCTCGTCCAGTTCACGGCGCCACACCACCGCCAGGTTGCCATTGATGGCGAACGGGCGATGCAGTTCTTCGGAAACCTTGGCATTGAGCGGCGGTTTGATGCGGTTCCAGTCGAAGAACAGCAAAAACAACACCACCACGGCGATTGATAGAACGATGCTGGCGCAGCACCAAGCGACGATTTTACGAGTGCGCGTCATTGCACAGAGCTCCTGAATACGACTGGCTGAGTCACAGCCCTTGAGACAGCTTATACAGCTAGGACTGGCAAACCCTCCCGGGGTTTAACCCAATCAACGTTTTACCGGAAAAAATCCATTTTTCTGACCACTTCGACAGATTTATCCCACTCCAGCGCACCATTGTTACCCAGGCGCGTGTCGAAAATACCCAGCACGGTGCAAAACCGCGGGCTTGAGAGGCTCGACTTAGAGCCTCCCATGGGAACAATCAATTCCGTTGATTATTACCATTGGGTTTATGAACTTTTATATCGACTTATCGAGAGTAGCATTAGCCCCGTACCCACTTAATCGCCCTCCCAAGGAGCAACCGATCATGAAACGCCAAGTACTCGCTACCGTGCTGCTGTCCGTCCTGGCATCCAGTGCCTTTGCCCTGCCGGCCGCTGAACAAGCGATCCCACAAGCCAAAGCCGATGCCGTTCAATTCAGCCAAACCCTCGCCCGTAGCGGGTCGCAAGAACAAGAGAACCGTGACTACGCCAAAGGCGCCGTTGCTGAAAATGGTTCGGAACAAGCCAACAAACGCGCTTACACCGAAGGCGTGACCGAAAACGGCCACAACCGCCTGGAAGAAAAAGGCCTGGTTGAAGGTGGTGCTGAACACGCCAACAAACGTGCCTATACAGAAGGTGTTGCTGAAGGCGGTGCCGACCGTCTGCAAGACCTGCATCAAGCTCAGAGCTAAGCCTGTGGTGGCCCGGAAAAAAGCCCGATCCCTGGATCGGGCTTTTGACTTTCTGCACAACGTGTCACGCATCCACGCCGCAATGCCCTGCCAAGTTCGACGTCTATGAAGCGGTTTTGCTAGAGTGCGTCGCTGTACTTGCCGACAAAGCCCGCCCGCCATGCTGCCCCGTGCCGAACAGAAGCAACAGACCCGCCTCGCCCTGATGGACGCAGCCCGCCATCTGATGGAGTGTGGCCGCGGGTTCGGCAGCCTGAGCCTGCGGGAAGTGGCCAAGACAGCCGGGATCGTGCCCACCGGGTTCTATCGTCACTTTGCCGACATGGACCAACTGGGCCTGGTGCTGGTCAGCGAAGTCGGCCAGACCTTTCGTGCCACGATCCGCCTGGTGCGCCACAACGAATTCATGATGGGCGGCATTATCGATGCGTCCGTGCGGATCTTCCTCGATGTGGTCGCGGCCAATCGCTCGCAATTCCTGTTCCTGGCCCGCGAACAGTACGGTGGCTGCCTGGCTGTGCGCCAAGCCATCGGCGCGCTGCGCGAAGACATCACCAGTGACCTGGCCGCCGACCTGACCCTGATGCCCAAGCTCCAGCACCTGGACGCCGACGGCCTGCACGTGATGGCCGACCTGATCGTCAAAAGTGTGTTCGCCACCCTGCCCGACATCATCGACCCGCCCGCCCACGCGCTGCCCGCCCATCTCACGCCCCAGGCGAAAATCACCCAACAGTTGCGCTTCATCTTCATTGGCCTCAAGCACTGGCAGGGCCTCGGCAGCACCGAGTAAGCCGTCAACCCGCCGTGTGGAAACGCTTGGCGCCGGTGTAGTTCTTGTTCCAGTAGTTGTTGCTCAGCGAATCGATCCGCACATTCTTGCCGGCCCGCGGCGAATGAATGAATTTCCCTTCGCCGATATACAGCCCCACATGGCTGACCTGACCGCGCCCGTTGCCTTTGAAAAACACCGCGTCCCCCGGCTTGAGCTCGTTGCGCTTGACGGTCGCAGCCGTTGAACGGTGCATCGCCGCCGTCGTGCGCGGGATGTGAATGTTGGCTTCGGTCTTGAACAGGTAGACCAGGAAACTACTGCAATCAAACCCTTGCTCGGCCGAGGTGCCCCCCCATTTGTACGGGGTGCCCAGCAGGGCATGGGCGCGGTCGACCACATTCGCCACCGAAGACGTTGGAACACCAGGCAGCGAAGAGCCGAATGTCGATTGGGGTTTCAGGTTGGCCGAGGCCGATGAGATGACGCAGGAAAGACTGAAAAGGATTAAAAAGAAAAGTGACTTGAACATTGATGAATCGCCGTGGTGTTAAGACGGCGCAAATCCTAAAGAAACAGCGCGTAACTTTTTGAACGCGGAATCCGGATGCTGCGTAGGAGAAATCTGAAAAAACACCAGTGCGAATTAGATGAGAGAAATTTCATGCAAAACCGCACACCACATCCACACACAACGCCCCCATCCAGTGCTGCACCTCCAGACTTGCACCAAATTGAGGCATAAAGGCGCTGACTGACGCCCTATTCGGTGGCATCGCTGCGCTCGCCTTCAGGGAATTCCTACTCCTGCGCGGGATTGGCAAGCCCCTTGCTCTAGCTCTCTTATCGCTCATAGCTGGAAGCCTTCTGATGCTGGTGATCCACCGCCGAATCGCCCCGCAAGCCCTCTGGGCCGCCGAGTTGCTGCTGAACTTCGAAGCACGCAGCAAAAGCCGCCTGCGCTGTTTCAGTGCCGACGGCGAAGACGTCGGCCTGTTCCTGGAGCGTGGCCAGCCGCCGCTGCACGATGGCGAGTTCCTACAGGCTGAAGACGGACGTGTAGTACGTGTCTGCGCGCGCCCTGAACAACTGCTGCACGTCACCTGTCGCAATGCATTTGAACTGACCCGCGCCGCGTATCACCTGGGCAATCGCCACGTGGCCTTGCAAGTAGGCGACGGCTGGCTGCGCCTGCTGGATGATTACGTGCTCAAGGCCATGCTTGAACAGCTGGGCGCGCGGACCGAAACCCTCGAAGCGCCATTCCAGCCGGAACACGGGGCCTACGGCGGCGGCCACCACCATTCACGCCATGGCGATGAAGATTTCAACTACCCGCCGAAGCTGCATCAGTTCGGCGTGCGTTTATGAACCCAGCCTGGGCGCTGCTGCGTCTGGCCAGTCCGCAATTGCCGATTGGCGGCTACAGCTATTCCCAGGGCCTGGAAATGGCCGTGGAGAATGGCCGCGTCAAAGACGCGGCCGGCGCCCGCCGCTGGATCAGCGACCAGTTGCTGCTCAACCTCGCCCGCTTCGAAGCGCCGCTGTTGCTCGCGCATTGCCGCGCCGCTGTGGCCGGCGATTGGTCGCAGCTGGCGCAACTGTGCGAGGAGCACCGCGCCAGTCGCGAGACCCGCGAGCTGTATCAGGAGAGCCGGCAGATGGGGTACTCCCTGCAGCAACTGCTCAACGGCCTGCCGGAACTGGACGACGCGGCCCGTGATTTTCTCGCACAACACGCCGAGCCGCATCTGGCGCTGGGCTGGGCCCTGGCCGCATGCGCCTGGGGCATCAGCCCCGACGACGCCCTCGCCGCCTGGCTGTGGAGCTGGCTGGAAAACCAGCTGGCCGTGCTGATGAAAACCCTGCCGCTCGGCCAGCAGGCCGCCCAACGCCTGACCAGTGAACTGCTGCCCCTGCTGCAACACGCCCAGCAGGACGCCAGCCACATCGACCCCAACCATTTCGGCAGCGCCCCGTTCGGCCTGTCCCTGGCGTGCATGGCCCACGAGCGCCAGTACAGCCGCCTGTTCCGTTCCTAGGAGAAGCACATGAACACACAACCTCTGCGTGTCGGCATCGGCGGCCCGGTGGGCTCCGGCAAGACCGCCCTGACCCTGGCCCTGTGCCTGGCCTTGCGTGATCGCTACAACCTGGCGGTGGTCACCAACGACATCTATACCCGCGAAGATGCCGACTTCCTGGTGCGCAACCAGGCCCTGGCGCCCGAGCGCATCATCGGTGTGGAAACCGGCGGCTGCCCGCACACGGCGATCCGTGAAGACGCCTCGATCAACCTGGAAGCGGTGGACCAACTCAACCGGCGCTTTCCCGGCCTGGACCTGATCCTGGTGGAGTCGGGCGGCGATAACCTGTCGGCGACGTTCAGCCCGGAACTGTCGGACCTGACCATCTATGTGATCGATGTGTCCGCCGGCGATAAACTGCCGCGCAAGGGCGGCCCCGGCATCTGCAAATCCGACCTGCTGGTGATCAACAAGATCGACCTGGCGCCCTTGGTCGGCGCCTCGCTGGAACTGATGAACAGCGACACCCAACGCATGCGCAACGGTAAACCCTTTGTGTTCAGCAACCAGAAAACCGGCGTCGGCCTGGATGAGATCGTCGCCTTCATCGAACGCCAGGGCCTGCTGACTGCGGCCTGATCACCCCATAAGGAACCTGTCCATGTGCCTGAAAAAACTCTTCGCTGCCGCCGCCCTGCTGCTCGCACCCGCCTTGGCCTTCGCCCACCCGGGTCACGGCGACAACGGCCTGATGGCGGGTATCAGCCATCCATTGGGCGGTCTCGACCATTTGCTGGCCATGCTGGCGGTCGGCTTGTGGGCCGCCCAGCAAAAAGGCGCGGCGCGTTGGGCGCTGCCCTGCACCTTCGTGGCCACCCTGTTGCTCGGCGGCCTGTTGGGCTTTGAAGGCCTGGCGTTGCCGGCGCTGGAAAGCGGGATTGCCGCGTCGGTGCTGGCCCTGGGCCTGGCGGTGGCGCTGGCGGTGCGCCCGCCGTTGTTCATGGCGCTGGGGGCGACGGCCTTGTTCGCGCTGTTCCACGGCGTGGCCCATGGTTTGGAGCTGCCGGACATGTCCAGCCCTTGGGCGTATGCCGCCGGATTTGTCGGCGCCACCGCTGTGTTGCACGCTGCCGGTTATGCCGTGGTGCGCTGGCTGCCGACTGCGGCGGCGCCGTTGGTGCGGGTTGCCGGGGCGGCTTCGGCGGCGACCGGGGTTTGGTTGCTGGCTGGCTGATTTGCGGCGCGATTAAGCGCCTCATCGGGAGCAAGTCGAATCGTCGCACCGCCCCTCCCACATTCGCTTGCATTCCAAAGTTGGAACTCGGTCGAATGTGGGAGGGGGCTTGCCCCCGATAGCGGTGGCGCAGACACCACTGATCCCAAGCCTGCTACCATGCGCGCCTACACCCCTGCCGTGACGACGCCAGCCGATGCCCATCGCTCCAAGCTCCGCCCTTCAGCCTTCCTTGAATGCCGTGCTCACGCACTTCCATGACCTGATCGTGCCGCTCTGGCAGGGCCCGGGCTGGAACGCCGAGCTGGCGCTGCCCTACGAGGCGCTGGACGCCGACCACCGGCCGCTGCCGCCGCAACGCTACCGCGCCATGGCCTGTGCCCGGCAGTTGTACCTGTTCGCCAGCCTGATCGGCGAACCCGGCGCAGCCTTTGCCGAAGAACGCGCCGCCGTGTTGTTCCGCTCGCTGCAACGGCATTTCCACGACGCCGAGCACGGCGGCTGGTTCTACAGCATCGACCCCGCCGGCCAGCCGCTGGACAAGCGCAAGGATCTGTACACCCACGCGTTCATCATCTTCGCCTGCGCCCATTACTGGGCCAAGGTGCGCGAACCGCTGGTGGAGTCGGTGTTGAATGCGGCGCTGGAAGTGGTCGCCCAACGTTTCGCCAGCGGCGATGGCCTGTACGAGGCGGTGCTGGAGCGTAATTGGTCGTCCCTCAAGTCCGGCCCATTGCAAAACCCGCTGATGCACCTGGCGGAAGGCTTCCTCGCCACCCTGGCGGTGCGTGAAGACGCCGCGGTGCAAACCGCATTGCTGGCCTTGGCGACGGCCATGCAGCAGCGTTTCATCGAGCGCCAGCACGGCGTGATGATGGAAAAACCGCTGGGCGCTGTGGATAACTGGTTTGAGCCGGGGCACCAGTTCGAGTGGTTCTTCTTGCTTGAGTCTTCCGACGTGCTGCGCGGCACGCCGCTGCATGCTTCGCTGACGCGGGCCTTTGCCTATGCCGAGCAAACGGGTGTGGATAACCGGACCGGCGCGGTCAGCGGCATGCTCGCCCTGGACGGCAGCGTGCGCGACGGCACCCAACGCATCTGGGCCCAGGCGGAATACCTGCGCGCACTGACCTTGCGGCCGGGCAGCGAAGCCGTGCTGCAGCGCCAGTTGATTGCGTTGCAGCAGCACTTCCTGCATGCCAAGGGCTGGAATGAATGCCTGGATGCCCAGGGCCGCGTGAGCCGACGGGATATGCCGTCGACCACGCCGTATCATCTGGCGACCTGTTATCAGGGGCTGACCTCAGGGCCTCATCGGGGGCAAGCCCCCTCCCACATTTGAATGGGTTCACACATCAAAATCTGTGAACCCAATTCAGTGTGGGAGGGGGCTTGCCCCCGATGCAGGCAACTCGGTCTAACCCCTTACTTGGCCCCACGCTCAATCGCAAACCCGGCCCAGCTCTGGCTCACCGGCATCAGCTCAAGACGGTTGATGTTGACGTGCGCCGGGGTGTTGAGCACCCAGAAGATGGTGTCGGCGATGTCCTGCGGCTGGATCGGCTCGGCGCCGGCGTAGGTGGCGTCGTAGCGCGCCTGGTCGCCGCCGAAGCGCACCAGGGAGAACTCGCTTTCACACAGCCCTGGCTCGATGTTGGTCACACGCACGCCGGTGCCTTGCAGGTCGCAGCGCAGGTTCAGCGAGAATTGCTTCACGAACGCTTTGGAGCCGCCATACACGTGGCTGCCCGGGTACGGGTAGCTGCCGGCGATGGAGCCCAGGTTGATGATCCCGGCACCGCGGCCATAGGCGATCAGGCGCGGCAACAGCAGGTGGGTGGTGGTCAGCAGGCCCTTGATGTTGGTGTCGACCATGGTTTCCCAGTCGTCGAGGTTGCACTTGGGCGCGGGATCGGTGCCCACGGCCAGTCCGGCGTTGTTGATCAGCCCGCGCAGCTTGGCGAACGCGGGCGGCAGGCCGGTAATCGCCGCTTCCATGCCTTGGCGGTCACGCACGTCCACCACCAGGCCGTGTACTTCGGTCTGCTTGGAAAGCTCTTCGACCAGCGCGTTCAGACGCTCGGCACGACGACCGGTGAGCACCAGTTTCCAGCCAGCTTCGGCAAACCGACGGGCGCAGGCTTCGCCGAAACCTGAAGTTGCGCCAGTAATAAACAGCGTGTTGGACATGGTGTTCTCCTTGCGGGCATCGGGAAAAAATAAGCCAGCAGAATGCCCTTACGCCGTCGTCGCGGCAACCGCTATGCACATCAGGCCATGCACGCCTGATCAGTTTCTAACCAAACCACGCAAAGCCTTACACACCGTGGCCTGCAGCCATATGCGCGCAGGTTATCCACAATTGCGCCCACAGTCTTTGGGGGCAAGTGCAAAAAGCCCAGAGCCGCTGTGTACAAGGCTTTCAGGCGGTTTTGCAAAGTTTTTTGCTTGACCTGGACGAGGCGGTATGTAGGCCCATGCACGAGAGGAAAAACCGAACGATGGCTCCAGGCCAGTCATTCCGGCCTCTGCGGGCGTCTTTCCAGAGTTTAACCACAGACTTATCCACAGGTTGGACAGACATAATCCGGTCATATACCTGTGTCTTTAAACAGGTTGACAAACCCCTCGGCAGGTCGCCAAAAAGCCACTGATCAAAAAACAACCATCACGCTGCAGACCACGTAATCAAAGGCTTTCAGCCAGCTACTCCCACGTTACCCACAGCCGGTTCCACAGCGGATGGGGACAAGTCAAAACTGTGACAAAACAGCGATTTGCGGCGGCTATCTGTCGCGCTTTGGAAGGTGGCCGGATTTGTTTTCCACAATTTGGGATCGCACTTGTGAACACCACAAAAACAAATGTGGGAGGGGGCTTGCCCCCGATGGCGGTGGGTCAGTATCAGGTGTTCTGACTGATACACCGCCATCGGGGGCAAGCCCCCTCCCACAAGGTTTATGCGTCAGTGGCCACCGAGGTAGGCGTTGCGCACTTCCTCGTTCACCAGCAGTTCCTTGCCGGTGCCTGTCAGGCGAATCTCGCCGTTGACCATCACATACGCCCGGTCTGACAGACGCAGCGCATGGTTGGCGTTCTGCTCCACCAGGAAGATGGTCATCCCGGTGGCCGCCAGTTCGCGCAGGGTGGAAAAGATCTGCTTCACCACAATCGGCGCCAGGCCCAGGCTCGGTTCGTCGAGCAACAACAACTTGGGCCGGCTCATCAGTGCGCGGGCGATGGCGAGCATTTGCTGCTCGCCACCGGACATGGTCATCGCCCGTTGGTTACGCCGCTCTTTGAGCCGTGGGAACAGCTCGAACATGCGCTGCATATCTTCCTGGGCGAACTTGTCACCGATGGGGATGGTGCCCATCAGCAGGTTTTCCTCGACGGTCATGTCGGGGAACACCCGCCGCCCTTCCGGCGACTGCGCAATGCCGTTGGACGCGATGTAGTGGGACGACTTGTGGGTGATGTCGACGCCGTTGTAGAGGATCTGCCCCGACTCCGCCCGTGGCTGGCCGAAGATCGACATCAGCAGCGTGGATTTCCCCGCGCCGTTGGAGCCGATCAGGCTGACCGTTTCGCCTTCGTTGATGTGCAGCGAGACTTTCTTCAGCGCCTGGATCGGCCCGTAGAACACGTCCAGGTCCTTCATTTCGAGGATAGGCCCGTTCATACAAGCTCCTCTTCATCCGCGCCCAGGTAGGCCGCGATCACTTTCGGGTCGTTGCGGATCGCATCCGGCCCGCCCTCGGCAATCACGTTGCCGTGGTCGAGCACCACGATGTGGTCGGAAATACTCATCACCATGCCCATGTCGTGTTCGATCAGCACCACTGTGAGGTCGTGTTCGTCGCGCAGCAGGCGAATCATCGCGCTGAGGGCTTCGGTTTCCTGGGGGTTGAGGCCCGCAGCCGGTTCGTCGAGACAGATGATCTGCGGCCGGGTACACATGGCGCGGGCGATTTCCAGGCGGCGCTGCTGGCCGTAGGAAAGCTCACCGGCCAGGCGGTTGGCGCAGTCCACCAGGTCGACCACTTCCAGCCAGTAGAAGGCGTGGTCGAGGGCGTCGCTTTCAGCCTTGCGGTAGCCCTTGGTGTTGAGGATGCCCGCGAGCATGTTGCGGTTGACCCACATGTGCTGGGCGACCAGCAGGTTTTCCAGCACCGACATTTCCTTGAACAGGCGAATGTTCTGGAAGGTCCGCGCCAGGCCGGCGCGGTTCACCAGGTGGGTGCCGCCGAACATCTTGTAGTACACGCGGCTGAAGAAGCTTTTCGGCGACACGAAGTCGATGGCCTCGAAGCGCTCGCCGAGCAGTTGGATCACGTTGGTCTGCTTGCCGCGCACGTTGAGTTCGATCTTGCCGCCACTGGCTTTGTAGAAGCCGGTGAGGCAGTTGAACACCGTGGTCTTGCCGGCGCCGTTGGGGCCGATCAGGGCGAAGATCGAGTTGCGTTCGACCTTGAGGCTCACGTCGCTCAAGGCCTTGATGCCACCGAAGTGCATCATCAGATGTTCCACGGACAGGACGACTTCCTTGCTCATGGCGCCACTCCTTTACGTGGGGTCACACCGGTACGGCTGATCCGGATCAGGCCGCGTGGCCGCCAGATCATCATCACCACCATCAACACGCCAAACAGCAGCACGCGGTACTCAGAGAAGCTGCGCAGCAGTTCCGGCGCGACGGTCAACACGAACGCCGCGATCACCACGCCCACCGTCGAGCCCATGCCGCCCAACACCACGATGGCCAGGATCAGCGCCGACTCGAAGAAGGTGAACGACGACGGGTTGACGAAGCCTTGGTAACTGGCGAAGAACACCCCGGCCAAACCAGCTGTGGAGGCGCCGATGGTGAACGCCGAGAGCTTGACCAGCACGTGGTTCAGGCCCATGGAGCGACAGGCGATTTCATCTTCGCGCAAGGCTTCCCAGGCGCGGCCGACCGGCATGCGGGTCAGGCGATGCTTGATGTACAGCACGGCCAGCACCACCAGGAACAGCACGATGTAGATGAACATGAACTTGATGTTGGGGTTGTAATCGAGGCCGAAGAACTCATGGAACGGAATCCCGCCATCCTTCGCTTTGCGCCCGAATTCCAGACCGAGGAAGGTCGGCGAAGGCACCGGCATGCCGTTTGGCCCGCCGGTGAACGACAGCCAGTTGTTCAGCACCAGGCGGATGATTTCACCAAACCCCAGGGTCACGATCGCCAGGTAGTCGCCGTGCATGCGCAGCACCGGGAAGCCGAGTATGCACCCCGCCAGTGCCGCCGCGATGGCCGCCAGCGGCAGCACCGTCCAGAAACCCAGGCCGAGGTATTGATACCCCAGCGCGAGGCCGTAGGCACCGATGGCGTAGAACGCCACGTAACCCAGGTCGAGCAAGCCGGCCAGGCCGACCACGATGTTCAGGCCCAGGCCGAGCAGTACGTAGATCAGCCCGAGGATCACCACGGTGAGCAGGTACTTGTTGGCGAAGATCGGGAACACGATGGCGATCACGATCAGCGCCGGGATGATCCAGCGCAGCCGCGACTTGTAGTCCGGCGCCAGCACATGGACGCCCGAACCGCTGCTCTCGAAGCCCTGCAGAATCTTCACGCCCTTGGGCGTTTGCAGGAACAGGCTGAGGGCAAAGCGGCCGGCCATCACGATGGCGACCAGGATCGCCACGCGCGCAGGTTGCAGGTTGAAGCTGTAGCCGTCGAGCACCACGCCGACGATCGGACCGAACACGATCAACGCAATCAGCCCGGCGAGGATCGTATCGACCACACTTTTTTTGATATCAATCGATTTGGCAGCAGACATGTTTATACCTTAGCCACGAGTGGGCGACCAAGCAGGCCCTGGGGACGGAAAATCAGAATCACCACCAACAGGGAGAAACTGAACACGTCTTTGTAGTCAGAGTTGATCAACCCCGAGAACAGCGACTCCGAAATACCGAGGATGATCCCGCCCAGCATCGCCCCAGGCAGGGAACCGATGCCGCCGAGTACCGCCGCGGTGAAGGCCTTGATGCCGATGATGAAGCCGGCGTAGAAGTCGAACGTGCCGTAGTTGAGGGTGATCAACACGCCGGCCAGGGCCGCCATGGCGGCACCGATGACAAACACGTAGGAAATCACGCGGTCGGTGTTGATGCCGAGGATCGAGGCCATCTTGCGGTCTTGCTGGGTAGCGCGGCACATGCGGCCGAGCTTGGTGTACTTGATGATGTAGGTCAGCAAGGCCATGCCGGCGAAGGCAGCGACCAGGATGAAGACCTTGGTGTACGTCAACTGGACGAAACCGCTGCCGATATCGACGCGCCAGGCGCCGGCCAGCAGGGTCGGAATGCCTTGTTGCTTGGCGCCCTGGGCGATCTGTGCGTAGTTCTGCAGGATCAGGGAGATACCGATGGCGCTGATCAGCGGTGCCAGTCGGGTGGAGTTGCGCAGCGGTTTGTAGGCGACCCGTTCGATGACCCAACCGTAAACGCCGGTGACGACCACGGTGAAGATCAGGGTGCCAAGAATGAGCAGCGGGAAGGATTCGATGCCGAAATAAGCCAGCAGTGCCAGACTGATCGCCGCGAGGTAAGCGGAAATCATATAAACCTCGCCATGGGCGAAGTTGATCATGCCAATGATGCCATAGACCATTGTGTAGCCGATGGCGATCAGGCCATAGACCGACCCGAGGGTCAGGCCGTTGACCAGTTGCTGCAGGAAAATACCATCCATAACGCAATCTCACGCGGTGAGCACCTGCACACCGGTAGGTGTGCGGCGCTTCTGGAGGAAAAGACAGATCTCAATCACAACCCAGTCCCCCTGTGGAAGGGGGCTTGGCCCCGATTGCGGAGGGTCAGCTATACATCGGGTGGCTGATACACCGTCATCGGGGGCAAGCCCCCTCCCACATTAGGTCTGTGGTACTCAGCCTTACTTCTGCTTTTCCAGCTGGTGGTATTTGCCGTCTTTGTCCCACTGGTAAACCACGTAGTCGGAGACTTTCAGGTCGCCCTTGCCATCCCAGGCTTTTTCACCCATCACGGTTTTTACCGGGTGAGCCTTGAGCCACTTGGCGGCGTCTTCACCCTTGTTGGACTTGGCACCGTTGAAGCCGGCAGCCAGGGCCTGGACCGACGCGTAGGCATACAGCGTGTAGCCTTCTGGCTCGGTGCCGTTTTTACGGAACTCTTCAACCACCGTCTTGCTGTCCGGCAGCAGACGCGGGTCGGCGCCGAAGGTCATGTACACGCCATCCACATATTGCTTGCCACCGGCGGTCGCCACCAGTTCGTCGGTCACGATGCCGTCGTCGGACATGAATTTCACGTCCTTGAGGCCTGCTTCACGAATCTGGCGAACCAGCGGACCGGCTTCCGGGTGCAGGCCGCCGAAGTACACGACGTCAGCGCCCAAGGAGCGGATTTTGGTGACCAGGGCACTGAAGTCTTTCTCGCCCCGGGTCAGGCCTTCTTCCAGCACCGGTTTCACGCCGCGCTTGGTCAACTGGGCAGCGGTAGCATCGGCCAGGCCTTTGCCGTAGGTGTCCTTGTCGTTGATGACCGCGACTTTCTTGCCCTTGAGCACGTCGACGATGTAGTCGCCGGCCACGATGCCTTGCTGGTCGTCACGCCCGCACATACGGAACATGGCGCCCAGGCCGCGTTCGGTGACCTGCGGGTTGGTCGAGCCTGGGGTGATGGCGATGATGCCGGCTTCGTCGTAGACCTCGGACGCCGGGATGGTGTTGGACGAGCAGAAGTGCCCGACCACGCCGATCACTTTGTCCTGGTCGGCCAGGCGGTTGGCCACGGCCACGGCCTGCTTGGGTTCACAGGCATCGTCACCGGCGACCAGCTTGATCTGCTCACCGTTGATGCCGCCAGCCTTGTTGATGACATCGGCTGCCGCCTGGGCGCCCTTCATGTACTGCTCACCGAAAGCGGCGTTGGCGCCCGTCATCGGCCCCGCTACGCCAATCTTCACATCAGCTTGAACAAACGTAGAAACACCCAGCGCCGCTGCAACGGCGAGGGCCAGAAAACCTTTCTTGTAAAACGTCTGGGACATGAGTGGTGCTCCGAGGTTTTTGTTTATTGGCACTAAGTATTCACTGCAAACCTTCAACCAAAACTTTCACTGAAAGCCCAGAGCAAGCCGCGTGCCATTACGTTTTTATTCTTCAAAAAGACACGGTGTCATTGTTATTGCAGGTGTTTCGGCTCCGTTCGTCGGGACGTGCAACCCTCTAACTTCAATAGGTGCAACCCATGGATCAAAAAAGTACAACCTTCATGGGTCGCACCTGCAACCAGACCGCCAAACGACACTTCCTACAGCTGTAACAATGCACGTAACGGAACTGCACATTTACAGTGCGTGATTGCTACAACTTGCACCAATACAGATTAGTCGTCGGCGAAGAACGTGCCGGCTTCTGAAGGCTATTTCGCTGATCAGATCACGATCCGCAAGCATTGGCCGGCGTGATACAGCGAGAATCCGGCTTCATACAGGCAACTGCGCAGGCCCACCCCGGCCAGCGGTTGCATCGGCGCGAACGGAATCGGCAGAGCCTGGGGATTCTGGTGACACAAGTAGTCGGCAAAGGCCTTGCCGACCACGCTGCCGGTGGTCACGCCGCGGCCGTTGTAGCCGGTCACGGCCACCAGGCCGGGCGCAGGTTCGAACAAGCGCATCAAGTGGTCCGGGGTGAACGCGATGCAGCCGGTCCAGGTGCATTCCCACTGCACCGATTTGAGGTACGGGAAGTAGTGCTGCTGCACCCGATCGGCCCACGCCTTGAGAAACCACGTCGGTTTCTGGTTGCCGTTGCCCAGGCTGCCGAGCAACAGGCGGCCATCGGCGTCGCGGCGGATGCTGCTGAGCACCTGGCGCGTGTCCCACGAACCCTGGCCACCGGGAAGGATTTGCCGGGCCGCGTCGTCGGTCAGCGGCGCGGAGGCGACCTGGTAGTAATAGCCTGGGAAGAAATTGCGCCGCAGTTCGGTCCATTCGCCTTCGGTGTAGGCATTCGAGGCGATCACCACTTGTGCAGCCTGCACCGCACCGTTCGCGGTCTGCACCGACCACTCCGCACCTTGGCGTTCCAGGCGCGCAACCGGGGAATGGTCGAAAAGCTGCCCGCCCAACCCCACGGCCGCATTGGCCAGGCCGCTGGTGTAGGCCATCGGGTTCAAGGTGCCGGCACGTCTATCCAGCAGTGCAGCGGAGATCTTTTGAGTGCCGGTGGCTTGCTCGCAGGCTGAACCGGTGAGCAGTTCGACCGGCGCGCCGCGGCGCTTCCATTGTTCTTCACGACTGCGCAAATCCGCCTCGCCCCGGGCGTTGTGCGCCATGTGCAAAGTGCCCTCGCGGCGCAATTGGCAATCGATGTTGTATTTGTCGACCAGGCTGAACACCAGCGACGGCGCCGCGCCCAGCATGCGGTTGAGCTGGCTGCCCACCGCCTCGCCGAAACCGGCTTCGATCTCGTCCGGCGGAATCCACAAGCCGGCGTTGACCAGCCCGACATTGCGCCCCGAGCCGCCATGGCCGGTGCGATGGGCTTCCAGCACGGCGACAGTCTTGCCTTGTTCCAGCAAGTGAATGGCCGCCGACAAACCGGTAATCCCGGCGCCGATCACGCACACATCCACCTTCACTTCGCCCTTGAGCGCAGCGCGATCCGGCCGGCCAGGGGTGAGTTGTTCCCACAAACATGTTTCGCGTAGTGCCATTGCCAGACTCCGATGAGACCTAACAAACATCTATTCCGAACTGCATATAGCTCAACTGTGGGAGGGGGCTTGCTCCCGATGGCAGTGGATCAGCTGGACATCTGTTGACTGACACACCGCCATCGGGGGCAAGCCCCCTCCCACATTTTGACTGCACTTCGACTTAAGGTAATCAGTCGAAGGTAATGCCCTGGGCCAGCGGCAGTTCCAGCGAGTAGTTCACGGTATTGGTCTGGCGACGCATGTACCCGCGCCACGCATCCGAGCCCGACTCACGCCCGCCGCCCGTCTCTTTCTCACCGCCAAACGCGCCGCCGATTTCCGCGCCGCTCGGGCCGATGTTGACGTTGGCAATGCCGCAGTCGCTGCCGACCGCCGACATGAACTGCTCGGCTTCGCGCACATCGGTGGTGAAAATGCATGACGACAGGCCTTGCGGCACGGCGTTGTTCAGGCGCAGGGCTTCGGCGAAGTCGCTGTAGCCGACCACGTACAGGATCGGTGCGAAGGTCTCAGTGCAGACCACGTCGCTTTGCTCCGGCATTTCCACAATCGCCGGCGACACGTAATAGGCATTCGGGAATTTGTCTTCCAGTTGGCGCTTGCCACCGAACACCTTGCCGCCTTCGCTCAGGGCCTGCTCCAGCGCATCCTGCATCGCGTCGAAGCCGTGCTTGTCGATCAGCGGGCCGATCAGGTTGCCTTCCAGCGGGTGGCCGATGCGTACCTTGGAATAGGCGGCCTTGAGGCGCGTGACGATTTCTTCCTTGACCGACTCATGGGCGATCAGCCGGCGCAGCGTGGTGCAACGCTGCCCGGCGGTGCCGACGGCGCTGAACAGGATGGCGCGCACCGCCATGTCCAGGTCGGCGCTTGGGCCGAGGATCATCGCGTTGTTGCCGCCCAGCTCGAGGATGCTGCGGGCAAAGCGCGCGGCGACTTTCGGCGCCACTTCACGGCCCATGCGCGTACTGCCGGTGGCGCTGATCAGTGCGACACGCGGGTCATCCACCAACGCGGCACCGGCATCGCGGCCACCGATGATCACCTGGCTCAGGTATTGCGGCGCATCGTTGAATTTTTTCAGCACGCGCTCGAACAGCGCCTGGCAGGCCAGGGCGGTGAGCGGGGTCTTTTCCGACGGCTTCCAGATCACGGCGTTGCCGCACACCAGGGCCAGGGTGGTGTTCCACGCCCACACGGCCACCGGGAAGTTGAACGCGCTGATCACACCGACCACGCCCAGCGGGTGCCAGGTTTCACGCATGTGGTGGCCCGGGCGCTCGGAGGCGATGGTCAAGCCATACAGTTGGCGCGACAGGCCGACGGCGAAGTCGCAGATGTCGATCATTTCCTGCACTTCACCCAGGCCTTCCTGAGTGATCTTGCCGGCTTCCCAGGAGACCAACTCGCCCAGGTCTGTCTTGTATTCGCGCAACACGTCGCCGAACTGGCGCACCAACTCGCCGCGACGCGGTGCCGGCACCTTGCGCCAGGCCTCGAATGCATGCTCGGCGCGACTGACCTGTTGCTCCACCTCGGCGGCGCCTTCCCAGTTCACACTGCCGATACGGCTGCCATCGATCGGCGAATGCACGGGTTGTTTCCCCGCTTGGTACAGCGCCGGGTTTACCCCGAGACGATCAAGCAATGCGGCAACCATGGGTCACTCCTTCAATCTATACAGAAAAAATTGCGCCGCGGCCCGCACGGCGATCCAGGGCTTATTTGTAGCTGGCCCAAGACTTGCCAACAAACGACGATTAGGCGAGATATCATTCCGTTTATTCATGCAAAGCATAAAAAGAGGCATGCCGTGCTGAACAAAAGACATTTGCCCTCGATCACTGCCCTGCAGTGTTTCGAAGCCGCCACCCGCCACCTGAGCTTCACCCGCGCCGCCGAGGAGCTGAACCTCACGCAAAGCGCGGTGAGCAAGCAGGTCGCGCAACTGGAAGAACTGCTGCAGCACCTGCTGTTTCGCCGGGTACGCCGACGCTTGCAGATGACCCCGGCGGGCGATTTGTATTTGGTGGAAGTGCGCAAAATCCTCACTCAGGTGGAGATGTCCACCCATTACCTGCGCTCCTACGGTGGCGAGACCGAAGTATTACGCGTGTCTACGCCCTACACCTTCGGCGCACGCTGGCTGGTGCCGCGCCTCAAGGGCTGGCGCTTGCGTCATCCGCAAATCCACCTGGACCTGTGCAACGAACAGGAACCGGACGAGCTGCTGCAAGGCAAGGCCGACATGGCGTTCTACTTCGGCCAAGGCTCACGCCCCGGCACCGAGAGCCTGAAACTGTTCAGTGAAGAACTGATCCCGGTGTGCGCCCCGGAAAGCCTGCCCGCGCAGCCGTTCACCGACCCCACGCAACTGAGCAACCTGGTCCTGCTGCAAAACGCCTCGCGCCCCCAGGGCTGGCATGACTGGTTCGCCGACCAGGGGTTTCACACCGAGCACAGCTATCACGGGCCGCGTTTCGACACGTTCTATATGTGCATTCGGGCGGCGCAGGTGGGCTGCGGCGTGGCGTTGCTACCGCGCTTCCTGGTGGAGGAGGAACTGGCCGATGGCAAGCTGGTGATCCCTTGGCAGCATGCAATGCCGAGCCAGGATGCGTATTACCTGGCGTACCCCGAGCATTCGGCGGAGGTGCCCAAGGTGCGGGAGTTTGTGAAGTGGATGATGGAGCAAGTGTGAACCTGTGTTGTCTGCACAACCGCTATCGGGAGCAAGCTCCCTCCCACATTTGAAATGCATTCCAACCTGTGGGAGGGGGCTTGCCCCCGATAGGGCCAGTGGCCTCACTGAAAAAATCACTGGCAAAACCCCACAGGTCTATGCGCCACTAGCCCCCTTCCTTTCTTGTGCGTAAAGGCCGGCGCCCATCGCCGTCCTGTCTGGAGATTCCCGTTATGAGCGAGAGTGTGTTTGCCGATCGCATCGTGCAGAACCTGCTCGACACCGACTTCTACAAGCTGACCATGATGCAGGCGGTGCTGCACAACTACCCCAATGTGGAAGTTGAATGGGAGTTTCGTTGCCGCAACAGTGAAGACCTGCGCCCGTACCTGGCGGAGATCCGTTACCAGTTCGAGCGCCTCGCCGAGTTGAGCCTGAGCGCCGACCAACTGAGTTTCCTGGAGCGCATCAGCTTCATGAAGCCGGATTTTTTGCGCTTTCTCGGCTTGTTCCGCTTCAACCTGCGCTATGTCCACACCGGCATCGAAAACGGCGAGCTGTTTATCCGCCTGCGCGGCCCGTGGCTGCATGTGATCCTGTTTGAAGTGCCGATGCTCGCCATCATCAGCGAAGTGCGCAACCGCTACCGCTACCAGACCGTGGTCCTCGAACAGGCCCGCGAGCAGTTGTACCGCAAGTTCGACTGGCTGATCGCAAACGCCAGCAGCGACGAGCTCGCCGAGCTGCAGGTGGCGGACTTCGGCACTCGCCGACGCTTCTCCTACCGCGTGCAGGAAGAAGTGGTGAGCGTGCTCAAGCACGACTTCCCCGGCCGGTTTGTCGGCACCAGCAACGTCCACCTGGCTCGCGAGTTCGATATGAAACCGCTGGGCACCATGGCCCATGAATGGATCATGGCCCACCAGCAACTCGGCCCGCGCCTGATCGACAGCCAGATCGCCGCCCTCGACTGCTGGGTCCGCGAATACCGCGGCCTGCTGGGTATTGCCCTGACCGATTGCATCACCACCGACGCCTTCCTCAGCGACTTCGACTTGTACTTCGCCAAGCTGTTCGACGGTCTGCGCCACGATTCCGGTGACCCGGTGCTGTGGGCGGAAAAAGCCATCGCCCACTATCACAAGCTGGGCATCGAGCCGATGAGCAAGACCCTGGTGTTCTCCGACAGCCTGTCGCTGCCCAAGGCCCTGGAGATATTCCGGGCGCTGCGTGGTCGGATCAATGTGAGCTTTGGCATCGGCACCAACCTGACCTGCGATATTCCAGGTGTGGAACCGATGAGCATTGTGCTTAAAATGACGGCCTGCAATGGCCAGCCCGTCGCGAAGATCTCCGATGAAGCGGGCAAGACCCACTGCACGGACCCGAATTTCGTCGCCTATTTGCGACACGTTTTCAAAGTACCTGCCCTTTCCAGCAAGGAGTGAATCATGCAAGCCGTACAGCGTGAGATTGCGCAGCAGCTCAAGGTTCAAGCGCCGTTCAAAGACCAGGCCGCCCTTGAGGCCGAAATCGCCCGGCGCGTGACCTTTATCCAGGACTGCCTGCGCAATTCAGGGCTCAAGACATTGGTGTTGGGCATCAGCGGTGGCGTCGACTCCCTGACCGCAGGCCTGCTCGCCCAACGCGCCATGCAGGAGCTGCGCTCCAGCACCGGCGACGAGGCCTATCGTTTTATCGCGGTGCGCCTGCCCTACGAAACCCAGTTCGATGAAATCGACGCCCAGGCCGCGGTGGACTTTATCGAGCCGGACGAGCGCCACACCGTGAACATCGGCCCAGCGGTGAAATCCCTGGCCAATGAAGTGGCGGCATTTGAAGGCAAGGCGGCGGTGTCCCGCGATTTCGTGCTGGGCAACACCAAGGCGCGCATGCGGATGGTCGCGCAGTACACCATCGCCGGCGCGGCCAGCGGCCTGGTGATCGGCACCGACCATGCGGCGGAAGCGGTGATGGGCTTTTTCACCAAGTTCGGTGATGGCGCCTGCGATCTGGCTCCGTTGAGCGGGCTGGTGAAGAACCAAGTGCGATCGATTGCGCGGCACTTCGGTGCGCCGGAGTCGCTGGTGGAGAAAATCCCGACCGCCGACCTGGAAGACCTCTCGCCGGGCAAGCCGGACGAGGCGTCACATGGCGTGACCTATGCCGAGATCGATGCGTTCCTGCACGGCGAGCCGGTGCGGGAAGAAGCGTTCAGGATCATTTGCGAGACGTATCGCAAGACCGAGCACAAGCGGGTCATGCCGTTTGCGCCGTGAGGTGAACCAGATAGTGTTGTGTTGATTGTGAGGTAGCCATCGGGGGCAAGCCCCCTCCCACAGTTGACCGAGTTCCCATATGAGAATGCGGTCGAATGTGGGAGGGGGCTTGCCCCCGATGAACGATAATGCGGTCTTACTTGACGACCACAGTGCCTTTCATCATCGAGATGTGGCCTGGGAACGAGCAGAAGAACGCATAGTCAGTGCCCGCTTTCAGCTTGGACACATCGAAGCTCACCGCGTCTTTCTCGCCAGCGCCAATGACTTTGGTGTGGGCGATGATGCGCTCGTCGCCGTCTTTCAGGTAGTTCTTGTCGAGGCCGGCAGCCATGCCATCGGTCGCGACCGCTTGCGTGTCGGCGGCGCTGGTCAGCACCCAGTTATGGCCCATGACGTTTTTCGGCAAGCTGCCGGAGTGAGTCAACTCGACGGTGAACGTCTTGCAGCTCTTGTCGATCACGATTTCCTTGGTGTTGTAGGACATCTGGTCGGTAGAGTCGACGGTGACCTTGCACTCTGCAGCAAGCAACTGGCCACTTGCCAGAGTCAGCAGGGAAACAGCAACGAGTTTGGCAAACATGTGATTCTCCAAGGCAGGGTTTAAACAACGCATAGTGCGACAAGGGTGCCCGAGGCGGGCAGAAAGTCTTATGACCTGAATCAACAAATTGTATACAACTTTAGGCTATCAGACTTATCGATACAATCAACCAGCCAAAGTGCCACGTCCCGCCTATGATCGGTCCATCACCCACTGGAGTCCGGACCATGCACCTCAATCATCTGTTCAGCGGTCTGTTGGCCGCATACGCCTGCGGTAAGTGAAGGCCAAGCGCGCCGCTAAGCTGCTACCATAGCGACCCAAGGCAGCTGCGCGCCGCCCACCCTCACCTTCGACCCTAGAGGATCGCCCATGGCCAAACCTAATTACTCCTTCGCCAAACGTCAAAGAGACTTGGCCAAGGAACAGAAGAAAGAGGAAAAGCTGCAACGCAAGAAAGCCGCTGCAGACGAAGAGACCGGCGCACTGAACCCGGATGCGGAAGGCGAAGTGGCAACCGACGACACCGAGACACCGAAAGACCCGGCCGAGTAAGCATCACTGTAGGAGCGAGCGTGCTCGCGAAGTGCGTTAACGATAACGCGGGGTGCCTGGTTCAACGCGGCGCCCTCGGTTTTTTCGCGAGCAAGCTCGCTCCTACAAGAGCGGCATCACCGTCACCCGCACTTCCGGGTCATGGCTGCCTCCCCCCAGAATCACCCCACGCAACGGCGAAACATCGGAGAAATCCCGGCCCCAGGCCAGGGTGATGTGTTCCAGTGCTGGCTGCACATTGTTGGTCGGATCAAAATCCACCCAGCCCGACATCGGGCAGTACACCGAAATCCACGCATGGGACGCATCGGCGCCGATCAGCCGTGGCTGGCCGGGCGGCGGCTGGGTCAGCAGGTAGCCGCTGATATAGCGCGCCGCCAGGCCCCGTGAGCGCAGGCAGGCGAGCATCAGGTGAGCGAAGTCCTGGCACACCCCGCGACGGCGCTCCAGCACCTCCACCAGCGGCGTGGCGACCTGGGTGGCTTCGGCATCGAAGGTGAATTCGCCGAAGATTTTTTCCATCAGGGCCTGAGCGCCCAGCAACAGCGGACGCCCGGGCGGGAAACAGCTTTCGGAGAACTCGACGAAGGTTTTCTTCAGATGCACGTAGGGCGATTCGAAGCGAAAGCGACAGGCTTCGATCAACGCCGGTGACAGCGGCTGGCTGCTGTAGGTCAGGCTGTCGCGAGTCTGGTCCCAGGCCGGCGACTGTTGGAAATCCAGCAGCGGCCGCGCCAGCACTTCCACAGTCAGCGCGGCATTCACCAACAATTCATCATGGGGCCGTTCGAACGCCAGGCGGGTGATCGGGTTGCCGAACACGTCCAGCTCATCGCGGCGCGAGGACGGCAACGGGCTGATATCCAGTTGCTGCGAGGTGCAGCGCTGCCAGGCACATGGCCGTGGCCACAGATGCGCCAACTGCTGGGCCAGGGACACCGGGCTGTCGTAGTGGTAATGGGTATCGTGAAAAATCTGATAGCGCGCACTCATCACACCGACACCGTTTGTTGGCTGACATCATCCACATGGGCAAAATGGCGCAAGGCCAGGCGATCCGACACTTGCCCGCTCTCATCGGCGACCGCTTGCAGCAGGTCGGCCAGGCCGTCCAGCGCGGCACGCACGCTGGCCTCGCCAAACAGCGGGTTCTCCAGGCAACCCAGGTCGAACCGCGCGAGGCGCTCGACCAACGGCGCCAGACCGGTTTCCCGGGGCACCGCGAAATCATCGTTGAGACGACGCAAGGTGCGGCTCACCAGCTTCAACTGGAACAACACGGCGTGGGGGTTCTGCTCATCCAGCAGCAACAGGTCGAGTACCGGAATCAGTTGCGGCACCGCCAGGTAGCGCGAACGGTAGGTGATGCTGCTGTTGCCCAGTTCCAGCAACCATTCCAGCCCGGCCTGATCGAACACCGCCACGCCGCGCAGGAACGCCGCGAGGCTGCTGCTGAGAAACTGCAGGCGCTCGATGCGCCGGCCCATCATCAGAAAGCGCCAGCCTTCGTCGCGGGTCATGTCGTCCAGGGCAAACCCGGACAGCGCCGCCAGGGACATCACCAGGCGGTTGAGGAAGTCCAGCAACTCGCCAAAGTCGGGGCTTTCGCTTTCCAGCTCCAGGGCTTCGCGTTGCAGCTCCACCAGGGCCTGCCAGTTCTCTCGGGACAACTTGCCGCGCACTTGGGACGCCGCCCACTGCAAGCGCTGCAGGTTGGCGCGCAGGCTCGACGGCCAGTCGTCGCCAAGCAAGGCCGCGAGCAGGCGTTCGGGCAACTCGCCCTCCTCCGGCAACAGGCGCAGGTTTTCGCCCAGTTCGACCGCCGCTTGCAACGCCAGCGGATCGTCGCCGTCGACATAGCGCGCCAACACGATGCGCAGCCAACGCGCGCTGTTATCGCAGCGTTCACAATAACGGCCAAACCAAAACAGGTTTTCCACCACCCGCGACGGCAGATAAGGGTCGCGGCGCACCAGGTCATGGGCGCCTATCGGCCGCTGCGCGCGCCACTGCTCGCCGCCGGCGGCGCGTTCGCCGAGCACCCAGGTGTCCTTGCTCGCGCCGCCGCGTTGCATCGACACCACCTCGGCATCGGCCTCGGCAGCCACGCGGGTCAGGCCGCCGGGCAATACCCGGTAACCGTCGGCGCTGGCCACGGCGTAGACGCGCATGCCGATGGCGCGGTGTTGCAGGTGGTCTTCGACGGTGTGCCACACCGGCGCCTGGGACAGCTGCGCCAGCTCCTGGGCGACATACGCGTAAGGCCGCGCGCGCATGCGCTCGGCCAGGGCCTCGCGTTGTGCGTCGTTCAAGTCACGGCCGAAGACCGGGTTGAAGCTCTGTGACGGAAATGCCGGTTTGATCAGCAGCTCGGGCAGTTTCTCCAGCGCTTCGGCAAGCACCGGCGCTTCGCCGCACCACCACGTCGCAATGGACGGCAGGAGCAGTTCTTCGCCAAACAAAAATTCGTTGATCTTCGGCAGAAAGCCCAGCAGGCCGGGGGATTCCAGTACACCGCTGCCCAGGGCATTGGCCACCAGCACGTTGCCTTGGCGCGCGGCGTCGAGCAGGCCGGGCACGCCGAGGGCCGAGTCGGTGCGCAGTTCGAGGGGGTCGCAGAAGTCGTCGTCAAGGCGGCGCATGATCGCGTGTACCCGACGCAGGCCACTGAGGGTTTTCAGGAACACCGTGCTGTCGCGCACCGTGAGGTCGCCGCCTTCCACCAGCGGGTAGCCGAGCTGACGGGCGAGGTACAGGTGTTCGAAATAGCTTTCGTTGAAACGCCCAGGCGTGAGCAGCACGATCAACGGCGGCTGACTATCGCTGGGCGCCTGGCGCGCCAGGGTTTCCTGCAGGGTGCGGAAGAAACCGGTGAGGTGCTGCACCTGCAGGTCGCGGTACAGATCCGGAAAGGCGCGGGACACGATGGTGCGGTTTTCCAGCGCATAACCGGCGCCCGAAGGGGCCTGGGTGCGGTCGGCAGTGACCCACCAGCGGCCATCCGGGGTGCGCGCCAGATCGACGGCGTACAGGTGCAGGAACGTACCGTCGGGCGGCTGGATGCCCTGGCACGGCCACAGAAAATTGTTATGCCCGAACACCAGTTCGGCCGGCAGCAGGCCTTCCTTGATCAAGCGTTGCGGGCCGTAGAGGTCCGCCAGTACCGCGTTGAGCAGCCGCGCACGCTGGGCGATGCCGGCCGACAGGTGCTGCCATTCATCGGCCGCCAGCACATGGGGCAGCAGGTCCAGTTCCCACGGGCGATCAGCGCCCTTGGGGTCGGCGTAGACGTTGTAGGTCACGCCGTTTTCCTGGATCTGCCGGGTCAGCAACGCCTGGCGCTGGGCCAGTTGCGCGGGGGTGCTGCGTTGCAGATGGTCGAGCAGGCGCCGCCAATGGGCACGCACCGCGCCACTGTCGTCCAGCAGTTCGTGATAAGTGCCCGCGGTCAGCGGGTAACGGTCGAGCAAGTCGGACATGGAACGCTCGGCAGGGGCAAGGGGGCTCAGATTAACCTAACAAACACTGCAAATCCTTTGTGGGAGGGGGATTGCTCCCGATTGCGGTGGGTCAGTCAACTCATGTATCGGCTGATTTACCGCAATCGGGAGCAAGCTCCCTCCCACATTTTGGCTTGCATTCAGTCATTTTTATTGGGGAAACGTCGCAAATCCAAAGTCATCGGCAATTCGTCATTGATCACGACGGTCGGCACAGGGAGCTTGCCCGGGGTATGCCCCAGGCGGAAAAATCGCGCCATGCGCCGGCTCTCGGCTTCATTGGCATTCACCGGCAGGCTGTCGTAGTTACGCCCGCCCGGATGCGCCACATGATACTGGCAACCGCCCAGGGAGCGCTGCATCCAGGTGTCCAGCAGGTCGAACACCAACGGCGCGTGGACCGCGATGGTCGGCTGCAGGCAGTTGGCCGGTTGCCAGGCGCGATACCGCACGCCGGCGACGAACTCGCCGATGCGCCCGGTCGCTTGCAGCGGCACCGGGATGCCGTTGCAGGTGAGCAAATAGCGTTGCGGTGGCAGCCCGCTCAACTTCACCTGCAGGCGCTCCAGGGACGAATCCACATAACGCACCGTGCCGCCCACCGCGCCCTCCTCGCCCAGCACATGCCAGGGTTCCAGGGCCTGGCGCAGTTCGAGTTCGATACCGCTGACGGCGTAGTCGCCGACTTTGGGAAAGCGGAATTCCAGGTGCGCGGCAAACCATTCGGCGCGCAACGGGTAGCCGGCGGCGTTGAGTTCGACGATCACGTCGGCAAAATCCTGCTCGATGAAGTGCGGCAACAGGAAACGGTCATGCAGCTCAGTGCCCCAGCGCGCCAGTTTCGGGGGCGCATAGGGTTCGCGCCAGAAGCGCGCTACCAGCGCGCGCAGCAGCAGTTGCTGGGTCAGGCTCATGCGCGCATGGGGCGGCATTTCAAAGGCGCGCAACTCCAGCAGGCCCAGGCGCCCGGTGGCGCCATCGGGCGAGTAGAGCTTATCGATACAGAATTCGGCGCGGTGGGTGTTGCCCGTCACGTCGATCAGCAGATTGCGCAGCAGGCGGTCGACCAGCCACGGCGGGCACTCTTCGCCTGGCGCGGGCATTTGCGCGAAGGCGATTTCCAGCTCATACAGCGCATCGTTACGCGCTTCATCGACCCGGGGCGCCTGGGACGTCGGGCCGATGAACAAGCCGGAAAACAGGTAGGACAACGACGGATGGTTGTGCCAGTAGCTGATCAAACTGCGCAGCAGATCGGGACGCCGCAGGAACGGTGAGTCCTTGGGTGTCGCGCCGCCCAGCACGAAGTGGTTACCGCCACCGGTGCCAGTGTGGCGCCCGTCGATCATGAATTTTTCTGTGGTCAGGCGGGTTTGTCGCGCCTCTTCGTAGAGGAATTCGGTGCGTTCCACCAACTCGTCCCAGGTGGCGGACGGCTGCACGTTGACCTCGATCACACCCGGGTCGGGCGTGACCCGGAAGTTGCTCAGACGGTAATCCGCCGGCGGCTCGTAGCCCTCCAGCAGCACCGGGCAGTGCAGCTCTTCGGCGGTGGCTTCGATGGCGGCCACCAGCTCCAGGTAGTCCTCGACGCGCTCCAGCGGCGGCATGAACAGATACAGGCGGCCTTCGCGCGCTTCGGCGCACAGTGCGGTGCGGGTCAACCAGTCGGCGGACTCGTCGATCTTCGGCAGGCGCTCGGCGCTCGGCGCCGCTTCGCCATGGCGTTGCAATTGCGCCGTGCTCGGCAGCTCGGGCAAGTCCTGGTTGGGGTCGGTCGGGTGGACAAACGGGTACTCTTCCGCCGTCACCCAGGGCTGCGAGGCCAGCGGCAGGCGATAACCCAGCGGCGAATCCCCCGGCACCAGTCGGCAGTGATTGTCGCGTAGGTACCAGCGCCCACTCTGCCAGCGGTCATTGGCAGCGGTGCGCGCCAGCGGCAGCACTTGGCCGATGACCTTGTCCAGGCCCTGGCTGAACACTTTGCGCAGACGCTCGCGTTCCAGCTCATCGCTCAGGCGCGGGTCAAGGGCGGTGACGTTTTGCGGCAGCGCGCCTTCGCGCCACAGGTAATAGAAGTTGTCTTCAAAGGCCGGAAACACAAAGCGCGCCGGCAGCTTCAGGCGCTCGGCAACACAGCCCAGGAAACGCCCGGCCAGCACGCCGTCGGCGCCGTAGTCCTGTTGCTCATCGGCGATCAGCGCGCTGTTGTGCCAAATCGGCTCGCCATCGCGGCGCCAGTAACAGTTGAGCGACCAGCGCGGCAGTTGCTCGCCGGGGTACCACTTGCCCTGGCCGAAATGCACCAGGCCCTTGGGCGCGTAGTGCTTGCGCATGCGCTGGAACAGTTCGGCCGACAGGCGACGCTTGTCCGGCCCCAGGGCAGCGGTGTTCCACTCGGCGCCGTCGGGGTCGTCGATGGAGACGAAGGTCGGTTCGCCGCCCATGGTCAGGCGCACGTCGTCCGCCAGCAGGTCGCCATCGATCTGCCGCCCCAGGGCCTGGATCGCCAGCCACTGTTCTTCGGTGTAGGGCTTGGTTACCCGTGGCGCTTCCCAGATGCGCTCTACCGACATCTCGTGGGTGAATTCGCACTCGCACGGCTCCACCAGGCCACTGATCGGCGCGGCAGACGATGGATCGGGACTACAGGCCAACGGAATATGGCCTTCACCGGCGAATAACCCGGAGGTGGCATCCAGGCCGATCCAGCCGGCGCCGGGCAAATACACTTCGCACCAGGCGTGCAGGTCGGTGAAGTCCACCTCGGTGCCGGACGGGCCATCGAGGGCTTTGACGTCGGCGGTGAGCTGGATCAGATAGCCGGACACAAACCGCGCCGCCAGCCCCAGGTTGCGCAGCAATTGCACCAGCAGCCAAGCCGAATCGCGGCACGAGCCGGAGGCATTTTCCAGGGTGAATTCCGGGGTCTGCACGCCGGGTTCCATGCGGATCAGGTAACCGATATCGGCGGCCAGGCGTTGGTTGAGGCCCACCAGGAAATCCACGGCCGGCAGCGGCGTGCGGTCGATACCCGCCAGGTAAGCGGCGAACCTCGGCGTCAGCGGCAAGGTTTCCAGGTACGGCGCCAGCTCGCGCTGCTCGTCGGCGGCGTAGCAAAACGGGATTTTTTCCGCGTAGGGTTCAAGGAAAAAATCGAACGGGTTGAACACCGCCATCTCGGCGACCAGGTCGACTTCGATACGCAGTTCGTCAGTCTTTTCCGGGAACACCAGGCGCGCCAGGTAATTACCCTGAGGGTCCTGCTGCCAATTGATGAAATGCTGCTCGGGCAGCACTTTCAGTGCGTAGGACAAAATCCGCGTGCGGCTATGGGCCGCCGGGCGCAAACGCACGATCTGTGGGCCGAGTTCGACAGCGCGGTCGTAGCGGTAATGCGTAACGTGGTGCAACGCGACATGAATCGACACGGCGGCCTCCTGCAAGCCAGGGCATGGACACAACGCGCGCAAGACTTATGCCAGAGCGGCAGTCATTGCGCTTTATCGTAAGACCCGGTGCAGTACAGCACCAAAACGGCGCCAACGTTGGTGCAATGGTGCAAGAGCTGCACATATATGTGGCGGGGAGTGGGTGGGGCGGTATCGGTTTTGGGGGCGGGGTGGGGAATTACCTCGATTTCTTTATTCTGATTATTGCGCGCTCGTGTTTGCGCCGCTTTTCAATGGCCACCCTTACCTTCCCGCGCATATGGCGAAGTTCTACGCATTTGGCACGCAGTTCCCGGTGGCGTTTGCTGCGAAGCAGCAGCAGGCCGAGTACCGGCCAAAAGAAGCATTCCGCGTAAATGAATGGGTTCGGTGAAAAATGAAAACCTGGCACAGCGACCAACAGGCAGGCGATGAAAAGGCCATACATGCCCCAGACCCACTTAGGTCGCCCGTAGGCAATCATGAAATTGCAGTGGGTGATAAACCAGGCCAAGAGCACGCATGCACTTTCAGCAGCAGCGTTCGATAACGATGGTAAATAATAGTTTTCCACCAGCACAACAACAGAAGAACTGCCGAAGATGCCCGCTAAAATTACGCCGATAAACACGGGAAAGTAGCGCAAAAGAAAAGGGCGCACCGGTATGAGAGGTTTCCGTCCGAGAAGTCTCACTCTGATATATCCTCATACAGCCCAACCGCGACGATCCGGATGTTCCCGAACAGTAAGTTGTCGGGAATGAGGCAACACTCCCAATTAATCAAAGCAAAATCACCTTTTTTGTAGCCTGTCAGCAATTTTCTGTATCCGTTTTCGCCTAAAACGAAGTTCAACAAGCTTCCCACGCATCTCACGATGACGCTTGCTGTTGAGAATCAGCAGACCAAGCAATGGCCAAAACAAACTTTCGGCATAGATGAACAGATGAGGGGAATAACGAATGGCCGGAAGAGCGGTAACCAGGCAGGTTCCAAAATAGACAACCATGACCCACACCCAGTCTCGTCGCCCACGGACAATCATAATGTTGCTAAGACTCAAGGCGCATGCCAGAACGACACATGCCCACCACGCTACTTGTGCCGAAATAGCTAAAGAAATGGCTTTGAGATAGTAATTTTGCACTACCACCACTACGGAAGATCCAGCAAAAATGCTTGAAAAAATCCCCCCGAGAAACACGGGTAAATAACGCTTGAGA
Source organism: Pseudomonas sp. PSPC2-3 (assembly GCF_049898265.1). Taxonomy (NCBI): domain Bacteria; kingdom Pseudomonadati; phylum Pseudomonadota; class Gammaproteobacteria; order Pseudomonadales; family Pseudomonadaceae; genus Pseudomonas; species Pseudomonas sp. PSPC2-3. The sequence continues at coordinate 195,490 of NZ_JAFCXJ010000012.1, read as the reverse complement.
AAAGGGCGAAGGGGCAGCAGCAATATCACTCGGTCATCTCCTCATAAATTCCGACCGCGACAGTGCGAATATTCCCAGACATCGAACTGCTAGCAACCCCTAAGGCAGCACCTAGAGCGTCTTGAATCTGCAAAACGGTGCCCTGTTTTACTTCTGCGGGCGTAAAACGCTTTGGCATTTTTCCAGCGAGTTGCTTCAACCTGATCATTTTCCGGGTCATTTCCGGGTGCCGAATACTCAACAACTCCTGGGTCAACTTTGCTCGCTCTTGACGACTCAGTCCTTTCAACACCTGCGGCAAAGTTTTTCCGGTAGATTTTCTTGTCGCATTAACCAGTCGTATAGTTGCCAGTGCCGAGACACTAGCGCCCAGTAGCGAAACAGCGTCCAAACCAATCGTCACAGCCTGATACCATGGCTCGCTATCCAGAGCATCGTTAAGAGCCGGGTCAATAATTTCGTTGCGAGTCCTCTGGCCGCCAACTAAGCACTGAATTGAACTGGCTGTTGCTGATGTAAAGCTTATCGCAGCTACCACCCCAGTAACCCCAAAGCTGAACGGACTGAGCGCCGATCCACTCAGTACCACTGATCCAACTGATTACCGCAGAAGTACACGCCAAAGCTGTATTCACCGCCTCAAACGCCACCTGCGACTCTCGCGGCTCATTCGCCAGTTGCCGAGCGAACTCCACCCGCCCGACATAGCTGGGCGCCTCGCGCAAAATCACATTCTTCGGCGCGATACTGCAAATCGGCTGAAATTCACGCAGCACAACCATCCGTAGCTGCGCGTCGATGTACACCACGCCGGCACCGACGATGGCCGGATCAGCGTCAATCGCCGCAAATAACTTGCGCAGATCAATACTGCTTTCCAGCCGCTGCCGCGTCATGTAATTGGGACTGAGGAAACTGTCTCTGAATACGCTGGAAGTCATCCCTATACTCCTGAGGTTCACAAGAGCGCAGAGGGTAAAGACTGCCTATCCCCGAAAAATGTCAGAAGCTTCGCTTTATCCGGACAGGCACTTCCTGATCGTGATGCCGCACCTTGTAAGCCATATCCCGAATAAGAAAAAGTACGCCCCGCGCCACTACCGGCGCACACCAAAACAGGGAGTGACAATGGCAACTGATATGTTTTTGAAGCTGGGGGACATCAAGGGCGAGTCCAAAGACCAGGCCCATCGCGACGAAATCGAGATCAGCCGATGGGGCTGGGGCATGTCCCAGACCGGTTCGATGCATACCGGCAGCGGCGGCGGTGCCGGCAAGGTCAATATTGAAAACCTGTCTGTCTCCAAGGTCATGGACAAGTCTTCACCCAACCTGATGATGGCCTGCTCCACCGGCAAGCATTACCCGGAGGCGCGGTTGGTGGTGCGCAAGGCCGGTGGCAGCAATGCCGTGGAGTATCTGGTGATCACGCTGAAGGAAGTGATGGTCACGTCTTACCAAACCGACGCGGTGACCAGCAGCGATGTGCTGACTGAGGTGATAGCCCTGAACTTCGCCACGGTCGAAGTCAGCTACCAGCCGCAGAAATCCGACGGCGGCAAGGACGGCGGCGCCGTCAAATACGGCTGGAACATTCGCCAGAACGTCAAAATCTGAAACCACGTGCCGAGGCTACAGCCCCGCCTTGGCCGCCTCCCGCAACCGCCGCACTTCAACCAACTTCTTGACCATCGACCGATAGCCCTTGCTGTTGATCAGCAACAACCCCAGCAATGGCCAGAACAGGCTTTCACTGTAGATAAACCAGTGCGGCCGGTAGAGCAGTGTCGGCAGCACGACCAACAGGCACACCGCGAAAAACGCCACCATCGCCCACACGCCCCAGGCTCGGCCGCGCACCACCAGGAAGTTGCTGTTGGCCACGAACAGTGCGGCGGCTATCACCACGAACCAGGACACAGTGGCATTGGTTGCCATGGGCACGTCGGAAAAATAGGTGCTGGCCGCCAGGGAAATCGCCGCCGAACCGCCGAGGCAACCAGCGAGAATCACGCCGATGAATGCGGGAAAATGCTCCAGCAAAAACGGTTTAAGCGAAGGAACACCACTCATCACTCGGCCTCTTCGTACAAGCCAATCGCGAAGGTCTTGGCCTGTTTGTAGTTATCCGAACGCTTCAAGCCCCAGACGCTCAGCCCCGCACTGAAGGCATCGCCCAATTGGACATAGGTGGCGTGCTTGAGCTGGGTCGGCGTAAAGCGTTTGGGCAACTCGCCGCTCAGTTGCAGCAGCTTGCGCATCTTGTTCGACATTTGCGGGTCGGCCACTTTCAGCAGCTCTTTGGTGAGTTTCTCCCGCTCCTGCCCGTTCAGGCCTTTGAGCACCTGACGCAGGCTTTTACCCGTGGCCGCACGAGTGACGTTGACCAGCTTGACTGTCGTCAGCGCCGAGGCGCCCACGCCGACCAAGGCGGCACCGTCGAGGACTTTGGTCGCCGTCTGGTACCACTCTTCGTTATCCAGGTAATCATTCATCGACGGGTTGACGATTTCGTTGCGCGTGCGGAACCCACCGACCAGACACGACACGGTGCTCGCCGAGGCGGCGGTATAGCCGATGGCCGTCACGACCGTGCTGGCGCCGGCGGTGAACGGGATAGCGATGGTGCCGCTCAACACCACCAGCCAGCCAATGACCGCGCCGCCGCAGGACAACGTGGTGTTGAAGGCTTCACTCACCAGTCGCGACTCGCGCGGGTTGTTCAGCACTTGGTCGGCGAACTGCGCCGGGGCGATGTATTTCTGCGCCTCGCGAACAATGATGCGCTTGGGTCGAATGCTGCAGATCGGCTTGAACTCGCGCAGGGTCACGACGTTGAAGTCGGCGTCGATATACACCACGCCCGCGCCGACGATGCCGGGGTCGGCGTCGATGATGGCAAACAGCCGAGGCAGGTCGACTTCACTCTCGATGCGCTGGCGCGCCATGAACTGCGAGCGGTTGGAGTCCATGCCGATGTTGAGCAGGGGGTTGCTCATGGGGGTGTTCTTCCTTGAAAAGTTGGGGACTGGACTGACGCCATCGGGGGCAAGCCCCCTCCCACATTTGAAGTGTGAATACATTCAAAATGTGGGAGGGCCGGTGCGACGATTCGGCTTGCTCCCGATAGCGATTTAATGGCCGCCACCTTAACAAACAGACTCCCCTCCGGCTAGAAAGCAAAACGCCAGCACGAGGCTGGCGTTTGGCATATTCAGGCAACGATCAACGCGGTACCACCGGCTTGCGGGCTGGCTTGCCACCCTTGCCCTTGGCCGCATCCGCGCGTTCCTTGGCGGCCTGCTTGTTGCGCGCCATGGCCGCAGCCTTGGCTTGCTCGCGCTTGTCCCACGGGTTGCTGCCGTCGCTGCCACGGGGCGGCAGGCCGGTGTGCTGGGTGAGGATCCTGGTGGTGGTTTCCTTGGCGACCTTGTGGCTGCCGGCCGGCGTCGAGTTTTTGCGACGCGCGCTCTGGTAGCTGTCGGTGGCCGGTTGGTGCAACGGGATCAGTTGATCCTTGCCCGGCCCGATCAGGTCGGCGCGGCCCATGCGGGTCAGTGCTTCGCGCAGCATCGGCCAGCCTTTCGGGTCGTGGTAGCGCAGGAACGCCTTGTGCAGACGGCGCTGTTCTTCGCTCTTGACGATGGTCACCGCGTCGCTCTTGTAGGTGACCTTACGCAGCGGGTTCTTGCCCGAGTGGTACATCGCGGTGGCGGTGGCCATCGGCGACGGGTAGAACGCCTGCACCTGGTCGGCGCGGAAACCGTTGCCCTTGAGCCACAGGGCCAGGTTCATCATGTCTTCATCGGTGGTGCCAGGGTGGGCGGCGATGAAGTACGGGATCAGGTACTGCTCCTTACCCGCTTCCTTGGTGTACTTCTCGAACATGCGCTTGAACTTGTCATAGCTGCCGATGCCCGGTTTCATCATCTGGTTGAGCGGACCTTCCTCGGTGTGTTCCGGGGCGATCTTCAGGTAACCACCGACGTGGTGGGTGACCAGTTCCTTCACATACTCCGGCGACTCAACGGCCAGGTCGTAGCGCAGGCCGGAGGCGATCAGGATCTTCTTCACACCCGGCAACGCACGGGCGCTGCGATACAACTGGATCAGCGACGAGTGGTCGGTGTTCAGGTTCGGGCAGATGCCAGGGAACACGCACGACGGCTTGCGGCACGCGGATTCGATTTCCGGGCTCTTGCAGGCGATGCGGTACATGTTCGCGGTCGGGCCGCCGAGGTCGGAAATCACGCCGGTGAAACCCGGAACCTTGTCGCGGATTTCTTCGATCTCGCGAATGATCGACTCTTCGGAACGGTTCTGGATGATCCGGCCTTCGTGCTCGGTGATCGAGCAGAAGGTACAGCCGCCGAAGCAGCCACGCATGATGTTCACCGAGAAACGGATCATGTCGTAGGCCGGGATTTTTTCCTTGCCATACGCCGGGTGCGGGACACGTGCGTAAGGCATGCCAAACACGTAGTCCATTTCTTCGGTGGTCATCGGAATGGGCGGCGGGTTGAACCACACGTCCACTTCGCCGTGTTTCTGCACCAGGGCCCGGGCGTTGCCTGGGTTGGTTTCCAGGTGCAACACGCGGTTGGCGTGGGCATAAAGCACCGCGTCACCACGGACTTTTTCCACCGATGGCAGGCGGATCACGGTCTTCTCACGGGTCATGCGCGGGCTGGCCAGGATCTGCACGACCTTGGCTTCCTGCGGATCTTCAACCGGCCCCTTTTCCTGCTCGATGGCGCAGGCCTGGGTGTCCTGGGTATTCACGTATGGGTTGATGATCTTGTCGACCTTGCCCGGACGGTCGATACGGGTGGAGTCCACCTCATACCAGCCTTCGGGCGTATCACGGCGAATGAACGCGGTGCCGCGCACATCGGTGATGTCTTCGATCTTGTGGCCCCACGACAGGCGCTGGGCCACTTCGACGATGGCCCGCTCGGCGTTGCCGTACAGCAGGATGTCGGCGGTGGCGTCGATCAGGATCGAGTTGCGCACCCGGTCCTGCCAGTAGTCGTAGTGGGCGATGCGGCGCAGGGACGCTTCGATGCCACCGAGCACGATCGGCACGTTCTTGTAGGCTTCCTTGCACCGCTGGCTGTACACCAGGCTCGCGCGGTCCGGGCGTTTGCCGGCCATGCCGCCAGGGGTGTAGGCGTCGTCGGAGCGGATTTTCTTGTCAGCGGTGTAGCGGTTGATCATCGAGTCCATGTTGCCGGCCGCGACGCCGAAGAACAGGTTCGGCTCGCCGAGCTTCATGAAGTCGTCTTTGGACTGCCAGTTCGGCTGGGCAATGATCCCGACGCGGAAGCCCTGGGACTCCAGCAGCCGGCCGATGATCGCCATGCCGAACGACGGATGGTCAACGTAGGCATCACCGGTGACGATGATGATGTCGCAGGAATCCCAGCCAAGCTGATCCATCTCCTCCCTGCTCATCGGCAGGAATGGCGCAGGACCGAAACATTCGGCCCAGTACTTGGGATAGTCAAATAACGGCTTGGCTGTTTGCATGACGGTGACCGGTGTTGAGATGAAAAATCGCGGGCGCGGAATATAGCACAAATTTTGACCAATTCCGACGATAACAGTAGGAATTGAACAGAAGGATTATTCGTCGTCGTCGAAGTTGTAACTGCCCGGCGCAAGGTTCTCGAAACGCGTGTATTTGCCGATGAACGCCAGGCGGATAAAGCCGATCGGGCCGTTCCGCTGCTTGCCGATGATGATTTCGGCAATGCCTTTGTGCTCGGTCTCCGGGTGATACACCTCGTCGCGGTAGACGAACATGATCACGTCGGCATCCTGCTCGATCGCTCCGGATTCACGCAAGTCGGAGTTCACCGGGCGCTTGTTGGGACGTTGTTCCAAGGAACGGTTGAGCTGCGACAGCGCCACCACCGGGCAGTTGAATTCCTTGGCCAGGGCTTTCAAGGACCGGGAGATCTCGGAAATCTCGTTGGTCCGGTTGTCGCCGCTGGAACCCGGGATCTGCATCAGTTGCAGGTAGTCGATCATGATCAGGGCGATATCGCCGTGTTCACGCACCAGGCGGCGGGTACGCGCGCGCATCTCCGACGGGCTGATGCCCGCGGTGTCATCGATGAACAGCTTGCGGTCGTTGAGCAGGTTGACCGCCGAGGTCAGGCGCGGCCAATCGTCGTCTTCCAGGCGACCGGCACGCACTTTGGTCTGGTCGATACGGCCCAGGGACGAGAGCATCCGCATGATCAGCGATTCGCCTGGCATCTCCAGGGAGTACACCAGCACGGTCTTGTCACTGCGCAACACGGCGTTTTCCACCAGGTTCATCGCAAAGGTGGTTTTACCCATGGATGGACGGCCGGCGACGATGATCAGGTCGGACGGCTGCAGGCCGCTGGTCTTCTCGTCGAGGTCGGTGTAACCGGTGGAGATGCCGGTGATGGCGTTGTCGGTGTTGAACAGCGTATCGATGCGGTCGATGGCCTTGGTCAGCAGGTCGTTGACGCTGACCGGGCCGCCGGTTTTCGGCCGGGCTTCGGCGATCTGGAAGATCTGGCGCTCGGCCTCGTCAAGGATCTCGGCGGCGCTGCGACCTTCGGGGTTGAAGGCGCTATCGGCGATTTCGGTGCTGATGCCGATCAACTGGCGCAAGGTGGCGCGCTCGCGAACGATCTGGGCATATGCCTTGATGTTGGCGACGGACGGCGTGTTTTTGGCCAACTCACCGAGGTAGCCCAGGCCGCCGACCTGGGAGGTCTGGCCTTCCTTGTCCAGTTGCTCGGCCAGGGTCACCACGTCGATCGGTGAGTTCTGGTCGGCCAGCTTGGCGATGGCGCGGAAGATCAGGCGGTGGTCATGACGATAGAAATCACCGTCCGAGACTTGATCCAGCACGCGTTCCCAGGCGTTGTTGTCCAGCATCAAGCCACCGAGCACGGCCTGTTCGGCCTCGATGGAATGCGGCGGCACCTTCAGGGCAGCGGTTTGCAGATCGTATTGCTCAGGAGCTGAAATATCGTTCATGGCCACTTGGAATTAGAGGGTGTGTAAAAAACAAAAGGCACGACCTGTAAACAGGATCGTGCCCGATGTTAACCGCCTGGCACGCGAGGTGCCAGTCAGTTAGGTGCGACTTAAGCTGCTACCACGACAACGCGTACAGTGGCTTCAACTTCAGCGTGCAGGTGCACGGCTACGTCGAATTCACCTACGTTGCGGATGGTGCCGTTCGGCAGACGAACTTCGCTTTTCGCAACTTCAACGCCAGAGGCGGTCAGTGCGTCAGCGATGTCGTGGGTGCCGATCGAACCGAACAGCTTGCCTTCGTCACCGGCGGTGGCAGTGATAGTCACTTCCAGCTCAGCCAGTTGGGCAGCGCGAGTTTCGGCCGAAGCTTTTTTGTCTGCTGCTGCTTTTTCCAGCTCAGCACGACGCTCTTCAAACGCAGCCAGGTTGGCAGCGGTTGCAGCGGTGGCTTTGCCGTATGGCAGCAGGTAGTTACGACCGTAGCCGGCCTTAACGTTCACTTTGTCGCCCAGGTTGCCCAGGTTGGCGACTTTTTCCAGAAGGATCAGTTGCATGTGAAAATCCTCTAACTTTTAACCTTCACCGTTCGCGTTATCGGCGTCTTTCGGCGCCAGACGACCGCGAAAATCAATCAGGCCGTCGACAATGGCCAAAACCACGAGTAACGGATAGATCAGCTGCATGAACAGCATCAGCGTGACGTACAACCCCACCAGCCAGAACCTGGCCAGGCGCTTCTGCGCCACCAGCCCGTGAATCAGGGCCAGCCCGGAGAACACCAGCGGTACGCTGCAAAACAGCAATAACAAGGCCGCCTCTGGACCGAAGTTCGGTCCGACCACCATGCATGCCAGCAGCAACATCGCCGGGCCCGCGGGGATTCTGATACGGCGAAACTCGCGACCAAAACCACCCGGGTTGTACAACAACGCCTGCCAGTAACGCCCAAGCATCAGGCTCAGCACACTGACAATCTGCAACACCACCGCCATCAGGCCGATCAGGGCCGGTGCTATCAGCGCCGCAAGGCGCGCTCGCTCGTCTACCGACAATTGCTGGTAGAGCTCCCCGAGAGCCAGCGGCAGGACCTTGACGATCTCTTGCGCCAGCGCCTCGATTTGCGGGTGGAAAGCCGCGCCGAGCAACACTGAAAACACCAACCCCAATGCCACGCTGACCAGCAGCGTGCGGACCCAGGACTCACTTGCGCGTAAAACCAACGCAAGGCTCGACGACCCCAGCAGCACCATAAGCACTTTGGGTTCGCCCAATTGCAGCCACCAGATCAAGGCAGCCAGCAACCCCAGGGCCAGGACGCCAACGGCATCCTGCAAACCGCGCCGCAGAAGCACAAGGCATCCCGCGGCAGCACCCAACCAATACAACAACGGCAATGCTGCACATCCAGCCACTACCAGAGTGGCCTGCACGCGACCGCGCATGATGAACTCAGCTAAGGCGCGCATGCATTCAATCCCTTACTACTTGTCGACTGCCCGGTCTCAGCGGCCGTGGCTGTCGGTGTAGGCCAGCAGGGCCAGGAAGCGGGCGCGCTTGATAGCGGTGGCCAGCTGACGCTGATAACGTGCTTTGGTACCGGTGATACGGCTTGGAACGATTTTGCCGGTCTCGGATACGTAGGCTTTCAGAGTGTTGAGATCTTTGTAATCGATCTCTTTCACGTCTTCAGCGGTGAAGCGGCAGAATTTACGACGACGGAAGAAACGTGCCATTTGATAGGCTCCTTAAAAGGTCCGTGGATTACTCGTCAGCGTTATCGCTGTTGTCGCTGTCATCACTATCAGCGCTTTCAGCGCCTTCGTGCTCAGGACGGTCGCGACGCTCACGGCGCTCACTGCGGTTTTCTTCAGCCTTGAGCATCTCGGATTGGCCGGTAACGGCTTCTTCGCGACGGATGACCAGGTTACGGATCACAGCATCGTTGTAGCGGAAGTTGTCTTCCAGCTCGGCCAGGGCCTTGCCAGTGCATTCAACGTTCAGCATCACGTAGTGAGCCTTGTGAACATTGTTGATTGCGTAGGCCAGTTGACGACGGCCCCAATCTTCCAGACGGTGGATTTTGCCGCCGTCTTCTTCGATCAGCTTGGTGTAACGCTCTACCATGCCGCCGACTTGCTCGCTTTGATCCGGGTGGACCAAAAAGATGATTTCGTAATGACGCATGAATGCTCCTTACGGGTTGTAGCCTGCCGCTCAAAAACGGTCAGACAAGGAGTGAATGACACTTATGGATCTTGCCGCAGGGAGGCACATCGGTGCCTGCCAGGAAGGCAAGGGGCGCAATTGTAGAGAAGGGGGAGGAAGGGCGCAAGGTGATTGGTGATTATTTGAACAATCTTCCAGACACCACAAAACAAAAGTGGGAGAGGGCTTGCCCCCTCCCACATTTTGCATCTATGCCAGGCCCGACATTACTTCTTGGTCTTGGCCTTCGCACCGCGCTGGCGCTGGGCTTCGAACAGGCACACGCCGGTAGCGACCGACACGTTGAGACTGCTGACGCTGCCAGCCATCGGCAGATGAACCAGATAATCGCAATGCTCGCGAGTCAGGCGACGCATGCCCTTGCCTTCGGCGCCCATGATCAGGATGGTCGGGCCGGTGAGATCCTGGTCATAAATGCTGACCTCGGCCTCCCCCGCCGTGCCCACGACCCACAGGCCGCGCTGCTGGAGTTTCTCCAGGGTGCGCGCGAGGTTGGTCACGGCCACCAACGGAATCACTTCCGCCGCGCCGCATGCGACTTTACGCACAACTGGCGTCAACGTGGCCGACTTGTCCTTGGGCACGATCACCGCCAGCGCACCGGCAGCATCCGCAGAACGCAGGCAGGCGCCGAGGTTGTGCGGGTCGGTCACGCCGTCCAGCACCAGCAACAGCGGTGCGCCTTCGGTGCGGTCGAGCAGCTCGTCGAGCATCGCCTCGCCCCATACCTGGCTCGGGCTGACATCCGCGACGACGCCTTGGTGGACGCCTTCGACCCACACGTCCATTTCGCGACGCTCGGCCTGGCCGATCGCCACGCGGTTTTCGTTGGCCAGCTCGACCAGCGCCTGCACGCGCGGCTCGCTGCGACCTTCCGCCAGCCAAACCTGTTTGACGCGCTTAGGGTGATGACGCAGCAGTGCTTCTACGGCGTGGACGCCGTAGATTTTTTCCAGACTCATGACTTGGCCTTAGGTTTACGCGACCCGCCGCTTTTCGCGGGGGCCGAACCCGCTTTTGGCGGGCCTTTACGGTGTTTACTGGGCTTGCTCGACGGCTTTTCCGCCGTGTGGGGCTTTCCCCCAGACGCCGCTTTACCACCGCTTTTGGCTTCGTTGAGCAACTGCTGCTTCAACTCACGGCTTCTGCGCAGTTCGGCGTTTTTCGCCGCTGCGTCGCTTGGGCGGTAGGCCTCGGGAACCTTGTCCTTGGCCGCCGGACGACGACCGGCCTTGGCCGGCGCAGGCTCGGCAACCGCGGCTTTCGCAGGAGCGCCCTTGCCTTGGGTGGCCGGCGCGGCGGTTTCGCTGCCACGTTTTTTACGGCCGATCGGCGCGGCGATGGTTTTTTCGGCCATCTCGAAGTCGATCTTGCGTTCGTCCAGGTCGACGCGCATGACGCGCACTTCGACCGTGTCGCCCAGGCGGAAACTGCGACCGGTACGCTCGCCCGCCAGGCGGTGATGCACAGGATCGAAGTGGTAGTAGTCACCCGGCAAGGCGGTGACATGCACCAGGCCCTCGACGTAGATATCGGTCAGCTCGACAAACAGACCAAAGCCGGTCACGGCCGTGATCACGCCAGGGAACGACTCGCCCACGCGGTCCTTCATGAACTCGCACTTGAGCCAGTTCACGACGTCGCGGGTGGCTTCGTCGGCACGGCGCTCACTCATGGAGCACTGCTCGCCGAGCTGTTCCAGGGCCGCTTCGTCGTAAGGATAGATCCGCGCCTTCGGAATGGTCATGGCACCGGCGCGCTTGACGTGCGGGGTGTCCTGCTTGGAGTGGATCACGCTGCGGATCGCGCGGTGCGTGAGCAAGTCCGGGTAACGACGGATCGGCGAGGTGAAGTGGGTGTACGCCTCGTAATTCAGGCCGAAGTGGCCCTGATTGTCGGCGCTGTACACCGCCTGGCTCAGGGAACGCAGCATCACGGTCTGGATCAGGTGGAAATCCGGACGGTCCTTGATGCTGGCCAGCAGTGCCTGGTAATCCTTCGGCGACGGGCCGTCCTTGCCTTTATGCAGGGACAGGCCGAGCTCGCCGAGGAAGGCGCGCAGTTTTTCCAGACGCTCCGGCGGCGGGCCGTCGTGTACCCGGTACAGCGCAGGAATTTCGTGCTTCTTCAGGAATTCAGCGGTGGCCACGTTGGCCGCCAGCATGCATTCCTCGATCAGCTTGTGCGCGTCGTTGCGGGTGGTCGGGGTGATCTCGGCGATCTTGCGCTCGGAACCGAAGATGATCCGGGTTTCCTGGGTTTCAAAATCGATCGCGCCACGCACATGACGTGCGCCCAGCAGCACCTTGTAAAGCGCATACAGCTGCTTGAGATGCGGCACCACACCGGCGTATTCGGTACGCAGGGCCTTGGCTTCGCTGGTCTTCGGCGTTTCCAGGATGGTGCTGACCTTGTTGTAGGTCAGGCGCGCCTGAGAGTGGATCACCGCTTCGTAGAACTGGTAGTCGGTCATTTCGCCGGTTTTCGAGAGGGTCATCTCGCACACCATGGCCAAACGGTCGACTTTCGGGTTCAGCGAGCACAGGCCGTTGGACAGCTGCTCAGGCAGCATCGGGATCACGCGCTCAGGGAAATACACGGAGTTGCCGCGCACCTGGGCTTCGTTATCCAGCGCCGAACCGATCTTCACGTAGCTGGAGACGTCGGCAATCGCCACGTACAACTTCCAGCCGCCGGAGAACAGGCGCAACTTGCCAGGCTTGGCTTCGCAATACACCGCATCGTCGAAGTCGCGGGCGTCTTCGCCGTCGATGGTGACGAACGGCAGATGGCGCAGGTCGATGCGCTTTTCCTTGTCCTTCTCTTCGACTTCCGGCTTGAGCTTGGCGGCTTCCTTGAGCACGGCTTCGGGCCAGACGTGAGGAATATCGTAGGTGCGCAGCGCGACGTCGATTTCCATGCCCGGCGCCATGTAGTTGCCGACCACTTCGATGATATCGCCCTGAGGCTGGAAGCGCGGGGTCGGCCAGTGGGTGATTTTCACCTCCACGAACTGACCGACCTTGGCCGCGCCATTGCGGCCCGGGGTCACCAGCACTTCCTGCTGGACCTTCGGGTTGTCCGGAATGACGAAGCCGATGCCGCCTTCTTCGAAGTAACGCCCGACGATGGACTCATGGGCACGGGACACCACTTCGACGATCACGCCTTCACGGCGGCCGCGACGGTCCAGGCCCGACACGCGCGCCAGCGCACGGTCGCCATCGAACACCAGGCGCATTTGCGCCGGGCTCATGAACAGGTCGTCGCTGCCGTCATCCGGGATCAGGAAGCCGAAGCCATCACGGTGGCCGGCAATGCGACCCAGGATCAGGTCGAGCTTGTCCACGGGCGCATAGGTGCCACGGCGGGTGTAGATCAACTGAGCATCGCGCTCCATGGCACGCAGACGGCGGCGCAGGGCTTCGAGCTGGTCTTCGGTGGTCAGACCGAATTCTTCAACCAGCTGCTCGCGGCTAGCAGGCGAACCACGATCGGCGAGATGCGCCAGGATCAGTTCGCGGCTAGGAATAGGGTTTTCATATTTTTCCGCTTCACGAGCGGCCTCGGGATCGAGGGACTGCCAATCGGCCATTAGAGAGTTTTCACCTTGTCTATATGCGGGTTAGTTTGGCATACGCGTATTGAAACGGGAAATTTCAGGCGTCAACAAGCGTTTTAAAGCACTTTGTGACCCCCAACACGCACCTTGTACGACCATTGGCGAAATTTTCCAGGCTTTTTTCATGGCAGGGGTTTACAGTTCAAAAGCCACTCCGTATAGTGCGCGCCATCGACGACGGCAACGTTGAAGATACTGCCCAGATGGTGAAATTGGTAGACACGCCAGCTTCAGGTGCTGGTGACCGCAAGGTCGTGGAAGTTCGAGTCTTCTTCTGGGCACCAATTCAAAACTCGAGGTCAGCCTTGAGTTATCCAGAAACCCGCGAAAGCGGGTTTTTGCGTTACAGTCCTTTGATTCTTAACGAAAAACTGATTTATATTTTCGAATCAGGGGTTTACAGATCAAAAAGCGCTCCGTATAGTTCGCTCCATCAACAGCGGCAACGTTGCTTGATAATGCCCAGGTGGTGAAATTGGTAGACACGCCAGCTTCAGGTGCTGGTGATCGCAAGGTCGTGGAAGTTCGAGTCTTCTCCTGGGCACCAAATTCAGATCAAACCCGCGAAAGCGGGTTTTTTCGTTTCCGGGGTGTGAAAACCGCCCCATGGATTTCTCCTTCATCCGCACTTGAGAAGCTTTATCGTTTATCCTTGCAACGATTTGTTGCACTCAAGCGAGGAAACTTCCGGATGATGATCCGTGGCACCCATCTCAAGACATCCCTTCTGCGTGGCCTTAGCTTCACTCTGCTCGGCCTGACCCTGCTCTCGCCCACCGCCTATTGCGCCGACAAGGTTGCCCTGACCCTGTACAACGGCCAACACAAAGAAGTCGGCGATGAACTCGCCAAGGCCTTCGAAGCCAAGACCGGCATTCACGTCAACGTGCGCAAAGGCAGCAGCAACCAACTGGCCAGCCAGGTCGTCGAAGAAGGCGCGCGCTCCCCGGCCGATGTGATCTACACCGAAGAATCGCCGCCGTTGAACAAACTCGGCGAGCAAGGCCTGCTGGCGAAAATCGACGCCGGCACCCTTGAGGTATTGCCCAAGGATTACATCGGCAGCCAGGGCGACTGGATGGGCGTGACCGCACGCACCCGCGTCGTGGCCTTCAACCCGAAACTGATCGCCGAGAAAGACCTGCCCAAGTCGGTCCTGGATTTCGCCCGCCCCGAATGGCAAGGCAAGGTCGGCTTCGTGCCCACCAGCGGCGCGTTCCAGGAGCAAGCCGTGGCGATCATCAAGCTGCACGGTCGCGAAGCCGCCGAAGAATGGCTGACCGGCCTGCGCGCCTTCGGCAAGGTGTACAGCAACAATATGGTCGCCCTCAAAGCCGTGGAAAACGGCGAAATCGCCAGCGTGCTGGTGAACAACTACTACTGGTTTGCCCTGAAGAAGGAAAAAACCAACCTGGACTCGCAACTGCACTACTTCACCAACGGCGATGCCGGCGGCCTGATCACCGTGTCTTCCGCTGCCGCGCTGAAATCCAGCAAGCACCCGCAAGAAGCCCAGCAACTGCTGGCGTTCATGGTCAGCGAAGAAGGCCAGCGCGTAATCACCAACACCTCGGCCGAATACCCGCTGCGCAAGGGCATGGAGTCCAGTCGCGGCCTGAAGCCGTTCAGCGAGCTGCAACCGCCGAAAGTCACCCCCGCCGACCTGGGTAACGCGCAAGAAGCCCTGGACCTGGAACGTGACGTTGGCCTGAACTGATGAACCCATCGCTCCGCGCCCCCGCCCTGCGCGGGGGCTACAGCCCGCGACGCAAGCGCCCGTCGATCTGGCTGTTGCTGCCTGTGCTGCTCCTGGTGGGCTTGAGCCTGTTGCCGCTGGCGTATGTCGGGCTCAAGGCCTGGCAAGCGGGCTGGGCGGAGGCCGTGCATCTGCTGTGGCGCCCGTATGTGTTCGGGCTGCTGCGCAACACCCTGGCGCTGATGGTCGGGGTGACGCTGGCGTGCGGCGTGATCGGCCTATCTCTCGCCTGGCTGCTGGAGCGCAGCAACCTGCCGGGGCGCCGTCTCTGGGGCGTGATCCTGTGCCTGCCGTTTGCGGTGCCGGCGTTTGTCAGCAGCTTCACCTGGGTGTCGCTGAGCGCTAACTTCGAAGGGCTCGGCGGGGCGATCCTGGTGATGACCCTGTCGAAATACCCGCTGGTGTTTCTGCCGGTGGCGGCGACCCTGCGCAATCTCGACCCCTCCCTCGAAGAGTCCGCGCGCACCCTGGGGCTGAATCGCTGGGGCGTGTTCCGGCGCATCACCCTGCCCTTGCTGTGGCCGTCGCTGTTGGCCGGGGCATTGTTGATCGCGCTGCATATGCTGGTGGAATTCGGCGCGCTGTCGATCATCGGCCTGCAGACCTTTACTACGGCGATCTATCAGCAATTCGAACTGGAATTCAGCAACGCCAATGCAGCGATGCTGTCGGCGGTGTTGCTGGCAATGTGCCTGACACTGCTGTGGCTGGAACTGCGCGTGCGCGGCAAGGGCCGACATGTGCGGATCGGCCAGGGCGCGGCGCGGCATGCGGAACAGATCCGACTGGGCAAGTGGGCGCCATTGGGGCAGCTGTATTGCCTGGCGCTGGCGATCATCGGCAGCGGCATTCCGCTGGGGATGCTCGGCTATTGGCTGGCGGTGGGCTCGTCGGCCGCGTTCCCGGTGGCCGAGATTGGTGAGGCGCTGCTGTCCTCCCTGGCGCTGTCGCTGGGCGGTGCGGCACTGTGCCTGGCACTCGCGGTGCCGGTGGGGTTGCTGGTGGTGCGCTACAAAGGCCCGCTGGCGCTCTGGGCCGAGCGCCTGCCGTACTTGCTGCACGCCCTGCCCGGCCTGGTGATTGCGCTGACGCTGGTGTACTTCGCCTTGCACTACGTGCCGGCGCTGTACCAGACGTCGGCACTGCTGCTGATTGCCTATGCGCTGCTGTTTCTGCCGCTGGCCCAGGCGCCGATCCGGACAGCCTTGAACAAGGCGGCACCGCAGTTGGAAGAGGCGGCACGCACGCTGGGTGCGTCGTCGTTCAGTGCCTTTTGCCGAGTGACCCTGCCGATTATTTTCCCGGCTTTGGGGGCGGCATTCGCGCTGGTGTTTCTCGATGCGATGAAGGAATTGACCGCGACATTACTGCTCAGCCCGACCGGGCTGAATACCCTGGCGACGGCGGTGTGGGCGCACACCTCGAATATCGAATTCGCGGCGGCGGCGCCGTATGCGGCGTTGTTGATTCTGGTGTCGGGGTTGCCGGTTTATTTGCTCACGACGCGGATGTATCTGAGTCGCTGAAACCGCTATCGGGGGCAAGCCCCCTCCCACAGTTGACTGGGTTCCAGCTTTGGAATGCAGTCGAATGTGGGAGGGAGCTTGCTCCCGATAGCGACGGCACAGACCACACTAAGCCCGGAACTGCCCCAGGCTCGCCTTCAACTGCGCCGCCAAGCCATCCAGCACCTTGCCGCTGGCCGTGGTTTCCACCACAGCCTGTGCGGCACGCTCGGCCTGGGCATGGATCACCTCGACCCGCCCACGCACCGCATGCGCGCCCTGGGCCTGATGCTCGGCCGCACGAGTGGCCAGGCCAATCGCCGCATGCACCTGCTCCACCGAGGCCTGCACCGTCTGCTGCAAGCGCACACTGTCGCGCAGCACCAGCAAGCCTTCGTTGGCCTGGCGCCCGGCCTTGCCAATGGTTTCGACCGCCTCGCGCGCGCCCTGCTGCAACGCCACGATATGTGCCTGTATATCGCCGGTGGAGCTTTGGGTTTTACTCGCCAGCGCACGCACCTCGTCCGCCACCACCGCAAAGCCACGCCCGGTCTCACCGGCACGCGCCGCTTCGATGGCCGCGTTGAGCGCCAGCAGGTTGGTCTGCTCGGCGATGCCATGGATCACCGTCAATACCACTTCGATCTGCTCGCTTTGCGCGGCGAGGCGCTCGATGACCTTGGAACCGGCCTGCACCTGGCCCGCCAGCGCTTCGATCAAGCTGCCGACTTCAGCCGAAGTGCGTGAGTTTTCATCCGTGGCCTGGCGTATATCCACCACCTGCTGCAGCGCGGCCTGCATCGCATGGCTTTCGGCCTGCGCCTCATCCGCCATCTGCGACAGCGCGCGCAGGCTCTCGGCCACTTCGTCGCGCTGCAAACCGGCAGCCGCATCGGCGCCGGCATTGCGCAAGGTCATCGCGCCGATTTCCACACCGGTACGCTGCGCCACATCGCCGGCCTCGCGCACGATGGGCTGCAACTTATCCACAAAGCGATTGACCGCCGACGCCATGTCGCCGATCTCATCTTTGCTGTTGATCTGCACACGCTTGGTCAGGTCGCCCTCGCCCGCCGCCAGATCATCCATGGCCGCGATCAACAGTTTCAGGCGATTGACCACCCGCCGCCCGAGCACCACCGCGATCAACAGCAGCACACCGAAGCCGACCGCCGCGAGCCCCATGCCGATGCGCCAGCGCAAGGTGCCCGCCGCGTCCTGCACGGCATTGGTGGTGTTGGCGGTCATCTGGGTAGCGGTCGCCTGCGCCGACTGCAGCCTTGCGCCCATGGCGGCCGCGCTATCGGCCGCCGCACCTTTGAGGCTATCGCCCACCAACTGATCGCCGCTGGCGATCAGTGTCGCAAAGCGCTTATCCAGCGCCTGCAGGTTGGCTTCCACCGATGCGGTCGAGACCCCCATGCGAACCTTACCGATCTCGACACCGTTGGGGCTGATGGACGCTTCGACGTAGTACACGGAAGGGTCCGCCTTGGCGGCGTCCAGCACTTTATCCAGGGCGCGGTCGCCCTTGCCCTTTTCCAGCAGCGCCTGGTTGATCGGGTTTTCCCGGTTCAGATAGCGGGTCAGATGCTCACCGGCGGCGTCGTCGTAAACCACGAACAACACGTTGGGATTGCGCTGGGCCCGTCGGGCGAACTCCGACAGCGTCGGCACATCGTTGTCCCACATGGCGCGAGGCGCCACGGAGGCCAGCAGTTGCGCCATGTCGTTAGCGGAGTCCTGCAGGTCTTTTTCCAGGGTCGCACGCAGTTGCTTCTGCTCTTCCTGCAGGCGCGTGGAAAGCCCGACGGTCAGACGCTGACGGGTACTGCTGGACAAGCTGTCCAGGCTGGATGTGACTTCCTTGCCGGCCTGGGCCAATTCGCCGGACAGTTTCTGACTGTCGACCCCGAGGCGATTGCCCAAATCAGCTTCCAGCGCCGTGACTGTGCTCCGAGTAAGAGCGACCGCCACCAGCACTTGCACCAAAAGAGCGATACCTAGGGTAACGAACACCGGCCGCAACAGACGACTTTGTAACAATGAGAGAACGGCAGACATCGGGAATCCCTCCACCACGGGTGCCATTAATTTGATAGCACCGCGAAAGAAGGAAACACAGCAAGGGTCGTGCCGCTTGGCGAACTTAAACGACAAAGGGCTCCCTGAGGAGCCCTTTGCGTTTTACATCAACAGCTTATTAAGCGAACGGGTGACGCAGAACGATGGTCTCGTTGCGGTCCGGGCCCGTCGAAATAATGTCGATCGGTGCGCCGATCAGCTCTTCAACGCGCTTGATGTACGCACGAGCGTTGGCGGGCAGCTCTTCCAGGGTCTTGGCACCCACGGTCGATTCGACCCAGCCCGGTACTTCTTCGTACACCGGCTGCAGACCCACGTAGCTGTCTGCGTCAGTCGGGGCAACGACCTTACCTTCTGCATCTTTGTAGCCGACACAGATGTTGATGGTTTCCAGACCGTCGAGCACGTCCAGCTTGGTCAGGCAGATACCCGAGATGCTGTTAACATCGATAGCGCGACGCAGGATAACGGCATCGAACCAGCCACAACGACGAGCACGGCCAGTAGTCGCGCCAAACTCGTGACCTTGTTTAGCCAGGTGCGCGCCCACTTCGTCGAACAGTTCAGTCGGGAATGGACCCGAACCGACCCGCGTGGTGTAAGCCTTGGTGATGCCCAGGATGTAGTCCAGGAACATCGGGCCAACACCCGAACCGGTAGCGACGCCGCCAGCGGTGGTGTTAGAGCTGGTCACGTAGGGGTAGGTACCGTGGTCGATGTCCAGCAACGAACCTTGGGCGCCCTCGAACATGATGTCTTTGCCAGCGCGACGCAGGTCGTGCAGCTCGGCCGTCACGTCCAGCATCAGCGGTTTGAGCAGCTCAGCGTATTCCTTGCATTCGGCCAGGGTCTTGTCGAATTCGATGGCTGGCTCTTTGTAGTAACCCACCAGCATGAAGTTGTGGTAATCCACCAGTTCACGCAGTTTGTCTTCAAAGCGCGGCATGTTGAGCAGGTCGCCAACACGCAGGCCACGACGCGCAACCTTGTCTTCGTAGGCTGGGCCGATACCGCGACCGGTAGTACCGATCTTCAGCTCGCCACGGGCCTTTTCACGGGCCTGGTCCAGCGCGACGTGGAAGGACAGGATCAGCGGGCAGGCCGGGCTGATACGCAGGCGCTCGCGCACCGGTACGCCTTTCTCTTCCAGCTTGGTGATTTCCCGCATCAGGGCGTCGGGTGCAACCACCACGCCGTTGCCGATCAGGCACTGCACGCCTTCGCGCAGGACGCCCGACGGGATCAGGTGCAAGACGGTTTTTTCGCCATCGATGACCAGGGTGTGGCCAGCGTTGTGGCCACCTTGGTAGCGCACTACGGCGGCAGCATGTTCGGTCAGCAGATCAACGATCTTGCCTTTGCCCTCATCACCCCATTGGGTGCCCAGGACTACGACATTCTTACCCATAACACTTGTCCTCATTCGCGCAAACTTGGTGCCGGCGATGGCCGGCAGGAAAACTCAAGAAGCCAGTGGCGATACTTGCCAAAGCCCGTTCTGCAGAATCAATTGCCGGTCGCAGTCCGCTTCACGGGCGGCGGCCAATGGCTGCCCAGGCAACGCCTGGACGACACGCTGACCCTCACCGCGCAACTGACAAACCTGCTGCCAGAGTGCTGCGTCCGTACTGTCGGGCATCCAGATGCCACCAGACGGCAGCTCGACCTCAGCACGCCCCAGGGTCACCAGGGTTTTCAAATCGGTGGAAAAGCCGGTGGCCGGACGCGCACGACCGAAGTCGGCGCCGATATCGTCATAACGACCGCCCTGGGCGATGGCCTGGCCAACACCCGGCACAAACACAGCGAACACCACACCGGTGTGGTAGTGGTAGCCGCGCAACTCGCCCAGGTCGAAATACAGCGGCAGTTGCGGGAACCTCGCCGACAACTGCGCGGCAATCGCCAGCACGTCATCCAGTGCCGCCAATACTGGCGCCGGCGCATTGGCCAGGCGCTCACGGGCAGCGTCCAGGACTTCGCGGCCGCCGCACAGGTTCACCAGCGCACGCAGCATGTCAGCCAGTTCGGCCGGCACGCCTTCGGTCAAGGCGACGACTTCATCGATTGCCTTGCGCTGCAGGGCATCGAACAACTGTTGCTCCACTTCACCGGACAAACCGGCCGCACGCGCCAGGCCACGGTAGATACCGACGTGGCCCAGATCCATGTGGACATCCGGCACGTCAGCCAGTTGCAGCATGGCCAGCATCAGGCTGATGACTTCCACGTCGCTGCTCGGGCTGGCATCGCCATACAACTCGGCGCCCAACTGGATCGGGCTGCGCGACGACGACAACGCCCGCGGTTTTGCATGCAGCACGCTGCCGGCATAGCACAGGCGGCTCGGGCCTTCGCGACGCAGGGTGTGTGCATCAATGCGCGCCACTTGCGGCGTGATGTCGGCACGGAACCCCATTTGCCGGCCCGATTGCGGGTCAATGACCTTGAACGTGCGCAGATCGAGGTCCTGGCCCGCGCCGGTCAGCAGGGATTCCAGGTACTCGATATGCGGGGTCACGACAAACTCGTAACCCCAGCTCTGGAACAGATCCAACACCTGGCGACGCGCTACTTCAATGCGCGCAGCTTCTGGTGGCAGTACTTCTTCGATGCCATCTGGCAGCAGCCAGCGGTCTACCGTTGCCATTACGCCATTCCCCTATGATCCGGGCGGCCAGCCCTCGGCCGAGCCTTGAGTGAAGCAGAAAATGCCCGCCCCCGGCATAAACCACGCGCAAGAGCGACGTGACGAACGGCCTGCAAACGGCCTCGTCGGGCACTTTCCTCGAAAAACCTGTCGCGCCTGCCGAATCAAACATGCAGACGCAAAAAAGCCGGGAATTTCCCGGCTGCCGCATCATACACCCGTTTTCTCAAAGGATCACCCCGCCAGGCGTTTTAGCCGCCCGACGGGAGTGAACAATGAGTTACTTGGACTTTTCCAGGTAGCGGAAGAAGTCGCTGCTCGGGTCCAGCACCATGACGTCGGTTTTGTTCGCAAAGCTTTCACGGTAGGCACGCAGGCTACGGTAGAACGCGTAGAACTCCTGGTCCTGGCCGTAGGCTTTGGCGTAGATCGACGCGGCTTGCGCATCACCGTCACCACGCGCCTCTTCAGACTCGCGATAGGCCTCGGCCAGCAGTACGCGACGCTGACGGTCGGCATCCGCACGGATACCCTCGGCCAGTTCGTTACCTTTGGCGCGGTGCTCACGCGCTTCACGCTCACGCTCGGTGCTCATGCGCTCGAACACGCTGCGGTTCACTTCCTTCGGCAGATCGATGGCCTTGACCCGGACATCGACAACTTCGATCCCCAGCTCTTTTTCCGCCATCGTATTCAGCGAACGGGTGATATCCGCCATCAGCGCATCACGTTCACCGGACACCACCTCGTGCAGGGTGCGTTTACCGAACTGGTCACGCAGGCCCGATTCCAGACGACGCGACAAACGCTCGTCGGCAATCTGCTTGAGACCGGAGGTCGCGGTGTAGAAGCGCTCGGCATCCTTGACGCGCCACTTGGCGTAGGCGTCAACCATCACGGCTTTCTTTTCCAGGGTCAGGAAACGCTGTGTCGGTGCATCCAGGGTCATCAGGCGCGCGTCGAACTTGCGCACCTGGTTGACGTAGGGGACTTTCACATGCAGGCCCGGCTGGACGTCTGCCTGGACCACGCGACCGAATTGCAGCAGCACCGCACGCTCGGTCTGAGCGACGATGTAGAAGCAGTTCCAGGCAGCGATGACCACGACGACGCCCACAATCAGGGCGGTCAGCGATTTATTGTTCATCAACGACTCTCCCTGGTACGTGTTTGCTGTTGCAGCAGGTCAGCAGCCGCACGGGCGCTCGCTTCGTTGGCAGCGGCATTCGAACCGGTGGCCGGTGCGCTGGCGCCACTACGTCCACCTTCGATCATCTTGTCCAACGGCAGGTACAGCAGGTTGTTCTGCCCACCCTTGCCGCCGGTCACGAGAACCTTGCTGGTATTGCTGAAGACTTCCTGCATGGTGTCCAGGTACAGACGTTCACGCGTGACTTCCGGTGCCTTGCGGTACTCGGCGACCAGCTTGGTAAAGCGATCCGCCTCACCCTTGGCGCGGGAGACCACTTCATCGCGGTAACCGTTGGCATCTTCAAGGATGCGCTGGGCCTGACCACGGGCTTCCGGCACGACGCCGTTGGCGTAGGTTTCAGCCTGGTTGCGCGAACGCTGCTCGTCTTCACGGGCGCGGATCACGTCATCGAAGGCTTCCTGCACTTCACGCGGTGCCGCTGCGCTCTGTATGTTGACCTGGGTGACGGTGATACCGGTGCGATAGGTGTCGAGGAACCGTTGCAGGCGCTCCTTGATCTCGCTGGCCATCAATTCACGACCCTCGGTGAGCACCTGATCCATCGCGGTGGAACCCACCACGTGGCGCAGGGCGCTCTCAGTCGCCTGCTGCAGACTGATCTCAGGTTGATCGACGTTCAGCACGAAGTCCTGCAGGTTGCTGATCTTGTACTGCACGGTCAGCGGCACTTCGACGATGTTCTCGTCTTCGGTCAGCATCTGGCCCTGCTTGGTGTAGGCACGCTCACGCGTGACGTTCTCCATGTACTTCTTGTCGATCGGCGGGAAGTAGATGTTCAGGCCCGGGCCGACAGTCTCGTAGTATTTGCCGAAGCGCAGCACCACGGCTTGCTCCTGCTCGTCCACCACGTAGACCGCGCTGTACAGCCACACGGCCGCGAGCACGACAAGCCCAAGGCCCAGCAGGCCATAGCCGCCGCCCTTGCTTGTGCGACCGCCATCGTCACCACCGCGTTTTTTTCCACCACCGAACAACCCATTCAGGCTTTCCTGCAGCTTTCGGAAGGCCTCGTCGAGATCCGGCGGCCCCTTGCGGTCGCCATTATTGCGGCGCTTACCACCCCAAGGATCCTGATTATTCGAGTTGCCACCCGGCTCATTCCAAGCCATAGCGCTCTCCATCTGATAAAGCAAAGACGCACCCACGGCGCGCCGACCAATGCTACAGAATGCCTGCTACTGCGGCACAACCGCTTTCTCAGGCTTTTATTGCAAAGTGTGTTGCTCGATGAACTCTGTCGGTACAACGCCTTCGCGACTGACCAGCCGATTCAGCTCCGAGCGCGGCAATCGAACGGCCAGCAAGCTGACGCCATCTTCATCGTGTTCTTCTTTCTGTACCGCGCCCAGCTCGAAAAACTGTGCACGCAGTCGAGCAAAACGCTGAGGCAAGCGCAAGGTGCCGACGAACAAATCGTTGCCGAGCAACTCGGCAATCGCTTGCTCGAGCAAGTCCAGGCCCCGGCCATCACGCGCCGACAGCCAGACCCGCTGGGGCTTGCCGTCCTCGTCGCGCTGAATTTGTGGCTCAACGCCTTCAAGCAAATCGAGTTTGTTATAGACCTCGAGGATGGGCAAGTCCTGGGCACCAATCTCGCCCAGCACCACCATCACCTGTTCAATCTGCAACATGCGATCCGGCTCGGCCGCATCGATCACGTGCAACAGCAGGTCGGAGTTGCTCGACTCTTCGAGCGTAGACCGAAACGCCTCGACCAGCTTGTGCGGCAAGTGCCGAATGAAGCCCACGGTGTCGGCCAGCACGATCGGCCCCAGGTCGGCCAGTTCCAGGCGACGCAGGGTCGGGTCGAGGGTCGCGAACAGTTGGTCGGCCGCGTACACGTCCGACTTGGTCAAGTTGTTGAACAGCGTGGACTTGCC
Organism: Pseudomonas sp. PSPC2-3; assembly: GCF_049898265.1. Lineage (NCBI taxonomy): Bacteria > Pseudomonadati > Pseudomonadota > Gammaproteobacteria > Pseudomonadales > Pseudomonadaceae > Pseudomonas > Pseudomonas sp. PSPC2-3. The sequence goes on along the minus strand of NZ_JAFCXJ010000012.1, from coordinate 171,527 downwards.
GGCGTTGGTGTAACCCACCAGGGAAACGGTCGGGATATCCGCACGGCTGCGGCCACGTCGCGATTGTTCGCGCTGGCTGCGGACTTTTTCCAGCCGGCCCTTGATCTGACGCAGGCGAACCCGCAACAGTCGCCGGTCGGTTTCCAGCTGGGTCTCGCCCGGGCCACGCATGCCGATACCGCCACCCTGACGCTCAAGGTGAGTCCAGCCGCGCACCAGCCGGGTGCTCATGTGGTCAAGCTGGGCCAGTTCAACCTGGAGCTTGCCCTCATGGGTACGCGCGCGTTGGGCGAAAATATCGAGAATCAGGCCGGTACGGTCGATCACGCGACACTCGAAAACACGTTCGAGGTTACGCTCCTGACTGGGCGTGAGGATGTGATTGAAGATCACCAGATCGGCCTGTTCGGCATGGACCAGGTCGCGCAGTTCCTCGACCTTGCCGCTGCCAATCAGGTATTTGGCGGTTGGCCGATGACGCGGCACGTTAAAAAACGCAACGGTCTCGGCGCCGGCCGAATTAGCCAACTCCTGAAACTCCTGCGGATCTTCGCGCGCCTCAGGGTCCTGTCCATCCAAGTGAACGAGGATCACTCGCTCACCACCACCGTGGCGCTCAAAGAACAAAGGAGACTCCTATCAGGCGTTACCTGGCTCAGCGTCACCCTGTTCGCCATCAGTCGCGCTAGGCAGACGGATTGGACGGACGGGAACGACTGTCGAGATAGCGTGCTTGTAAACCATTTGGCTGACGGTGTTTTTCAGCAGGATAACGAACTGGTCGAACGATTCGATCGTACCTTGCAGTTTGATACCGTTGACCAGGTAGATGGAAACCCCCACTTTCTCTTTACGTAAAGTATTCAAGTAAGGGTCTTGTAGCGAATGCCCTTTTGACATGTGCCGCACTCCTTTAAGGATCAATAATAAAAAATCGGAAAATAAATAGCTTATGGCCGTCACACCCCCAAGGATAGACGGCAATTGCAAGGACTCAGCTCAATATGGAGACCGTTCCCAAGTATTTCAAGGCGCGTGACAGATTGTCGCTGTCCAGGCTGTCCAGCCAGTGCAAATCGCTCCAGCTGCGCAGCCAGGTGAACTGGCGCTTCGCCAATTGGCGCGTGGCAATGATGCCGCGCTCCTGCATTTCGGCTGACGTCAGCTTGCCATCCAGATGATCCCAGACTTGGCGATAGCCTACAGCACGTATCGAAGGCAACCCCGGATGCAGGTCACCTCTTGAACGCAGTGCTACGACCTCCTCCACGAACCCCTGTTCCAACATAATTGTGAATCTTTGTGCAATTCGTTCATGCAGCACCTGGCGATTTGCCGGAGCAATCGCCAGATTCGCCACAGTATAGGGCAATTGTGACCGCCCCGATGCGCCTGCGTCAGCACTTTGCGCAGATTGTCGCTGCCGATGCTCGGTCATGGTCTGACCACTTACCCGCCAGACTTCCAGAGCTCGACTGAGGCGCTGCGGATCGTTGGGGTGGATGCGCGCGGCGGACACCGGATCGACCGCCGCCAGTTGCTCGTGCAGGGCTTGCCAGCCAAGGCGCGCCGCTTCTTCTTCAAGCTCGGCGCGCACCTGGGCGTCGGCCGGCGGCATATCCGCCAGGCCTTCCTGCAAAGCCTTGTAGTAGAGCATCGTGCCGCCCACCAGCAGCGGGATGTTGCCGCGCGCGGTGATATCGGCCATGGCCGCCAGGGCATCGCTGCGGAAATCCGCCGCCGAATAGCTCATCGCAGGGTCGATGATGTCGATCAAGCGGTGCGGATACTGCGCCAGCAACTCCTTCGAAGGCTTGGCCGTGCCGATGTCCATACCGCGATAAACCAGGGCCGAGTCGACGCTGATCAGCTCGCAGGGCAGCACTTTGCTCAGCTCGATAGCCAGGTCGGTCTTGCCGGCGGCCGTGGGGCCCATCAGGAAGATCGCGGGGGGCAAGGCACTCATCAGCGGCCGCGCAAGAACAGTTTGTCCAGATCGTCCAGGCCCATTTGGGTCCAGGTCGGTCGGCCATGGTTGCATTGTCCGCTGCGCTCGGTGTTTTCCATGTCGCGCAGCAGGCCGTTCATTTCCGGCAAGGCCAGGCGGCGATTGGCGCGGATCGCGCCGTGGCAGGCCATGGTGCCGAGCAGCTCGTTGATGTGCGCCTGGATACGGTCACTGGTGCCGTATTCCATCAGGTCCGCCAAGACGTCGGCCACCAACCGGTTGGCCTCGGCTTGCTTGAGCAGCGCGGGAATCTGGCGGATCGCCAGCGTTTCCGGGCCCAGGCGTTGCAGTTCAAAACCGAGTTTCTGGAACACGCTGGCGTGCTCTTCGGCACAATCGGCTTCGCGCTGGCTGACCGCCAGGGATTCCGGCACCAACAGCGGCTGACCGCTCAGGCCTTCGCTGGCCATGGCAATTTTCAGACGCTCGTACATGATCCGTTCGTGGGCCGCGTGCATGTCCACCAGCACCAGGCCGTGGGCGTTTTCCGCGAGGATGTAGATACCCTTGAGCTGCGCCAATGCATAGCCCAGTGGCGGAATATCCCCGCCACCTTCGGGCAACGCGACCGCGCTCGGCTCGGCGCCCGGCAGCGGCGCAAAGAATTCACGATAGGCCGCCTGGGCCTCGGCCGCCGGCACCGCCGATTGCGGACGCGGGGTGTATTGATACTGATAGCCCGCCCCCGAACCCGAACCTGGCGCCGTGTAGCTCGGCTGGGGTTGCGGCGACTGCAGCAGGTTGCCCGCCAGACTCATTTCGCCCTGCGGGCCGAACTCGCCGGCTTGCGGGCCGCTCGGACGAACCACCGCCGTCACGATCGGCGCGGACAGTTGGTCATCCGGGCGCACATCGCCCAGCGCGCGGTGCAAGGTGCCGTAGAGGAAGTCATGCACCATGCGCCCGTCCCGGAAGCGCACTTCATGCTTGGTCGGGTGTACGTTGACGTCGACCACCGATGGGTCGACCTCGAAAAACAGCACAAACGTCGGGTGCCGCCCATTGAACAGCACGTCGCGATACGCCTGGCGCACCGCGTGGGCCACCAGCTTGTCGCGCACCGCCCGGCCGTTCACAAAGAAATACTGCAAGTCCGCCTGGCTGCGAGAGAACGTCGGCAGCCCCACCCAACCCCATAGGCGCAGGCCATTGCGTTCGATTTCAATCGGCAGCGCCTGCTCCAGGAACCCCGCGCCGCAGACCGCCGCCACCCGCCGAGCGCGCGCGGCGTCGTCGTTGGCTTCGTGCAGGCTGAGGATGGTCTTGCCGTTGTGGCGCAGGTGGAATGCCACGTCGAAGCGCGCCAGGGCCAGGCGCTTGATGACTTCCTGCAGGTGATCGAATTCGGTTTTCTCGGCCTTGAGGAATTTGCGCCGCGCCGGGGTGTTGAAGAACAGGTCACGCACTTCCACCGAAGTGCCCACCGGATGCGCAGCCGGCTGGACCCGAGGCGCCATGTCGCGGCCTTCGGTTTCCACTTGCCAGGCCTGGTCGGCGCTGCGCGTGCGGGAGGTCAGGGTCAGGCGCGCCACGGAACTGATCGAGGCCAGTGCCTCACCGCGAAAGCCCAGGCTCATCACCCGCTCAAGGTCTTCCAGGTCGCGAATCTTGCTGGTGGCGTGCCGCGCCAGGGCCAGCGGCAGGTCATCGGAGGAGATGCCGCTGCCGTCGTCACGCACCCGCAGCAGCTTGACGCCGCCTTGCTCCACGTCGACATCGATGCGCTTGGCGCCGGAGTCGATGCTGTTTTCCAGCAACTCCTTGATCACCGACGCCGGCCGCTCGACCACCTCGCCCGCCGCAATCTGGTTGGCAAGGCGCGGGCTGAGCAGTTCGATGCGCGAGCCGCTGTTGAGGATCGATTCGCTCATTACTGTGCCGCCAATTCAGTGCCGGGGATGGTCAACACCTGGCCGACTTTCAGCTCATCGGTTTTCAGGTTATTGGCACTGCGCAACGTCGCAGGCGACACCTGGAAACGCACCGCCAGCATCGCCAGGGTGTCGCCCGGCTGGACGCGATGGTCACGCGGGCCCTGGGCGATTTTCCCGGAGTCGCGCAGCCAGGCGATATACGTGCCCGGCGGCGGGTTCTGCTGGAAGAACTGGCGCACGCCGGCGCTGATGGAACGCGCCAATGCCTGCTGGTGGCTGGCGCTGGCCAGTTTCGAGGCTTCGTTGGAGTTGGAGATAAACCCGGTTTCCACCAGGATCGACGGGATGTCCGGCGACTTCAACACCATGAACCCGGCCTGCTCCACGCGTTGTTTGTGCAGCGATGTCACACGGCCAATGTTGCTCAGGACTTTCTGCCCGACGTTCAAGCTGGAGGTCAGCGAGGCGGTCATCGACAGGTCGAGCAGTACACCGGCGAGCATCTTGTCTTTGTCGTCGAGGGACACGTTGCCGGCCCCGCCGATCAAGTCGGAACGGTTTTCACTGTCGGCCAGCCAGCGGGCCGTCTCGGACGTGGCGCCGCGATCCGACAGGGCAAACACCGAGGCGCCGAAGGCGGCGGCCGACGGCGCGGCGTCGGCGTGGATCGAGACGAACAAGTCGGCGCCCTTCTTGCGCGCAATTTCGGTGCGGCCACGCAACGGGATGAAGTAGTCGCCGGTACGGGTCAGCTCGGCGCGATAGCCTTTCATACCGCTGACCTGGCGCTGCAATTCACGGGCGATGGCCAACACCACGTCTTTTTCATGCTGGCCACGCGAACCGGAAGCGCCCGGGTCTTCACCGCCGTGACCGGCGTCGATCACCACGATGATGTCGCGTTTACCCGCTGGCGCCGGCGGCGGCGGTGGCAACTTGACCTGCGGTTGCGACGGGTTGACCGGCACGGCCGGAACGGTCGCCACGCTCGGCGTCGGCGCGGGCGGCGGTGCGGCATCGGCGGCGTTGTCGAACAGGTCGACTACCAGGCGGTTGCCGTATTGGGCGTTGGGCGCCAGGGAGAAACTTTTCGGGGTCACGGCCTTTTTCAGGTCGATGACCACGCGCAGATCGGTCGGCGTGCGCTGGGCCGAACGCATGCTGGTAATCGGCGTGTTGGCAGTGGAGATTTTCAGCGGCGCGGCCAGGGTCGCACCGTTGATGTCGATCACCAGGCGATCAGGCGCCGTCAGGGTAAAGACGCTGTGCTGGACCGGGCCAGACAGGTCGAACACCAGTCGCGTGTTATCCGGCGCTCGCCACAGGCGAACACTCTTCACCTGTGAAGCAGCCAGAGCATTGACAGTCATTGCCGCAAGCAACACCCCTACGACAGCAACCAACGCGCGAAAGCGCATACCTAACCCCACCAATTATTTGAATTCCAATGCCAGAGCAACGCACCACGACTCACCGCGCGCACCCTGGGGCAACAACTTCAGCCGACGTCCGTGCTCATGCGGCGTAATGGTAATGGTCAGGTCCGGCTTTGGCAAAAAGCCTGTGCCTTTATCTGGCCACTCGATCAGGCACAGCGCGTCATCCTCGAAATAATCCCGAATCCCCATGTACTCCAGCTCTTCGGGGTCCACCAGACGATAGAGATCAAAGTGGAAGGCCCTTGTCGCCCCGATCTCATAAGGCTCGACCAGCGTAAAGGTCGGACTTTTCACCGCCCCAGCATGGCCCAACCCGCGAATGATGCCCCGCGACAGCGTGGTCTTGCCCGCCCCCAGGTCGCCCTCGAGAAAGATCAGCCCCGCGCCGCCTGTCACCTGGGCAATCCGATGACCGAAGGCGACCATTGCCGCTTCATCCGCCAGGAAAAGGTTTACTTCAGACACGGCGACTGTTCCTCGAGCAATTGACGGATGGCAGGTATCAGGTCACTGGCCGCCAGGCCGCGGCCAAAGGTGCCCTGCCGGGCTCCGGCCGTGGCGTGCAGCCACACGGCCAGGCAGCCGGCTTCATAAGTGGGCATGCCCTGTGCCAGTAACGCGCCCACCAGGCCGGCCAACACGTCGCCGAGCCCTGCGGTCGCCATGGCCGGATGGCCTTGGTCACATCGCGCGACGCGACCGTCCGGGCAGGCGATCAGACTGCCCGCCCCCTTGAGAATAGCCACTGCATTGAATTTCTGGCTCAACGCGCGCGCCACGTTAAGACGATCCGCCTGAACCTCAGCTGTCGAAATACCCATCAAGCGCGCCGCTTCGCCCGGATGCGGGGTGATCACGCAGTTGGCGGGAAGGCTGACGCTGCCGGTCGCCAGCTGGTTCAAGGCATCGGCGTCCCAGACTTGCGGCTGCTTGGCGTTGGCGGCGACGGACAGCAGGCTCTTGCCCCAGGCGGCATGGCCCAGGCCCGGGCCAATGACGATAACCGAGATCTTTTCGAGCAAACCCATCAATTGGTTGGCCGAACTCACGCCGACGCTCATGACTTCCGGCAGGCGCGCCAGCGCGGCGGGCACATGTTCAAGGCGAGTCGCCAGGGACACCATGCCCGCCCCGCTGCGCAGCGCACTTTCGGCACTGAGCAACGCAGCGCCGCCAAAGCCTCGGTCGCCGCCGATGACCAGCAGATGACCGAAACGGCCTTTATGGGCGTCCAGGGAACGCGCAGCCAGTTGCGGCAAATTGCCGGGCAACAGGGGCTGAACGTCGGTTATTGCGTGTTTTGTCTGCGGCATGCGTCTTCAAGCTCCGATGTCTGGCAGAATTATACTCATCTAACCTGTGGTTTCCCGTGTCTCATGCCTGCTATTACTTCCGATCTGCCCGCGCTCGCCCAATCGATCAAAGACTGGGGCCGCGAGCTGGGCTTTCAACAAGTCGGCATCAGCGGCCTGGACCTGGCCGAGCATGAACAGCACCTGCAACGCTGGCTCGACGCGGGCTACCACGGCGAGATGGAATACATGGGCGCCCACGGCAGCAAACGCTCGCACCCCGACGAGTTGGTGCCGGGCACCTTGCGCGTGGTCTCACTGCGCATGGATTACCTGCCCGGCGACACGCACATGGCGCAACGGTTGGCCCAACCGGAAAAAGCCTACATCTCCCGTTACGCCCTGGGCCGCGACTACCACAAACTGATCCGCAAGCGCGTGCAGCAACTGGCCGAACGCATCCAGGCACAAATCGGCCCCTTCGGCTTTCGCGCCTTTGTCGACAGCGCGCCGGTGCTGGAGAAAGCCATCGCCGAGAAAGCCGGGCTGGGCTGGATCGGCAAAAACACCCTGGTCCTCAATCGCAAGGCCGGCAGCTACTTCTTCCTCAGCGAGTTGTTTGTCGACTTGCCGCTGCCGGTCGATCCGCCCCACGCCACCGAGCACTGCGGCCGCTGTACCGCCTGTCTGGATATCTGCCCGACCAACGCGTTCGTCGGGCCCTACGTGCTGGACGCGCGGCGCTGCATTTCCTATCTGACCATCGAACTCAAGAGCGCGATCCCTGAAGACTTGCGCCCGCTGATCGGCAATCGGGTTTTCGGTTGCGATGACTGTCAGATCGTTTGCCCATGGAATCGTTTCGCCCGCACCACCGCCGAAAGCGATTTCAAGCCACGGCACAACCTGGATAACGCACAACTGGCCGAACTGTTCATGTGGGACGAGGAAAAATTCCTCAGCAGCACCGAAGGCTCGCCCCTACGCCGCGCAGGTTACGAGCGCTGGCTGCGCAACCTGGCGGTAGGCCTGGGCAATGCGCCATCGAGCATTCCGGTGCTGGAAGCCTTGAAGGCGCGCCGGGACTACCCGTCGGAGCTGGTGCGCGAACATGTGGAATGGGCGCTGAAGCAGCACGCCGAGCGTCAGTGAACGTCGTCGTTGTAGATGAACTTGGGCATTTCCCAGTGAAAACGGATCGCCAGCAGGCGCAGGAGAAAGCCGCTGAACAGGGTGAGCATAATCGCCTGCTCGCCCGGCAATTGCAGGTAAAGGCACAGCAAGTAGAACCAAGCGGCGAGGAATGACACGCTGGCGTACAGCTCACGGCGAAAGATCAGCGGGATGTCGTTGCAGAAAATATCCCGCAGGATCCCACCGAACACCCCGGTGATCACGCCGCTGACCGACGCCACCAACATACCGTGACCCATTTCCAGGGCGGTCATGCAGCCGATCAGGGTAAAGGCGACCAACCCCACGGCATCCAGCGCCAGAAACAGCGAGCGCAGGCGGCGCATCAGCGGCGCGATAAAGATCGTCACCAGCGCGGCGACGGAGGTCAGCACCAGGTATTCCGGGTGCTTGACCCAGGTCAGCGGGTAATGCCCGAGCAGCACATCGCGCACCGAACCGCCACCCAACGCCGTCACGCAGGCGATCAGCACCACGCCAAACCAATCCATGCCGCGCCGACCGGCAGACAAGGCGCCAGTCATAGCTTCGGCGGTGATGGCGACGAGGTAGAGCATCAGCAGCATGATGGCGATCCTTACAAAGAGGCGCGCAGTCTAATCATTTGCTGACGGCACCAAAAGAGGGCGCTTGGCGAAAGACCGAGGCGCCCCCAGCATCAAGCCTTGATGAAGTGCTTGCGGTAGTGCTGCAACTCGGCGATCGACTCACGAATGTCATCCAGCGCCAAATGAGTGCTGCCTTTATGGAAGCTGTCTTTGACTTCCGGCGCCCAGCGCGCGGCCAGTTCCTTGAGCGTGGACACATCCAGGTTGCGGTAGTGGAAGTAGCTTTCCAGCGCCTTCATGTGGTTATAAAGAAAGCGGCGGTCCTGGCAGATGCTGTTACCGCAGATCGGCGACTTGCCCTTGGGCACCCACTTTTCCAGGAAGGCGATGGTTTCGGCTTCGGCTTCGGCCATGCTGACACGGCTGTCGCGCACGCGCTGGGTCAGGCCGGAGTTGCCGTGGGTGCGGGTGTTCCACTCGTCCATGGTGGCGAGGACGGCGTCGCTGTGGTGGATGGCGATCACCGGACCTTCGGCCAAGGTGTTGAGGTTGCTGTCGGTGACAATGGTCGCCATCTCGATGATGACGTCGGTGTCGGGGTTCAGACCGGTCATTTCCAGATCGATCCAAATCAGATTCTGTGGGTTTTGCATGGCTTGATTCTCTTGGCACCTTGGCGTAGCTGCGCAGTTTAGCAGGCGGGGCCGTGCTAGACTCGCGACCGTTTCACCCAACCTTTGCATTATCGACACGGAACACCAATGGCCAAACGCCAGCTCAACCGTCGCCAAAACTGGCGCATCGAAAAGATTCAGGGCGAACGCGCCGCACGCGCCGCCAAACGTGAATCCTCCGCCGTGGAAGCGCTCGAGGGCGGCGACCTGGGCCCCGAACAAACGGGCCTGGTGATCGCGCACTTTGGTGTGCAGGTCGAGGTCGAGGCGCTCGAAGGCGAACTCGCCGGCCAGGTCTTCCGCTGCCACCTGCGCGCCAACCTGCCGGCGCTGGTGACCGGCGACCGAGTGGTGTGGCGTGCCGGCAACCAAGGCATCGGCGTGATCGTCGCGCAACTGCCCCGCACCACCGAACTGCGCCGTCCCGACAGCCGCGGCCAGTTGAAGCCGGTGGCGGCCAACGTCGACATGATCGTCATCGTCTTCGCACCGCTGCCCGAGCCTCATGCCAACCTGATCGACCGTTACCTGGTCGCCGCCGAGCATGCCGGCATTCGCCCGCTGTTGCTGCTGAACAAGTTCGACCTGATCGACGAACAGAACGCCCCGGCGCTCAACGCGTTGCTGGCGGTCTACCGCACCCTGGGTTACCCGGTGCTGGAAGTGTCGGCCCATCACGGCAATGGCATGGAACAGCTGCAACACCAGTTGGACGGGCGCATCAGCGTGTTCGTCGGCCAGTCTGGCGTGGGCAAGTCCTCGCTGGTCAACAGCCTGCTGCCGGAAGTCGACACCCGTGTCGGCCCGCTGTCGGAGCTGTCCGGCCAGGGCACCCATACCACCACCACCGCGCGGTTGTTCCACTTCCCCGGCGGCGGTGAGCTGATCGACTCCCCGGGCATTCGTGAATTCGGCCTCGGCCATGTCAGCCGCAGCGACGTGGAAGCCGGTTTCATCGAGTTCAACGACCTGATCGGCACCTGCCGCTTCCGCGACTGCAAACACGACCGCGAACCCGGTTGTGCCCTGCTCAAGGCGTTGGAAGATGGCCGCGTGCAGCAGCAACGGATGAACAGCTATCGGTCGATTATTGCGAGTTTGCCCGAGAGCAGTTACTAAACAGCACATACGACAAGGCCGCGTTTATCGCGGCCTTGTCGTATACAGCTTACGATCCCGTACCCGGCACCGTAGGGTCTTTCATCCCGCCACCTTCGAACAGATTCAGCTTCTGCCGCAGCTCATGCGCCGGCAACGGCTCCTGCCCCGGCGGGATCGCGTTCGGGTCGGCCGGTGCACCGCCCTGCGTGCCCGTATCTGGGGGCGGTGGCGGCTGATCACCTTCAATCGCGCGCTGGGCCTTTTTGGTCAGCACGACGATATCGATCCGACGGTTGATCGGGTTGAACGGGTCCTTCGGATCAAACAGCTGCGACGAGGCGAAACCCACCACCCGCGCCACCTGCGAGTCCGGGTAGCTGCCGGCCACCAGCGCACGTCGGGCGGCGTTGGCGCGGTTGGCCGAAAGCTCCCAGTTGCCGAAGTCGCCCTGCCCCGAATACGGCTTGGCATCGGTGTGGCCGCTGATGCTGATCTTGTTCGGCACCGCCTTGATGGTGTCGGCCATGGCCAGCAGGATGTCTTCAAAGTACGGCTTCAACCGCGCACTGCCAGAGTCGAACATCGGCCGGTTGGCGGCGTCGGTGATCTGGATGCGCAAGCCATCCGGCGTGATCTCGAAGGAAATCTGATCCTTGAATTTCAGCAACTGCGGGTTTTCTTCGACCTTGGTCTGCAATTCCTTCAGCAACAATTCGAGGCGTTCCTGCTCGACCTGTTCGGCCAGGCTCTCGACGGTGTCGCGCTCGATCGGAATTTTTTCCTGCGGCGCCTCGGTCTTGACCTCAGGGTTGATGGTGCGCTCCGGCGCCAACTGCGGCGAACCGCCCAGGTCGATCACGAAGGGTGTGCCGCTTTCCGAGAAGCCGATCGGGTCTTTGAAGTAACCGGCGATGGCGATCTTCTGCTCGGGGGTCGCGGTGGACATCAGCCACAGCACCAGGAAGAACGCCATCATCGCCGTTGCAAAGTCGGCGAAGGCGATTTTCCAGGCGCCACCATGGTGCCCCGCAGCGAAGCGCTTGACGCGCTTGATGATTATCGGCTGGTTGTTTTCCATGGCTTAGCGACCGCGAACCGCTTGTTCCAACTCGGCAAAGCTCGGGCGATGTTTCGGGTACAGCACCTTGCGACCGAATTCCACCGCCAGCGAAGGCGGCATGCCGGAGGCCGAAGCCACCAGGCTGGCCTTGATCGCTTCATACAGATTGACTTCTTCCTTGGCATCGTGGGCCAGGGAGGTGGCGAGCGGACCGAAGAAACCGTAGGCCGCGAGAATACCGAAGAACGTACCCACCAGCGCCGCACCTACGTGCATGCCGATGGCCGCCTGGTCGCCCTCGCCGAGGGAGGCCATGGTCACCACGATACCGAGTACCGCCGCAACGATACCGAAGCCGGGCATGCCGTCGGCAATACCGGTGACGGCGTGGGACGGGTGCTCCAGCTCTTCCTTGAGGCTGAACAGTTCCATGTCGAACAGGCCTTCCAGCTCGTGGGGGGCCATGTTGCCGGAGGACATGATGCGCAGGTAATCGCAGATGTAGGCGGTCATGCGCTCGTCTTTGAGCACTGCCGGGTATTTGGCGAAAATCGGGCTCGCTGCAGCGTCTTCGATGTCCGCTTCGATGGCCATCATGCCTTCACGGCGACTCTTGTTGAGGATCTCATAAACCAGGCCCAGCACTTCCATGTAGAAGGTGTGGGAGAAGCGCGAGCTGAACATGCCCAGCGACTTCTTGATCACGTGCATGGTCATGTAGCCGGGGTTGGCCTGCAAGAATGCGCCGAATGCCGCGCCGCCAATAATCATCACTTCGAAGGGCTGGATCAACGCAGCAATCTTGCCGTGAGACAGGACATAGCCACCGAGCACACTTGCAAGGACGACGATGATGCCGATTATTTTAGCCATAGGGGTTTTGTACTTGCGCCGTCGGGTTCATGGACATATTTGGGGTAACTGAAAAACTCTTGTTCTACTTATCGGCAAAACTGCGCCAGACTATAGGCCGTCAAGGCGAAAAGCCAGTTCGGCCCGTTCAGGGCGTGTTGAAGTAAGTGATGATCGCGCCCCAATCATGGCCAATGAAAAGACAGCCCCATCTGTAAGACCCATCTCTCTCGCCGCTTGGATCAAGTGCCTGGACGAAGTCCGGTTGCCCGTTCCCCAGGCCAGCCACGAGCGCGTGTGCAAAGCCATCCGCGATAGCCGCAGTTCTTTGCGAGATATTGCCGAGCTGATGCAGAACAGCCCGTCGCTGGTACTCAGCGTAATGCGCGAGGCCAACAGCCACACCCATGGCAGCATGGCGGAACCGGCAGAAAACCTTGAGGTGGCGCTTAACCGTCTCGGCCTCAAACGCGCCGAGGACCTGCTGGAACGACTGCCGTCGGTGCCGATGAATGAAATCCCCGTCGCCTTTCGCCAACTGGTGCTGGTCAGCCGCCACGCGTCGCAGCAAGCCAGCGGCTTGTTCGCCAGCCGCCTGGCGCGGTTGTGGCAAGACATTCATTGGGGCAGCCTGCTGTTCCTGGCGCCGTTGTGGCCAATGGCGGTGGCCTACCCCAAGCTCCTGGAAGAATGGGAACTGCGGGTGATCCACAAAGGCCAATCGGCGCGTCAGGTCGAACAGGAATTGTTCGGCGTGCGCCTGCTCGACCTGTGCCTTGGCCTGACCGAAACCTGGCACCTCCCGATCTGGGTATCCCAGGGCTATCACCTGCTGCTGACCGAGCAACGCTTGCTGGTCAAGGCATTGCGCATCGCCCGGGAAGACGACCCACTGCGCCAGCAACAACTGCTGGATGCCGAACCCAGTTTGCGGCGCTGGCTGAACCAGCCGGCCAATACGGTGTTGCTGGCCAACGGCCTGGCGATGTCGGCCCAGGAATCCTGGACCTGCCCGCATACCGAGCGCTGGCAATACCTCACCGCGCTGTACCTGCAACAGCCGTTGAGCGAGGTGCAGCAACAGGTTCACCAGCAAGCGGTGATCAGCGCTCGCGCAACCCTGATGCCCGACCTCTGGCACCCGGCGCTGTCGCTGATCTGGCCGTGGAATGTACAGAAAATCCATCGCGGCCTGCTGCCCGCACCGCCGCCGACCGCCGAGGCCCTGGCCGTCTGGCGCAGCCGTTGCACCGAACTGCTGGTGGAGCCAAGCCGCTTCGCCAACGCCATGCACCTGACCACCTGCGCCAAGGAAGCCCTGGAGGCCAGCGGCATGCAGCGCGTCTTGCTGTTCATGGCCGATCGCGCCCTGAGCACCCTGCGCGTCCACCAGGCCGCCGGCCTGCCGAAGGACGCCGCCAACTTGAGCCTCGACGTGGTCAACAGCACGCTGCTGCAACGCATGCTGGAAAAATCCGCCCAGGTGCGCCTCATGCCCGACAATCACGCGCAATTTGCCGCCCTGTTGCCGCCGATCCTGCGTCGCCTGTTCAACGGTGAACACCTGCTGTTGCGCTCACTGAGCTGCAACGGCCGGGTGGTCATGCTGATGATCGCCGACCAGGGCGGCGGGCCGTTCTCGGAAACCACCGTGCAGGCCTTCGGCAAAACCGCTCAATGCATCGAGAAAGCCCTGCACAGCTTTACCAACCGCACCGGCTGATGCTTGCGCTACAATCGCCCTCTTTTATCGCCAACATTTGTGCCCAGGAGACCTCACATGCCTGACTTCTCTGGCTTGCCGCTGGTGATCGAACCCAGCGACCTGCTTGGCCGCCTTGATGCCGACCAACTGATTCTGGTGGACCTCACCAGCGCCGCCCGCTACGCCGAAGGGCATATCCCCGGCGCGCATTTCGTTGACCCCAAGCGCACCCAACTGGGCCAGCCGCCAGCCCCCGGCCTGTTGCCGAACAAGGCAGACCTGGAAAAACTGTTCGGAGAGCTGGGCCACACCCCGGACGCGACCTACGTGGTCTACGACGACGAAGGCGGTGGCTGGGCCGGACGTTTCATCTGGCTGCTCGACGTGATCGGCCACACGAAATACCACTACCTCGACGGCGGCCTGCTGGCGTGGCTGGCAGACCCGCTCCCGCTGTCCACCGAGGTGCCGGCCCCGGCTGGCGGGCCTGTCAGCCTCACCCTGCATGACGGCCCCACCGCGACCCGCGAATACCTGCAAAGCCGTCTCGGCGCCGCCGACCTGGGCATCTGGGACGCACGCGGCCCGCTGGAATATTCCGGCGAAAAGGTCCTGGCAGCCAAGGGCGGTCACATCCCCGGCGCCGTGAACTTCGAGTGGACTGCCGGCATGGACAAGGCGCGCAACCTGCGCATCCGCCGCGACATGCCGCAGATCCTCGAAAACCTCGGGCTGACCCGCGACAAAGAAATCATCACCCACTGCCAGACTCATCACCGCTCTGGCTTCACCTACCTGGTGGCCAAGGCGCTCGGTTATCCGCGAGTCAAAGGTTATGCCGGTTCCTGGGGCGAATGGGGCAACCACCCCGACACCCCCGTCGAGATTTAAGGTTTAAGGACAGTTAATGAAAAAGCAGTTGTTCATCCTCAGCCAGTACTTGCTGCCGCACCACTTGCTGTCGCGCCTGGCCGGCTGCATTGCCGAGTGCCGCGTGCGCTGGTTCAAGAACGCCTTCACCGCCTGGTTCGCCAAGCGCTATCAAGTGGACATGTCCCAGGCCCTGGTTGAAGACCTGAGCGCCTACGAACACTTCAACGCGTTCTTCACCCGCGCCCTGAAAGACGGCGCGCGCCCACTCGATCAAACCCCGGGCGCCGTGCTGAGCCCAGCCGATGGCGCAGTCAGCCAGCTCGGCCCGATCGAGCATGGTCGCGTGTTCCAGGCCAAGGGCCACAGCTTCAGCGTGCTGGAATTGCTGGGCGGCGATGCGGCCATGGCTGCACCGTTCATGGGCGGCGATTTCGCCACCATTTACCTGTCGCCGAAAGACTACCACCGGGTGCATATGCCACTGGCGGGCACCTTGCGCGAGATGGTCTACGTGCCAGGGCGGATTTTCTCGGTCAACCAGACCACCGCCGAAAACGTGCCGGAGCTGTTTGCGCGTAACGAGCGGGTTGTCTGCCTGTTCGACACCGAACGCGGCCCGATGGCCGTGGTGTTGGTGGGCGCGATGATTGTGGCGTCGATCGAAACCGTGTGGGCCGGCCTGGTCACGCCGCCCAAGCGCGAGCTGAAAACCTTCCGCTACGACGAAGCCGCGCGTGCGCCGATTCACCTGGAGAAAGGCGCAGAGCTGGGTCGCTTCAAGCTGGGTTCGACCGCGATCGTGCTGTTCGGGCCGGATCAGGTGCAGTGGGCAGAAACACTGGTGGCGGGTTCGCCAGTGCAGATGGGCCAGGGTATCGCACTGCCGAAAGCCTGATCCGAAACCTGCAAAGATCCAATGTGGGAGGGGGCTTGCCCCCGATAGCGGTGGGTCAGTCACTTATTTGTAGCTGAGCCACTGCCATCGGGGGCAAGCCCCCTCCCACATTTTTAAGCGCATTGTTTCAGTTAGAGCTGCCCGTCGCGGTCGCGAAAGCCCAGCAAATACAACACACCGTCCAACCCAAGGGTCGAAATCGCCTGCTTGGCCGATTGCTTGACCAGCGGCTTGGCGCGGAACGCCACGCCCAACCCGGCAATCGCCAGCATCGGCAAGTCATTCGCACCGTCGCCGACCGCAATGGTCTGTTCCAGACGCAAACCTTCCTTGTGGGCCAATTCCCGCAGCAAGTCGGCCTTGCGCTGCGCGTCGACGATCGGCTCCACGGCCACGCCGGTCACCTTGCCATCCACCACTTCCAGCTCGTTGGCGAACACATAGTCGATGCCCAGCTTGGCCTGCAATTGCTTGGCGAAGTAGCTGAAGCCGCCGGACAGGATCGCAGTCTTGTAGCCCAGGCGCTTGAGTTCGGCGAACAGGGTTTCGGCGCCTTCGGTCAGGCGCAGGGAGGCACCGATCGAATCCAGCACGCTGACATCCAGGCCCTTGAGCAACGCCAGGCGCTCCTTGAAGCTGGCGCGGAAATCCAGCTCGCCGGCCATGGCGCGCTCGGTGATCGCGGAGACTTGCTCACCCACACCGGCAGCCTTGGCCAGTTCGTCGATGACTTCGGCTTCGATCAGCGTGGAGTCCATGTCGAACACCGCCAGGCGGCGGTTGCGGCGGAACAGCGAATCTTCCTGGAAGGCGATATCGACATTCAGCTCCTGCGCCACGCTCAGGAAGTCGGCACGCAAGGCTTGGGGATCGGCCGGTTCGCCGCGCACGGAAAACTCGATGCAGCCCTTGCCCTGGTCATCTGGCGTGTCCAATGGCATGCGGCCCGACAGACGGTCGATATGGTCGATATTCAAGCCATATTGCGCGGTGATCGAGCTGACGCGCTGCAACTGCTCGGCCGTCACCTTGCGGGTCAGCAAGGTCACGATATGGCGTTTTTTGCCCTGGCCGGACACCCAATGCCGGTAATCCTCTTCGGACACCGGGGTGAAACGCACCTGCTGATCCAGCTTGTACGCGGTAAACAGGATGTCCTTGAGGACAGACGACGCCTGCTCGGTGCTGGGGATTTCCACCAGAATCCCGAAGGACAGGGTGTCGTGGATCACCGCCTGGCCGATGTCGAGAATGTTCACACCACCCTGGGCCAGAACACCGGTAATGGCGGCGGTCAGACCTGGCCGGTCTTCCCCCGTGATGTTAATCAGGACAATTTCGCGCAAAGCGCACCCCCAGGCTGGAAAAAAACCGCATTCTACCCACTTTCAGTGACCATCGGGCACAGCCAGCGCTTTGCCGGTCTTGGGCCTGTCGCTATACTGCGCGTCAACTTCACGGACTAAAGAGCCGAGCTCAAGTGAACCGGCCCACGCCAGTAAAAACCGACAACTTCTTCCTGCTGATCTTCCGGGCACTGCGCCACCGCCGTGTACCGATCGCATTACGCATCGCCAGCCATAACGTGATCCTGGTCGCCCTGGCCCTGGTGATCTACGCCTGCGTGATGGGTTTGCAGTTCAAACAGGCCATGCACGAACAAGCCGATGCCCTGGGCGAGAGCTTGACCACCCAGACCGCCACCTCGGCGACCGAGCTGCTGGTGTCCAACGACATCCTCAGCCTCAACGTGCTGCTCAACAACCTGACCAAGAACCCGCTGGTGGCCCACGCCGCCATCTACAGCGTGGACAACCGGATCATGGCCGAAGCCGGGCAACGCCCGAAAAACGGCCTGCTGGGTGAGGCCGAAGGCCTGTACCAGAGCAATATCACGTTTCAGGATGTGAAAGCCGGCCAATTGCGCATCAGCCTGGACATGCAGCAATTCCAGCAGCCGATGACCATCAGCCTGCAAAGCATGGGCATCCTCAGCGCGATCCTGCTGGCGCTGGCCCTGGCCTTGAGCCTGCGCCTGGGGCGGCATATCTCCACGCCGTTGATGCAACTGCGCATCTGGCTGCGGGATATCGACGAGCACACCCCGGCCACCGATCGTCAGGACGAGATCGGCGACCTTGCGCGCCAGCTTCACGCCAGCTTCGCCCCGGAACCGGTGGTACACGAGGTTGAACCCGAGCCCGAGTTCGACGACAGCGATTACGACGAACCTGCCTTTGAAGTGCGCAACCTGCGTGACCCGGGCTTTGACGAAAGCGCGCCGGTCGCGGGCCTGAAGCCTGCGCCACGCCATGTAATCAAGGCCGAAGAAGACGAACTGGACGACGAAGACCCGTTCGCCGACCTGCGCGACACCTCAGCCAGCAGCCCGGCCATCGCGCCGAAGCCCGTGCCCGCAAAGAACGCCGAACCCCAACACAGTGCGGTCCTGGCCGTGCAACTGGGTGCCCAGGACCAACTGCGCCGCCTGCCCCGCGCCCGCCTGACGGAATTGCTGGAACGCTACCGCGACTGCCTCGACCAGGCCGCCTCGCTCTACCAGAGCGAGCTGCACACCCTGAACGATGGCAGCACACTGATGCTGTTCCACAGCGAAGACAGCGGCGAAGACTACCTGACCAACGCCATCTGCTGCGGCGAACTGCTGCGCGCCCTGGGCCATGAGTTGCAGATCGAAGTGGCCGACAGCGGCATCACGCTGCAACTGCAACTGGGCCTGACCGTTGGCGACGACCTGTTCGGCATGAGCCAGATCGACCTGCTGCTGACCGAAATCGCCCAGGACGCCTTGGCCCTGTCCCAACACAGCCGCAACCTGCTGCTGGTGGAGCGCAAGATCAGCGAAGACACGCTGATCCGCCAACGCGCGCGCATCCGTCCGATTGCCAGCCCCGAGGGCGCCAGTTGCGTAGAGCGCTTGATGGAGCCGTATCCGTCGATGCTGGAGCGGCAATTGGCGCGGATGCACGAGTCCCGTGCCAAGCCCTGACTGACATGTGAGAGGGGGCTTGCCCCCGATGACGGCGCGTCAGTCAAAACGGCGGCAACTGACACATCGCTATCGGGGGCAAGCCCCCTCCCACATTTGGACGCCACAAGCCTCAAGTAAATCGCGCACAAACAAAAAGGCCCGCTGAATAAGCGGGCCTTTTGAGTTGGAGCCACTCAGATCAGAACCTGAACACTTCCATATCCGTGCGGATCGGCGTAGCCATCGGCATTTTCGGTTTCCCCGGAGCCGCCGGTTTGGCCTGTACCGGCGCTTGCTTGCGCGGCGCCTCGGCGACTGGTGGCTGGTTGGCCAATGGCTTGAGGGCCACCGACAACTGCTGCGCCAGATGCTGCAACAGCACGCCCTGGGCCTGGACCTGGGACGCCGTGGTGCCGGCATGCTCTTCCTGCAGATGCACGATGCGGCTATCACGCACCTGGCCGCGGCGGTCGATCAAGCGCCATTGCGCATCGAGGATCGCCGGTTGCGAGGTGCCGGAGTCGAGTCGGGTAATGGTCAGCAACACCTGCACATCCGGGGAAAAACCGGCGGGCGCAGGCGCCAGGACCACACGCTGACTGTCCAACTGACCCGCCACCTGGCGCAACATCAGTTGATTGATGTCGGACGACAAACTGCCCGCCCAACGACCATCGGTGGAACCTTGCAGGCTGCCGTCGTTCTGACGTTGCAGCAATGTTTCGCGTTGCAGGTAGTCAGCGACGACGACCGGGCCCAGCAAGACGGCCATGCCGGCGGTTTGAGCTGGCTGAGCGGGACTTCCGCTGTCCAGCTGGTACAGCGACACCGGCTGGTGCGTGCTGCAACCCGCCAACCCCAGAAGGCCAGCGAGCATAAAAATAAAAGGAAGGCGTGGAGCAGTCATCATCCCATCCAGGCGGCTGCCACAAGGCAAACCACAATGTAATACTAAAAATAACCTAAACACGCTCGGCCACGCCGGCGCTGGAAAGGCCATATCATCCGTGAATATGCGCCATGACTCCAGCGCGAAAGCGTCGATCTACGCGTTAAATCGTAGATCAAGAGCTCTAATCCGCGCTAAACCGGCGTTTCCACCAGTAAAGCATCCACGCGCTGGAAGCCACGAGGCAGTTTATTACCGCGTCGGCCACGCTCGCCCTTGTAGTGCTCAAGGTCGTCAGGGCGCAGCGACAACGTGCGCTTGCCGGCCTGGAGCACCAGGGTAGAGCCTTCCGGGATCACTGCGATGTCTGTCACGTACTCTTCGCGACTGGCCACCCGCTCGCCGGGAATACCAATGATCTTGTTGCCTTTGCCTTTGCCCAACTGCGGCAGGTCGCTGATCTTGAACACCAGCAAACGCCCTTCCGTGGTCACCGACGCCAGCCAATTACCCTCGCGATCGTCCACCGGCCGCGGCAGGATCACCTTGGCGTTATTCGGCAGGCTCAACAGTGCTTTACCGGCTTTGTTCTTGGCCTGCAGGTCTTCACCCTTGACCACAAAGCCGTAACCCGCGTCGGAGGCGATCACATACAGCGAGTCGTCGTCCGGCAGCAGCACGCATTCGAAACTCGCCCCCGGTGGCGGCGTCAGGCGCCCGGTCAACGGCTCGCCCTGCCCGCGCGCAGACGGCAAGGTGTGGGCCGGCACCGAGTAACTGCGCCCGGTGGAGTCGATAAACACCGCAAACTGGTTGGACCGCCCGGCGGCGGCGGTCTTGAAGCCGTCGCCAGCCTTGTACGACAAGCCAGTCGCATCGATATCATGCCCCTTGGCGGAACGGACCCAACCCTTTTCCGACAGAACGACAGTAATTTTCTCGTTTGGCAGCAGCTCGGTTTCTGTCAGCGCTTTCGCTTCGGCGCGCTCAACGATCGGCGAACGGCGGTCGTCGCCATAGGTCTCGGCGTCTTTGATCAGCTCGCTGCGCACCAGCTTCTTGAGCTTGGTTTCGCTGCCCAGCAGGGCTTGCAGCTTGGCTTGCTCCTTGAGCAACGCGTCCTGTTCGTCGCGCAGCTTCATTTCTTCCAGTCGCGCCAACTGACGCAAGCGGGTGTCGAGGATGTAGTCGGCCTGGATCTCGCTCAGCTCGAAACGCGCGATCAGCTCGGCTTTCGGGTGCTCGGCGGTACGGATGATGTGGATCACTTCATCCAGGTTGAGGTAGGCAATCAGCAAGCCGTCCAACAGGTGCAGGCGGCGCTCGACCTTGTCCAGGCGGAACTGCAGGCGACGACGCACGGTCTGGACGCGGAACTCCAGCCACTCCACCAGCAGATTGCGCAGGTTCTTCAGCTGCGGCTTGCCGTCCAGGCCGATGATGTTGATGTTGACCCGGTAGCTGGACTCCAAGTCGGTGCTGGCGAACAGATGCTGCATCAGCACTTCATGGTCGACCCGGCTGTTGGTCGGAATAATCACGATGCGGCACGGGTTTTCGTGGTCGGACTCGTCGCGCAGGTCAGCGACCTGCGGCAATTTCGACGGTTTGGCCTGCATCAGCGCGGCGATCTGTTCCAGCACCTTGGCGCCGGACACCTGATGCGGCAACGCGGTGACGATGATGTCGCCGTCTTCGACGTGGTACACGGCGCGCATACGCACCGAGCCCTTGCCGGTTTCGTACATTTTCAGCAGGTCGGCACGCGGCGTGATGATTTCCGCTTCGGTCGGGTAATCCGGGCCCTGGATGTGCTCGCAGAGCTGCTCGACCGTGGCTTTGGGTTCATCGAGCAAGCGCACGCAGGCCGTGGCGACTTCCCGCAGGTTGTGCGGCGGTACGTCGGTGGCCATGCCGACGGCGATGCCGGTGGTGCCATTGAGCAGGATGTTCGGCAAACGTGCCGGCAACACCAGGGGCTCGTCGAGGGTGCCGTCGAAGTTCGGGCCCCAGTTCGCGGTGCCCTGGCCCAGTTCGCTGAGCAGCACTTCCGAATAACGCGACAGGCGCGCCTCGGTGTAACGCATGGCCGCGAAAGACTTGGGATCATCCGGCGCACCCCAGTTCCCCTGGCCATCTACCAGCGTGTAGCGGTAGCTGAACGGCTGGGCCATCAGCACCATGGCTTCATAGCAGGCCGAGTCGCCGTGGGGGTGGAACTTACCGAGCACGTCACCGACGGTACGCGCCGACTTCTTGTGCTTGGAATCTGCGTCCAGGCCCAACTCACTCATGGCGTAGATGATGCGCCGTTGTACGGGCTTCAGGCCGTCGCCGATATGCGGCAAGGCACGATCCATGATCACGTACATGGAGTAGTTGAGGTAGGCATTTTCGGTGAAGTCAGCCAGCGACCGGCGTTCTACGCCGTCTAAGCTGTCTGCGAGGATGTCACTCATGCGGGCCTCATCATTGTTTGGTAAGGCGCAGCGGAAATGCCGCGGCGCCGGGTCAATTCAAAACAGGGGTGGCTCATGGCTGGGCGCTCCAGCCACCGGCGGGGGCGGCGAAACGATAGACCACCGGGCGTTTTTCGCCATCGGCGCGGGCGCCGAAATTATTGTCGATGCCCAACCAGGCACCGTCTGCGTCCAGCACCAGGGCTTCGGCCAGGCCATAAGGCTGGGCGTAGCGCCGTTCGGGCGTCAGGGTCTCGTCGGCGAACGACCAGCACAGCTCGACCTTGGCCGTGACCGCATCGCGCCGACAAATCTGGAACGCATTGCGCTCCAGGGTAAACAACTTACCGTTGAACAGCGCCAGGTCGGAAAAGTCCTTGGACACCGCCTTGGCACTGGGAAACTGTGCCGGCTGCACTTCCTGGCCGGCCTCGCTCAACAGCACGCACGCGCCCGCGCAATCCCACACGCTTTGCTGGCGCTTGATGGAAATCAGCCCGCGCCGTTCACGCTCCGCCGCCAGCCAGATCTGATTGCCCTCGGGGTTCACCGCGAGGCCTTCGAACAACGCATTGAAATGCAGCAACATGCCGCTGGCGCGGGCCTCACGCACCATGCCGGGGGCGATCTTCAACCACTCGGGCGCACCGCTCGCCGGCACTTTCAGCACCGCCGCATGGGCTTCGCTGACCACGTAGCGGTTACCCGCGGCATCGCAGCCGATGCCTTCAAAATCCAGGTCGCCACCGCGAATCAGCGACGCCGCCTTGGTGCGCGAACGCAGCCCCCAGGGCAGGCCGGAGTCAGGCACGGGCGGCACGTCGAGCTTGACCGTTTCGGCCTGCCAGGTCGGCGCGCTGATATCCAGGCGGTAGATCTGGTCGTCGTCGCGGTCGGAAACCGTCCACAACGCGTTGCCACACAAAGCCAGGCCCGACAGGTTACCGCCGCGCATGCCGTCCACCGGGTGTTCGGACACCAGCTTGAGCTCAGCCACGGGCGCGGCGACCGCCTGGGTGGCCGCCAACCCGCTCAACATCAGGATCGCCAGGGCGAAACCTGTACGCATCAGCCCAGGACCTCGGCGAGGTTGCCCTTGGACTCCAGCCAGGACTTGCGGTCCGGCGCGCGTTTCTTCGCCAGCAGCATGTCCATCATTTCCGAGGTGGCAGCGAAGTCGTCCAGGGTCAACTGCACCAGGCGCCGCGTGTTCGGGTCCATGGTGGTTTCGCGCAGTTGCGGCGGGTTCATCTCACCCAGGCCTTTGAATCGCGTGACCTGCGGCTTGCCGCGTTTCTTCTCGGCGATCAGGCGGTCGAGGATGCCATCGCGCTCGCCTTCGTCGAGGGCGTAGAAAATCTCCTTGCCCAGGTCGATACGGTACAGCGGCGGCATCGCGACGTAGACGTGACCGGCGTCCACCAACGGGCGGAAGTGCTGCACGAACAGCGCGCACAGCAAGGTGGCGATGTGCAGACCGTCGGAGTCGGCGTCGGCGAGGATGCAGATCTTGCCGTAGCGCAACTGGCTCATGTCCGCCGCGCCGGGGTCGACGCCGATGGCCACGGCGATGTTGTGCACTTCCTGGCTGGCCAGGACTTCGCTGCCGTCGACTTCCCAGGTGTTGAGGATCTTGCCGCGCAACGGCAGGATCGCCTGGAATTCCTTGTCCCGCGCTTGCTTGGCGGAACCGCCAGCGGAGTCACCTTCCACCAGGAACAGCTCGGAGCGCATCGGGTCCTGCCCGGCGCAATCGGCCAGCTTGCCCGGCAGTGCCGGGCCCGCCGTGATGCGTTTGCGCTCGACCTTCTTGCTGGCCTTGAGGCGACGGCCGGCGTTGTTGATCGCCAGTTCCGCCAGGGCCAGGCCCAATTCCGGGTGCTCGTTGAGCCACAGGCTGAACGCATCCTTGACCACACCGGAGACAAACGCCGCCGCCTCGCGGGATGACAAACGTTCTTTGGTCTGGCCGGAGAATTGCGGCTCCTGCATTTTCATCGACAGCACGAACGCGATGCGCTCCCACACGTCTTCCGGCGCCAGCTTCACGCCGCGCGGCAGCAGGCTGCGGTATTCGCAGAACTCGCGCATGGCGTCGAGCAGGCCCTGGCGCAAGCCGTTGACGTGGGTGCCGCCCTGGGCGGTGGGGATCAGGTTGACGTAGCTTTCCTGCACGCTGTCGCCGCCTTCGGGAAGCCACAGCAGCGCCCAGTCGACGGCTTCTTTGTTCCCGGCCAGGCTGCCGCAGAACGGCTCGTTGGGCAGGCGTTCGAAATCGCTGACGGCGTCTTCCAGGTAGGAGCGCAGGCCGTCTTCGTAGTGCCACTCGACCTTTTCGCCGCTGCCTTTGTCTTCAAAGGTGACCAGCAGGCCCGGGCACAACACGGCCTTGGCCTTGAGCACATGCTTGAGGCGGCTGATGGAGAATTTCGGCGAATCGAAGTATTTCGGGTCCGGGGCGAAGTACACGCTGGTGCCGGTGTTGCGCTTGCCAACGGTGCCGATCACCTGCAGGTCGGTGGCTTTGTAGCCATCGGCGAAGGTCATCTCGTATTCGTTGCCGTCGCGCTTGACCCGCACCCGCACCAACGTCGACAGGGCGTTGACCACGGAAATACCGACACCGTGCAAGCCGCCGGAGAACTGGTAGTTCTTGTTGGAGAACTTGCCGCCGGCGTGCAGCTTGGTGAGGATCAACTCGACGCCCGACACCCCCTCTTCCGGGTGAATGTCCACCGGCATGCCGCGACCGTCGTCGGACACTTCCAGGGAGTGGTCAGCGTGGAGAATGACATGCACCGACTTGGCGTGCCCGGCCAAGGCTTCGTCGACGCTGTTGTCGATGACTTCCTGGGCAAGGTGGTTCGGCCGACTGGTGTCGGTGTACATGCCGGGGCGTTTGCGCACCGGGTCGAGGCCCGAGAGGACTTCGATGGCGTCGGCGTTATAAGAGCTAGCGCTGGGAGTGGCCATGGGGTCTCGTCGTGAGTCGTTCGATTAAAAAGTGACCTGCGGTTTCCAAGGCAATTACAGTGCCGAGAAATCGAAGGATTGATACTGATCCGCGCCAATGCCGGCAAAGCTCAACAACGCCGGCAACTGCCGGGCAAACCCCTGGTAACCGTGGTCGCCACCGGCCTGGATGCGCAAGGCACAGGCCCGGTAATACTGCTGGGCGAGGCGATAATCCAGGGTTTCGTCCCCGGTCTGCAACCACACCTGATAACGCGCGGCATCCTGGGGCGCCGGGACTTCCAGCTCGGCCAGCGCCGTGACGTGATCGTGGGTCAGTTCCCAGGTTTCATCGGTATAGAGGTTCTTCTGGGTGCCCAGGTAACCGTCGAACATCCGATGGGGGCTGACCGCCGGGTTGACCAGCAGCGCCTTGAGGCCATGGCGCTCGGCAAGACAGGTTGCATAGTAGCCGCCGAGCGAGCTGCCGACCAGCAGCGGCCGCCCCAGTTCTGCGATGGCCGCCTCCAATTGAGGAATCGCCTGGCGAGGGTGGTGATGCAGGGCCGGCACGCGCAGTTGGTCGGCCAGGCCGAGGGTGTCCATCACGCGGATCAACTGGCTGGCCTTGTTCGACGCAGGCGCGCTGTTGAAACCGTGGATATACAGGATCGAAGCGGACATGCCGGGCTCTCCGTGCTTGCGCCAAAAAAGGCGCAGTTTACAGGGATCGGAGTGGTGAGTCCCCTGTCTTCCCCTCCCACCTTCAGTAGCCGTTGCTGGCGTAATCCACGGTAAAGGCAAAGCCTTTGACCCGTTCCACCCCGGTCTCCAACCGCCCGTCGGCATGCAGACGCAGCCAGCGATAGCCCGGCGCCTCGGTGCTGACGTTGAAGTCCTCGCTGCCCGGCGTGAACTGGATGCAGGTGGACGGCGACGCCAGCAGACGCACGCCGTTGCGCTCGCGGTCGATCTCCTGGTGTACATGCCCCCAGAGCAAGGCCCGGACCTGAGGGAAACGGTCCAGCACGGCAAACAGTGCCTCGGGGTTGCGCAGGCCGATGGGTTCCATCCACGCACAGCCGATGGGCACCGGATGATGGTGGAAACACACCAGATGATGGCGGTGCGGCGCTTCGCTCAAGGCTTGGGCCAGCAGTTGCAGCTGGCTGTCCTGCAGATAACCCGGCACCGAACCGGGTACGGCGGAGTCGAGCAGGGTAATGCGCCAATTGCCGATGTCGACCACCGGTTCCAGCAGGTCGCTGTGCAGGGCGGCGTGGGCCATGATCTGCGGCTCATCGTGGTTGCCGGGAATCCAGCGCGCCGGCACGCCAAAGGGTGCGGTCATCTCCCGGAAGTGCTGATAGGACGCCAGCGTACCGTCCTGGGACAAGTCCCCCGTGGCCAGCAGCAAGTCGATCCGGGGCTGCTGCTCGCGCACCAGGCCGATCACCCGTTGCAAGCTCTCGCGGGTGCTCATGCCCACCAGCGTGGCGTCGGCCTCGGCAAACAGATGGCTGTCGGACAGTTGCACCAGCACTGCCGGTGCATCGGGGGTCACGGTGGGTACGCGGGGCAAGGTGCTCTCCCAAGGCAATCACAGGAATGGACGTATGGCGCGATTATGCTGGGGCAGGACACAAAGAGGAAACCCAGGGAAGCAGATGCAGTTCACATCTACCGCACGACTTCGAACTCGTGGCCCAGGGCCAGGCAGTGACTCAACCATTCACCGAGGAACACATTGAGCTGTGCTTTCTCATCGGGCTGGTGCATGAACACATTGGGGTAAGGATAGATGCTGCGAAAGCGTCGCGCATGTTCGGCGCTGATGACTTCGGCCATTCGCGCATCGTGGTACACCTGCACTTCCAGTTGCGGCACCGGCAGCCATGGCAGGCTGTGCTCCTGGCGCACGCGCAGGGTGGTGGTGTACGGGCAATTGACGATGACTTCCAGGGTCAGCACGCCGAGCATCTGGTCGCCATGGGTCACGGCGATGCGCCGTGCCTCGGGCGTGTGGCGCATGTCCGGCAGCAGGCGCATCAGCCGCGCATAGTTGGCCTCGCAGGCGGCTTGCAGCCCGATCAGGTCAACCCGGTATCGTTCCCGTGCCTTTACTGCCATAACCCCCTCACTTCCGCGCGATTGAGCGCTAGCCATTGCAAGGCAATAATGCTGGGCGCATTGGATATCCGACCATCACGCACCGCTTGCAAGGCATCTTCGAAAGCCCAGGTGCTGACGCGGATATCTTCTGCCTCTTCTTCCAGTCCATGAACGCCACCGGCGCCCGAGCTGTCGCAACGGCCCAGGTACAAGTGGACGAATTCGGTACTGCCGCCGGGCGAAGGGAAATATTGGGTGATCGGCCACAGTGCGGAGAATGTCAGTCCAGCTTCCTCCTCGGCTTCGCGGTGTGCAACCTCCTCCGGTTGTTCGTCCTTGTCGATCAGGCCGGCGACCATTTCCACCAGCCACGGGTTGGCGGCACGGCCCATGGCGCCGACGCGAAACTGCTCGATCAG
The DNA here is from genome assembly GCF_049898265.1 of Pseudomonas sp. PSPC2-3. Taxonomy (NCBI): domain Bacteria; kingdom Pseudomonadati; phylum Pseudomonadota; class Gammaproteobacteria; order Pseudomonadales; family Pseudomonadaceae; genus Pseudomonas; species Pseudomonas sp. PSPC2-3. The sequence continues at coordinate 144,189 of NZ_JAFCXJ010000012.1, read as the reverse complement.
CACCACTTCATCGCGCTGCGGGTCGTAGGGCAGCACGCACACGGCGTCATGCCGCACGAAGACCTCGCGGTTGATCACCCGGCTCATGCCGCCGTCGAATTTTTCGTGGCGCAGTTGCACGCGATCGAGCTTGTAGAAACCCTGATAGGCATTGTCGCGCTGAACAATCTCGATCGTGCTCGGCGTCGATTTCTCGATGTCCGTCATATCCTTCCTCGTTATGCCCGTGCAATTGGCGCCATCCTAACGCGCTCCTGCCCGTTGGCGCAGCCCCTTTACGGTTGCCGGGATAGACGGCGGGCGTCAAACTCACTCTAATGAGCTTAGTGGCGAACTGACTGCCATGCCGGTAGTCGAAGCTCCACGAATTTCGCTCTTATCGACGGACGAAGACCCTACATGTCACTTTTAAAAATCGCCTCCGTGGCGTGTATCGCCTTGACGCTCGGCGCCTGCCAGAGCCTGTTCCAACCGAACTACAGCACCCCGCTGGAAGCCACCCGCGACGCCAGCGAGCAAAGCAAGCCGGACTGCGCCAACGCCGATTGCCCGCTGGTGAATATCGACACCGTGCATTTTGCCAAGGAGCCCAAGCTCGACGCACTGATCGAACAACGCCTGCTGGAAATGACCCGCACCCGGTCGAGCGACCCGTTGCCGTCGAGCCTGGCGACGTATCGCGAGCAGTTCCTGAGCACCGCCGCGCCACGCAACAGCATGTACTTGCAGGCCAAGGTACGCGAGCAGCATGACGGCTTAGTGATCATCGAACTGTCCAGCTACCTGGACCAGGGCGCCACCCACGGCGAACCGGGCCGCGCCTTCATCAACTATTCGCGCCCGCAGCAAAAAGCCCTGTCGCTGAGCGACATGCTGCTGCCCGGCAAGGAAGAAGCATTCTGGAAGGCCGCCCAGGTGGCGCACAACAGCTGGCTGATCAGCACCCGCCTGAGCCTGGAGCCGGAGTTCGTCAAGCGCTACCCGTTCCAGAAAACCCCGAACGTGGCGCTGACCTCCGCCAGCGTGACCCTCAAGTACCCCACCACCACGATCGCTCCGTATGCCCTGGGCCACATCGAGTTGCAGATTCCTTACTCGCGCCTGGAAGGCATCATCAAGCCTGAGCTGGTGCCCGCGCGCCGCTGAAGACGCGCCCGAGGATGAACTGCAACAGCCCTGCCAGCGCCAGTGCCGGCAGGGTCGCGCCGATATCCGGATACAGGTTGGCCAGCAAGTGGTAGGTGCCGATGCCGCCCAGCCAGGCCAGCAGCGCCGTCCAGCGTAGCGTGGCAAGCGCGCCCTGGCCGCGGCGGCGCAGGATGAAATGATCGACCAGCACCACGCCAAACAGCGGCGCGAATACCGAACCGATCAACAGCAGAAAGTTCTGGTACTGCGCCAACGGAGCAAAGCAGGCGATCAACGTGCAGAGCACACCGATGGCCAAGGCCAGGTGCTCGACCTTCAGGCGCAACAGAATCCCGCTGGAGACGGCCGCCGAGTGAATATCGGCAAAGGCGTTTTCCGACTCATCCAACAGGATCAGCAACAACGGAATCCCCAGCCCCGCGCCGGCCAGCGCCAGCAACAGCGCGTTGACTTCACCGCTCGGCGCAAACGCCAGGGTGTAGGCCACGCCCAGGCTCATCAGCCAGAAATTGCCGATAAAAAAGCCCAGCGCCGTGCCGCCGAACACGCTTTTCGCACGTTTGCCGAAGCGCGAATAATCGGCGATCAGCGGCAGCCACGACAGCGGCATGGCGATGGCGATATCAAACCCCACCGCGAAGGGCATCGAACCGTCACCGGCCTGGGCCCATAGCGTGGCGAGATCGGCTTTGGCGAACAGGTTCCTGGTCAGCCACAGGCAGGCCGCGAGCAGCAGCCAGATGCCCCATTTACGCAGGATCTGGCGCACGAACGTCAGCGGGCCACTGACCGCCAGCAAGGTCGCCAGGCCACCGAAAAATAGGGTCCACAGCATCGGGCTGGCCAACAGGCTGGCGTCGCTGAAGGCCCGCGCGCCCAACAGGCTGGCGGCATCGCGCATGACGATGATTTCAAACGCGCCCCAACCGATCAGTTGCAGCAGGTTCAACAATGCCGGCAGGCTCGCGCCTTTGGCGCCGAGGCTGAGCTTGAGCGCGGCCATGGCGGACAGCCCGGTGTCGCTGCCGATCACGCCGACAGCGGCGAGCAGCAGCACGCCGACCAGGGTGCCGAGGAAAATCGCCAGCAACCCACCGGCCAGGCCCAGGCCGGGCGCGAGCAGCGCGCCGGTTTGCAGGACCATCAGGCCGATGCCGAGGGAGAACCACAGGGAAAACAGATCGCGGGTGCCGAACACGCGTTTGTCAGCAGACACCGCGATATCGGGGGAATAGGTGCTGGGTTGAATGCTCAAGGATGGAATCTCTGAGGGGCATTTGTTGTTTGAAAGATTGTTATCGGGGGCAAGCCCCCTCCCACACTTGAATGTGTTCACAATTCAAAATGTGGGAGGGGGCTTGCCCCCGATAAGGCCCTTGAAAGCGCCTACAACCTCGGATCAGACCTTCTTGTAGAGCTGGCTGCCTTCCTGCTTGAACCGCTCAGCCTGCTCGGCCAAGCCCTTGGCCACCTCCACATCCACCGCATCGATGCGCTGGTTGGCCGCGTACTCACGCACTTCCTGGGTGATTTTCATCGAGCAGAACTTCGGCCCGCACATCGAGCAGAAATGCGCGACCTTGGCCGAGTCCTTCGGCAGGGTTTCGTCGTGATACGAACGCGCGGTGTCCGGGTCGAGGCCGAGGTTGAACTGGTCTTCCCAACGGAACTCGAAGCGTGCCTTGCTCAGTGCGTTATCGCGGATCTGCGCGCCCGGATGACCTTTCGCGAGATCGGCTGCATGGGCGGCGATCTTGTAAGTGATGATCCCGGTCTTCACGTCATCCTTGTTCGGCAGGCCCAGGTGTTCCTTGGGTGTGACGTAGCAGAGCATGGCGCAACCGAACCAACCGATCATCGCCGCACCGATGCCGGAGGTGATGTGGTCGTAGCCCGGCGCGATGTCGGTGGTCAGCGGGCCGAGGGTGTAGAACGGCGCCTCGTCGCAGCATTCGAGCTGCTTGTCCATGTTCTCCTTGATCAGTTGCATCGGCACATGGCCGGGGCCTTCGATCATGGTTTGCACGTCGTGCTTCCAGGCGATCTTGGTCAGCTCGCCGAGGGTTTCCAGCTCGCCGAATTGCGCGGCATCGTTGGCGTCGGCGATCGAACCCGGGCGCAGACCGTCGCCTAAGGAGAAGCTGACGTCATAGGCCTTCATGATTTCGCAGATTTCGTCGAAATGCGTGTAGGTGAAGTTCTCTTTGTGGTGCGCCAGGCACCACTTGGCCATGATCGAGCCGCCGCGGGAGACGATGCCGGTAACGCGCTTGGCGGTCAGCGGCACGTAGCGCAGCAGCACGCCGGCGTGGATGGTGAAGTAGTCGACGCCCTGCTCGGCCTGTTCGATCAGGGTGTCGCGGAACAGCTCCCAGGTCAGGTCTTCAGCGGCGCCGCCGACTTTCTCCAGGGCCTGGTAGATCGGCACTGTGCCGATCGGCACCGGCGAGTTGCGGATGATCCACTCGCGGGTTTCGTGGATGTGCTTGCCGGTGGACAGGTCCATCACCGTGTCCGAGCCCCAGCGAATGCCCCAGGTCAGTTTCGCCACTTCTTCTTCGATGGACGAGCCCAGGGCGCTGTTGCCGATGTTGCCGTTGATCTTCACCAGGAAGTTACGGCCGATGATCATCGGTTCCAGTTCGGTGTGGTTGATGTTGGCCGGGATGATCGCGCGGCCGCGGGCGATTTCTTCGCGCACGAATTCCGGGGTGATGATCTTCGGCACGCTGGCGCCGAAGCTGTAGCCGGCGTGTTGCTGGTCGAGCAGGCCGCTGGCGCGGGCTTCTTCGAGCTTCATGTTTTCGCGGATGGCGACGTATTCCATCTCGGCGGTGATGATGCCTTTGCGCGCATAGTGCATCTGCGTGACGTTGGCACCGGCCTTGGCGCGGCGCGGGTTCTTCACATGGGCGAAGCGCAGCGCAGTCAGTTCGGCATCGGTCAGGCGTTGCTGGCCGAAGTGCGAGCTCAGGCCCGACAGGCGTTCGGTGTCGCCACGCGACTCGATCCACGGCGAGCGCACATCGCCCAGGCCCTTGCGCACATCGATGATGACGTTGGGGTCGGTGTAGGGGCCGGAGGTGTCGTAGACCACCACGGGGGCGTTGATCTCACCACCGAAATCGGTGGGGGTGACGTCGAGGCTGATTTCACGCATCGGCACGCGGATGTCCGGACGGGTGCCTTGCACGTAGATTTTCTGCGAGCGGGTAAACGGTTGCACGGAGCCGGAGTCGACCTTGGCCGATTCACTCAAATGCACGGTATTTTTTGGTTTTGTACTCATCACGGGCTCTCCAACTATCCAGGCGGTGGATTTTTGTCGGAGCGAACCTGTGGCGGATGGACGCACTGGAAGCAGTGCTGTGCTGGGTACTCGAGGGTTGTTCGAAGGTCGAACAACATCCCGGACAAAGCACAAGAGGACTCGCCGGGTGACGAGAAATCTTGTTCCCTACGCAGGCGTTAACCTGATCAGGTTCAACGGGATCCGGTATTTACCGATCTCAGCCTTCCAACAAGGCACCCCGACAAGAACCCGGCCAGTCTAGACAGGGTGAGGGCAAATTGCCAATAACGGAGCATTCAGCGTGATGAATGGCGCAATTGCAGGATTGTTGCGCCGTGTAACCACCACTACACTCGGTGACTGCCCCGACGCTTGACGCCAGGAATGGCCAACCGTAGCCTTGGGCGTTAAATTATCATCGTAATATTAAAACTAGGGATCAATTCATGCTGCGCAAACTCTCACTGGCTCTCGCCGTGTCTTGTGCGACCAACGGAATGGTCTGGGCAGCTGAAGCGCCCTTGTCCGCCCGAACCGACCTGGTCAGCGTCTACCAGGAAGCGGTGGACAACAACGCCGACCTGGCCGCCGCCCGCGCCCAGTACGGTGCGCAGAAAGAAGTGGTGCCCCAGGCCCGCGCCGGTTTGCTGCCCAACCTGTCGGCCGGTGCCGATATCAACAATTCGCGCACCCAGATCGACACCCCGGCCGCCACCGCCAACCGCGACGCGCATTCCTGGCGTGCGACCTTGAGCCAGCCGCTGTTCCGCGCCGACCGCTGGTTCCAGCTGCAAGCCGCCGAAGCCGTCAACGAACAGGCTGCGCTGCAACTTTCGGCCACCGAACAGAACCTGATCCTGCAAAGCGCCGAGAACTACTTCGCCGTGCTGCGCGCCCAGGACAACCTGGCCTCCACCAAGGCCGAAGAAAACGCCTTCAAGCGCCAACTGGACCAGTCCAACGAACGCTTCGACGTGGGCCTGTCGGACAAGACCGACGTGCTGCAATCCCAGGCCAGCTACGACACCGCGCGGGCCAACCGGATCGTCGCGCAGCGCCAGGTGGACGACGCCTTCGAAGCACTGATCGCGCTGACCAACCGTCAATACAATTCGATCCAGGGCATTGTGCATACACTGCCGGTGCTGCCGCCGCTGCCGAACGACGCCAAGGCCTGGGTCGAAACCGCCGGCCGCCAGAACCTGAACCTGCTCGCCAGCAACTACGCCGTCACCGCCGCCGAGGAAACCCTCAAGCAGCGCAAGGCCGGGCATGCGCCGACCCTGGACGCCGTGGCGCAGTATGAAAAGGGCGATAACGACGCGCTCGGCTTCAGCAACCCGAATGCCTTCGGCACGCCTTATGGCGGCGATGTCTCGCAACGCACCATTGGCCTGCGCCTGAATATCCCGCTGTACAGCGGTGGCCTGACCAGCTCGCAAGTGCGCGAATCGTACTCGCGCCTGGGCCAGACCGAGCAGCAACGCGAAGGCCTGCGCCGCCAGGTGGTGGAAAACACGCGCAACCTGCACCGCGCGGTCAACACCGACGTGGAGCAGGTGCAGGCACGCCGCCAGTCGATCATCTCCAACCAGAGCGCGGTGGAAGCCACGGAAATCGGTTATCAGGTGGGTACGCGCAATATCGTCGACGTGCTCGACGCCCAGCGCCAGCTCTATGCGTCGGTGCGCAACTACAACAACAGCCGCTACGACTACATCCTCGACAACCTGCGCTTGAAGCAGGCAGCCGGCACGTTGAACCCTGGGGACCTGCAAGACCTGACGCGCTATCTCAAGGCCGACTACAACCCGGACCGCGACTTCCTGCCGCCGGACCTGGCCAAGGCCGCCGCCGAGCAGCTCAAGGCCCGCCCGGGTTATTGATCGCACCACAGAACCAATGTGAGAAGGGGCTTGCTCCCTTCCACATTTGGATCGGTATTGCGTCAGTGAGTTATCAGGCGATCAAGGCCATCCAACAGTCGCTTCAAAGCGCCCTGGTTGGCCTGCATCACCTTAAGCCCCGCCTGCGCCATCCGCTGGGCATCCTGCGGTAGCTCGAACAGCTGCCGCACGGCCTCGGCCAAACCTTCGGCATCATCCACCTCACGCAACGCCCCGGCGTCGCGCAGCATTGCGCTGATTTCGAGGAAGTTGAACCGGTGCGGCCCCATGATCACTGGCTTGCCCAACGCCGCCGGTTCCAGCGGGTTGTGCCCGCCGGTCGCGACCAGGCTGCCACCCACCAACGCGCTGTCGGCCAAGGCATACAAAAACAGCAACTCGCCCATGGTGTCGCCGAGCAACACGGCGGTGTGCGCGGTGACCGGCTCGCCGCTGGAGCGACGCACCGTGGCGAACCCTTGTCGCTCGCACAGCTCAAACATCGGGCCGAAGCGTTCCTGATGGCGCGGCACCAGAATCAGCAGCGCATTGGGATAGCTGGCGAGCAGTTGGCGATGGGCCGCCAGCACCACCTCATCTTCGCCTTCGTGGGTACTCGCCGCGATCCACACCGGGCGCTCGCCGGCGCCCCACTGTTCGCGCAACGCGGCCGCGCGCGCCAGCAGTTGCGGGTCGATGGTCAGGTCGAACTTGATCGAGCCGGTCACTTGCACCGTGTCCGCACGCGCACCCAGGCTGCGGAAACGCTCGGCCTCAGTCTCGGTCTGCACGGCGATCAGACTCATTTCTGCCAGCATCGGCGCCGTCAGTCTGGCAAAACGTGCGTAGCCCTTGGCCGAACGCGCCGACAAGCGTGCATTGGCCAGCGCCACCGGAATCCCGCGCTGGGCGCAGGCGTGGATGTGGTTGGGCCACAGCTCGGTCTCCATGATCACGGCCAGTTTGGGCTGGACACGGTCGAGAAAACGCTTGGCCGCGCAGGGCAAGTCATAGGGCAAGTAGCAATGCTGGACGCGCGGCTCATCGGCGAACAATGCCTGGATACGCTCGGAGCCGGTGGGCGTCATGCAGGTGACCGTCATCGGCAACTGCGGATAACGCTCCAGCAGGCCACGGATCATCGGCGCGGCGGCGATGCTTTCGCCCACCGACACCGCATGCACCCAGATCCCGCCCGGTTGCATCCGCGGCAAGCCGTAGGAAAAGCGCTCGCCCACGCGCTTGGCGTAGGCCGGCGCCTTGCGCGCACGCAGCCATAGACGTAAAGCCACCAACGGCAGCGCCAGGTAAAACAGACAGCTGTAGAGAGTTCTATTCATGGCGGCGGAGTTTATCGGCTTTTTCAATCGATCGCCTGCAAGCACTCGGCAAAACGCTCGGCGAGAAAGCGCGCGGCAGGGCCCAGGGGTTCATCGCGGCGCCACACCAGCTCGACCACAAGCGCCGGCGGGGTCCATTCGCTGTCGAGTTCGACCATTTGGTTCTGGTACGCGGGGTATTGCACCACATGCCGGGGCAACCAGGCCCAACCCAGGCCACGGATAAGCCATTCGGCCAGCACGTAGAAGCTGTCGGCGCGCCACACCTGCGGGCTGGCGGCCTCGCTGCCGGGGTAGACGCTGGTCTGGGTCGACATCAGCAACTGGCGATACTGCGCCAACCCCTGGCAGTCCACGGTTTGCTGCGCCGCCAGCGGATGGCGACGCCCGCACACCGTGACCATTTCCACACTGCCGACGACCCGCCGCTCCAACGCTTCGGGGATTTGATCGTGATAGAACAACATGCCCAGGTCGGCCCTGCGCTCCACCAGTTTGCGTGCGACATCGCCCTGGGCAGCGCTGGAAAGCTGCACCTCGAGGTTGGGAAACTGGCCGGCCAAGGCGTCGAGACTGTCGAGGACCGGCTGGTACAGCATCGCTTCATCCTGGGCCAGGCGCAGGCAGGCTTCTTCGCCGCGCACCAACGACAGTGCGCGGCCATTGAGGCGTTCGCACTGGCGCAGCACTTCCCGAGCCTCTTCGAGCAGCACCGTGCCGGCTTCGGTCAAGCGCGGCTGGCGGCCGCTGCTTCGTTCGAACAGGCTGACGCCCAGGTCCGCTTCCAGCAAGGCGATCCCGTTGCTGACCGCCGACTGAGCCTTGCGCTGCTGGCGCGCCACCGCCGAAAAAGAACGCTGCTCGGCGACGCTGACGAACAGGCGCATCTGTTCCAGGTTCCACTGCACATTCATGGCACAACCCATCTTTAATTCGGATAGGTAATGACTTTACCCCATCTGACGAGCCTCTAGAATGCCGACCTTATCCAGCGCGCTACACACCGAGGACCGCACCATGACCCCTGCCTACTACTACCTGGCCATCGCCATCTGCTCGGAAGTCATCGCCACCGTTTCCATGAAAGCCATCAAAGGCTGGAGCACACCGATCCCACTGCTGCTGGTGATCGTCGGCTACGGCGTGGCGTTCTGGATGCTGACCCTGGTGGTGCGTACAGTGCCGGTCGGCGTGGCGTATGCCGTGTGGGCTGGGATGGGCATCGTGATGGTCAGCGTCGCGGCGCTGTTCATCTATGGGCAGAAGCTCGATCTGCCGGCAATGCTGGGGATGGGCTTGATTGTGTTGGGCGTGGTGGTGATTCAACTGTTCTCGAAAACGGCGGGGCACTGACCTCACGCGTCAATATTGATCCCGCGCAAAGATCCATTCGTTGAGTCTGTATACTTGGCACCTTGATTTGAACACTGAGGTTGCCCATGCCATCCGTTATTTCCACCGACGTTCTGATTGTCGGCGCCGGAGTTGCCGGCCTCTGGCTGAATGCGCGCCTGCGCCGCCAGGGGTTTTCCACGGTGGTGGTGGAAAACGCCACCCTGGGAGGCGGGCAAAGCGTGAAGTCCCAAGGCATCATTCACGGCGGTGCGAAATACGCGCTGCACGGTGCGCTCACCGGCGCCTCCGAAGCGATTGCCGATATGCCGCGGCGCTGGCGTGAGGCCCTGGCCGGTCACGGCGAACTGGACCTGACCGGCGTGCGCCTGCTCTCCGAAGCCCATTACCTGTGGTCCCCTGGCACGCTCGCCGGCAACCTCACCAGCTTCTTCGCCAGCAAGGCCGTGCGCGGCCGCGTCGATCAGGTCAAGGGCGACGCCCTGCCGCCAGCCCTGCAGGACCGCCGCTTCAAGGGCAAGGTCTATCGCCTGTCGGAATTGGTGGTCGACGTGCCGAGCCTGATCGGACGCCTGGCGCAGTTGGCCGGCGATGGTTTGCTCGCCGGACAACACATCGAACCGCTGCGCGAAAACGACGCACTGGTCGGTCTGAAAGTCGACGGCCGCGAGATCCGCGCCCAGCGCATCGTCTTGAGCGCCGGCGGCGGCACTGCCGATCTGCTCGCCGCCCTGGGCCTGAGCGAGCCGGCCATGCAAAAGCGTGCGCTGCACATGATCATCGCCAAAGGCCCAGGCCTGAAACCGCTGTACGCCCACTGCCTGGGCGGCGGCACCAAACCGCGCCTCACCGTGACCACGCACCCGGCCGCCGATGGCAACTGGGTGTGGTACATCGGCGGCGACATCGCCGAGGCCGACGGCGTAGCACGCACGCCACAGGAGCAGATCGCCACCGCGCAGCACGAGTTGGCGCTTCTGCTGCCGTGGATCGACATGAGCCACACCGAATGGGCCACCCTGCGCGTCGAACGTGCCGAGCCGCTGCAATCGGGCCTGACTCGCCCCGACAACGCCTTCCTCGCCGAACAGGGCCGCCTGCTCGTGGGCTGGCCGACCAAGCTGGCCCTGGCACCGGACTTCGCCGACCGGGTGCTCCACGCCCTCGAACGCGATGGCATCCAACCCGGCCCCGCCACCCCGCTGCCCGAGCTGCCCAAACCCGCCATCGGCCAACCGGCCTGGGAGCAACTGTTGCCATGAGCCTGCCCACCCTGCACGACCTGCACCGCCCGCTGGGCAGTACCGGCCTGCTGGTGTCGCCGCTGGGCCTGGGCACCGTCAAGCTCGGTCGCGACCAAGGGGTGAAATACCCCAGCGGCTTCCAGATTCCCGATGACGACGAAGCGCGCCTGCTGCTGCGCCAGGCCCGTCAGTTGGGCATCAACCTGATCGATACCGCGCCGGCCTATGGCCGCAGCGAAGAACGCCTGGGGCCGCTGTTGCGGGGCCAGCGCAACGAGTGGGTGATTGTCAGCAAGGTCGGCGAAGAATTCGACAACGGCGTGTCCCGTCACGACTTCAGCGCGGCCCATACCCGGATGTCGATCGAACGCAGCCTGAAACGACTGGAAACCGACTTTATCGACCTGGTGCTGGTGCATTCCGACGGCAACGACCTGCACATTCTCAACGACTGCGAGGTGTACCAGACCCTCGCAGACTTGAAACGAGAAGGCAAAATCCGCGGTTTCGGCTTCTCCGGAAAAACCGTCGAAGGCGGCGTGAAGGCTCTGGAACAGGGCGATTGCGCAATGGTCACCTACAATCTGAACGAACAGGCCGAGAAAGCCGTCATTGATTATGCGGCCGCCCATGGCAAAGGCATCCTGGTGAAAAAAGCCCTCGCCAGCGGCCACGTCTGCCTGGAACCGGGAATGGACCCCATACGTGCCAGTTTCATGTTGTTGTTTGCGCAAACGGGTGTCGCCAGTGCTATTGTCGGGACCATTAATCCGCTGCACCTGGCTCACAACGTGGCGACCGCTGCCCAGGTCATTCGTCAACTCTGATGCCGCCGACGCGGCCGCCCCGACGTAAGAAGGAGCCGACATGTCGCGAACGCTCATAAGAAAAAACCCCAGCAACTTCAAGACTCTGCCACTGCATGTCGAAGCCACCCCCGAAGGCCTGAGCTACCAGAGCGTCGGCATGCCGCTCAACTTTGCCCAGACCCTGCAACGGCGCAAGCCGGTAGAAGTGACAGACCCGGAGCGTTTCGCCCTCGAGCTGGCCAACCTCGGCGTGTCGGTGCGTTTGACCCTGCATTGGCAAAACAAGGATTACTGGGTGCTGGTGCGCCAACGCCGCCAGGACCGTGGCGACGTGGTGCTCAAGCTGATTTCCGGCTACGTCCCCGCCCATGAGCTGAACCTGCCGCTGCACACCGCCATCCAGGAAATCGCCGAAGAGTGCCTGCTGGAGACGCCCGAAGGCTGGCTCAGCGGGCGCTTCAACGACACCTGGCTGCCGGCGCCCTACTCCGCCGCGCTGCACTACCGCGAAGCCTTGCCGTTTCGCTTGAGCCCCTTGTCCGGCGCGGCCCGCCCGGTGCGATGCGCGACCACGCAACTGATCGAGCGCCCACGGGCCTACGTCCACTTGCCTACGGCCTCGCTGCAATTGATTTATGACTTGCGCCTGGAGGTGCCCAAGGAAGCCAAATCCTTGAGCCTGTTCCATGTGGATGAGCGACTCGAAGGCGATCAACTGGTCGCGCGCCTGGACCGCCAGCGCCCGGACCTGTACCTGATGCCCTTGAAGGACGGGCAGCCGCTCGCCGAACTGTATACGGTCAAGAAAGATCAGCTGTACCCGGCGAGCACGCGGGGTTTGTACCTGGCGGAGAGCTTCGCCCAGCAGGACGGCTGGGTGGTGCGCGACGAGCGGATTCGTTGGAAGGATTGGCTCAGGCAGCAAGGCCTGGCCGTCCCGGAGAAAGAGTCGAAGCTCAAGCGCCTGACCGGCAAGGCCCGGCAGATGTTGCGCAAGATCGTGCCAAAGAAGGCCAGACCGTAGGAGCGAGCAGGCCCGCGCCTACGGCCGCAAGCCTTATTCGTGATTGCGGATTTTTTCCACGATCGCGGTCGTCGAGCTGTTCTCAACCAACCCCAGCACTTTGACCTTGCCGCCGTAGGCGCTGACGATGTCGGCGCCGACCACCTGGTCGACGGAATAGTCGCCGCCCTTGACCAGCACATCGGGCTTGACCTGGGCCAGCAGGTTTTCCGGGGTGGCTTCGGGGAAGCTGATCACCCAGTCCACCGCACCCAGGCCGGCCAGGACCGCCATGCGTCGGTCGACACTGTTGATCGGGCGGCCCGGACCTTTCAGGCGGCTGACCGACGCATCGTCATTGACCGCGACGATCAGGCGATCGCCTTGGGCGCGCGCCTGTTCCAGGTACGTCACATGACCGGCATGCAGGATGTCGAAACAGCCATTGGTGAACACAATGCTTTCGTTGTGGGCGCGCGCGTCGTCAATCGCCAGCAGCAATTGCTCGAGACTCAACACCCCACGCTCGGAGCCTTCGGAACGCTGGATCGCACGGCGCAGTTCGGGCGCGCTGATCGCGGCGGTGCCGAGCTTGCCGACCACGATGCCCGCTGCCAGGTTGGCCAGGGCCACGGCGTGGGGCAATTCCTCGCCGGCCGCGATGGAGGCGGCCAGGGTGGAAATCACGGTGTCGCCGGCGCCGGTGACGTCGAACACTTCACGCGCACGCGCTGGCAGGTGCATCGCCGCATAGCCCGGGCGCAGCAAGGTCATGCCGTGCTCGCCACGGGTCACCAGCAAGGCGCCCAGGTCCAGTTCGGCCATCAGCGTCGCGCCCTTGCTCACCAATTCGTGCTCATCGGCGCAACCGCCGACGATGGCTTCGAACTCGCTGAGGTTCGGCGTGATCAGGCTGGCGCCGCGATAAATCGAGAAGTCCTTGCCCTTGGGATCGGCCAGCACCGGAATATTGCGGGCCTTGGCGGCCTGGATCAGCATCTGGTGGTTCTTCAGCGCGCCTTTGCCGTAGTCGGACAACACCAGCACCTTGATGCCTTCGAGCAACTCATCGACCTGCGCGCTGAGGGCCAGGGCGTCGGTGGCGAAGGGTTCTTCGAAATCGATGCGCAGCAATTGCTGGTGACGGCTCATGACCCGCAGCTTGACGATGGTCGGCTGATGGGCGATGCGCTGGAACAGCGCGCGCACGCCGGCACCGCGCAGGCTGTTGGCCAGGCTGTCGGCGGCTTCGTCGTCGCCGGTCACGCCCACCAGGGAGGCAGGGGCGCCGAGGGCGGCAATATTGAGGGCAACGTTGGCAGCGCCGCCTGGACGGTCTTCGATTTGCTCGACCTTGACTACCGGTACCGGCGCCTCAGGGGAAATCCGTGAGGTTCCGCCATGCCAGTAACGGTCGAGCATGACATCGCCGACCACCAAGACAGGGGCTTGATCGAATCGCGGCATGGACAACTTCATGGAGCAACCCACATACAAAATGAACAGGGGCGCGATATTAGCACAGGGTTACAGAAGGCTTGTGGGGGTGTGACAGAAGATGTTGCAGGAACGTTGGTGAGGCGGATTGCCCGCCCCACCAAGGGTATCAGGTGATATCCGCCGACACCGGGGCATCCAGGCCCATGGCATGCAGGCGGGCGTAGTAGCCGTTCTGTGCAAGCAATTGACCGTGGGTGCCGCGCTCGACAATACGCCCGTCGTCCATCACCAGGATCAGGTCGGCCTTCTCGATGGTGGACAGGCGGTGCGCGATCACCAGGGTCGTGCGGCCTTGCATGACCTTGTCCAGCGCCGCCTGAATGTGGCGCTCGGACTCAGTGTCGAGGGCCGAGGTGGCCTCGTCGAGAATCAGCAGCGGCGCATTCTTGAGCAGGGCGCGGGCAATTGCCAGGCGCTGGCGTTGACCGCCGGACAGCAGCACGCCGTTTTCGCCGACCTGGGTGTCGAAGCCTTTAGGCAACTGGTCAATGAAGTCCTTGGCGTTGGCATCCATCGCGGCGGCTTCGACGTCGGCCCGTGGTGCGCCGGCCAGGTCGCCGTAGGCGATGTTGTTGGTCACCGTGTCGCTGAACAGGGTCACGTGCTGGGTCACCTGGGCGATGTGCTTGCGCAGGTTGAGCAGTTTGTAGTCTTCGATCTCGACGCCATCGAGCAGGATTTCACCGCTTGCATGGTGGTAGAAGCGCGGGATCAGGCTGGCCAGAGTCGACTTGCCGCTGCCCGAGCGCCCCACCAGGGCGATCATCTGCCCAGGCTCGGCGGTAAAGCTGATGTCCTTGAGCACAGGGCGTTCGGTGCCGGGATAGGTGAAGTTGAGGTGACGCACCTCCAGATGGCCGCTGACCTTGTCGCGCTCGATCGTGCCGTTGTCGACTTCAGCCTCTTCGTCCAGCTGTTCGAAAATGCTCTCGGCGCCCGCCACACCCTTCTGGATGGTCGAACTGACTTCCGACAACTGGCGGATCGGCTTAGGCAGCAGACCGGCCAAAGTGATGTAGGCCACCATGTCGCCCGCCGATGCGTCGCCGCGCAGGTAAAGCACCAGGAACATCAGCACGGCCATGGCGGTGTAGATCACCAGTTGCAGCGCCGGGGTGTAGATCGCCCCGGTGCGGGTCATGCGCAGTTGCTTGTTGGTGTTGCTCTGGCTGGCCTTGAGGAAGCGTTTTTCCTCGTAGATCTCGCCGCCGAAGCTGCGCACGACGCGGTAACCCTGGATGGTCTCAGACGCCACGTGGGTCACGTCGCCCATGGCCACCTGGATCTTCTTGCTCTGTTTGCGGAATTTCTTGCTGGCCGTGCTGACCATCACCGCAATCAACGGCAGGATGGCGATCATCACCAGCGTCAGACGCCAGTTCATGAACAGCAGCGAAGCGAACAGGAAGATCACGGTCATGCCTTCGCGAATCACCACCTTGATCGCATCGGTCGCCGCCCCCGTGACCATGGTCACGTTGAAGGTGATGCGGGAAATCAGGTGCCCGGAGTTGTGATTGTCGAAGTAGCGGTTGGGCAGTGTCAGCAGGTTGTTGAACAGTTGCACCCGCAGGTCGTGGACCAGGCCCAGGGAAACCTTGGCCAGCAGGTAGTTACCGAGGAACGAACCCAGGCCCTGCCAGGCGGCGATCAGGATGATCAGCAGCGGCACGGCCTGCAGCAACTGCAGGTCGCGCAGGAACGGCACGCTGGGGAACAACACGGCTTGCGGGTTCGAAAGGCCGTCGACAAAGTACTTGAGGATGTACCCCAGCATCGGCTGGGTCGACGCGAAAATCAGAAATCCGACAATACTCAGCGCGAACAAACCCGCATAGGGCCTGACGTAACTGAGCAGGCGGAAGTATATTTTCAAGCTCGAAGGGCTTGCGCTCGGACTGGAGTCGGTCATATCACGCGGCGTTTTAAAAAAGGAGGCTGACTTTAGCACAGCTTCTCTGTTGTACTTGCACCCCACATGACCCGCGGGCCGGCGAAATCCAACCGGCGACATTATATAGCCACTACTTTAAGATGGTCGGCTTTCTATTTCTGAAATGGCTTTTACCGTATGCAGTGCAAGCGTCTTACCTATGGCTCAAATCGCGTCTTCGACTTCCTGGTCCTATGGATTTTGCCCATTGGCTTGTTGCTTCTGCTGAGTTCGCTGTTCTTCGTCACCAATCGCAACGTGCTGCACAGGTTCTACTACGTCCTGTTCAGCGCGCCGACCTTGTTGCTGTTGTGCCTGCGCCCCAGGGAATTCATGGAGTTGCTGCGTGAGCCGCTGGCCATCGCATTCCTGGTCTTCTCCGCCTGGGCCCTGACCAGCCTGTTCTGGAGCCCAGAGTTTCATCCCGACACCGACCTGTTCAAGCGACCGCTGCACACGTTCATGTTGTTTGCCGGCTGCGGGCTCTTGCTGCATTACCGCAACGACCTGTTCAAGCCCGTGTTCTTCAGTGCGGCAGTGATCGCACTGGTGGCGACCCTGTGTGACCTGGTGGCCTTCGCCAAGGGGTTTGAGCCGGGCCTTGAAATACGCATGATCGGCGGCCGCGGCGCCCTCGACAACCCGCTGCTCAGTTCCCACGTGTTCGGTTTTTTCAGCGTCTACTGGTTGTATGTCTGCATGACCAGCCAGCGCTTTCAGGTGCTGTGGTTCAGCGTACCGGCCCTGGCAATCATGACCCTCGCGGTGCTGGCCACCGGTTCCCGCACGCCGCTGGTGGCACTGACCCTGGCCATCCTGTGGATGAGTTTTGTCAGCCGCAACCGCCGCTCGGCCTTGATGATTGCGGGCTTGCTCCTGAGCGCCGCGGCGCTCTTGCTGTTCTACCCTGAACTGATCACCAACCGCGGTAGCTCGTTCCGCCTCGAATTGTGGAGCATGTCGCTGCAGCGCATCGCCGAACACCCGTGGATCGGCCACAGCTACGACTCCGAGCTGTACCTGACCCTGGCCGACGGCTTGGAACTGCGCGAACCCCATAGCTTTGCCCTGGGCGTGCTGTATTACGTCGGCATCATCGGCTTTATCCCGTGGATCTTCATGCTCGGCTGGGGCCTGTACAAAAGCCTCAAAGAACGGGCGCAACCGCTGTTCATCCTTGCGTCCTCCCTGCTGGCCTACGGCATCGGCGCCGGCCTGACTGAGGGCGGCGGCATCCTGTCGCGGCCCAAGGAACACTGGTTCCTGCTGTGGATTCCTTTGGCGATCATCGCCGGCCTGAGCATCGCCCAGCGCCGTCACAGCCTGCTGCGCATGCCGGTGCAAACCCTCAAGGCCGAGGCCTTCGATCAACTGTGCCACAACGCCCATGTGATTGAAGCCGACGGCCTGGGCCCGAAAGTCCTGCGCCTGGAAGACGGCAGTTTCCTCAAGGTTTTCCGCGCACGCCGCTGGTACACCTCGGGCAGCTTCAACCCTTACTCGGAACGGTTTGCCAGCAACGCCGAACAATTACGCAGCCTGGGCATTCCCACCCCGCAG
This sequence comes from Pseudomonas sp. PSPC2-3, assembly GCF_049898265.1. Lineage (NCBI taxonomy): Bacteria > Pseudomonadati > Pseudomonadota > Gammaproteobacteria > Pseudomonadales > Pseudomonadaceae > Pseudomonas > Pseudomonas sp. PSPC2-3. Next base: position 127,120 of record NZ_JAFCXJ010000012.1, on the reverse strand, counting down.
ATCCTCGGCGTGTACAGCCTGCGCGACGCCAGCAGTGCCGTCACCTACTCGCCACTGCCCGGCCTGACCCTGCGCCAGGCCCTGCAAAGCCTGGACAGTAGCCTGCGCGAATCGCTGATCGAGCGCTTCGGTCGATTCATGGCCCAATTGTATGAGCGTGGTGTGTACTTCCGCTCGCTGCACCTGGGCAACGTGCTGCTGATGGATGACGGCGAGTTCGCGCTGATCGATATCGCCGACCTGCGCATCTTCCCGTCGGCCCTGCGCAATGCCTTGCGCCAACGCAACCTGCGCCATATGCAACGTTACCCGCAGGACCGTAACTGGCTGTTCGAAACGCACTTCGAGCAACTGGCCAAGGGTTACGCCAGCATCGCCAGCCCAAAAGCCACGGCAAAAATCCGCGAGCAGGTCCAGGGCCTGGCTAGCCCGGCCGCCTGATAAAAAAGGCGACTATCACTGCTGATAGTCGCCTTTTTCACTGCCACCGCCGCCTCAGCTTCTGAGGGGCGCCAGGTACAACCGCACCAGCCCGCGCAGGGTCTTGCGCCCCCAGAACTTCAACGGGATCTGCTTGAGGATCTCCCGCGCCAACGGCCGGTCACGGTCTGCGGTCTTGAGGAACATCGAGTTGAGGAAGTTGTAGCGCACCGCGTCATACGACGGGTGTTCGCTGAACAATCCATAAGTCTTGAGGATGTTCTGAATCATGTAGCGATGGTTCTTGTACGTGTTGGTGGCGTGCTGGCGATAGCGCGCCATGACCATGTTCAACACGTCGATGGTGTAGCCGGCGTGGGTGATCTTCAATTCGATCAGCAAGTCTTCCAGCGGAATCAGCGGATCGAAGCCCCCCACCTGCTCCAGCGCTTCGCGGCGGATCAACAGGGTCGGTGCTGGTGGGAACGGCTTACGGTCCAGGAACAGGTCATCGAAGTCCAGGCTGCGAAACGGCAGGTCCCGGTGCTGCTTCTTGTCGGGATAGGGCTGGCCATCGCCATCGATCAACTCGATGTTGCCCGCGCAGATGCCGACCTTGGGCTTGCCTTCCATATAGGCGACCTGGGCCGCAATGCGCTCGGGCAACATGATGTCGTCGGAACCGAACGGCGCGATCAGCGTGCCTTTGGCCCGGGCGATCGCGCCGTTGAGCGTATTGGTCAGCCCCTGGTTCTGCTGGACCTGGAAATCAAAGCCGTGCTCGGCCTGCAAGCGCCGGATGCGCTCGACGCTGTCGTCCTTGGAGCCATCGTCGACCACCAACAGTTCGATGTTCGCGTAGGTCTGCCCCAGCACGCTGAGGATGCTCTGCTCGATGTACGGGCCATGGTTGTAGGACGCGATGATCACCGAGACCAGGGGTTGTGGCTGATTCATGCTCTACCTACTTCACGCAAACCGGTTTCAATCAGGGTCAGGTACTTGTGCTTGAACTCGTCCAGGGTGTGGTTGGCTACCAGGTAACGGAACACCTCCTCCCCTTTGGCACGCAATTGCTCATCGCTCAGTGCCAGGTAGGTATCCAGCGCCGCGGCCAGTTGCTCGACGTTGCCCGGATCGTGAGACAGCCCGCCCGCGCCCTGCACCAGCGGCAGCATCGCCGGGCCGTTGGAGGCGATCACCGGCAAATGCCCGCTCATGCCTTCCAGCAGCGCCAGGCCCAGGCCTTCGAACAGCGACGGCATGGTCCAGATATCGAAACCGCGCACGTACTTCATGCCGTCTTCACGGAACCCCAACAGGTGCGCGCGACCGGTCAGGCCGAGGCGCTCGATGTCGGCACGCAGGTCGGCTTCGGCGCGGCCGGAACCGATGATCCCCACCTGTGCCTGCGGGTATTTGTCCTTGAGCGTGGCAAACGCCTGCAGCAGATGCGTGTGGCCCTTGATCGGCACCAGGCGGCCCAGGGCGCCGATCATCCGCGCGTCCAGCGGCAGGCCCAGGGCCTTGCGTGCTTCATCGCGCGGCAACTGCAAGGCTTCTGCCTGCGGGATGTCGATGGCGTTGGTGACATAGGTGGTGTTTTCACGGGTGAACCCGCAATTGAGCGCCACCAGGTACTCCTGCACCGCCTCCGACACGCCGACGAAGCGCCACGCCGGGCTCACCCAGCGCTGGGTCTGACGCCGGCGGTAGCCACGGGCGTACTCGCCGAAACCATGGGAGATACCGATGCACAGCGGGATCTTCAACCAGCGGTTGAGGGACAGCATCATGTTCACCGACTTGAAGCGGTTGCAGATGACCACATCGAACTTCTGCTCGCGGCAATACTTGTAGATCTGCCACATGGCGCCAAAGCGGATGCCCTTGAGGGACTTCTCCGGCAGTTCGAAATAGTGGGAGTGCTCGGCCACGCTCAGCGGCTGGCCCGGTAACGGGCGGCCACTGAGATACCCCGATGTCACCTCGAAGCGTTCAACCGGCAACGATTTGACGATCTGCTCACCCAGGTCGGCAAAGTCATTGGTCTTGACGTTGTAGTCCGGCTGTAACTGCAAAACCTTGAAACGAGGCTTCATAACTCTCCATGCAGCGATCTGGCTGCGGGCGCGCAGCCCGGCAAAAAATGGTGCGGCAAACGGATGCGGTCTGCCGTAAATAAGGTCTCAGTCCTGTTTCAGGACCCACAGCAATTCATGCCGACGCACAGCCTTGCGGAAGAATTCGTTCTCTCCGTATGGCGATGGGCTACGCCCGGCCAGCACCTGTTGCAACCAGCGACGCACACGGCGCTTGAACGGCGCGCGCGGTTGCAGGTCGTGCATCATGCCCAGGGCCATGGCCTTGTCCTGCTGCTGACTCAAGGCGAGCGTGAAACTGCAGGGGACCAGTTCGTCCGCGGTGTCGAAACGCGGCGGCAGGGCCACGCCGGCGCCCGAGTCGCCCATGGGCCAGCGGTCGTTATCATGCAAGTGATTGGCGTAGCCGAGCAATGTGTCGGGCTGCCACGCCAGGCCTTCCAGGGCTTCCAGTATCGCCGCGTGAGCGCAGATATGGTCGGCGTGCGGGTCGAGCAACGGCGTCGGCAGCACGATCACCTGCGGTCGCGCCTTGAGCAGCAGCGCGCGCAGGTCGGCGATCAGGTTGTGCCAGGTCGGCGCGCCGTCCACGTCGCCGGGCAGCGCAAAGGCATTGAACTGACGAAACAGCCGCGTATCGCTCAATTGCGCCTCGCGGGAGGCTTGAGCCTGGTCCGGCGCGGCCTGCATGGCCGCCAACTGCATGCAGAAGTAGCCCAATTGCACGCACTGCGCTTCGGGAACGCCGGCCCAGCGCGGCACGGCAATGCTGTCCCAGGCCCGCAGGCGCCCTTTGAGTTGCGCCGCTTGCGCCTTGGGCAGGCCCATCTGTTGATAATGCTCGGCTTCGATTTCACCGGCGGTCAACGTGACGATCCAACTTTCGGCCGCCTGGCTGTACAGGCTGAAGGCCGCCAGTTCGGCGTCGTCGGCATGGGGCGCAATCACCATCACACGTTGCTGGCGATAATCCGGCTGACGGAAACGCCACAGCGTCGGCTGGCCGTTGATCCGGCAAAAACGCCCGCGCACCCGCAGTTTGCCGGCGGCCAATGCGTCGGCGGCGCCGGTCAGGTTGAGGTAACGGCGCCCGCCGACGCCACGCTCGAACACTTGCCGGTCCGGCGTTTGCAGGCCCAGCAGTTCCACCGCCGGGTCGATGAAACGCCCGAGCCACGAGCTGCGCAGCTCGATGCCGACGATCAGGGTGTCGTCCGCCGCCAGCGGCGCGTCCAGCAGCAGCCGCCCCGCGTCCAGGCGCAGGCCTGGCACTTCACTGCCGTGAGGGAATGCGTAGGCATAATCCTCGTTGGGCGAATAGAACAGATGATCGGCAAACCAGGCTTCATGGGCCGCCCACAGCACCACCGCCAGAATCAACGGCAGCCACCAGGCCACGAGCACACCGGCCGCGATCAGCACCAGCAAGCCAATCAGCAGCGCGATGCGCTTGGTGCGCCGATGACGCTTGAGCAGTTGCTGCTTGCGGCTCATAGGCTGAACACCGGCACCGGGTTGCACCAGCGCTCCTTGTATTCACGGTCGGCGCGCCCGAAGGAAAAGCGCAGCGGTTTATCCACGGCCCGCGCCTGTTCCCAGGCGCTTTGCGTATTGAGGAAACTCAACACGCTGCCGGGGCTGAATTCACGAGTCTGGGGGTCGACACCGCCGTTGACGTATTCGATGCTGACCCACTCGGGCGCCTCGACGCGATACACCAGTTGCACGGCAATCGGCGCATCGTTGAGAAACAGTACCGAGCCCACCAGGAACTCCTTGAGCAAGCCCAGCACCTGCGCCAGATGCTCGGCGCCGGTGGCCGGGAAGCCCCAGCGGCGCTGGAACAGGTCGCAGTAGATCGCCGCCAGCTCGCCGCTGGAAAACTCACTCACCGCCCGCACCACGCCGCCGGCTTCTTCGAGCAACCGCAATTCGCGGCGCTGGTTGTAGCGAAACTTCTTCGACAGGTCTTCCGGGGTGCGCGCCATGGCCAACTGCTCGGCCTGGGGCTTGAGGGTGCTGACGCGCCCCTCGTTCAACGCCGACAGGTAGCGCCCACGGTGGCGTACCGGCAACTGCGCGTCGGCGGCGATCGGCAGGATGATTTCGGCATTGCCCAGATCGAACACGCCTTTCTTGCCGCGCCGCTTGAGCACGTCCTTGGACAAGGCCAGGTCGCGCCCCCAAGTGGCAATCGCGCCCTTGAGTTCGCCGTCCTGCTCCCAGCCCAGGTAGCGCACCGGAATCTGCGCCAGGTCCGCCAACCGTTCGACGATCAGCGGATGCGTCGCCACGCTGCCGCCAAACCGCTGCCAGGCCTGGGCGTAGACCTCGGCCTCGACAGGTACCCAGCCGCGTTCACGCCAACCCTGGAAGCGATTCAGCATTTAAACCACAGCGTCATAAGGGTCCACGCCGTCCTTGACCACCAGGATGTCTTCCATGATCAGGTACTGCAGGTCGGAACCGAAGAACATGTTCAGCGCATCGGTCGGCGAGCAGATCATCGCTTCGCCACGACGGTTGAGCGAAGTGTTCAGGGACACGCCGTTGCCGGTCAGCACTTCGAGTTCTTTCATCATGTCGTAGTAGCGCGGGTTGTATTCGCGCTTGAGCACCTGGGCGCGGGACGTGCCGTCCTCATGGACCACTTCCGGCACGCGGGTTTTCCACTCTTCCGACACTTCAAAGGTGAAGGTCATGAACGGCGCCGGGTGATCGACCTTGATCATCAGCGGGGCCACGGTGTCGAGCATCGACGGGCAGAAAGGCCTCCAGCGCTCGCGGAACTTGATCTGATGGTTGATACGGTCCGCCACGCCGGTAGCGCTCGGGCAGCCAATGATCGAACGACCGCCCAAGGCACGCGGGCCAAACTCCATGCGCCCCTGGAACCAGGCCACCGGGTTGCCGTCGACCATGATCTTGGCGATGCGTTTAGGCATGCTGTCGATCTTGCGCCAGTCCGGCTTGCTCGGGTGCTTGGCGCAAGCGGCGATCACGTCTTCGTTGCTGTAGGACGGGCCGAGGTAGACGTGTTCCATCTTCTCCACCGGCACACCACGGGCGTTGGACACGTAAGCGGCGGCGCCCACGGCGGTGCCGGCATCGCCGGACGCCGGTTGCACGAACAGCTCTTTCACGTCGTCACGGGCAATGATCTTCTGGTTCAGCTTGACGTTCAGCGCACAGCCGCCGGCGAAGGCCAGCTTGCCGGTTTCCTTGAGGATGTCGCCCAGGTAGTAGTCGATCATCTGCAGGGACAGCTTCTCGAACAGCGCCTGCATGCTGGCCGCGTAGTGGATGTACGGCTCGTCGGCGATGTCGCCTTCGCGCTTGGGCCCCAGCCACTCGATCAGTTTGGGCGAGAAGTAGAAACCCTTGCCCTTCTCTTTATAACGACGCAGGCCGATGACGTTGGCGTAGTCGGTGTTGATCACCAGCTCGCCGTTTTCAAAGGAGGCCAGGCGCGAGAAATCGTACTTGCTGGCATCGCCATAAGGCGCCATGCCCATGACCTTGAACTCGCCGTCGAGCATCTCGAAACCGAGAAACTCGGTGACCGCGCCGTACAGGCCGCCGAGGGAGTCCGGATCGTAGAATTCCTTGATCTTGTGGATCTTGCCGTTTTCGCCGTAGCCGAAGAACGTGGTGGCGTACTCACCCTTGCCGTCGATCCCCAGGATCGCGGTTTTCTCCTTGAAGCCGGAGCAGTGGTAGGCACTGGAGGCGTGGGCCAAGTGGTGTTCAACCGGCTCGATCTTGATTTTCTTCGGATCGAAGCCCAGCTGTTCCAGGCACCAGACGATCTTGTTGCGGTAGCGCTTGTAGCGCCGGTTGCCCATCAGGATCGCATCGAGAGCGCGGTCCGGGGCGTACCAGTAACGCTTGGCATAGTGCCAGCGCGCTTCGCCGAACAGGCTGATCGGGGCGAACGGGATCGCGACCACATCAACGTCGGAGGGCTTGATGCCGGCCTGTTCCAGGCAGAATTTCGCCGATTCGTAGGGCATGCGGTGCTTTGCATGCTTGTCGCGCACGAAGCGTTCTTCTTCGGCGGCCGCGATCAGCTTGCCGTCGATATACAGGGCTGCGGAAGGATCATGGCTAAGGGCGCCGGACAGGCCAAGAATCGTCAATGCCACAGGGGTCTAGCCTCTTTTAGTCTGCATGCAGGCGCGTTACGCCTGAAAAAAGTGTGCCTCTCGCCTGGGCGAGAAACAGCTAAAGGGCGGGATTATAGCTCAAAAGCAGGAGGAAGCTGTTAGCGGCGAGCGTCGAGGAGGTTCAGCGGAAGATCTCGATGCTGCCGTCCTTGTTCTGACGGTAGATCGTGTAGGGCAGGACCAGGGTGTCCAGCACGCCAGAGCCGATGAACTCGATGGCGATGATCGGGAAGGCATTGTTCTCGTGGTCCGACAGGGCTCGGTCATTCAGGCTTTTTTCTGGGGCGGGCTCAGCATTGAGCGTACAAAACCCGTAGATCACCCCACTGTAGATGCGCGGGATATTTTCGCAGTAGCTGCGCGACTCCTTGAGGTTCTGGCTGGCGACAGCGTCCGGGCGAAAGACGGTGTTGATGGTCCCGCAACCGGAGATTGCCAGGAGAGCAGCAAGCAACACAGGGTACATACGGATCATGAACGACACCGTTCAGCATAGAGGGTCGACCACACTAACATCGCCAGCGAAGATAGCCTACACCGGCACACCGATACGTCATGTGAGAAAGTTCCGATAAGACAATACAGGATTAGTTGCTTCGCGCCGCGAACACACCGGAGCAAAGAGCACTGACGGGCAAATTAATACGCTTGGTTAACGTTCAAACCAACCCTTCCTTTAAACCGCACCTGCAACTATCAACATGATCAACGGCATAAAACCCATTACCCAAAAAACGCAATAACAACGAGACGACATGAATGCTGCGCATACCCATGCAGCAGCATTCTTTTCGACGTTACACGCCCACGGGCGCCTTAATAGTGCAGCGACCGCGGAGGCTCCGCACCATCAAAGTCAATTTGATGCCCCGCTCCAACGTTGATGCTTCCTAACCCCGGTTCACCATTACCCGGCTGCCCCCTGCCCGTACCTGGCTGATAGAAACCACCATTACCGTCGGATTGAATCTCATGATCAATCGGCTGATTTTGCGCACCCAAATACTCAGCATCTTCCCCGGCCGCCTGATCCAGCGGATTGTTTTGCCCCTTCTCATTAAAGTTATTATTTTCGTACCTCTGATAATCAGCAGCCACGTTTGAGTTAGCATTGATAGACGACATAAAAACCTCCTATAAATAATTGAACAACCTCATCGGCTGTAGAACAAATTTATAGAACGACAAAAGAATGCTCAACCCGCAACATGCGCCACACATGTATCCGTTTAAAACAAGAAGTACAATACAACCAAACAAATACCTTGCCCCAATAAATTGCTCTAGGACAAGTCTGATATAAGCCAGCACACTTCGCGCTATCCGCCGAATCCGTTTCAACTTCTAACTTACTTAAAGCCCGCAACCCGTATCAAGACAGCCTCGCAACCGGGCATTGTATAAAATGATACATAATTGCCAGATTCGAGCAGTTCGTGCAGGCCAACTGGCTGCTGGGGGACAGGCCCCTGCAAGCCCGCCCCCACACTTGACCGCGTCCTACCTGAAAAACCCGCTCGACCGTCAGCCGGCGCCGCCGACTTCCTTCGGCAAACGCTGATCGATGACCTGATACAGCGCACTGCCTTGCGGCCAATTACGCATGAAGCGTGCGCGATCCTTGGCAAACGCCGCGGCGAAGCTGGCGTCGGAGCGATGCTGGCGCATCGCATCCAGGTCGATCAAGGCCCAGCGGCCGTCGTGCCAGAACAGGTTATGGCCCTTGAAATCGCCATGGCTAATGCGCTCGCGTATCAGCTCGGCGAACAGGTGGTCCAGCGCCAGCAGTTCGTTTTCAGGCGCGTCGCCCTGCTCCACATACGGTGCGAAGCGCTCGATGATGTCCGGCCCCGGCAGGTATTCAGTGACCAGGTAAGCGCGGCTGCGCAGCCAGAAAAAGCGCTTTTCCAGCACGGCCAGCGGCTTGGGTGTGGCAATGCCGAGGAACGCCAGGCGATTGCCTTCGCGCCAGGAATGCCAGGCGCGGCTCGGGCGCCAGAAACGCTTGAGCCAATGGGCGAAGCCCTTGATGTTGTAGCGTTTGATCACCAGCGGCCGGCCGGCCACTTCGACCTTGGCCACGCTGGCCGCACCGCCGGTCTTGTACAAATGCCCCTGGTCGAGCAAGGCATCGGCCTGCTCCAGCACCGGCAGCATCGCGCGCTCCTCCTCGCGACGGATCGCCCGCAAGCCAAACGCGCCGCGCACCACGCTGAACAGTGTGCATTCGCGGCCGACCTTGTCGAGGAAGTCCTTCAGGCGCCAGGCGCTGACCTTGCGCACCTGCTTCTCCAGGGCTTCGAGCGGTAACGCATGCTCGCCGTTGCTCAGCAGGTAATACACCAGCAACTCTTCGGTAAACGGCGCGAGGTTTTTCGGCAACTGGGCGAAAAACACCCCGAGGTTTTCCAGCACCCGGTTGCGCGACAGCGGCTGGCCCGCCTGTTCCACGCAGATCCCGGCACCATCGATCAGGTACAGCTTGCCGCCCTGGCGCAGCAGGTTATCCAGGTGCAGGTCTTCCTGCCACAGGCCCTTGGCATGCATGCGGGCGATCGCGTCCAGCGCTTCGGCGAGCACAGCGGTCTGCTCATCGGCCAACGGCGGCAGGCCTTCGACCGCTTGCCAGGCATCGGCCAGGCTTTCGGCGCCGTCGATAAACTCAAACAGCAGCCAACCGCCCTCGCCTTCCTGCAAACCGTCGGCCAGCAGCAGCGGCGTGGTCAGGCCCTGTTCGGCCAGCAGGCGCACGCCGTTGAGCTCACGCTGAAAATGCCGCGCCGCCTTGCTGCCCACCAACAACTTGGCCAACACCGCGCGACCGCGCCAGACACCGGCGCCCACATAGCGCTGGCCCGGCAACACGCGCAACAGGCTGAGCAATTGCAATTGACCAGGGCCTGCGGCGTCCGCCAGTTCGATGGTCAGCGGCAGGCTTGGGCTGCGGCCGGCCTGCTTCAGCGCGGATAAACGCATTAACGGTGCTCCTTGTGGCTGCGGCGAGCGGTCAGGCGCTGCTGCCAGGTGGCGACCAGCGGGCTGTCTTCAGGTTGTTCCAGATACGCCGCCAGCAGGTGACGCGTTTGCGCATCCGACCACTGCGGCGCACGGCGCAACAGCGGCTCCAGGTCCTTGACCCGGTCACGCCAGCCAAACAGCAACGGACGGGTTTTCTCCAGGTCGATCAACTGCGCGGCATAACCGTCGCCGGTGGCCTGCAGGAAAATATGCTTGGGGTAAAAACACCCGTGGACCTGTCCCACACCGTGCAGGCGGCGCGCCAATTGGCCGCAGGCCAACAGGATCGCACGGTGCTGGGCGTCGCTCAGTTGCGGCCACTGTTCGAGCAACGAGTCCAGGTCATTCCAGCCGTCCAGGGCGCGGGTCAACAGCATCGCGCGGTGCTCGCCAGCGACTTTGCGCTCACCGTAGAACGCCGCCTGCAAGGCCGGGATACCCAACGCGCGATAACGGCTGATGTTACGAAACTCGCGGGAAAACTCGGCTCGCCAAACGGTCGGTGCAAGCTGCGCGTGAGGTAGTTGCTCTGGCGCTTGAGGTAGTAGCCGTGGCCGTCGAGCTCCAGGCGGAACACGCTGCTCCAGCCGCCATGGCTGGTGTTCGGCTCGTCCACCGCGTCCAGTTGCTTGGCCCACAGGGCATCGAAACTGGCCAGACCGTTGCGCTCCAGCAGAGCGCGGTCTTCGGCCGCCAGGAAATCACTCATTCGCGTCCCTCGAAAAACTTCACCACATGGCGAATTCGCTGTTTGTCCGACGCACTCAGGTGCGCGCGCTGGCGGTATTGCAGGTAGAAGCGCAGGCGCTGGGTGGCCGACAGGTGATACTTGGCCACCTTGTCCAGGCAGGCCAGGTCTTTGGTGATGCGGTATTTGAGCCAGAACCCGCGCCAGAAATCGCCGTTGGGGCAATCGATCAGGTACAGGGTGTGCTGGTCGTCGATCAGCAGGTTGCGCCACTTCAAGTCGTTATGGGTGAAGTGATGATCGTGCATGGTACGCGTGTATTCGGCGAGCTGGCGGCTGACCGCATCGACCCATTTGGGGTCTTTGAGGCGCACGTCGCTGCGCTCGGCCAGCACCGACAAGTCTTCGGTCTTGGGCAGCTCACGGGTGATCAGCGCGCCCCGGGCGTAGGCCAGGCCATTGCGCTCCAGGCCCCAGGCGACCACGTCGGCGGTGGGAATGCCCCACTTGGCGAAACGCTTGAGGTTCTGCCACTCGGACTTCACCCGCGGCTTGCCCAGGTAGCGGCGCAGGCCCTTGCCGGCACCGACGTAGCGCTTGACGTAATAATTGACCCCGCCGCGCGCCACCCGGATCACTTCCGACAGCGGGTCGCGGGTCAGCCGCTCGCCTTGCAGGGCGAACACCGCTTCAAGGCTTCCAAAATCATCCGCGAGGCCGGCGTATGCGGGTTCCAGGTTCCAACCCGCCATCAGAGCGCATCCCCGTAACGTTGTTTGCGCGCGTAGAGCTTGGCCGCCTTGCGCTCCAGCCACTGCAGCAGTGCGGCCTCTTCGGCGAGAATCTGGCGCAACGGCTGTTGGAAGTAGCCCTTGAGAAAACGCAGCTTGTCACGCTGGGTCAGGCCGATATCCAGCGCCGAAAAATACAGCGCCGCCAGGTCCTTGTTGCGCCAGCGCAGCGGGATCTTCGAGCGTACCTGCGCACGGTGCAGATCGATCACCGACAACTTGAAATCATCGGCCACCAGCGGCTTGTCCGTGTGCAGCAGGAAATGGCAGATATAGCAGTCGCGATGGTTGACCCCGGCGCGGTGCATCATGCCGGTCATGCGCGCCACTTCGGCGATCAGCGCATGCTTGATGACTGGCGATGGCGGTTGCTTGAGCCAGTCCATGCTCAGGTCTTCGAGGCTGACGGTGGGCGCCAGCTCTTCGGTGACGATAAACGAATGCTGGTCGGCCGGGTTGCTGCCCTTTTCGCCATAAGCCACGGCGGTCATGGTCGGCACGCCGACTTGCTGCAAGCGCTGGATCGCCCGCCATTCCTGGCCGGCGCCCAATACCGGCAACTTCGCGGTGATCAGGTTCTTGAGGATTTCGGCCCAGCCGATACCACGGTGAATCTTCACGAAATAACCGCGGCCCTCGACCTCTGTACGCAAGGTACGACGGGCATCGAGTTCGCGGTACACCAGGCCGTCCAGCTTCTCGACTTCGGCGAACGCATCGCGTCCGGCCCAAAGGGTCTTGAACGGTTCGGCAAGCATCAACTTCATCGGTTCGGCTCCGCCAGGATCAGGTCCGCAGCGTACTGCGGCATGCTATAGAGGTCGGCCGTCTCGGCGAAGGCCAGACCATTGCGACTCATGGTCGCGCGCGCTTGTGGATCGTCGAGCATATCGACCAGGTATTGATTGAGTTGAGCCTGTTCGAACGGCTCGTCCAACACCCGGCCATTGCCGGCCTTGTCGATATAGAAGGCATAACCGCAGACCTTGCTCACCAGCACCGGCAGGCCGGCGACAACCGCCTCGATCAGCACCATGCCGGCCGCTTCGTTGTAGGCCGGGTGGATCAACAGGTCGGCCCCCAGCAGAAAGCGCGGAATATCGCTGCGCCCCTTGAAGAAATGCACTTGCTCGCCCAGGCCCAGTGCGGCGCTCTGTAATTGGAATACTTTGGGGTCGTCCTGGCCGATTACAAACAGCCGGGTACGTTTCTTCAGCGCCGACGGCAATGCGGCCACAGCCTTGAGGCTGCGGTCGACGCCCTTGGTCTTGAAGCCGGAACCGATCTGCACCAACAGCAAATCGTCCTCGGCCAGGCCGAACTCATCGCGAAACTGTGCGCGGATCTGCGCGGCATTCGGCGGCGCGCGCCGGTCACGGGCGATGCCCGGCGGCAGCAAATGAAAGCGCTGCGCCTGGGTGCCGTAGTAACGCGTGAACAATTCCTGCTGATGGGCCGAGAGCACCATGATCTGGGTCTTGGCGCTCTGTTCGAAAACGGCGCGCTCGTACTCGGCAAAGTGTTTGTAGCGGCCGAACCAGCGGTACATCGGGTTGCGCAGGGTTTGTGCCTTGTCTTCAAACACGCCATCGGCGGCGAAGTACAGGTCCAGCCCGGGCATTTTATTGAACCCGACCACGCGGTCCACCGGGCGCTTGGCCAGGTCGGCCTGAATCCAGGCGTAGAGTTTTTCGTTGCGGCGATGGTTGAACAGCGCCTTGACCGGCGCCACCAGCACTTCGAAACCGGGCGGTACATCGCCTTCCCAGATCAGGGTGTAGACACGGATCTGATGACCGCGCTGCTGGCACTCCAGGGCGATACGCATGAAGTCGCGCTGCAAGCCACCGAACGGAAAATACTTGTACAGAACAAACGCCAGTTGCATCAGTGCATCTCCTCGGCCAGTAACAACGTGCTCAGCCGGCTCGCCACACGCTCAGGGTTCAGCCGCGTGAAGCACAGGGGCGATTCGCGCTTGATGTCGAACCGACGCAGATCGTCGGCCGTGGGTTGATAGGTACACTGTTTCAGCAGGCAGGGCGCACACGGGAAGTCGCTGGCCAGGTGAATCTGGCTCTTGCCGTAGGCGCCGGTCAGGCCGGGGTTGGTGGGGCCGAACAGCGAAATGGTCGGCACGTCCAGGGCTGCAGCCAGGTGCCCGAGGCCGGTGTCCACCGCAACGCAGGCGCGGGCGCCGGCGAGCACGCGGGCGACGCCGGCCAGGTTCAGTTTGGGCAGCACCTCGGCGTTGTCCAGGCCCAGGGCCAGGCGTTCGGCGCGGGCCTTTTCGGCGGCATTGCCCCATGGCAACTTCACGTCCACGCCCAGGCGGCCCATGCGCTCGGCCAGCTCGCGCCAGTAGGCTTCGGGCCAGTGCTTGGTGTCCCAGGTGGTGCCGTGCAGCAACAACACAAACGGCTTTTTCGGCGGCAGGCCGAGCAGCTTGTCGACGCTCAGGCCGTAGTCGCCCAGGGCCTTGGGCAAGTCATAGCCGAGGGCCACGGCGAACAGCTGGCGCAGGCGCTCCACCGCGTGCTGCCCGCGGGCCACGGCCAGGCGCCGCGAATAAAAGCGCGCCGCGATCGGTTCACGCGCCGAGTTTTTGTCAAACCCGGCCACCGGGGCGCGCACGTAGCGGGTCAGCCAGGCGCTTTTGAGCAGGCCCTGGGCGTCGATCACCAGGTCGTATTTGGTTGACTGGATACGCTGCTTGAAGCGCCGCCATTCGCCACTTTTGAAGGTTTGCCAGAGGTTCTTGCGCCAGCGGCGAATCGCCACCGGGATCACCTTGTCCACCGCCGGGTGCCAGGTGGGGATCTCGGCAAAGCCTTCTTCCACCACCCAGTCGAATCGAATGCCCGGGATCGCCCGCGCCGCATCGGTCAGTGCCGGCAACGCATGAATCACGTCGCCCAGGGATGAGGTCTTGATTACCAGTACCCGCAACTCAGTGAACCTCGACCACAGTGCCCTGCAACCGCTGCAAGGCTTCGTTGACCGGTTGCGGCAATAACTGGCGCAGGCAGTTGTAGTGGCCGAAACGGCAGGTGCGGTCAAAACACGGGCTGCATTCCAGGCCCAGGCGCACCACTTCGACCTTGTCGGCCAACGGCGGGGTAAACCCTGGGGAGGTCGAGCCGTACACCGCGACCAGCGGGCGGTTCAGCGCCGCCGCGACGTGCATCAGCCCGGAGTCGTTGGACACCACCGCATCCGCGCAGGACAGCAAGTCGATGGCCTCGGCCAGCGAGGTGTCGCCACTGAGGTTCACCGCTTCTTCGCGCAGGCCGGGGATCAGGCGCTGGCGGATGTCTTCACCCACCGCATGATCGTTCTTCGAGCCGAACAGCCACACCTGCCAGCCTTCGCGGATCTTCGTCTCCGCGACTTTGGCGTAATGCTCCGACGGCCAGCGCTTGGACTCGCCAAACTCGGCACCGGGGCACAGCGCGAGCACCGGACGGTCGAGGGCCAGGCTGAACTTGGCCAGGGCCGCGTCGCGGGTGATCGGGTCGATCTGCAGGCTCGGGCGCGGATACGGCGTCGGCAACTCGGCACCCGGCGCGTAGGCCAGGGCCATGAAGCGTTCGATCATCAGCGGGTAGCGCGCCTTGTCGAGCTTGCGCACGTCGGTGAGCAGACCGTAGCGAAACTCGCCACGCCAGCCGGTGCGCTTGGGAATGCCGGCGAAAAACGGCACCAGCGCCGATTTCATCGAGTTGGGCAGCAAGATCGCCTGGTCGTACTGCCCGGCCAGGGATTTGCCGATGCGACGGCGGGTCGCCAGTTCGAGGGCGCCATGGCCGAGCGGGAAGCTCAAGGCCTGGCGCACTTGCGGCATGCGCTCAAGGATCGGCCGGCTCCACTCAGGGGCGAGCACGTCGATTTGGCAGTCGGGATGACGTTGTTTGAGGCACTGGAACAGTGTCTGCGCCATCACCATGTCACCGACCCAGCTGGGCCCAACGATCAGAATATTCATGTAGTTTCCACAAACGATGCGGGGAGGCTTACGCCTCCCCGCCTCGATGATTACTGTAGATCGCACTTTGTGTGGCAGCGGGCTCGCTCGCGATAGCATCACCGCGGTCCGCTAGACAGACCGCAGCGCCTGCATCACGAGCAAGCCTGCTCCCACATGAAGCCGGTTTCCACATTAGATTGGCGTCGCTCATTTAATCGAGTGTCAGCTTAACCCCAGCGCCTGCCAGATTCGCATCACCTGGCGCCGTTCGTCGGCGAACTGATCCCCGGCCACCGTACCGGCTTCGTTCTGCAAAGCCTGGCGGTGCGCCGCGGAACGGTAGGCCTTATATACCTCGCGCAGTAAATGGGCATCGGCGGCGGGCATCAGCCCGACCTGCTCCAGGCCCTCCAGAATGCGGATATTGTCGGTGTAGCGCAGCAACGATGGATGTTGCGCAGACCATGCCAAAGCGGCGTATTGCACCATAAATTCAATATCGACGATACCTCCGGCGTCCTGCTTGAGGTCGAACGCCACCGTCGGTTCGAAGGCATTCGCGCCGGTACCGGCCGCCGTGGCCCGGGTCCCGAGGTTATCGCGCATCTTGGCGCGCATCTCGCTGACCTCCTGGCGCAGCTTCGTCAGGTCGCGTTCACGGCCCAACACCTTGGCCCGCACCTGCTCGAAGGCGCGGCCCACGTCCTGGCTGCCCACCAACACCCGCGCGCGGATCAGGGCCTGATGTTCCCAGGTCCAGGCTTCGTTTTCCTGATAGCGCGCGAAGGCGCCGAGGGAACTCACCAGCAAACCGGATGCGCCCGACGGCCGCAGGCGCATGTCCACTTCATACAATTGCCCCGAGTTGGTCTGGGTGGTCAGCAAGTGGATGATCCGCTGGCCCAGGCGCGTGAAAAACTGCGCGCCGTCGATCGGCTTGGCGCCATCGGTTTCGGCCTGCGGGTCGCCGTCATGGATAAACACCAGGTCCAGGTCCGAACCATGCCCCAATTCGATGCCGCCGACTTTCCCATAACCGACAATGATGAATCCAGGATCGCACACGCTGCCATCCAACCGCTGCGGCGCGCCGTGGCGGGCGACGGTCTGGCGCCAGGCCAGGGCCAGCACTTGTTCGAGGATGGCTTCGGCGAGCCAGGTCAGGTAATCACTGACTTTCATCAGCGGCAGGCTGCCGGCGATTTCCGAGGCGGCCACGCGCAAGCGGTGAGCCAGCTTGAAGTGCCGCAGCGCTTCCATCTGCTGCTCAAGGTCGTCTTCGGGGATACGCGTAAGGCGTTCGCGCAGTTCGGCGGCGAGTTCCGGCGCCAACGGCGGCTTGAACAAGCGGCCTTCGTTGAGCAATTCGTCAAGCAGCAGCGGGAAGCGGGTGATCTGTTCGGCGATCCACGGGCTGGCGGCGCACAAGGTCAACAGGCGCCGCAGGGCGTCGGGGTTTTCCGTGAGCAACACTAGGTAGGCGGACCGCCGGGCGACGGCTTCCACCAGCGGCAAGACGCGCTCCAGCACCAGGTCCGGGTTGGCGTGCTCGACGGCCTGCGCCAGCAGACGCGGGATAAACGCATCCAGGCGCTCGCGACCGAGGCGCTGCATGGCGCGCAATTGCGGGCTGCCGCGCAGGCCGGCCAAGGCTTTGAGCGCTTTGGGCGCGTCAGTGAAGCCACCTTCGGCCAGTTGGCGGCAGGCGGCGTCTTCGTCCTGGGACTCTTCCCACAGTGGCAACCATTCCCCACCGACGACCAATTCGCTTTCTTCGCCGTCTTCTTCATCCGGATCGGCGATCACCTGGCGGAAGTGCCAGTCTACCCGCCCACGCCAGTACATCAGGCGCTCATGGAACGCGGCCCAATCGGCGAAGCCGAGCATAAAGGCAATGCGCGCCTGGTCTTCGGGGCTGTCCGGCAGCATCTGGGTCTGGCGGTCGGCAATCGCCTGGATCGCATGCTCGGTGTAACGCAGGAATTCGTAGCCATCGCGCAACTCGGCGATCACCGCCGGCGGCAGGTAGCCCTGGCCTTCCAGGGTGCCCAGCACCTTGAGCAACGGCCGTTGCTGCAGGCTGAGGTCGCGCCCGCCATGGATCAACTGGAACGCCTGGGCAATAAATTCCACTTCGCGGATGCCGCCCGAACCGAGCTTGATGTTGTCGGCCATGCCCTTGCGCCGCACTTCCTGCTGGATCAACTGCTTCATGGTGCGCAGCGCTTCGATGGCGGAGAAGTCCAAATAGCGGCGGTAGACGAACGGTCGCAGCATGTCGAGCAGTTGCGCACCGGCCACCTGATCGCCGGCTACCACGCGTGCCTTGATCATGGCGTAGCGCTCCCAGTCGCGGCCCTGGTCCTGGTAATACTGTTCCAACGCATTGAAGCTGAGCACCAGCGCGCCCGCCGAACCGTAAGGCCGCAGGCGCATGTCGACACGGAAGACAAAACCGTCGACGGTCATCGGGTCGAGGGCCTTGATCAGTTTTTGCCCCAGGCGAATGAAGAACTCCTGGTTATCCAGGGCGCGCTTCACCCCCACCGTCTCGCCGCCTTCGGGGTAGGCGAAGATCAAGTCGATGTCGGATGACAGGTTCAGCTCCACCGCGCCGAGCTTGCCCATGCCGAGGATCACCATCTGCTGCGGCTCACCGCTGCGGCGCCCGGTCGGCGTGCCGAACTGCGCGCAATGGCGCTGGTACAGCCACTGGTAGGCCTGGTCGATGCTGGCGTCGGCCATGTCGGAGAGGTCGCGACAGGTTTGCACCAGATCCGCCTGGCGGGTCAGGTCGCGCCAGATGATGCGGACTTGCTGGCGGGTACGCTGGCGGCGCAGCACGCGGCCCAACTCATCTTCTGTTTCAGCCTGTTGCACGGCACCGGCGATCTGCCCGCACAGCTCGCCCGGCGCAAAGCCACGGTCCAACTCGCCCCAGGCGACCAGTTCGAGCAACATCAACGGGTCACGAACACTCTGTTCAATCACGAAATCACTGGCCGCGCACACCCGCGCGAAATCGGCCCAGCGTTGCGGCGTCCATTCAGAAAGGCCATGATCGTCGTCCAGCGCGGCCACTGCGTCACGGAATGACTGTTCGGCCCGAATGGCGAACGGCAAGAGAACGGCCGGCAGCTCGGCCAGCGTTGGAAGGCTCATGGTCTATCCTTGAACGGCGCGTAAAGGCCTTGTTGTGGTGAACGCAGGAGGCAGGCGCGATGAATGACTGTCGAACAAAAGTTAGAAATAGCTGAAAATTCATAAATTTTGGCAGGTAACATTAAATTTCTACCTTTTCTTCTTCGCAAAAGATCAACAATAACGATTATGCTCACCTAACGGACCGAGCAATCCGCTCAGTCTTGTGTAGTTTTACTACTCGTATATACATTCGAAAGGCTGAAATGGCCGACGATTTGTAGTAAAACTACAGGACGCCGGAGCAACCTCCGGCCATCCAAGAATTTATGTCGTCTGCCCACAAGGCCAGTCGCAAACTTCAGGCAACCGATTCTGGTAGCCTTTCCGCCCTGGAGCAAGCCATGCAAGACCTCGATCCCGTCGAAACCCAGGAATGGCTGGACGCCCTGGAATCGGTTCTCGACAAAGAAGGCGAAGACCGTGCTCACTATCTGATGACCCGTATGGGCGAACTCGCGACCCGCAGCGGCTCGCAACTGCCCTACGCCATCACCACGCCATATCGCAATACCATCCCTGTTACCCACGAAGCACGCATGCCTGGCGACCTGTTCATGGAACGCCGCATTCGCTCGCTGGTACGTTGGAACGCCATGGCGATGGTAATGCGTACGAACTTGAAAGATTCTGACCTGGGCGGTCACATCTCCAGCTTCGCTTCCAGCGCAACGCTCTATGACATCGGCTTCAACTACTTCTTCCAGGCCCCGACCGACGAACACGGCGGCGACCTGATCTACTTCCAGGGCCACACCTCGCCAGGCGTCTACGCCCGTGCGTTCATGGAAGGTCGCATCAGCGAAGAACAGATGAACAACTTCCGCCAGGAAGTCGACGGCCAGGGCCTGTCGTCCTACCCGCACCCTTGGCTGATGCCTGATTTCTGGCAGTTCCCGACCGTTTCCATGGGGCTGGGCCCGATCCAGGCGATCTACCAGGCGCGCTTCATGAAGTACATGGAAGCCCGTGGTTTCATCCCCGAAGGCAAGCAGAAAGTCTGGTGCTTCCTGGGCGACGGCGAGTGCGACGAGCCGGAATCCCTGGGTGCCATCTCCCTGGCCGGCCGCGAGAAGCTGGACAACCTGATCTTCGTCATCAACTGCAACCTGCAGCGCCTCGACGGCCCGGTTCGCGGCAACGGCAAGATCATCCAGGAACTCGAAGGCGTGTTCCGCGGTGCTCAGTGGAACGTGACCAAAGTCATCTGGGGCCGTTTCTGGGACCCACTGCTGGCCAAGGACGTCGACGGTATCCTGCAACGTCGCATGGACGAAGTCATCGACGGCGAGTACCAGAACTACAAGGCCAAAGACGGCGCGTTCGTGCGTGAACACTTCTTCAACACGCCTGAACTCAAGGCGATGGTTGCCGACCTGTCCGACGACGAGATCTGGAAACTCAACCGTGGCGGCCACGACCCGTACAAGGTCTACGCGGCGTACCACGAAGCGGTCAACCACAAAGAACAACCGACCGTCATCCTGGCCAAGACCATCAAGGGTTATGGCACCGGTGCCGGCGAAGCGAAGAACACTGCGCACAACACCAAGAAAGTCGATGTCGGCAGCCTGAAGCTGTTCCGCGACCGCTTCGACATCCCGGTCAAGGACGAAGAGCTGGAAAACCTGCCGTTCTTCAAGCCAGAGCCGAACAGCGCCGAAGCCCGCTACCTGAGCGAGCGTCGTGCCGCACTGGGCGGTTTCGTGCCACAGCGCCGTGCCAAGAGCGTCAACATCCCAACACCGGCGCTGGATACCCTCAAGGCCATCCTCGACGGCTCGGGCGACCGTGAAATCTCCACCACCATGGCCTTCGTGCGGATCCTCGCGCAGCTGGTCAAGGATAAGGAAGTCGGTTCGCGCATCGTGCCGATCATCCCGGACGAAGCCCGTACCTTCGGCATGGAAGGCATGTTCCGTCAGTTGGGCATCTACTCCTCCGTCGGCCAGCTCTACGAGCCAGTCGATAAAGACCAGGTGATGTTCTACAAGGAAGACAAGAAGGGCCAGATCCTCGAAGAAGGCATCAACGAAGCGGGCGCCATGAGCTCCTTCATCGCTGCCGGTACGTCGTACTCCTGCCACAACCAGCCGATGCTGCCGTTCTACATCTTCTACTCGATGTTCGGCTTCCAGCGTATCGGCGACCTGGCCTGGGCAGCAGGCGACAGCCGTACCCGTGGTTTCCTGATCGGCGGCACCGCCGGCCGCACCACGCTGAACGGCGAAGGCCTGCAACACGAAGACGGTCACAGCCACATCCTGGCGGCCACCATTCCGAACTGCCGCACCTTTGATCCAACCTACGGCTATGAGCTGGCGGTGATCATCCAGGACGGCATGAAGAAGATGACCCAGGAGCAGCAGGACGTTTTCTACTACATCACCGTGATGAACGAGTCCTACCAGCAACCTGCCATGCCGGCCGGTGTCGAGGAAGGCATCATCAAGGGCATGTACCTGCTCGAAGAAGACACCAAGGAAGCAGCGCATCACGTGCAACTGATGGGCTCCGGCACCATCCTGCGCGAAGTGCGTGAAGCGGCGAAGATCCTGCGTGACGAATTCAACGTCGGCGCCGACGTGTGGAGCGTGACCAGCTTCAACGAACTGCGTCGCGACGGCCTGGCCGTAGAACGCAACAACCGCCTGCACCCAGGTCAGAAGCCTGAGCTGAGCTACGTCGAAGAATGCCTGACTGGCCGTAAAGGTCCGGTGATCGCATCCACCGACTACATGAAACTGTTTGCTGAACAAATTCGCCAGTGGGTCCCGTCCAAGGAATTCAAAGTCCTGGGCACCGACGGTTTCGGCCGCAGTGACAGCCGCAAGAAGCTGCGTCACTTCTTCGAAGTCGACCGTCACTTTGTGGTGTTGGCAGCCCTGGAAGCCTTGGCTGACCGCGGTGAGATCGAACCCAAGGTGGTGGCTGACGCCATCGTCAAGTTCGGGATCAACCCGGAAAAACGCAACCCACTGGACTGCTGAGGAGACTTTTTGTGAGCGAACTCATTCGCGTACCTGACATCGGCAGCGGTGAAGGTGAAGTAATCGAGCTGTTTGTGAAGGTCGGCGACACCGTCGAAGCCGACCAGAGCATCCTGACCCTGGAATCGGACAAGGCGAGCATGGAAATCCCTGCTCCCAAGGCCGGCGTGGTCAAGAGCCTGAAAGTGAAGCTGGGCGATCGCCTGAAAGAAGGCGACGAACTGCTGGAGCTGGAAATCGAGGGCGCCGCCGCTGCGGCCCCTGCTCCAGCTGCCGCGGCAGCACCGGCGCCAGCGCCGGCTGAAAAACCTGCTGCTGCCGAGGCCCCTGCGGCCCCGGCTGCCGCACCGGCCGCAGCCACCATCCAGGACATTCATGTCCCGGACATCGGCTCGTCGGGCAAGGCCAAGATCATCGAACTGCTGGTCAAGGTCGGCGACACCGTCGAAGCCGACCAGTCGCTGATCACCCTGGAGTCCGACAAGGCTTCCATGGAAATCCCTTCGCCGGCTGCCGGCGTGGTGGAAAGCATCGCGGTCAAGCTGGAAGACGAAGTCGGCACTGGCGACTTCATCCTCAAGCTGAAAGTCCAAGGCGCTGCGTCGGCTGCTGCCCCGGCACCGGCCGCTGCGCCGGCTGCCAAGGCTGAAGCCGCACCGGCCGCCGCAGCTCCAGCGCCTGCCGCAAACGCCGAGGCCGCACCGGCCCCGGCGGCGGCACCGGCACGAAGCGGTGCCAAGGTTCACGCCGGCCCTGCCGTGCGCCAACTGGCCCGCGAGTTCGGCGTCGAGCTGAACGCCGTCACGGCCACCGGCCCGCACGGTCGCGTGCTCAAGGAAGACGTGCAGGTTTACGTCAAATCCATGATGCAGAAAGCCAAGGAAGCCCCGGCTGCCGGCAATGCTACCGGTGGTGCTGGCATTCCGCCGATCCCGGTCGTGGACTTCAGCCGCTTCGGCGAAACCGAAGAAGTGCAGATGACCCGCCTGATGCAAATCGGCGCGTCGAGCCTGCACCGCAGCTGGCTGAACATCCCGCACGTGACCCAGTTCGACCAGGCCGACATCACCGACCTGGAAGCTTTCCGCGTTGCGCAGAAAGCCGTGGCCGAGAAGGCCGGCGTGAAACTGACCGTGCTGCCACTGTTGCTCAAGGCCTGCGCGCACCTGCTCAAGGAGATGCCGGACTTCAACAGTTCGCTGGCGCCAAGCGGCAAGGCGATCATTCGCAAGAAGTACGTTCACATCGGCTTTGCCGTCGACACCCCGGATGGCCTGCTGGTACCGGTCATCAAGAACGTCGACCAGAAGAGCCTGCTGCAACTGGCTGCCGAAGCCGCTGCGCTGGCTGCCAAGGCCCGCGACAAGAAGCTCACCGCGGACGACATGCAGGGCGCATGCTTCACCATCTCCAGCCTCGGCCACATTGGCGGCACTGGCTTCACGCCAATCGTCAATGCGCCGGAAGTGGCGATCCTGGGCGTTTCCAAGGCGACCATCCAGCCGGTATGGGACGGTAAAGCCTTCCAGCCGAAGCTGATGCTGCCACTGTCGCTGTCCTACGATCACCGCGTGATCAACGGCGCCGCGGCGGCACGCTTCACCCAGCGCCTGAGCCAACTGCTGAACGACATCCGCACCATCTTGCTGTAAGCCGCGACGGGCCTCCCTTGCACGAGGGAGGCCCGATTGCATCGATTTCCGAGCGCCACGCTCGTACCTCAACCCCGCCACTTGGCGGGGCTTTTTTTGCGCGTTTCTTGGACAGTAAAAACAGGGTTGTACACCACCTATCACCCCGATTGCAGAAATCGACCGCGTAGCCGATATAACCCTTATAGCACTTAGCCTTCATCCTCTCTTGTCAGCCTGGGCTGCATGATGCAACCTTGCTGCAGGCAACAGTAAAGAGGGCGTGAGCCCGGCGCCGAGTGCGTTTTTTCAAGTGAGCTTCCCCATGAAAAGCCAACCCGATGTCGCCCGGACGGCGGCCGAGGTAGTGACGCAATTACCGGTGCCTTCGCGCCTCGGTATGCTGCGTTTCGAGCGGCTGAATGAGGCAAGCTGGGCCCTGCTCTACCTAGACCCCAATTGCGAGCGCCAATTCGGCCTGCCGGCGGTTGAACTGTGCGCGCTGATCGGCTCGCCCTACGCCAGCCTGATGGAGCCACAGGCGCGCTATCAACTGCACGATGCCATCCAGCAGCAACTGGCCGAGAGCCCTCATTACCTGGTGCGCTACACCCTGCACACCAACGACGGCCCTCTAAGCCTGCTGGAACTGGGCGAAGCCTACAAACAACACAATCGCCACCTGCTGCGGGGCTACCTGATGGTGGTCGACGGCCTGTTCAGCGAGATCCCGTCGACAGCGCCGACAGCAGACCTGGAAAGCCAGAACAGCCGCCTGCAGATCGCCCTGGAACTCAACCAGCGCGCGCAACAGGAACAGTTGCTGCACCTGGAACGGGTACGCGCCCAGCAAGAGCTGATCCTGCTGCTCGCACGCCAGCGCTACACCACGAATAATTCGCTGCAGGAAGCCGCCGAGCTGATCACCCGCAGCGCCTGCGATATCTACCAGATCGATTGCGCCAGCATCTGGAACCTCGAAGGCCAGCGCCTGGTGCCGATTTCGGCGTACCAGCGCGCCGATCAGCGCCACCACTTGCCTGAGCCAATTGACGCCAGTGGCTTTCCGGACTATCTCGAAGCCCTGCAGACCAGCCGGGCGATCGATGCTACCAATGTCATGCGCGACCCACGCACCCGCGAAATGGCCGAATCGCTGCAGGCCAACGACGTGTATGCAATGCTCGACGCGAGCATCCGTGTCGATGGCCAGGTCGTGGGTGTGCTGTGCCTGGAACAAAGCGGCTGCACACGCGTCTGGCAGTCCGACGAGATCGCCTTTGCCGGCGAGCTGGCGGATCAGTTCGCGCAAGTGATCAACAATCACAACCGTCGTACCGCCACCAGCGCCCTGCACCTGTTTCAGCGCGCGGTGGAACAAAGCGCCAACGCCTTCCTGCTGGTCAATTGCGATGGCGTGGTGGAGTACGTCAACCCCAGTTTTACCGCGATCACCCAGTACAGTACCGAAGAGGTCCACGGCCATCGCCTGGCGCAATTGCCCGCGCTGGAAAACCTCAGCGAATTGCTGTTCGACGCGCCGTCGAGCCTGGCCAAGAGCAACAGCTGGCAGGGCGAGTTCAAGAGCCGACGCAAGAACCTGGAACCCTATTGGGGCCAGCTGTCGATCTCCAAGGTCTATGGCGACAATCGCGAGCTGACCCACTACATCGGCATCTACGAAGACATCACCCAGACCAAGCTGGCCCAGCAGCGCATCGAGCGCCTGGCCTATACCGACAACCTGACCAACCTGGGCAACCGTCCGGCGTTTATCCGCAACCTCGACGAACGCTTTGCCCGCGACAGCGACAGCCCGATCTGTCTGTTGCTGGTGGACATCGACAACTTCAAGCGGATCAACGACAGCCTCGGCCACCAGACCGGCGACAAGCTGCTGATCAGCCTGGCCCGGCGCCTGCGCAACAGCCTCAGCGCCGGTGGCAGCCTGGCGCGCTTTGCCAGTAACGAATTTGCGGTATTGCTCGACGACACCGACCTGGAGAGCGGCCAGCTCGTTGCCAGCCAACTGCTGGCGACCCTCGACAAGCCGATGTTCGTCGACAACCAATTGATCAGCGTCACCGGCTCCGTGGGCCTGGCCTGCGCGCCGCTGCATGGCCGCGACCCGCAAACCCTGATGCGCAACGCCGGCTTGGCCCTGCACAAGGCCAAAGCCAACGGCAAACACCAGGTACAAGTGTTTACCGAAGCGTTGAACGCCGAGGCCAGCTACAAACTGTTCGTGGAAAACAACCTGCGCCGCGCCCTGACCCAGAACGAGCTGGACGTGTTCTACCAGCCCAAGCTGTGCCTGCGCAGTGGCCGCTTGTTGGGCATGGAGGCGCTGCTGCGCTGGAACCACCCGGAAAAGGGCATGATCCGCCCCGACCAGTTCATCAGCGTGGCCGAAGAAACCGGCCTGATCATCCCCATCGGCAAATGGATCGCCCGCCAGGCCTGCCGCATGAGCAAGCAACTGAGCGCCGCCGGCCTGGGCAACCTGCAGGTGGCGATCAACCTGTCGCCCAAACAGTTCTCCGACCCGGACCTGGTGGCCTCGATTGCCTCGATCCTCAAGGAAGAAGAACTGCCGGCCAACCTGCTCGAACTTGAGTTGACCGAAGGCCTGCTGCTGGAGGCCACCGAGGACACCCGTCTGCAACTGGACCAGTTGAAAAGCCTGGGCCTGACCCTGGCCATGGACGACTTCGGCACCGGTTACTCGTCGCTGAGCTACTTGAAAAAATTCCCGATCGACATCATCAAGATCGATCGCAGCTTTATCCACGAAATCCCGGACAACCAGGACGACATGGAAATCACCTCAGCCGTGATCGCCATGGCCCACAACCTCAAGCTCAAGGTCGTGGCCGAAGGCATCGAGACCGCCGAGCAGTTGGCGTTCCTGCGTCGGCACCGTTGCGACGTCGGCCAGGGCTATCTGTTCGACCGGCCCATCCCCGGTTCAGAGCTGCTCGAGAAGCTTAAACGCTACCCTCGCGGGCCAATCGCCTGACAGCGCTGTAACACTCGGGCACACTGGCTGTCTGATTCTTTACTGTTAACTCAACCTGACGAGAGGACTGCTCATGGTCTTGCGCTCGGAAATTCTGGTGAACAAAAACGTGCTTCCTACTGCAGAACAAGCTTTGCCTGGCCGCGAAACCCCGATGACGCTGCCGGAGACGCACTTCGTCAACGGCAACCCGCTGCTCGGCCCGTTCCTCGACGACGTCGGCTTCGCGATCTTCGGCCTGGGCTGCTTCTGGGGCGCAGAACGCAAATTCTGGCAGCGCGATGGCGTAGTCAGTACCGTGGTCGGTTATGCCGGCGGCTACACGCCGAACCCGACTTACGAAGAAGTCTGCTCGGGCCTGACCGGCCATAGCGAAGTGGTGCTGGTGGTGTATGACCAGGCCAAGGTGAAATACGAAGACTTGCTGAAGATGTTCTGGGAACTGCACAACCCGACCCAGGGCATGCGCCAGGGCAACGACATCGGCAGCCAGTACCGTTCAGTGATCTACGCCACCACGCCGGAGCAATTGGCGGCGGCGCAGGCCAGTGCGCAGGCGTATCAGCAAGAGCTGACCAAGGCTGGCCTGGGCCCCATCACCACGGAAATCGACGAGGCCCCGACGGTGTACTTTGCCGAGGCGTATCACCAGCAGTACCTGGCGAAGAATCCGCAGGGGTATTGCGGGATTGGCGGTACAGGCGTGACCTGCCCGATCTAAAAAAATGTGGGAGGGGCGGTGCGACGGTTCGACTTGCCCCCGATAGCAATGTATCAGGTACAGATGTATGGACTGACACACCGTTATCGGGGGCAAGCCCCCTCCCACATGGGCCTGCGCCAGACTCGGTTACTCAGCAATCAGCCAATCCATCTGCCACCCGCCCTGGGTCTGGCCCAATTGCTTGGACAGCCACGGCAGCAGCTCACGCAACTCCTCTTCCAAGCCCCACGGCGGGTTGGCAATCGCCAGGCCCGAGCCGGTCAGGGTGTTGGGCGTGTCCAACGGATGCACCAGCAATTCGACGCGCAGCAGCTTCGGCGCACCGGTGCCGGCCAGGTCCTGGTAGAAACGGCGCAGCATGCGCTGGTCCTTCACCGGGTACCAGATCGCTGCGACCGTCTGGCGCATGCGGCCGACCGCCTCTTTGAGCGACGCCGCACAGCGCTGCATTTCGTCGAGCTGTTCAAACGGCGGGTCGATCAGCATCAGCGCACGCTTTTCCGGCACCGGCAGCAACGCGCGTGGCACATGCCAGCCTTCGCCCAGGTGAACCTTGACGCGACGATCGCCCTTCATGTTGTCCTTGAGCAGCACGCCGTCTTCCGGGTGCTTTTCATTGAGCAGCACGCGGTCCTGGGGGCGGGTCAGGCGGCGTGCCAGCTCCGGCGAACCGGGGTAGTAGCGCAACTGGCCATCCGGGTTCATCTCGTGCAGCACGCGCATGTAGTCGGCGGTCAATGGCGGCAGATCGCTCTTGCCCCACAGACGGGCGATGCCTTCCAGGTATTCACCGGTGCGGTTGGCCTGATCGCCCTGCAGGTCGTACAGACCGATCCCGGCATGGGTATCGAGGTAGGCGAACGGCTGCTCCTTGCGCGACATCAAGGCGATGAGGCGGGTCAAGGTCAGGTGTTTGAAGACATCGGCGTGGTTGCCGGCGTGAAAGGCGTGACGATAATTCATGGTTGCTCCTGCGCAGGGGGCGAAGTTTACCTGCTACACGGGCAAAGGTGCAGGGCCGCATGCCGGGCGGTCCTTATGCCGCAAAGACAGGCGTCCTTGTGAAAACAATCTAATCCTTACAGCATGTGCGGGCTTGCCCGCGACACAAGCGACGCGGTATTACCTGCACTCCGCGATGATGCCATCGCAGCCAAGCCAGCTCCCACCCTGCCCGGGGGTGCCCTTAAAAACCAAGGAGGTCAACAATAACCATGAAAGACGCCACCATCGCCCTGCACCACGGCTTCAAGTCCGACCCGACCACCAAGGCCGTCGCGGTGCCGATCTACCAGAACGTCGCCTTCGAATTCGATAACGCCCAGCACGGCGCCGACCTGTTCAACCTGGACGTACCCGGCAATATCTACACGCGGATCATGAACCCGACCAACGATGTGCTGGAGCAACGCATGGCCGCGCTCGAAGGCGGTATCGCCGCGCTGGCCGTGTCCGCCGGCAGCGCAGCGATCCACTATGCGATCCAGACCCTGACCCGCGCCGGTGACAACATCGTCACCACGCCGCAGCTCTATGGCGGCACCTACACCCTGTTCGCCCACCTGCTGCCGAGCTTTGGCGTCGATGTGCGCTTCGCCCGCGACGATTCCGCCGCCGCCATCGCCGAACTGATCGATGACAACACCAAACTGGTCTACTGCGAGAGCATCGGCAACCCGGCGGGCAACATCATCGACCTGCAAGCCCTCGCCGACGTGGCCCACGCCCGTGGCGTACCGCTGATGGTGGACAACACCGTGGCCACGCCGATCCTGTGCAAACCGATCCAGTTCGGTGCCGATATCGTGGTGCATTCGGTGACCAAATACGTTGGCGGCCATGGCAACTCCCTGGGCGGCGTGATTGTCGACAGCGGCACGTTCCCGTGGGCGAAATACGCGGAAAAATTCCCCGGCCTCAACCAGCCCGAACCGGCTTACCACGGCGTGGTCTACACCGAAAAATTCGGCCCCGCCGCCTTCATCGCACGCGCCCGCACCGTACCGCTGCGCAACACCGGCGCAGCGCTGGCGCCGATGAACGCCTTCCTGCTGCTGCAAGGCCTGGAAACCCTGGCCCTGCGCATGGAACGCCACACCGAGAATGCCTTGAAGGTCGCGCAGTTCCTGCAAGATCACGCCGAAGTCGAATGGGTCAGCTACGCCGGGCTGCCCGATCATCCGCACCACGCACTCGCGCAGAAATACATGCAGGGCAAACCGTCGGCGATCCTGTCGTTTGGTCTGAAGGGCGGTTACGAAGCCGGTGTACGCTTCTACGACGCCCTGCAAATCTTCAAACGCCTGGTGAACATCGGCGACGCCAAATCCCTGGCCTGCCACCCGGCGTCCACCACCCATCGCCAGATGAACGAGCAGGAACAGGCCAAGGCCGGCGTGAAGCCGGAGATGATTCGCCTGTCGGTGGGGATCGAGGCGATTGAAGACTTGATCGAGGATCTGCAACAGGCGCTGGCTGCAACACACGCCTGAGGCCAGATAAGCGACCCGCGCGCCATGGCTAACATCTGCATGGCGCGTGAAGCAGGCGACCTTGTGCCGCAAGGTCGTCGGCGCAAAGGCAGTGAACATTCACGCCTCTGTCGGAAACCTGGCGCAACTCAGTAGCCCTTTTCCCAAAAGCAAAAAACCACCGAAAAATCCCCCGCCAAAACCACGACACCGCTCGAATCGCTATTTAAATTGCGCAGCCATGCTCATTCAAAAAGGACTGTTTTCATGGCAAGCAGCGACCGCCCTTCGAACCGATCACCATGGCTGGGGAGTCGCTAATGCCTCAGCCCTATGCCTTCATCAATGACCGCCAACAAACCTCGGTGGAGCTCAAGGCAAGTTTGCACTTGAACCCATACGCCGAAGCCAAGTTCGACACCCTCAATACTCACATCCGCAATGTTGTCGTACTGCCGGGACAGTTAGTGATCATCGGTGACGAAAGCACTGCGATCTGCACCCCGCAAGAGTCACACTTGATGCGAGCTGCCTGGGATATTCGGCATAGCGTGATGGCCGAAGGCGGGGATGCTTTTGCACTGCACAACTATGACTTGCTGAAAAAACTGCTGGGCTACGCTTCGCTGGGGATAGGCACGGCGGGTGATGCCTGGAGTCGACACTTGCAAAACATTGCAAAGACTCTCGAAGAAATTGATGCACTGCACAAACAATTCCTGCGCCGGGGAGGCGGTGCTACGCGAGATGAGTTCCTCGCTCGACGCCAAACCCTGTTTGCCAAACTGGACGCGCAAATGCGTAGTTTTGCGCGCTACGGCACAGGGCTACGCAATGAAGGTTCGATCAAAAAAATGCTGGGAATCTCGACCAAGAGCTATTTGCACAGCGGAGAGATAAAGAGGTACAGCGAAACGATTGCGCGGGTTTCGAAGACGGCAAAGCTGCTGAAAAAAGGCACGCCGCTGGGCATCGCGTTGAGTACGACTGCAACGGCGTTGGAGATCAAGGAGGCGTGTTCCACTGGAAGAGAGGAGCACTGCAGGAAAGCGAAGTATGTAGAGGCAGGTAAATTGACCTTCGGTGTAGCAGGAGGAATCCTTGGAGGTCAGATCGGAATGGGCTTGTGTGTCGCCGTAATGGCTCCTACAACCGGGCCATTCGCCTTGAGCTGTCTTTTGATAGCCGGCGGAGTCGGAGGCGCTGTTTTCGGGCACTGGGGTGGTGAAATTGGCGCTACGGCTGGAGAGGTTCTGTATGAATATTGAGTACTTCCTCAATCTCCCCACGAAAGACCAAATAGCACTTGGGTCAGCGGCCGCAATGCTCATAGCGGTTATTCTCGATCTATTTCTGGCCTATCGGAAATTAGAGGTGATGGAGCGCTATTTGGATCAGTGCAGCCTCTTGAGCACGTACAAACATCTTTTGAGCAACTCCTTACGTGGAAGATTGGGCAGGCTATGCGTGGTCTACGTGGCAATCGCTCTGCCGCGATGGAATGCAAAACGTGGCGTCGTTGATTTACAGCAGGTGGAGGCGTTTCCGAGCTGCCTAAAACTTGCTCTTCACGGGACAGCCCTGATCGGACTAGTCGGAGTTGCAGGCGCGATGATCTTTCATTTCCGTGATCAATTGAACGTATAAGCACCCGATTGCAGGGGCCAGATTTTGTTTGGTCGCTATCTACTTTGCTTAAGCACCAGAAGGAAAAACGGCCCGCTATCCAAAAGATAGCGAGCCGTTTTCTTCAACACATCAGGCGCATAACGCCCGAGGTTTTATTTGTTGAGGTTGTAGTCTTTCTCGGCAGCATCAAAGCGCTCAACCATACCCGCAGTCGGCGCGCCCAGCTTGCTGACGATGTAGATCGCCAGGCTGGCGAAGATGAAGCCTGGGATGATTTCGTACAGGCCCAGCAATTCGAAATGCTTCCACACGATCACGGTGATCGCGCCGACCAGAATGCCAGCCAGTGCGCCATTGCGGGTCATCTGCTTCCAGATCACCGAGATCAGCACCACAGGGCCGAACGCGGCGCCGAAGCCGGCCCAGGCGTAGCTCACCAGGCCCAATACGCGGTTATTCGGGTTGGCGGCCAGGCCGATGGCGATCACGGCCACCAGCAGCACCATGGCGCGGCCGACCCACACTAGCTCAACCTGGGAAGCGTTCTTGCGCAGGAAGGTCTTGTAGAAGTCCTCGGTCAGGGCGCTGGAGCACACCAGCAATTGGCAGCTCAAAGTGCTCATGACCGCCGCCAGAATCGCCGACAGCAGAACGCCAGCAATCCATGGGTTGAACAGCAGCTTGGCCAGCTCGATAAACACGCGCTCGTGGTTCTCGGTCACGGGGCCGGCCACTTCCGGGTGCGCCGAGAAGTAGGCGATGCCGAAGAAGCCCACGGCCACGGTGCCGCCCAGGCACAGGATCATCCAGGTCATGGAGATGCGACGCGCCTTGGCGATCGACTTCACCGAATCCGCCGCCATGAAGCGCGCGAGGATGTGCGGCTGGCCGAAGTAACCCAGGCCCCAGCCCATCAGCGAGATGATGCCGATGAAGCTGGTGTTTTTCAGCATGTTGAAGTTGTCGGGGTTCTTCGCTTCGATCGCCAGGAACGTGGTATCGATACCGCCGGTGGCCAGCAGCACGATGATCGGCGTCAGGATCAGCGCGAAGATCATCAGGGTGGCTTGTACGGTGTCGGTCCAGCTCACGGCCAGGAAACCACCGACAAAGGTGTAGGCAATCGTCGCCGCCGCGCCGGCCCACAGCGCAGTCTCGTAGGACATGCCGAAGGTGCTTTCGAACAGGCGGGCACCGGCCACGATGCCGGAAGCGCAATAGATGGTGAAGAACACCAGGATCACTACTGCGGAGATGATCCGCAGCAGGCCGCTTTTATCTTCGAAACGGCTGGAAAAGTAATCCGGCAGCGTCAGGGCGTCGCCGTTGTGCTCGGTCTGCACGCGCAGGCGACCGGCCACGAACAGCCAGTTGAGGTACGCACCGACGATCAGGCCGATGGCGATCCAGCTTTCCGACAGGCCGGACATGTAGATCGCGCCCGGCAGGCCCATCAACAACCAGCCGCTCATGTCGGAAGCACCGGCTGACAAGGCAGTCACCACGCTACCGAGGCTGCGACCGCCCAGGATGTAATCGGAAAGGTTGTTGGTGGAGCGATAGGCCATGAAGCCGATCAGCACCATTGCTGCGATGTAGATCACGAACGTGATCAGGGTTGGATTACTAACGCTCATAGAAGTGACGCCCTGGCTTTGTTTTTATGTAGCGGCGGTCTGTCAGACGGCCACCCACTGATCCAGTGAGTAAACGTAGCTGCATCGCGCGCATTTATGACTGACGTTTCCCCAGGAAAGCCGTCAGCCGATGAACCACACCATACGGGTGGTTGCACCTTGGCCGCGAATGCTATTCAACAAAGCAAATAAGGTGCAACCAGTTTCTCGCGAATAAGTTGCACCTCGATGTGTTTTACAGAAAACACCGCGTTTTTGCTCCTTTTCGGAGCAAGAACAGCCGATCTCAGAAGCAAATGCACCAAAGTGCAGCGGATTCGGTCGAGTGTCGATTTTTTCCCGATGGAACGGCGAAAAATTCATGCATAAAAAGGGTTGCACCCGGTTGCACCCCTTCCAGACCGAAGCTAATCTTGCCGCCAGCTGATGCCACTCGGTAGTGGCACCCATGAGGATAAGAAAATGGCTACAACCACCCTTGGGGTCAAACTCGACGACCCGACCCGCGAGCGCCTGAAGGCGGCCGCGACCTCCATTGATCGCACGCCGCACTGGCTGATCAAGCAGGCGATTTTCAATTACCTGGAGAAACTCGAGGGTGGTGCAACCCTGACCGAGCTCAATGGCTTGAGCAGCAAGGAGGCCGATGACGCCGGCGAGGTCCAGGCCGACCACGCCCATCAGTGCTTCCTCGAGTTCGCCGAGAGCATCCTGCCGCAATCCGTACTGCGCGCCTCGATCACCGCCGCTTACCGCCGCCCGGAGCCGGAAGTGGTGCCGATGCTGATCGAACAGGCTCGCCTGCCGGCCCAGATGGCCGAAGCCACGAATAAGCTGGCCGCGTCGATTGCAGAAAAACTGCGCAATCAGAAGAGCGCCGGCGGCCGTGCCGGCATCGTCCAGGGTTTGCTGCAGGAATTCTCCCTGTCGTCCCAGGAAGGCGTGGCACTGATGTGCCTGGCCGAAGCGCTGCTGCGCATCCCCGACAAAGGCACCCGCGACGCACTGATCCGCGACAAGATCAGCACCGGTAACTGGCAACCGCACCTGGGCAACAGCCCGTCGCTGTTCGTCAACGCGGCCACCTGGGGCCTGCTGCTGACCGGCAAACTGGTCGCCACCCACAACGAAGCAGGCCTGACCTCATCCCTGAGCCGCATCATCGGCAAGAGCGGCGAGCCGATGATCCGCAAGGGCGTCGACATGGCCATGCGCCTGATGGGCGAGCAGTTCGTCACCGGCGAAACCATCGCCGAAGCCCTGGCCAATGCGAGCAAGTTCGAAGCCAAGGGTTTCCGCTATTCCTACGACATGCTCGGTGAAGCCGCACTCACCGAACACGATGCGCAGAAGTACCTCGCCTCTTACGAACAAGCCATTCATTCCATCGGCAAAGCCTCGAACGGCCGTGGGATTTATGAAGGCCCGGGCATTTCCATCAAGCTGTCGGCCCTGCACCCACGTTACAGCCGTGCCCAGTACGAACGGGTGATGGACGAGCTGTACCCGCGCTTGCTGTCCCTGACCCTGCTGGCCAAGCAATACGACATCGGCCTGAACATCGATGCCGAAGAAGCCGACCGCCTGGAACTGTCCCTGGACCTGCTCGAACGCCTGTGCTTCGAGCCGCAACTGAGCGGCTGGAACGGCATCGGTTTCGTGATCCAGGCCTACCAGAAGCGCTGCCCGTATGTGATCGACTACGTCATCGACCTGGCGCGCCGCAGCCGCCACCGCCTGATGATCCGCCTGGTAAAAGGCGCGTACTGGGACAGCGAAATCAAGCGCGCCCAGGTCGAAGGCCTGGAAGGCTACCCGGTCTACACCCGCAAGGTTTATACCGACGTGTCCTACATTGCCTGCGCACGCAAACTGCTGTCGGTGCCGGAAGTCATCTACCCGCAGTTCGCCACGCATAACGCCCACACCCTGTCGGCTATCTACCATATCGCCGGTCAGAACTATTACCCCGGCCAGTACGAGTTCCAATGCCTGCACGGCATGGGCGAACCGCTCTACGAACAGGTCGTCGGCAAAGTGGCCGAGGGCAAGCTGAACCGTCCGTGCCGCGTGTACGCCCCGGTCGGCACCCACGAAACCCTGCTGGCCTACCTGGTGCGTCGCCTGTTGGAAAACGGCGCCAACACCTCGTTCGTCAACCGCATTGCCGACCAGTCCATCTCGATCCAGGAGCTGGTGGCCGATCCAGTGGCCAGCATCGAGCAAATGGCGACGCTGGAAGGCGGCTTCGGCCTGCCGCACCCGCGTATTCCACTGCCGCGTGACCTGTACGGCAGCGACCGCGCCAACTCGGCCGGTATCGACCTGGCCAACGAACACCGCTTGGCGTCGCTGTCTTGCGCCTTGCTGGCCACCGCGCACAACCACTGGAAAGCCGCGCCGATGCTGGGTTGCGCCACCAGCAATGAAGCCGCTGCGCCGGTGCTGAACCCGTCCGACCTGCGTGATGTGGTCGGCCACGTACAGGAAGCCACCGTCGATGACGTCGACAACGCGATCCAGTGCGCCATCAACGCCGGCCCGATCTGGCAGGCGACCCCGCCCGCCGAGCGCGCCGCGATCCTTGAACGCGCCGCCGACCTGATGGAAGGCGAGATCCAGCCGCTGATGGGCCTGCTGGCCCGCGAAGCCGGCAAGACCTTCGCCAACGCCATCGCCGAAGTGCGCGAAGCTGTGGATTTCCTGCGTTACTACGCGGTGCAGGCGCGTCACGATTTCACCAACGACGCCCACCGCCCATTGGGCCCGGTGGTCTGCATCAGCCCGTGGAACTTCCCGCTGGCGATTTTCAGTGGGCAAGTCGCCGCCGCACTGGCCGCCGGCAACCCGGTATTGGCCAAGCCTGCCGAGCAAACCCCGCTGGTGGCCGCACAAGCGGTACGTATCCTGCTCGAAGCCGGTATTCCGGAAGGCGTGCTGCAACTGCTGCCGGGCCAGGGCGAAACCGTTGGTGCGCGCCTGGTCGGCGATGATCGCGTCAAAGGCGTGATGTTCACCGGTTCCACCGAAGTCGCGCGCCTGCTGCAACGCAATGTCGCCGGACGCCTGGATGCCCAGGGCCGACCGATCCCGCTGATCGCCGAAACCGGTGGCCAGAACGCGATGATCGTCGACTCCTCGGCCCTGACCGAACAAGTGGTCATCGACGTGGTGTCGTCGGCCTTCGACAGCGCCGGCCAGCGTTGCTCGGCCCTGCGTGTACTGTGCCTGCAGGAAGATTCTGCAGACCGCGTCATCGAAATGCTCAAGGGCGCCATGGCTGAATGCCGTTTGGGCAACCCGGAGCGCCTGTCGGTGGATATCGGCCCGGTGATCGACGCCGAAGCCAAGGCCGGCATCGAGAAACACATCCAGGCCATGCGCGACAAAGGCCGCGCGGTGTACCAAGTGGCGATCGCCGACGGCGAAGAGATCAAGCGCGGCACCTTCGTGATGCCCACCCTGATCGAGCTGGAAAGCTTCGACGAGCTGCAACGGGAGATCTTCGGCCCGGTGCTGCACGTGGTGCGCTACAAGCGCAAGGAGATCGACCAGTTGATCGGCCAGATCAACGCTTCCGGCTACGGCCTGACCCTGGGCGTACACACGCGCATCGACGAGACCATCGCCAAGGTGATCGACAACGTTCATGCCGGCAACGTCTACGTCAACCGCAACATTGTCGGGGCGGTGGTCGGCGTGCAGCCGTTTGGCGGCGAAGGTTTGTCGGGCACCGGCCCGAAAGCCGGTGGTCCGCTGTACCTGTACCGCCTGCTGTCGACGCGTCCTACCGATGCGATCGAGCAGTCCTTCGTTCGCGGCGATGCATTGTCCGCACCGGATGTGCGCTTGCGCGACGCCATGAGCCAACCGCTGACCGCTTTGAAAGCCTGGGCCGACAGCCACACGCTCAGCGACCTGAGCGCGCTGTGCAGCCGGTTCGCCACGCAATCGCAAAGCGGTATCACCCGCCTGTTGGCCGGCCCGACCGGCGAGCGCAACAGCTACGCCATCCTGCCCCGCGAGCACGTACTGTGCCTGGCAGAAGTAGAAGGTGACCTGCTGACCCAACTGGCGGCGGTATTAGCCGTCGGCGGTTCGGCGGTATGGCCGGAAACCGAGCTGACCAAAGCCTTGTTCCCACGCCTGCCGAAAGAGATTCAGGCGAAGATCAAGCGCGTGGCCGACTGGACCAAGGACGATGTGCTGTTCGACGCAGTCCTGCACCACGGCGATTCCGATCAACTGCGCGCGGTTTGCCAGCAAGTGGCCCAGCGTGGCGGGGCGATTGTCGGGGTACATGGCTTGTCCCAAGGCGAGACGGCAATTGCCCTGGAGCGTCTGGTGATCGAGCGTGCGCTGAGCGTCAACACCGCAGCGGCGGGCGGTAACGCCAGCCTGATGACCATCGGCTAACTGCCGAAACGCGGTAAACATGTGGGAGGGGCTTGCCCCCTCCCACATTTTGGCTGTATTTCAATTCCTCGTCCGCGTTCTGCCCCTCCATCACCCAGATCAATCTTGCTATCCAGCCTTTATTCGCGCACTTAGACTCAGGCTCCTTCCCACACAGGTAAGCCGCCATGTCCGAGACGCTCCTCAGTTCCCGCAATCTGGCTTTCGAGCTGTACGAAGTCCTCGATGCCGAGGGCCTGACCCAGCGCGAGCGGTTTGCCGAACATAATCGCGAAACCTTCGACGCGGCCATCAGTACCGCCCGCACCATCGCCGAAAAGTACTTCGCACCGCATAACCGCAAAAACGACGAAAACGAACCGCGCTACGAGGACGGCAAGGCCATCCTGATCCCGGAAGTCAAACCGGCCGTGGACGCCTTCCTGGAAGCCGGCTTCCTCAATGCCGCGCGCAGTTTCGAAGCCGGCGGCATGCAGTTGCCGACATTGCTGTCCCAGGCCTGCTTCGCGCACTTCCAGGCGGCCAAC
Source organism: Pseudomonas sp. PSPC2-3 (assembly GCF_049898265.1). Lineage (NCBI taxonomy): Bacteria > Pseudomonadati > Pseudomonadota > Gammaproteobacteria > Pseudomonadales > Pseudomonadaceae > Pseudomonas > Pseudomonas sp. PSPC2-3. The sequence goes on along the minus strand of NZ_JAFCXJ010000012.1, from coordinate 89,723 downwards.
GCGGCGTCAACGTCCTACCCGTTCCTGACCATGGGCGCCGCCAACCTGATCGAAAGTTTCGGCACCGAGGAGCAGAAGCAACGCTTCCTGCAGCCGATGATCGAGGGCCGCTTCTTCGGCACCATGGCCCTGACCGAGCCGCATGCCGGCTCGTCGCTGTCGGACATTCGTACCCGCGCAGAGCCTGCGGCGGACGGCAGCTATCGGCTCAAGGGCAACAAGATCTTTATCTCCGGCGGCGACCACCCGCTGTCGGAAAACATCGTGCATATGGTGCTGGCCAAACTGCCGGACGCGCCGGCCGGGGTGAAGGGCATTTCGCTGTTTATCGTGCCCAAATTCCTGGTCAACGACGATGGCAGCCTGGGTGAGCGCAACGATGTGCTGCTGGCCGGGCTGTTTCACAAGATGGGTTGGCGCGGCACCACGTCCACGGCGCTGAATTTCGGCGATAACGGGCACTGTGTCGGCTATCTGGTGGGCAAACCGCACCAGGGCCTGAGCTGCATGTTCCAGATGATGAACGAAGCGCGCATCGGCGTCGGCATGGGCGCGGTGATGCTCGGTTACGCCGGCTACCTGTATTCCCTGGAATACGCCCGCGAACGCCCGCAAGGCCGCCTGCCGGACAGCAAAGACCCGAGTACCGCGCCGGTGTCGATCATCCAGCACGCCGATATCAAGCGCATGTTGCTGACCCAGAAAGCCTACGTCGAAGGCGCCTTCGACCTCGGCCTGTTTGCCGCGCGCCTGTTCGACGACACCACCACCCTGGCAACCGACGTCGAACGCAAGCACGCTCACGAACTGCTCGACCTGCTGACGCCGATCGTCAAATCCTGGCCCTCGGAGTTCTGCCTCAAGGCCAACGAGCTGGCGATCCAGATCCTCGGCGGCCACGGCTACACCCGCGAATACCCGGTGGAACAGTATTACCGCGACAACCGCCTCAACCCGATCCATGAAGGCACCCACGGTATCCAGTCCCTCGACCTGCTGGGGCGCAAGCTCGCGCAGAACGGCGGCGCGGGCCTGAAGCAACTGATTCGGTTGATCGCCGAAACAGGCGCGCGGGCGCAGCAATATCCATCGCTGAAGGCCATGAGAGAACCGCTGGAACAGTTGGTGGCGCGCCTGCAAAGCGTGACGATCGGCCTGCTGACGGATCTCGCCCAAGGCAAGGTCAACAGCAGCCTGGCGAATTCGGCGCTGTACCTGAAGGTGTTCGGGCACACAGTGATTGGCTGGCGCTGGCTGGAGCAGGCGATTCGCGCCGAAGAAGGCCTGGCCAAGGGCAATGCGGCGGACACCGCGTTCTATAAAGGCAAGCTCCAGGCGGCCCGCTACTTCCTGACCTGGGAAGTACCGGGCTGCCATCATGAACTGGCAATACTGGAGGCCCGCGACGATACGTGCCTCGGCATGCAGGATGAGTGGTTCTAAGGCTGTCCGATAGCCTTGGAAATCACCTCGACCGTGGCGCTGACTTGCTCTTGGTAACGGTCGAGTTCCTGCTGGTGACGCTGTTGCATTTCGATCTGCTCGGCGCACAGGTTCAGCGCGGCCAGTACCAATAGCTTGTCACCGATCAGGGTCGGGTACTTTTTCTTGGTGGTGGCCAGGGAGGCCTTGAGCAGGGTCACGGCGTGCATCAGGGTTTGATCTTCCCCGGCCGGAGCCTTGATCGAGTAATCCTCTCCGAGAATCGAAACGACCTTTATCCCTTCGTTCATGCGCTGACAGGCCCTGCGCTCACACGCTCAACCAACGCCTGGATACGCGCAGCGGTGGCGCCGTTCTTTTCTTCCTGTTCCATCAGGTTCAATTGCAGGCTGTCGTTCTCATCCTTGGCGCGGGCCAATTGCGCCTTGAGGGATTCATTGGTGCCCAACAGGTCTTGATTCTGCTGTACCAGGTCGCTGACCAGTTGTTCCAGCTGGCTGAGGGATGCTTCTAACATTTTGATTTCCTGGGCTTTTTAAAAGGGCGGTGACGATAAAGAAAATTCGCCTCGGATGCCAGGGTTATCCCCGGCGCGCAGCCCGATTGTTAAGGGCCGGGCCGCACTTTCGAGCCTTAGTGACTGCATTTCCCCCATCTGGTTCCTGAATCGACCCGGCCCCTCGTCAGATGCGATAAAAACACACGCCACTTTAGACTTTAGTCGTACTGCCGATAGGTAATACTCACCCTGTCTCATAGCCGCATGGATCGCGCTTCTTCCCAGGACTCCCGCATGTCTCTTCGTAATATGAATATCGCGCCGCGCGCGTTCCTAGGCTTCGCGTTGATTGGTGCACTCATGTTGTTTCTCGGTGTGTTCGCCCTGAACCAAATGAGCAAAATCCGCGCGGCGGCAGAAGACATCACGCTGTCCAGCGTGCCGAGTATTCGCGCCCTCGATGAGTTCACCCAGCTGACATTGCGCCTGCGGGTGCTGTCATACCGCTTGCTGACCAACCGCGGGCCAGACGTGCAGCAAAAAACCCTGGAAACCATCGAACAGCGCAACCAGCAGATTCGGACCGCCCAGGGCATCTACGAAAAACTCATCGACAGCAGCGAAGAACGCGCGGCCTACGACGAATACGTGCGCCTGCTAGCCCAGTACCATCAGATCGAAGAGCGCATGAAGAGCATGTCGCGGGCCAATCAGGTCGACGAGCTGCGCGAGTTGCTCAACAGCGAGTTGCTGAGCAACGCCGAGCAGACCAACGCCGTGCTGGCGCGCCTGGCGGACATCAACAACAAGATGGCCCTGACCACCAATCAGCAGGCCAAAGACCAATACAACCTGGCCTTCGACCTGGTGGTTGGGCTGCTGGTCATCGCCACGACGCTGACCCTGTTGTTCGCCTGGCTGCTGACCCGCAGCATCACCCTGCCGATCGCCCAGGCCCTGGACGCGGCTGAAGAAATCGCCGAAGGCAACCTGACACGCCCGATCAAGGTCGATGGCCACGACGAAGCCGGCCGCCTGCTGGCTGCCATGGCCAAGATGCAGGACAAGCTGCGCGACACCCTGCAACGCATCGCCGGCTCGGCCACTCAGTTGGCTTCTGCCGCCGAAGAGCTTAACGCCGTGACCGACGAAAGCGCCCGTGGCCTGACCCAACAAAACAACGAAATCGAACAGGCCGCCACCGCGGTCAACGAGATGACCAGCGCCGTCGAGGAAGTCGCGCGCAATGCGGTGAGCACCTCCGAGGCCTCGCGCAACGCCACCACCTCCGCCGGTGACGGCCGCGACCTGGTGCAGGAAACCGTCAGCGCCATCGAGCGCATGAGCGGCGACGTGCAAGCCACCGCGACGCTAATCGGCGACCTGGCCAATGAGTCGCGCGACATCGGCAAGGTGCTCGACGTGATTCGTGGCCTTGCCGACCAGACCAACCTGCTGGCCCTGAACGCGGCGATTGAAGCCGCACGCGCCGGGGAAGCCGGCCGTGGCTTTGCCGTAGTGGCCGACGAAGTGCGTGCGCTGGCGCATCGCACCCAGCAGTCGACCAGCGAGATCGAACGGATGATCGGCAGTATCCAGGCCGGCACCGAGCATGCCGTGGATTCGATGCGCAACAGCACCGAGCGCGCGGAATCGACGCTGAACATCGCCAAAGGCGCGGGGATGTCGCTGGATACGATCAACACGGCGATTGTCGAGATCAATGAACGCAACCTGGTGATCGCCAGCGCGGCGGAGGAACAGGCGCAGGTGGCACGGGAAGTGGACCGCAACCTGGTGAACATTCGTGATCTGTCGGTGCAATCGGCAACCGGCGCCGGCCAGACCAGTGCCGCGAGCAGCGAGTTGTCGCGCCTGGCGGTGGACTTGAACGGGATGGTCGGGCGGTTTCGCCTCTAAGAATGTGGGAGGGGCGGTGCGACGATTCGACTTGCCCCCGATTGCGATTTGTCAGCTAGCTTATCTACAGCTGACCCACCGCAATCGGGGGCAAGCCCCCTCCCACATTTAGATCGGCGCCCGCCGCTAAAACCTTTTTGACAGCGCGGCAATTCAACAGGTTAGAATCGCTGGCACGCAGACTGCATGGTCAGAATGCGTCCGTCTTATTTTGCCCATGGAGTACTGCCTTTGAATGCGACCACCATCAACAGCCTGTTCTTGATCGGCGCGTTGCTGGTGAGTGCGAGCATTCTGGTGAGCTCTCTTTCGTCCCGCCTGGGCATTCCGATCCTGGTGATCATCCTGGCCGTGGGCATGGTCGCCGGCGTCGACGGCGGCGGCATCATCTTCGATAACTACCCGACCGCCTACCTGGTGGGCAACCTCGCCCTGGCCGTGATCCTGCTCGACGGCGGCTTGCGCACCCGGGTGGCGAGTTTTCGCGTGGCACTCTGGCCGGCGTTGTCGCTGGCCACGGTGGGGGTGTTGATTACCACCGGTCTCACTGGCATGGCCGCGGCCTGGCTGTTTGACCTCAACATCATTCAAGGCTTGCTGATCGGCGCGATTGTCGGCTCCACCGACGCCGCCGCGGTGTTCTCGCTGCTCGGCGGCAAGGGGCTCAACGAACGGGTCTCCGCCAGCCTGGAAATCGAATCCGGCAGCAACGACCCGATGGCGGTGTTCCTCACCGTCACCCTGATCGACATGCTCGCCAGCGGCCAGACCGGCCTGCACTGGAACCTGCTGTTGCACCTGGTGCGCGAGTTCGGCATCGGCGGCCTCATCGGCCTGGGCGGCGGCTGGCTGATGCTGCAGATGGTCAACCGCATCAACCTGGCCAACGGCCTGTACCCGATCCTGGTGATCGCCGGCGGCCTGTTCGTCTTCGCCCTGACCAACGCCCTGCACGGCAGCGGCTTCCTCGCCGTGTACCTGTGCGGCCTGGTGATCGGCAACCGCCCGGTGCGCAGCCGTCATGGCATTTTGCATATGCTCGACGGCATGGCCTGGCTCGCCCAGATCGGCATGTTCCTGGTGCTGGGCCTGCTGGTCACGCCCCACGACCTGCTGCCGATTGCGCTGCCCGCCCTGGGCCTGGCGCTGTGGATGATCCTGTTTGCGCGGCCGCTGTCGGTGATGGTCGGCCTGCTGCCGTTCAAGGCGTTCCACGGCCGCGAAAAAGCCTTTATCGCCTGGGTCGGCCTGCGCGGCGCGGTGCCGATCATTCTTGCGGTGTTCCCGCTGATGGCCGGCCTGCCCCATGCACAGCTGTACTTCAACCTGGCGTTCTTTATCGTGCTGGTCTCGCTGCTGGTGCAAGGCACCAGCCTGCCGTGGGTGGCCAAGCTGCTGAAAGTGACCGTGCCACCGGAGCCGGCGCCGATTTCCCGCGCCGCCCTGGAAGTTCACGTCACCAGTGAGTGGGAACTGTTCGTCTACCGCCTGGGCGCGGAAAAATGGTGCATCGGCGCAGCCCTGCGCGAGCTGAAAATGCCCGAAGGCACGCGTATCGCTGCACTGTTCCGTGGCCAGCAACTGCTCCATCCGTCGGGTAGTACGGTGCTGGAAGCCGACGATCTGCTCTGCGTGATCGGTCACGAACACAACCTGCCGGCCCTGGGCAAACTGTTCAGCCAGGCGCCGCAACGCGGCTTGGATTTGCGCTTCTTCGGCGACTTCATCCTCGAAGGCGACGCCCAACTGGGCGCAGTCTCGGCGCTGTACGGCCTGCAGCTCGAAGGCATCGACCCGGACATGCCACTGAGCCACTTCATCACCCAGAAAGTCGGCGGCGCGCCGGTGGTCGGCGACCAGGTGGAGTGGAACAACACGATCTGGACCGTCGCAGTCATGGACGGGAACAAGATTGGCAAAGTCGGCGTCAGATTCCCCGAAGGAAGTCGCCCGGGCCCCGGACTCTTCCTCTAAACTGCGGGGCAATACTGCCCCGATTCTTCACCTTGCTCGACCGGTCTCTATGCCAACCCTGCGCACTTTTCTCGCCACTGCCCTGCTGGGCCTGACCCTTTGTGTCGGCAGCGTATACGCCGCCGACCCGCCCAGCGCCGACGCTATCCAGCAAACCCTGGACAAGCTGCCCGACCGCAAGCTGCCCGACGCCGACATGAAGGCGCTGCAGGCGATCCTGCAGCAGACGCTGACTCACCTGGGCAACAAGCAGGATTACGAGCAGCGCCTGGTCGATCTCAAGCGCCAGTTGCAAGACGCCCCGCGCCAGACCAGCGAAAACCAGCGCGAACTGACCCGGCTCAAGGCCACCAAAGTCGTCCCGGTGGCCCAGCGCTACGCCACCTTGCCGGTGCCGCAACTGGAACAACTGCTGGTGCAGCGCACCACCCAGCAAGGCGACCTGCAAAAAGACCTGGCCGACGCCAACAGCCTGACCATCGCCGCCCAGACCCGCCCCGAGCGCGCGCAGACCGAAATCAGCAGCAGCCAGACGCGCATCCAGCAGATCAACGCGACCCTCAAGGCCGGCAAGGACAATGGCAAAACCCTCAGCGCCGACCAACGCAACCAGTTGAACGCCGAACTGGCGTCGCTCAATGCCCTGATCCCACTGCGCCGCCAGGAACTGGCCGGCAACAGCCAACTGCAAGACCTGGGCAACAGCCAGCATGACCTGGTGGTGGAAAAAACCGCGCGCCTGGAACAAGAGATCCAGGACCTGCAAACCCTGATCAACCAGAAACGCCTGGCCCAGTCCCAACAGACGGTGACCCAACAGTCCATCGAAGCGCAGAAAGCCGGCAGCAGCAGCCTGTTGGCCACGGAAAGCGCGGCCAACCTGAAGCTGTCCGACTACCTGCTCAAAAGCACCGACCGCCTCAACGACCTGACCCAGAAGAACCTGCAGACCAAGCAGCAACTGGACACCGTGACCCAGAGCGACTCGGCGCTGGACGAACAGATCAACGTGCTCAAGGGCAGCCTGCTGCTGTCGAAGATTCTGTACAAACAGAAACAGGCCTTGCCGCGCCTCACGGTCGACCGCAACCTCGCCGACGACATCGCCAACATTCGCCTGTACCAGTTCGAGGTCAACCAGCAGCGCGAACTGATCAGCTCGCCCAGCACCTATGTGGATAACCTGCTGGCCAACCAGCCGCCGGATGAGGTCACCCCGCAATTGCGGCGCACTCTGCTGGAACTGGCGATCACCCGCAGCGACCTGCTCGAGCGCCTGAGCCGCGAGCTGAGCGCGCTGCTCAATGAATCGATCACCCTGCAACTGAACCAGAAACAACTGCTGAGCACCGCCACCACCCTGCGTGCGACCCTCGATGAGCAGATGTTCTGGATTCCCAGCAACAAGCCGCTGGACACCGAGTGGCTGGAAACCGTCCCGGATCACCTGAGCAAGCAAGTCACCTCCCTGCCCTGGGCCTCCAGCGTCAGCGAACTGTACGACGGCCTGACCCAGCGCCCGCTGCTGTTCCTGCCGTTGCTGCTGTTGATCGGCGCACTGTTGTGGCGGCGCAATGCCTTGTACGCGCGGCTGAAAAAGGTTCACATGGACATCGGCCACTTCAAGCGTGACAGCCAATGGCACACGCCCCAGGCGATCCTGGTGAATATCCTGCTGGCCATGCCCGTGGCCTTGGGCCTGGCGTTATGCGGTTATGCGTTGCAGATCGACGCCCGCGGGCAAAACGCCAACCTGGGTGCCGCGCTGTTGCAGATCGCCCAGGCGTGGTTGGTGTTCTACACCGCCTACCGAATCCTCGCGCCAGGCGGCGTCGCCGAATTGCACTTCCGCTGGGAACGACCGCAGGTCGCATTCCTGCAAGGTTGGGTACGCAAGCTCGGGCTGGTGGTGCTGGCGCTGGTGGCCGTGGTGGCCATTGCCGAGCACCAGCCGGCAGCCCTGGCCGACGACGTGCTGGGCATCGGCGTGGTGCTGACCTGCTATGCGCTGATGGCCTGGCTGCTGGGTCGCCTGCTGTTGCACAGCACGACCCACGAGAAAGCCTCACTGTTCCGCAAAACCGCGGGCCTGTTGTTTACCGCGCTGCCCATCGCACTGTTTATCGCCGTGTGCTTCGGCTATTACTACACCGCGCTGAAGCTCAGCGACCGGTTGATCAACACCCTGTACCTGTTGATGTTCTGGCTGGTGATCGAAGCCACATTCGCCCGCGGCCTGGGCGTCGCCGCCCGGCGCCTGGCCTATTCGCGGGCATTGGCAAAACGCCAGGCCGCCAAGGAAGCCGGCGAAGGCGAAGCGGTGATCGAAGAGCCGACCCTGGACATCGAACAGGTCAACGAACAATCCATGCGCCTGATCCGCCTGGCCCTGCTCGGCGGCTTCATCGCGGCGCTGTACTGGGTGTGGTCGGACCTGATCTCGGTGTTCTCCTACCTCGACAACGTCACCCTCTACGAATACACCAGCGGCACCGGGGCCAATATCAGCATGGTGCCGATCAGCATCGGCGACATGCTCGGCGCGCTGATCATCATCGGCATCACCTTCGCCCTGGCGCGCAACCTGCCCGGCTTGCTGGAAGTGCTGGTGCTGTCCAAGCTGGACCTGGCCCAGGGCAGCGCCTACGCCACCACCACGTTGCTGTCCTACGTGATTGCCGGCGTGGGGTTTGTGGCGACCCTATCGACCCTCGGCGTGAGCTGGGACAAGTTGCAATGGCTGGTGGCGGCGCTGTCGGTGGGCCTGGGCTTCGGTATGCAGGAGATCTTCGCCAACTTTATCTCCGGCATCATGATCCTGTTCGAGCGCCCGGTGCGGATCGGCGACACCATCACCATCGGCAACCTGTCGGGCACGGTGAGCAAGATCCGCATCCGCGCCACCACCATCACCGACTTCGACCGCAAGGACATCATTGTCCCGAACAAGACGTTCATCACCGGGCAACTGATCAACTGGTCGCTGACCGACACCATCACCCGGGTCACCCTCAAGCTCGGCGTGGACTACGGCTCCGACCTCGACCTGGTGAAAGCCCTGCTGCTCCAGGCCGCGCGCGAAAACCCGCGGGTGCTGAAAGAACCCGAACCCCACGTGTACTTCCTCAACTTCGGCGAAAGCACCCTCGACCACGAACTGCGCATGCACGTGCGCGACCTCGGTGACCGCAACCCGGTGATCGACGAGGTGAACCGTTTTATCAACCGCGAGTTCAAGAACAACCACATCAACATCTCGTTCCGGCAGATGGAGGTTTACCTGAAGAACCTGCACGGCCAGGAGTACAAGCTGGTGCCGGTAGAAGACGAAAAACGCACCATCGCCAACCCGGCAGAGACGCACGACGCACCGGAACCGCCGCCGGGCAAAGTGGTGGACGCCCCCGAGCCGCCACCCTCCAAGCTCGACTAAAACGCCTATCCCCAGCAGAATGCTCGGACATTCTGCTGGAGATGGCCGGTGAAAGCCCTCGACGAACTGACCTTCGACAATCGCTTCGCACGCCTGGGCGACGCGTTCTCAACCCACGTCCTGCCCGAGCCCCTCGACGAACCGCGCCTGGTCGTGGCGAGCGACGCCGCCATGGCCCTGCTCGACCTCGACCCAGCCGTGGCCGAAACGCCAGTGTTCGCCGAACTGTTCGGCGGCCACAAGCTGTGGGCCGAAGCCGAACCGCGGGCGATGGTGTATTCCGGGCATCAGTTCGGCTCCTACAACCCGCAGTTGGGCGATGGCCGTGGCTTGCTGCTCGGCGAGGTGTATAACCGCGCCGGCGAACACTGGGACTTGCACCTCAAGGGCGCCGGGCAGACGCCGTACTCGCGGATGGGCGATGGCCGCGCCGTGCTGCGCTCTTCGATTCGGGAGTTTCTGGCATCAGAAGCCCTGCACGCATTGAACATCCCTAGCAGCCGGGCGCTGTGTGTGATCGGCTCGAGCACGCCGGTTTGGCGCGAGAAGCAGGAACGCGGGGCGATGGTGTTGCGCTTGGCCCGTAGCCATGTCCGCTTCGGCCATTTCGAGTACTTCTACTACACCCAGAAGCCCGAGCAGCAGGCGGCACTGGCCGAGCACGTGTTGAAGCTGCACTTTCCCGAGTGCCGGGAACAGCCCGAACCGTACCTGGCGATGTTCCGCGAAGTCGTCGAACGCAACGCCGCACTGATCGCCAAATGGCAGGCCTATGGCTTCTGCCACGGGGTGATGAACACCGACAACATGTCGATCCTCGGCATCACCTTCGATTTCGGACCGTTTGCGTTTCTCGACGATTTTGACGCGCACTTCGTCTGCAACCATTCCGATCATGAAGGGCGCTACTCCTTCAGCAATCAAGTGCCGATCGGGCAGTGGAACCTCAGCGCGCTGGCGCAGGCGCTCACACCGTTTATCAGCGTCGACGCCTTGAAGGAAACCCTCGGCCTGTACCTGCCGCTGTACCAGGCGCACTACCTGGACCTGATGCGCCGCCGCCTGGGGCTGACCAGCGCCGAAGACGATGACCAGAAACTGCTGGAGCGCCTGCTGCAATTGATGCAGAACAGCGGCGTGGACTACACGCTGTTCTTCCGCCGCCTGGGCGATGAACCGGCCGCGCTCGCAGTGGCGCGGTTGCGCGACGAGTTTGTCGACAGGAACGGCTTCGATGCCTGGGCGGATGCGTACAAGGCCCGCGTGGCGCGTGATGGCGAGTACAGCGAAGAACAGCGCCGAGCACGGATGCATGCGGTCAACCCGCTGTACATCCTGCGCAACTACCTCGCACAGAACGCTATCACCGCCGCCGAGTCTGGGGATTACAGCGAAGTGCGGCGGCTGCATGAGGTGTTGCGCAAACCGTTCGAGGAGCAGGCCGGGATGGAGCAGTATGCGCAGCGGCCGCCGGATTGGGGCAAGCATTTGGAGATCAGTTGTTCTTCGTAGAGTCGGCTAGATGAACGTCTCCACGGAAACCCCAAAGCGTTCGGCCAACCATTTAATCTGTCGCAGATTGAGCTTACGCTTACCGCTCAGAATCTCGGAAACGACTGACTGTGTGCCTAAGCCTGGCAGATCACTTTGATTCAAGCCGTGTTCGCGCATCATCGCGCGCAACACGTCAACACCACTGACGATGGGCATCGGACGATGCTCGTGATCGTAGGCTTCGATCCAGTCACTGAGAATATCCACCAAACTCATAAGCGGATTTGATTCGTCCTCCCCGACCAAATCCAGCAACTCGTCGAGGGCAGCAACCAGTGCATCGTAATCCGCCTCGTTTTTTGGCTTGCGCAGTAATGGTGAAACAAATTGCCAATGTTCAGCGGCGAGCTGAATGAGTGCGCTCATCTGATTGTCTCCTTCCACTTGTCTTGTTCGTATTCGCGGTGATCGAGCAGATGCTTGATGTAAATTCGTTGTGCTGGGTACCGCACGAAAGCAATTAACCTCAGTTTATTGCCACCGATGTCGAACACATGGAACTGCCCGACTTTATCCGTCGCAGGAAAAATGCCTTTCATTGACGCGAAATCTCCTGGGCTATTGCGCTTTATCCGTCGGTACCACTCATCCAAAGCACTCGCTGAGCGCGGCCACTTTTCCTTTGCTTCCCAGATCCTTTTCTCACTAATCACTCGCATGCAACATCCTTATCGCATCTTGCTATGAAGGTTAAACCCGAACTCAAACTATCGCAATTTGCTATAACCGCAAACAGACAGATGGCGGAAAACAGAACGCGCTCCAACAGCCTAGATAAGCGGCTTCACATCGACATGGCAGAAACTGTGAACGGATGAGTCACCGCTCCCACGCCTTGATAAACCCCAGACCTGACTCCAAATAGGATCTATTGGCCAGTCTCAAAGGAGCGCCACCATGTCCAACCCTCTCGTCATTCCCTGCCCGCACTGCAACGGCCTCAATCGCATCCCCGGCGAACGCCTGGGCGATGCGCCGAAGTGCGGGCGCTGCAAGCAGCCGGTGCTGCTGAACAAACCTTTTGAACTGAAACAGGGCGACTACGCCAGCCAGATCAAGGGCGACCTGCCGTTGCTGGTGGATGTGTGGGCCGATTGGTGTGGGCCGTGCAAGTCGTTCGCACCCATCTTCGAGCAGGCCGCTGCGCAGTTGGAAGGCAAGTGCCGGTTGGCCAAGCTGGACAGCGAGGCCAATCAGCAGTTGTCGGCGCAGTTGGGGATTCGCTCGATTCCCAGCTTGATTCTGTTCAAGAACGGCCGCGAAGTGGCGCGTCAGAGTGGGGCGTTTCCGTTACCGCAGTTGATGAGCTGGTTGCGTAGCCAAGGGGTGTAACTCGACCTTGAGCACAACGCAGGCCAGTGTGGTGCTTTGGGTCAGGCGTTTTCCAGCAGGTTATGCAACTCCACAAACTGCTGCGTCAGCTTGTGCCGTGGGTCCAGGTGGATCAGCGGTTTGTTCTGCTGGTGCGACTCACGCATGCGTACCGAACTCGCCAGGTACACCGGCAGCACCGGCAAGCCTTCGGCAATCAACTCATCGAGCATCTGCTGCGGCAAGCTCGCTCGCGCCTGGAACTGGTTGACCACGATGCCTTCGACTTCCAGGCCTTCGTTGTGGTCTTCCTTCAATTCTTCGATTTCCGCCAGCAGGCCATACAGCGCCTGGCGCGAGAAACTGTCGCAATCGAAGGGGATCAACACACGATCAGCAGCAATCAGCGCCGAAACCGCATAAAAATTCAACGCTGGCGGGGTATCCAGGTAAATCCGGTCGTAGTCTTCGCTCAGTTCATCCAGCAGCTTTCGCAGCTTGTTGATCTTGTGCTTGGCTTCGAGCTTGGGCTGCAAGTCCGCCAGCTCAGCGGTGGCGGTGATCACGTGCAGGTTGTCGAAGGGCGTTTCGTAGATATCCACCCGGTTTTTCTTGGCGAACGGCCCCGAAGACAGGGTTTGCTTGAAGAACTCGGCAATACCCATCGGTATATCGTCGCCGGTCAGCCCGGTGAGGTACTGAGTAGAGTTGGCTTGTGCATCGAGGTCCACCAACAGGGTTCGATAACCTTCACTGGCGCTGACCGCCGCCAGGTTGCAGGCGATGCTGGACTTGCCAACCCCGCCTTTTTGATTGAACACCACGCGCCGCATGGAAAAACCTCCGTGTACCAATGAATGCCCGAGTGTAGAGGGCAAAAGCGCCGGTTAGCTACCTCGTTCATCCATGCACTGCTGCATTAATGGTCAGGGCTAGCATCTAACGTACAAATGAAAAGGAACAGTCCGACAATCCAGCTCGGTTCTCAGTGAAGGACAATCTGTAAATCTTCCCCAGCAAATTGTAATCGGCCGTGAACAAATATTTACCAAAGTTTGCTAGAACCCCACAGCACCGGGATAATGCGCGCCATTCGGCTGCTGCTCCCTGTCCCGGTATTCGGGGCCAGTGGCCGCGCATGGAAGCCCGCAGGGGCGGGATATCTTCTCAGTGATCAATTTCAATATCAGCCAATGGCGCGCCTGGGCTCCGGGCCTCGAAAGTGCGGACGACTGGCGCGCCTGGTGCCAGGCGCCAGTGTTGCTACCCGCCAGCGAAGCCTCCCCCGACGTCTCGTTTTTACCGGCCATGCAGCGCCGCCGCCTGAGCCGTCTGGCGCGCATGGCTTTCAGCGTGGGCTGGCCGCTGGCCGAGGGCCTGCAAGACCTGCCGCTGGTGTTCGTTTCCCGCCACGGCGAAACCCCGCGCACCCTCGACATCCTCAGCGACCTGGCCAACGATCAGCCGCTGTCGCCGACTCAGTTCAGCCTGTCGGTGCATAACGCGGTGATTGGCCTGTGGTCGATCCTGCGCAATGAAACCAGCGAAATGACCGCCCTCGCCGCCGCCGGCGATGGCCTGGAACACGGCATGCTCGAAGCAGCGGCCCTGCTCAACGAAGGCGCCCCGGCGGTATTGCTGGTGATCAGCGAGGAACAGCCCCCCGAGGCCTACGCCAACTGGATCCACGACGTGCCCTTCCCCTACGCCCTCGGCCTGTTACTGACGCCGGGCGACGAGTGGCAACTGGAACTGCGCACCGGCACGGTCCAACACACTCACACCCAGTGGCCTCATGCCCTGAACCTGCTACGCACCCTGTTGACCGAACAGGGCGCCTGCCAACACGCCTGGAAGAACCGCGTATGGAACTGGCAACGCAAGCCCTGAACGACAAGCCACGGGACGCCTACTACTGGCGCCTGTTCGCCACCGCCGCCAGCTTCGCGCTGTTTGGCGTCGGCGGGCTGTGCCTGCGCTTACTGGTATTTCCGTTGCTCAATTGCCTGCCGGGGACTGCCAAGCAGCACCAACGGCGCGCGCGGCATACCATCAGTCGCCTGTTCTGGTTGTTCATTCGGTGGATGCAGCGCCTGGGCATTCTCACGTTCAGCGTCGACGGCGTCGACAAACTCGGGCGCCCCGGCCAGATGATCGTCGCCAACCACCCGTCACTGATCGACGTGGTGTTCCTGATCGGCCTGATGCGCCAGACCAACTGCGTGGTCAAGCAGAGCCTGTTTCAAAACCCGTTCACCCGTGGGCCGGTGCGCGATGCCGGCTACATCAGCAATGACGGCAGCGCGGACATGCTCGACGCCGCCGCCGATGCGCTGCGCGAAGGTCAGACCCTGATCATCTTTCCAGAAGGCACCCGCACCACACCCGGCGCGGCGCCTGCCTTTCATCGCGGCGGCGCCGCGATTGCGTTGCGTGGTGCGACAATCATCACCCCCGTGGTAATCAAGGTCAGCCCGACCACCCTGACCAAGGCCGAACCCTGGTATCGCATTCCCAAACGCCGCTTTCACTTCAGTTTACGGGTGGGTGCCGATATAGAACCACAAGCGTTCGCCGCACTCGGCCCCGCGCCCCAGGCCTCACGCAAGCTCAACGATTACCTGCATCACTATTTTATTAAGGAGCTCGCCGAAGATGAGCAACTCAAACAGCCTTGAGCACGACATAAAGACGCTGATCATCGAGGCCCTGGGCCTGGAAGACATCAGCGTCGACGACATCAACAGCGACCAAACCCTGTTCGGCGAAGGCCTGGGCCTGGACTCAGTCGACGCCCTGGAACTGGGCCTGGCGATCCAGAAAAAGTACGGCTTCAAGATCGATGCCGACGCCAAGGACACCCGCAATCACTTCACCAACGTGGCCAGCCTTGCGGCGTTCGTCACGGCCAAACAGGCAGCTTGAGACCGTACCATGCAAACTCGTGACGATATTTTCAACACCCTGCGCGCTGCCTTGGTGGAACTGTTTGAACTGGAACCTGAACGCATCACCCTCGAAGCCAACCTGTACCAGGACCTGGAAATCGACAGCATCGACGCCGTGGACCTGATCGACCACATCAAACGCCAGACCGGCAAAAAAATCGCCGCCGAAGAGTTCAAGGCTGTGCGTACCGTGAACGACGTGGTTGAGGCGGTGTACCGTCTGGTCCAACCGGCCGCATGAGCCGGCTGATCGGCCTTGGCCTGTTGCTGGCGGGGTTGCTGTACCCTTTCGCGGTGTATTACGGCACCGAGCACTTTGCACCGTGGCAATTCGGCCTGCTGCTCGGCAGCCTGTGGTTGCTGCGTGCGCTCACGGGTGCGCGGCGCCCCGGCAGCCGCTGGATGGCGGTGGCGATCATCCTGTTCTGCTTGGCCCTGGCCTGGTTCGACAACCCGCACCTGCTGCGCTGGTACCCGAGCCTGGTCAGCGCGTTCATGTTGGCGCTGTTCGGCCTGAGCCTGAAATACGGCCCGCCGATGGTCGAGCGCCTGGCACGCATGACCGACCCGCAACTGCCGCCGAAAGCCATTGTGTATACGCGCCAGGTCACCGTGGTGTGGAGCGTGTTTTTTCTGTGTAATGGCCTGCTGGCCGCCGCCCTCACCCTGTGGGCGCCGCTGAGCTGGTGGACGTTGTACAACGGCCTGATCGCCTACGGGCTGATGGGGCTGTTGTTTGCCGTGGAATGGCTGGTACGACAAAGGGTTCGAGGCCGCGTATGAATGGGTTGAAACTTGAGCACCTGCTGCTTGAGCCGTTGGAACAGCGCTTGGTCACCACCGAGCCTGCGATGAATCACGCCCAGCTGTGGGAGCAATCCCTGCGCCTGGCGGCAGGCCTGCACGCGCGCGGTATCCAGCGCGTGGCGGTGCATCTGGAAGACGCCGGCCTGCTGGCGATCGCCCTGCTGGGGGCCTGGCGCGCCGGGGTCGGCGTGTTGCTGCCCGCCGACCTGCAACCGCAGACTCGCCAACGCTGGGCCGACGCTGTCGACACCTGGCTGACCGACGCCGCGGACCTGGACGCGTTGTATCAGGCGCCGTTGAGCCCGGCCGCCCTCGACCTGGATGCGTGCCAATTGAGCCTGTGTACCTCCGGCTCCAGCGGCGAACCCAAGCGCATCGACAAGACCCTGCGCCAGCTGGCCAACGAGGTGCAGGCCCTGGAAACGCTGTGGGGCGCGGACCTCAACGACGCCTGCATCATCGGCAGCGTCGCCACCCAACACATCTACGGCTTGTTGTTCCGCGTGCTGTGGCCGTTGTGCGCCGGCCGCAGCTTCGTGCGCCGCCAGTTGGCCTTCCCGGAGGATTTGCAGCGCGCCAGCCGCGAGCACCCACGGTTCGCCTGGGTCGCCAGCCCGGCGCTGCTCAAGCGGATGGGCGACAACCTCGACTGGCCGGCCCTGAGCCGAGTGTCGCGGGTGTTCTCCTCCGGCGGCGCCATGCCCATCGACGCGGCCGCCAGCCTGTACGAACGCTTGCAACAATGGCCGACGGAAATCCTCGGCAGCTCGGAAACCGGCGGCATTGCCTGGCGCCAAGGCGCGCAGCCGTGGCAGCCGTTCGCCGGGGTAGAACTGAGCCAGGACGCCGACGGTGCCCTGCGCATTGCCTCGCCGTACCTGCCCGCCGGGCATATCGAACAGACCGCCGACGCCGCCCGCCTGCATGCCGACGGCCGCTTCGAGCTGCTCGGGCGCCTGGATCGCATCGTCAAACTGGAAGAAAAACGTATCTCCCTGCCCATGCTCGAACAGGCCCTGATGGCGCACCCCTGGGTCGCCGAAACGCGCCTGGGCGTGGTCCAGGAAAACCGCGCCAGCCTCGGCGCTCTCGTGGTGCTGAGCGCCGACGGCCTGCATGCCCTGCGCAACCAGGGCCGGCGTACCGTCACGCAAACCCTGCGCCAACACTTGAGCCAACACTGCGAAGCCCTGGCCTTGCCGCGTCGCTGGCGTTTACTGCGACAGTTGCCGCTGAACAGCCAAGGCAAGCTGCCCCAGGCCGAGATCGAAGCGCTGCTGCTGGCGCCCCGGCCGAAAGCCCCGGAGGTGCTGGAGCAAGTCGAAGCCGATGGCGAATGGACCTTGCAACTGAGCATCCCGCCGGACCTGGCCTACTTCAGCGGCCACTTCCCGGTGACGCCGGTGCTGCCGGGCGTGGTGCAGGTCGAGTGGGCGTTCAATCTCGGCCAGCAACTGCTCGACCTGCCGGCGACCTTTGCCGGCATGGAAGTGCTCAAGTTCCAGCAACTGGTGCGCCCCGGCGACCACGTCGAACTGCACCTGCGCTTCGACCCGCAACGCAGCAAGCTGTATTTCGCCTACCGCAACGGCGTCGCGGCCTGCTCCAGTGGCCGGATTCAACTGGAGCCTGCGCATGCATAACCCCTGCGCCCTGATCCCGGTCTACAACCATGAAACCGCCGTGCCGGCCGTGGTCCACAGCCTGCTCGACAGCGGCCTGCCATGCCTGTTGGTGGACGATGGCAGCAGCCCGGCGTGCGCGGCGGTGCTGGCGCAATTGGCGACCCTCGACAACGTCAGCCTGCTCACCCTGCCGAACAACCAAGGCAAGGGCAGCGCGGTGATGGCCGGCTTTCGCGAAGCGGCGCGCCTGGGCTTCACCCATGCCCTGCAAGTGGACGCCGACGGCCAACATGACTTGCGCGAAGTCGAGAGCTTCATCGATACCTCGCGCCGACACCCCACGGCGGTGATCTGCGGCTACCCCGAATACGACGACAGCGTGCCCAAGGGCCGCCTGTACGCACGCTACCTGACCCACGTGTGGGTGTGGATCAACACCCTGTCGCTGCAGATTCGCGATTCGATGTGCGGCTTTCGCGTGTACCCGCTGGGGCCGACCCTGGCGCTGATGGACTCGGCCTACATCGGCACCCACATGGATTTCGACTCGGACATCCTGGTGCGCCTGGCCTGGCGCAACCAGCCGATGCGCTGGCTGCCGACGAAGGTGCATTACCCCGCCGACGGCCTGTCGCACTTCCGCCTGTTCCGCGACAACGTGCGTATCTCGGCCATGCACACCCGGCTGTTCTTCGGCATGTTGGTGCGCGCACCGATGATTCTGTGGCGACGGTGGCAGGCATGAGCGACAGCAGCAAACACTGGGCCGACCGCGAAGAGCGTGGCAGTTTCTGGCTGATGAAACTCACCGCAGTCGCCGCCAGGCTGCTCGGGCGCCGGCTGTTGAGCCCGCTGCTGTACGGCATCGTGCTGTACTTCTTCCTGTTCGGCCGTACCGCGCGCCAGAGCACCTGGCAATACCAGCAGCGTCTGGCGCAATGGAGCGGCCGCGATGAGCTGCGCCCGACCCGGCGCAAAGTCTTCGGCCAGTTCATGGCATTTGCCGATGCGCTGCTGGACAAGCTCGACGTGTGGAACGGCAAGCTGCGCATCGAGCAGATCGAAATCCACGACCCGGCGCAATTGCGCGGCCAACTGCGCGGCGAACGCGGGCAGATGCTGGTGGGCGCGCACCTGGGCAACCTCGAAGTGTGCCGCGCGCTCGCGGAGATCGGCGAAAAAGTCACCATGAACGTGCTGGTCCACACCAAGCACGCCGAACGCTTCAACCGCCTGCTGGGCGAAGCCGGCGCGACCCACTTGCGCCTGATCCAGGTCAGCGAGCTGGACCCGGCCACCATGCTGCTGCTCAGCCAGCGCCTGGACGACGGCGAATGGCTGGCGATTGCCGGCGACCGCGTGCCACTGCACGGCGGGCGCACGGTGCGCGTGGACTTCCTCGGCCATGACGCTGCCTTCCCCCAGGGCCCGTGGCTGCTGGCCGGCCTGCTGAAATGCCCGGTCAACCTGCTGATGTGCCTCAAGCACCAGGGCCGCTATCGCCTGAGCATCGAACCGTTTGCCCAACTGATCGAATGGAAACGCAGCACCCGCGAGCAGGTCATCGCCCTGTGGACCGCACGCTATGCCGCACGCCTGGGCCAGTTCTGCCTGGAAGCGCCCCAACAATGGTTCAACTTTTACCCTTTCTGGAAGACCGATGACGACGCATCTTGAGCCGGTAACGTTTGGCGAACGCGCTTTGCGCATTGAAGACGTATTGGCCCTGGCCAATCGTCAGGCGCCCACGCACTTGCAGGATGATGCCGCGTATCGCCAGCGCATCGCCAAGGGCGCGCAGTTCCTCGACTCGCTGCTGGACAAGGAAGGCGTGATCTACGGCGTGACCACCGGCTATGGCGACTCGTGCGTGGTGGCGGTGCCGTTGCAGCACGTCGAAGCCCTGCCGCGGCACCTGTACACCTTCCACGGTTGCGGCCTGGGCAAGTTGCTCGACGCGCAAGCCACCCGCGCCGTGCTCGCGGCGCGTTTGCAGTCGCTGTGCCACGGCGTGTCCGGGGTGCGCGTGGAACTGCTCGAACGCCTGCACGCGTTCCTCGAACACGACGTGCTGCCGCTGATCCCGGAAGAAGGCTCGGTGGGCGCCAGCGGCGACCTGACGCCGCTGTCCTACGTGGCCGCGACGCTCTCCGGCGAACGCGACGTGCTGTTCCGTGGCGAACGCCGCCAGGCCATCGACGTCCACCGCGAACTGGGCTGGGCGCCGCTGGTCCTGCGGCCCAAGGAAGCCCTCGCACTGATGAACGGCACCGCCGTGATGACCGGCCTCGCCTGCCTGGCCTTCGCCCGCGCCGATTACCTGCTGCAATTGGCCACGCGCATCACCGCGCTGAACGTGGTGGCGCTGCAAGGCAACCCGGAACACTTCGACGAGCGCCTGTTCGCCGCCAAGCCGCACCCTGGGCAGATGCAAGTCGCCGCGTGGTTGCGCCAGGACCTGGCCATCGATGCGCCGACTGCGCCGCTGCACCGTTTGCAGGACCGCTACTCGCTGCGTTGCGCGCCCCATGTTCTCGGCGTGCTGGCCGACAGCCTGAACTGGCTGCGCTCGTTCATCGAGATCGAACTCAACAGCGCCAACGACAACCCGATCATCGACGCCGAAGCAGAGCGCGTGCTGCACGGCGGGCACTTCTACGGCGGGCACATCGCCTTCGCCATGGACAGCCTCAAGACCCTGGTGGCCAACGTCGCCGACCTGCTCGACCGCCAGCTCGCCCTGCTGGTGGACGTGCGTTACAACCACGGCCTGCCGAGCAACCTGTCCGGCGCCCCGGCCGACCGCGCGATGATCAACCACGGCTTCAAGGCAGTGCAGATCGGCACCAGCGCCTGGACCGCCGAAGCGCTGAAGAACACCATGCCGGCCAGCGTGTTTTCACGCTCCACCGAGTGCCACAACCAGGACAAAGTGAGCATGGGCACCATCGCCGCCCGCGATGCGATCCGTGTGCTGGAGCTGACCGAACAGGTCGCCGCCGCCACCCTGCTCGCCGCCAACCAGGGCGTGTGGCTGCGCGCCCAGGCCGCCGAGGCGCGCCCGTTGCCGCCGGCGTTGGCAGCGATGCACAGCGAGCTGGCCAAGGACTTCCCGCCGGTGATCGAAGACCGCGCCCTCGAAGGCGAGCTGCGCCTGTGCCTGCAACGCATCGCCGAGCAACACTGGAGGCTGCATGCGTAGCCCGGGCGTACTGCATTGCGACACGGAAATCCTCGTGCCGTTTTTCGACATCGACACCATGAACGTGGTCTGGCACGGGCACTACGTGAAGTACCTGGAAATCGCCCGCTGCGCCCTGCTCGACAAGATCGGCCATAACTACGCAGCGATGCTCGAGTCGGGCTACGCCTGGCCGGTGATCGACATGCAACTGCGCTATGTGCGCGGCGCCACCTTCGGCCAGACGCTCAACGTGCGCGCCAGCCTGGTGGAGTGGGAGAACCGTTTGAAGGTCAATTACCTGATCACCGATCTCGCCAGCGGCGAGCGTTTGACCCGCGCCATGACCGTGCAAGTGGCGGTGGACATCGCCAGCCGCGAGATGCAACTGGCCTCACCCACCGTCTTCACCCACGCCGTCGAAAAGGCCCTGAAATGCTGACCCTCGTAGGAGCGAGCTTGCTCGCGAAGATCGTCAACGATAACGCTGGCCACCTGACACCCCGCGGTGCCCTCAGGTTTTTCGCGAGCAAGCTCGCTCCTACAGTGTTCGCGTTGTTTGGTTTTTCGGCGGCGGCCCATGGGTTCGACTTACAGCAACTGAGCGATCAGTTGGCCAAACCCAGCGTGATCCACGGCAGCTTCATCCAGGAAAAACACCTGCGCGCCCTGCCGCAGCCCTTGGTCAGCAAAGGCACCTTCGTCCTGGCCAAAGACCACGGCCTGCTGTGGCTGCTCAAAACCCCGCTGCAACAGGATTACCGCATCAGTACCCAAGGCATTGCGCGGCGTGACGCCAACGGCTGGCAGACGCTGCCGAACAAGAGCGCCGGGGCCGAGCAGAACCGCCTGTTCCTCGCCGTGCTGCAGGGCGACAGCAGCGGCTTGCAGCGTGACTTCGACCTGCAACTGCAGGGTGAAGCCGAGCAGTGGCAGTTGACGCTGACCCCGCGCTCGCTGCTGCTCAAGCAAGTGTTCAAGCAGATCAATATCGACGGCGGCACGCTGGTCCACAGCATCGAACTGCTGGAAACCCAGGGCGACAGCACCGTGCTGCGCATGCAGGACAGCAGCGCCGACCTTCCCCTGAGCGATGCGGAGCAACACGACTTTGCCCAGTGAGCGTTTATTGCCGCGCCTGTTCCTGACCCTGCTGGTGGCCGTGCTGGCCCTGGCCGGCTGGCAATGGCGCCATGGCGCGCCGTTGTCGGCCAACCTGATGGAACTGGTGCCGGGCAACACGCCGGACGCCCTCGAACTGCAAGCCGAACAGCGCATGCAGGAACCGTTGAACCGCGAAATCCTGGTCCTCGTGGGGCACGCCGACCGCCAGCAAGCGGTCAACGTGGCCGAGCAACTGGGCGCGCGCTGGCAAGCCAGCGGCCTGTTTGAAAAGGTCCAATGGAACCTGCAAGCCGACCTGCCGGCACTGCGCGCGCAATTGTTGCGCGGGCGTTTGTCGATGCTCGCGGCCAAGGACCGCGAGCAACTGATCGACCACCCCGACGCCTTCATCCAGCAGCGTGTGCAAGCGCTGTTCGACCCGTTCACCGGGTTCAGCCTGGTGCCGAGCCAGGACGACTGGCTGGGCCTGACCGGACGCATTCAGAACAGCCAGCCGCAGAGCGGCGCGGTGCAATTGGATATCGGCAGCGGCGCATTGATCGCCGATGCCGACGGCAAGAGCTGGGTGCTGCTGCGTGCGCGCACCACCGGCAATGCCTTCGATATGAAACTGCCGCTGCAGGTCGCGGACCTGCTCCAGGCCAGTCGCGCCCAGGCCACCGAGCACGGTGCGCAACTGCTCGCGGCCAGCGGTTTGCTCTACGCTGCCAGCGGGCAACAGCAAGCCAGCCGCGAAATCACCTGGGTCGGCGGCGGCGCCACCCTCGGCATTCTGCTGCTGTTGCTCCTGGCGTTCCGCCGCTGGCGCGTGCTGCTGGCCTTCGTGCCGGTGCTGGTGGGCATGCTGTTCGGCGCGGTGGCCTGTGTGGCGCTGTTCGGGCATATGCATGTGATGACACTGGTGCTCGGCTCCAGCCTGATCGGCGTGGCGGTGGACTACCCGCTGCACTATTTGTCGAAAAGCTGGAGCCTGCAGCCGTGGCGCAGTTGGCCGGCGTTGCGCCTGACCCTGCCGGGCCTGAGCCTGAGCCTGGCGACCAGTTGCATCGGTTACCTGGCGCTGGCCTGGACGCCGTTCCCGGCGCTGACCCAGATCGCCGTATTCTCCGCTGCCGGCCTGGTCGGTGCGTACCTGTCGGCCGTGTGCCTGTTGCCGGCGCTGCTCAAGGGTGTCGACCTGCGCCCGGCGCAATGGCCGTTGCACATCGCCGAGCGCCTGTGGCTGATGCGTTCCGGGTTGATCAAGCGCGTGCCGAGCGCGGTGCTGCTGGTGTGGGTGCTGCTGTTTTGCGCCGGCGGCTTGTGGCAGTTGAACAGTAAAAACGATCTGCGCCAGTGGATCGGCGCCCCGCCGCAATTACTGCAGGAAGCCCAGGCCGTGGCGCGGATCACCGGGTTCCAACCCACCAGCCAGTTCTTCCTGGTGCGCGCCGACAATCAGCAGCAGTTGCTGGAACGCCAGGCCGCCCTGGGCCAGCGCCTGGAACAGCTGGTGAATATGGACAAACTCCAGGGTTATCTGGCGCTGAACCAGCTGGTCAACCTGCCCGCCGAGCAACAACAGCTGCGCGAGGCGCTGAATGCACTTCCCGCGCACTGGCAACCGCTGCTGGACCTCGGCGTGCCCGTCGGCGCGCTGCAAGCCGAAGTCGCTCAACTGCAAGCGCTGCCCACCCAAGACATCGACGCTGCGCTGCTCGGGCCACTGGCCGAACCCTGGCGCACGCTGTGGCTGGGCCCGGTCGACGGCGGTGTGGCAGCCATGATCAGCCTGCAAGGCTTGAGCGACCCGGCGCTGCTGCAGGTGCAGGCCGCGGATTTGCCGGGGGTGCAACTGGTGGATCGCCTGGGGGAGTTGAACCGGGTGTTCGCCGCCACGCAGATCAGCGCGGCTGAATTGAAGTTGATGTCGTGCGGGCTGATCGTGCTGTTGCTGATCGTGCCCTTCGGCTTTGGCGGCGCGCTGCGCATCGTCGCCCTGCCGTTGCTGGCCGCGCTGTGCAGCCTGGCCAGCCTCGGTTGGCTGGGCCAGCCGCTGACGCTGTTCAGCCTGTTCGGCCTGCTGCTGGTCACCGCCATCAGCGTCGACTACGCGATCCTGATGCGTGAACAGATCGGCGGGCCTGCGGTCAGCCTATTAGGAACACTGCTGGCGGCACTGACGACCTGGTTGTCGTTCGGCCTGCTGGCGCTGTCGAGTACACCCGCGGTGAGTAATTTCGGCCTGTCGGTCAGCCTGGGCCTGGCCTTCAGCTTTATGCTGGCGCCCTGGGCCGGCCGACAGAAGCACGCCTCATGAATGTGATTATCGCCAAAGCGGCAAGGAGCCCTCGTGCCCATAGTTGAAATGGAACGTCGCCAGGTGGTGGTGATCGGTGCCGGCCCGTCCGGTGCCATCGCTGCAGCGCTGTTAAAGCGTAAAGGGCATGATGTATTGATTATCGAGCGCCAGCATTTCCCACGCTTTTCGATCGGTGAAAGCCTGCTGTCGCACTGCATCGACTTTATCGAAGAGGCCGGCATGCTCGACGCCGTGCAGGCCGCGGGTTTCCAGGTGAAAACCGGTGCCGCATTCGCCTGGGGCGAGCGCTACAGTGCGTTTGATTTCGGCGATACGTTCAGCCACGGCAAGCCGACCACCTTCCAGGTGCAGCGCGGCGAGTTCGACAAGTTGCTGGCCGATCAGGCGGCGCTGCAAGGCGTCGACATCCGTTACGGCGAAACCATCGTCGGCGTGGATTTCAGCGGTGAAACCCACTACCTGCATGTGCGCCGGGAGAACGGCAGCGAGTACCACATCAAAGCCAAGTTCGTGCTCGACGCCAGCGGCTACGGCCGCGTCCTGCCGCGCCTGCTGGACCTGGAAGCGCCGTCGGATTTCCCGTTGCGCCAGGCGGTGTTCAGCCATGTCGAGGACCGCATCGAACACCCAGGCTTCGACCGCACCAAGATCCTCGTGACGACCCACCCGACCCAGCGCGACATCTGGTTCTGGACCATCCCGTTCAGCAACGGCCGTTGCTCCGTGGGCGTGGTGGCGGCCAAGGAACATTTCGCCGGCCGCGACAACGACCTGGACGCGTGCCTGCGCGGGTTCATCGACGAAACCCCAAGCCTCAGCAGCGTGCTGCAGAACGCCGTATGGGACACCCCCGCGCGTACCATCGGCGGCTACTCGGCCAACGTCAAAACCTTGCATGGCCCGGGCTTCGCGCTGCTGGGCAATGCCGCAGAATTCCTCGACCCGGTGTTCTCCTCCGGCGTGACCATCGCCATGCGTTCGGCGAGCATGGCCGCGGGCGTGCTGCATCGTCAGCTCAACGGCGAAACCGTGGACTGGCAGCGCGAGTTTGCCGAGCCGTTGAAGCGCGGCGTCGACACCTTCCGCTGCTACGTCGAAGGCTGGTACGCCGGGACGTTCCAGGATGTTATTTTTCACGCCGGCAGCTCGCCGGAGATTCGCCGGATGATCAGTTCGATCCTCGCCGGCTACGCCTGGGACGAGCGCAACCCGTTTGTCAGCGAGCCCAAGCGGCGGTTACGGATGTTGTCGGAAATTTGTGCAGGGGATGCCGTGTGAGCAGTCAGTACTTGAGTAAGAACTACGTCGAAGAAACCAAGTTCGGCTTCTGGTTCCTGCGCAGCCACACCTGGCAGCACCATGTGTTGCGCGTGGCGATCAACGACCTGCGCAGCCTGTTCAGCGAACCGCTGCCGGTGGCGCCGGTACTGCTGGACGCCGGCTGCGGCCAGGGCAAATCCTTCAAGCTGTTGCAGCAAGTGTTTGCGCCGTCCCGCCTGATCGGGCTGGACGCCGACCCGCACAGCCTTGAGCTGAGCAAGGCGGAAGCCGCGCACCAGGGGCTGGACGTCGAGCTGATCGGCAGCGACTGCGCCACCCTCGACATCGCCGACGCCAGCGTCGATATCCTGTTCTGCCACCAGACCTTCCATCATCTGGTTGAGCAGCACCGTGCATTGAAAGAGTTCTACCGGGTCCTCAAGCCCGGCGGCTACCTGCTGTTTGCCGAGTCCACCGAAGCCTATATCGACACCTGGGTGATTCGCTGGCTGTTCCGCCACCCTATGCAGGTGCAGAAAAGCGCCGAAGAGTACCTGCAGATGCTGCACGAGCAGGGCTTTGAATTCGGCGCGCAGAACGTCTCCTACCCATACCTGTGGTGGAGCCGGGCCAGCGATTTCGGCCTGCTGGAACGCTGGGGCCTGCGCCAGGCTCCGCCGGTGGGCCAGCGCGAAGAAACCCTGGTCAACTGCGTGGCACGCAAACCCCTGGCGAGCGCGGCACCATGATGCGTGCGCTGCTGATCGGCTGCCTGTTGCTGCTGAGCGCCTGCGCCAGCCAACCGCCCTTGCCGGCAAAAAACCCGGCCCTGGCCCTGCCGATGCAACTGCACGTGCAGCGCCTGGCGGACGGCCAGAGCCAGGACTGGTTGCTGGTGATCCAGCGCGAAGGCAACGCGATCCGCTGGTCGATGATGGACCCGCTGGGCATCCCCCAGGCCCGGCAGAAGCTGATCGACGGCCAGTGGCAGGCCGACGGGTTGCTGCCGCCCAATCCCCAGGCGCGCGAGCTGTTCGCCGCGTTGCTGTTTGCACTGACTTCGGCGGATGACCTCCGCGCGCTGTACCCGAACGCCCAAGCGATGGACCTGACACGCACCCTGCCGGGCCATTGGCAAATCGTCTATCAGTCATCCGAGGTGTTCAGCGTGAACATGCGCGGGCAACCGCTGAGCTATCGCATCACCCCGCTGGGAATGGCGCGATGACCGCGTATCTGAATGCCCTCGGCGTGATCTGCGCTCTCGGGCGCGGCCAGGCCGACGTCAGCCGCAGCCTGTTTGCCGGCGACTGCTCCGGCATGCGCGCCGAAAGCGACTGGGTGCCGGAGCGCGTGTTGCCGGTTGCCGGCGTATCGGGCGCATTGGCGACCATCCCGCCCGAGCTGGGCCAGCAAAGCAGCCGCAATAACCAGTTGCTGCTCGAAGCCGCGTTGCAGATCGACGGCGAGATCCGCCAGGCGATCCAACGCTACGGCGCGGCGCGGGTCGGCATTGTGCTCGGCACCAGCACCTCGGGCATCGACGAAGCCAGTCGCGGCATTGCCCGTTACCTGAGCGATCACCGGTTCCCCGACGACTACGACTACCAGCAACAGGAACTCAGCGCCCCGGCGAACTTCCTCGCCGACTGGCTGCAACTGAGCGGCCCGGCCTATGTGATTTCCACCGCCTGCACCTCCAGCGCCCGCGCGTTGATGAGTGCCCGGCGCCTGCTGGAGCTGGGCCTGTGCGATGCAGTGATCTGCGGCGGCGTCGACAGCCTGTGCAAGCTGACGCTTAACGGCTTTACCGCGCTGGAGGCGGTCTCGAGCGAGCGTTGCAACCCGTTTTCGGTGAACCGCAACGGCATCAACATCGGCGAAGCGGCGGTGTTGTTTTTGATGACTCGCGAGCCCGCCCCCATCGCGCTGCTAGGCAGTGGCGCGAGTTGCGACGCACACCATATTTCCGCGCCGGAGCCCACTGGCAAAGGCGCGTTGCTGGCGATGCGCAAGGCCCTGGCCAGCGCGCGCTTGAAGCCGGAGCAGATCGGCTACCTGAACCTGCACGGCACCGCCACCCAACACAACGACGCCATGGAAAGCCTGGCCGTCGCCAACCTGTTCCCCGACGGCGTGGCCTGTTCATCGACCAAACCGATGAGCGGCCACACCCTGGGCGCGGCCGGCGCACTGGAAGCAGCGTTCTGCTGGCTGAGCCTGGCCCACGGCCGGCTGCCGCCCCACGTATGGGACGGCCAGGCCGACCCGGCGCTGCCCGCCTTGCAGTGGGCACGCCGAGGTGACACCTTGAAAAAACGCTGCCTGATGAGCAACTCGTTTGCCTTCGGCGGCAATAATGTCAGCCTGATTATCGCAGAGGCCCCATGATCGATTGGCCACTCGCCGCACTGCTGCCCCACGCGGGCGACATGATCCTGATCGACCAGGTGCTGTCGTTCGACGAAGAGCAGATTCACACCCGCCTCACCGTCAAGCCCAGTGGCTTGTTCAACCGCCCCGACGGCAGCCTGCCGGCCTGGGTCGGCATCGAGCTGATGGCGCAAAGCGTCGCCGCCTATGCCGGTTGCCGCGCGCGCCAGAACGGCCAGGCGGTGGAGCTGGGCTTCCTGTTGGGCACGCGTAAGTTCGAGTGCAACGTGGAGCACTTCCCGGCCGGTGCCGAGTTGACCATCCACGGCCTGCGCTCCCTGGAAGACGACAACGGCATGGGTGTGTTCGAATGCCACCTGACCGGCGACGGTATCCACGCCAGCGCCCGCTTGAACGTATTTCGACCGCCCCAGGCGGCCACCTATTTAGATGAATCGAAGGACGAAACGCCATGACTGAATCCGTACTGGTCACCGGCTCCAGCCGTGGCATCGGCCGCGCCATTGCCCTGCGCCTGGCGCAGGCCGGGCACGACATCGTGTTGCATTGCCGCAGCGGTCGAGCAGAAGCCGACGCGGTGCAGGTCGAGATCGAAGCCCTGGGCCGCAAGGCGCGGGTGCTGCAATTCGACGTTTCCGAGCGGGCCGAGTGCAAGGCAATCCTCGAAGCCGACGTGGAACGACACGGCGCGTATTACGGCGTGGTGCTCAACGCCGGCCTGACCCGCGACGGCGCGTTCCCGGCCTTGTCGGAAGACGACTGGGACGTGGTGATGCGTACCAACCTCGACGGTTTCTACAACGTGCTGCACCCGGTGATGATGCCGATGATCCGCCGTCGCGCCGCCGGGCGTATCGTGTGCATCACCTCGGTGTCCGGGCTGATCGGCAATCGCGGCCAGGTCAACTACAGCGCCTCCAAGGCCGGCCTGATCGGCGCGGCCAAGGCCCTGGCTATCGAGCTGGGCAAGCGCAAGATCACCGTCAACTGCGTCGCACCGGGCCTGATCGACACCGCGATGCTCGATGAAAACGTACCGGTCGAAGAGCTGATGAAAATGATCCCGGCGCAGCGCATGGGCACGCCGGAAGAAGTGGCCGGCGCGGTGAATTTCCTGATGTCGGCCGAAGCCGGCTATATCACCCGCCAGGTCTTGGCCGTGAACGGAGGTCTGTGTTGATGAAGCGCGTGGTCGTAACCGGCATGGCCGGCATCA
This sequence comes from Pseudomonas sp. PSPC2-3, assembly GCF_049898265.1. Lineage (NCBI taxonomy): Bacteria > Pseudomonadati > Pseudomonadota > Gammaproteobacteria > Pseudomonadales > Pseudomonadaceae > Pseudomonas > Pseudomonas sp. PSPC2-3. The sequence continues at coordinate 60,731 of NZ_JAFCXJ010000012.1, read as the reverse complement.
CCTCCCTGGGCAGCGACTGGAACACCATCGCCGCCAACTTTCGCGCCAACCGCAGCGGCATCCGGCGCATGGACGAGTGGGACCGTTTCAGCGAATTGAACACGCGCCTGGCCGGGCCGATCGACGACTTCGTCGTGCCCGCGCACTGGACCCGCAAGCAACTGCGCAGCATGGGCCGCGTATCGCGCCTGGCGGTGTGGGCGGCGGAGCAGGCGCTGAAAGACGCCGGCTTGCTCGGTGACGAGTCGATCAAGGACGGGCGCATGGGCGTGGCCTGCGGCTCGTCCACCGGCAGCACCGACGAGATCAAGGCGTTCGGCAACATGCTGCTCAACTCGGTGGCCGAGGGGCTGAACGCCAACTCCTATGTCCGCATGATGCCCCACACCACGGCGGCGAATATCAGCATCTTCTTTGGCCTCACCGGGCGCTTGATTCCCACGTCCAGCGCTTGCACCAGCGGCAGCCAGGGCATCGGCTATGCCTATGAGGCGATCAAGTTCGGACGCCTGCCGCTGATGCTCGCCGGCGGCGCCGAAGAGCTGTGCCCCACCGAAGCCATGGTGTTTGACGCGCTCTACGCCACCAGCCTGAAGAACGATGCGCCACAGACCAGCCCGCGCCCCTACGACAGCGGCCGCGACGGCCTGGTGATCGGCGAAGGCGGCGGCATGCTGGTGCTCGAAGAACTGGAACACGCCCTGGCCCGTGGCGCGCATATCCACGCCGAAATTGTCGGTTTCGGCAGCAACGCCGACGGCCAGCACACCACGCGCCCGGAACAGAAAACCATGCGCCGCGCCATGGAGCTGGCCCTGGAAGACGCCGGGCTCGAGCCCTCGGTCATCGGCTACGTGAACGGCCATGGCACCGCCACCGACCAGGGCGACATCGCCGAAACCCTGGCCACCAACAGCCTGTTCGGCAGCCGCATGCCCATCAGCTCGCAGAAGAGCTTCCTCGGCCACACCCTGGGCGCGTGCGGGGCGCTGGAGTCGTGGTTCAGCATCGAGATGATGAACCGCGACCAGTACGTACACACCTTCAACCTGGACTCCGTCGACCCGCAGTGCGGCGAGCTGGATTACCTGCAAGGTGAGTTTCGCGAGATGCACCACGACTACGTGATGAACAACAATTTTGCCTTCGGCGGCGTCAACACCTCGTTGATCTTCCGCCGCTGGTCCTGACTTTTTACATCGACTGGAGAAAACGGAATGTCTTCCTTGCTACGCGCCACCCTGATCACCCTGGCCCTGCTGACCGGCGCCGGTTGCACCAGCAAACCGGTGCTCAACACCCAGCACGACTTGCCAGCGGGTGCCCAGGTCAGCGAAGAACAAGTCAAACAGGTGATCGTCACCGCCCTGCAAAAACGCGAATGGACCGTGCAACGCCTGAGCCCGCAACTGGTGCAGGCCGAGATCACCGTGCGCAATCAGTTCTACGCCGCCATCGACATCCGCTACACCCGCAACAGCTACGCGATCACCTACCGCGACAGCCGCGACCTGGGCTACAAGGACGGCAAGATCCATCGCAACTACAACCGTTGGGTGAGCATGCTGGATCGGGACATCATGGCGGGGTTGCGTTCGGCGGGGATGCAGTAACCCCGGAAACGACAAAGGGCGCCGTTCGGCGCCCTCTTCACAAACCGGTGGGCTTGTCATCGCCACGTCCTGCCTGGCTCTGCAAGCGCTGGCAAAACACAGCTGAACTCACCGCCCCCCAAGCGCGCTGCGAACCGCCGCCTTACGCGTCAACAACTCCACAAACGCCTGCGCCATCGGCGTTTGCGCGCCCTTGCGCTGCACCAGCCATACCGCCGTCACCGCCTCCTGGTCAAGCAAGGTGCGATAGACCACGCCATCGATGCGGATGCGCTGGTAGGACGCCGGCAGCACCGACACGCCCAACCCCGCCGCGACCAACCCGATGATCGTCATCGCCTCCCCGGCTTCCTGGGCAAAGCGCGGGCTGAAGCCGGCGTCGCGGGCCAGGTTGAGCAGTTGCGCGTAGAGACCGCTGCCGTAGCTGCGCGGGAAAAACACGAACGGCTCCTCGGCCAACTGCGCCAGGTGCAAGCCCCGCTCGCTGCCTTGCACCAAGGGATGATCGGCGTTGAGCACCGCCACCAGAGGTTCGCGCATCAACTCCACCACACTCAGCGAGTCTGGCAACGGCAGCGGCCGCATCAAGCCGACCTGGATCGACTCATCCACCAGCGACTCGGCCACCTCGGTGCTGCTCATTTCCTGCAAACTCAGGTGGACCGCCGGGAACGCCTGGCGAAACGCAAAGATCGCCTGGGGGATGCTCGAATTGAACGGCGCCGACGACGTGAAGCCGATCTTCAGTTCGCCCAGCTCACCCAACTGCGCCCGGCGTGCCACATCCGCGGCCTTATCGACTTGCGCCAGCACCAGTCGCGCCTCGTGCAGGAACAAGCGCCCGGCTTCGCTCAGTTCGACCCGACGGTTGGTCCGCTCGAACAAACGCGCGCCCACCTCGTGCTCCAGCGCCTGGATCTGCTGGCTCAGAGGCGGTTGCGAGATGCCCAGCACCTGCGCGGCCCGGCCAAAATGCAGCTCTTCGGCGACGGCGATGAAGTACCGCAGGTGACGTAATTCCATAGCAGCCTCATTAGGTCGTTAAAGCTATCAAACAGGTCGAACAATATATTGGAAAGAATCATTAGGCAGCTATATTCTTTTTTGCATTGCCGGTCCTGGCAGGCTTTTCCTCCCCGAGGTCCCCGTGAAATCTGCTGTCGCTCCATTCGCTCAAGAAGTCCCGCCGACCGCCCTGGATAAGAGGGTGGAGCAGCTCACTGACACGTACATCGAAAAAGGTACACCGATGTTCATGCGGACCGTGCTGGCGCTGTTCTGCGGCGGCTTCGCGACGTTTGCCCTGCTGTATTGCGTGCAGCCGATGATGCCGGCGTTGTCCCACGAATTTTCCATCAACGCGGCGCAAAGCAGCCTGGTGCTGTCGGTGTCCACGGCGATGCTCGCCCTGGGCCTGCTGATCACCGGGCCGATTTCCGACACCCTGGGGCGCAAGCCGGTGATGGTCGCCGCGTTGTTCTGTGCCGCCCTGTCCACCATCGCCAGCGGCCTGATGCCGAGCTGGGAAGGGATTCTGCTGATGCGCGCGCTGCTGGGGCTGTCGCTGAGTGGCCTGGCCGCCGTGGCGATGACTTACCTGAGCGAAGAGATCCACCCGCAGCACATCGGCCTGGCCATGGGCCTGTACATCGGCGGTAACGCCATCGGCGGCATGAGCGGGCGCCTGATCATCGGCGTATTGATCGACTTCGTCAGCTGGCACACCGCCGTGCTGATCATCGGCGCCCTGGCCCTGATCGCCGCGACGGTGTTCTGGAAAATCCTCCCCGAATCGCGCAACTTCCGCGCCAGCAGCCTCAAGCCGCGCAGCCTGGTGGACGGCTTCGTCATGCACTTCAAGGACGCGGGCCTGCCGTGGTTGTTCCTCGAAGCCTTCCTGCTGATGGGCGCGTTTGTGACGATGTTCAACTACATCGGCTATCGCCTGCTGGCCGCCCCGTATGACCTGAGCCAGGCCGTGGTCGGCCTGCTGTCGCTGGTGTACCTCTCGGGCATCTACAGCTCGGCGAAAATCGGCGCGCTGGCCGACCGCCTCGGCCGCCGCCGTGTGCTGTGGGCCACCATCGTGTCGATGCTTGGCGGCATCGGCCTGACCCTGTTCACTCCGCTGTGGCTGGTGATACCCGGCATGCTGGTGTTCACCTTCGGTTTCTTCGGCGCGCACTCGGTGGCCAGCAGCTGGATCGGCCGTCGCGCGGTGAAAGCCAAGGGGCAAGCGTCGTCGCTGTACCTGTTCTGCTACTACGCGGGGTCAAGCGTCGCCGGCACCACGGGGGGGTTCTTCTGGCATTTGGCCGGGTGGAACGGGATTGGCGGGTTTATCGTCGCGCTGTTGCTCGGCGCGTTGCTGGTGGCGTTGAAGTTGGCGAAATTGCCGCCGCTGGCCTCGGCTTGAGGCGCAGCGCCCTAGAACGACATCCGCACCATCACCCGCTTGCCCCGGCGCTCGTGCATAACCACGGCACCGATGTGCATCACCAGCATCAGCAACAAGGCCACGCAGGACAGCACATGCACGCGGGAGTACCAGACGATGCTGGCCGGGTCACTGTGAAACGGTGCGAAGGAGACCAGGTTAAAGAGGTTGATCGGGCGATCCATCATCAGTACCCCTGTTGCCAGCACCATTGCCAACACCACATACATGGCCTTATGCACCCATAGCGCCAGGTATTCCCGCGGTGAACGCCTGACGGAAAAATCCAGGCCGTGGGTAAAGGAGCAATAAACCCGCACGACAAACACCGGGATGTACAGGGTGGTCAATGACACATTGAAAAAAAACACCCACGCTTTGACCGAGGCCGGCACGGCGAATATCGCCACGACAGAACCTGACAATAGCGCCCACACGATGATGACGGCCGAAACCCAATGCAGCAGTTTCTGGCACGTTGAATAGTCAGCGGTATTCATCCAGCGATCACCTGACAACGGACGCCAATCACTGGCGAGTGGAAAAGTTGGGCAGGATTTTTTCTTGGGCGGACAACGGCAGCCGTAGGAGAAGTCCTAAAGACCACAGACTACCAAGGCAGGACTTAACAAGAGCTGAAGCGCAACGAGCCCCCGCCTGCCGGGCAGACGGGGGCTCGATTCAGGCGGGGACGCTGGTTACTCGTGATACTGCGCCGACAACTCATGCACCGCGCGCAAGAACGCGCCGGCATGTTCCGGGTTCACTTCCGGCGTAATGCCGTGACCCAGGTTGAACACATGCCCGCTGCCCTTGCCGTAGCTGGCCAGGATGCGCCCGACTTCAGTGCAGATGGCTTCTGGCTTGGCGTACAGCACGGTCGGGTCCATGTTGCCTTGCAGCGCAACCTGGTTGCCGACGCGACGGCGGGCGTCGCCGATGTCGCAGGTCCAGTCCAGGCCCAGGGCATCCGCGCCGGCATCGGCGATGCTTTCCAGCCACAGGCCGCCGCCCTTGGTGAACAGGATCACCGGCACTTTACGGCCTTCGTGTTCGCGGATCAGGCCGCTGACGATCTTGCGCATGTAGGCCAGGGAGAACTCCTGGTACGCCGCCGCCGACAGGTTGCCGCCCCAGGTGTCGAAGATCTGCACCGCTTGCGCGCCGGCCATGATCTGGCCGTTGAGGTACGAGGTGACCGACTGCGCCAGCTTGTCCAGCAGCAGGTGCATGGCCTGCGGGTTGTCGTAGAGCATGGCCTTGGTCTTGCGGAAGTCTTTCGACGAGCCGCCTTCGACCATGTAGGTGGCCAGGGTCCAGGGGCTGCCGGAGAAGCCGATCAGCGGCACGCGGCCATTGAGCTCGCGGCGGATGGTGCTGACGGCGTCCATCACGTAACCGAGGTCTTTGTGCGGGTCCGGGATCGGCAGCGCTTCGATGTCGGCCAGGGTGCTGATGACTTTCTTGAAACGCGGGCCTTCGCCGGTCTCGAAGTACAGGCCTTGGCCCATGGCGTCAGGAATGGTGAGGATATCGGAGAAGAGGATGGCCGCATCCAGCTCCGGGTAGCGGTCCAACGGCTGCAGGGTGACTTCGCAGGCGAACTCCGGGTTCATGCACAGGCTCATGAAATCGCCGGCCTGGGCGCGGCTGGCGCGGTATTCCGGCAGGTAGCGACCGGCTTGACGCATCATCCACACAGGGGTGACGTCTACGGGCTGCTTGAGCAGGGCACGAAGGAAACGGTCGTTCTTGAGGGCAGTCATGTCGGCATCCGCAAAAAAAGTACGGGCATTTTCTCAGAGCGCGACGCAAAAGGCACGGGATGAGCCGTGCCTTTTATCTATCGGGTTGATTTACGACAATCTCTTGGGCACATCAACACCAAATGTGGGAGGGGGCTTGCCCCCGATTGCAGTGTGTCAGTCTCAGTATCTTTAACTGGACTACCGCTATCGGGGGCAAGCCCCCTCCCACATGTTGATCCCATTTCAACTCGGGATCGGGGTCAGACCTGCAGGTAGTCCAGGATACCTTCGGCGGCGTTGCGGCCTTCGAAGATCGCCGTCACTACCAGGTCAGAGCCGCGCACCATGTCGCCACCGGCGAAGATCTTCGGGTTGCTGGTCTGGTGCTTGTACTGGCCTTGTTCCGGGGCGACGACGCGGCCCTGGCTGTCGGTCTGGATCTGGAACTGCTCGAACCACGGCGCCGGGCTTGGGCGGAAGCCGAAGGCGATGACCACGGCGTCGGCCGGGATGATCTCTTCGGAACCCGGGATCGGCTCAGGGCTGCGACGGCCACGGGCGTCCGGTTCGCCGAGACGGGTCTCGACCACCTTCACGCCTTCGACGCGGTCTTCACCGACAATCGCGATCGGCTGGCGGTTGTAGAGGAATTTCACGCCTTCTTCCTTGGCGTTCTTCACCTCTTTGCGCGAGCCCGGCATGTTCGCTTCGTCACGACGATACGCACAGGTCACCGACTTGGCGCCCTGGCGGATCGAGGTACGGTTACAGTCCATCGCGGTGTCGCCACCGCCCAGCACCACGACCTTCTTGCCTTTCATGTCGATGAAGTCTTCCGGCGACTTTTCAAAGCCCAGGTTGCGGTTGACGTTGGCGATCAGGAAGTCGAGCGCGTCGTACACGCCCGGCAGGTCCTCGCCGGCAAAGCCGCCCTTCATGTAGGTGTAGGTGCCCATGCCCATGAACACCGCATCGTATTCGGCGAGCAGTTGTTCCATGGTCACGTCTTTGCCGACTTCGGTGTTCAGGCGGAACTCGATGCCCATGCCAGTGAACACTTCACGACGATTGCTCAGCACGGTTTTTTCCAGCTTGAACTCGGGGATGCCGAAGGTCAGCAGGCCGCCGATTTCCGGGTTCTTGTCGAACACCACCGGGGTCACGCCGCCACGCACCAGCACGTCGGCACAGCCCAGGCCCGCCGGGCCCGCGCCGATGATCGCGACGCGCTTGCCGTTCGGCTTGACCTTGGACATGTCCGGGCGCCAGCCCATGGCGAAGGCGGTGTCAGTGATGTACTTCTCCACCGAACCGATGGTCACCGCGCCAAAACCGTCGTTGAGGGTGCAGGCACCCTCGCACAGACGGTCCTGCGGGCACACCCGGCCGCAGACTTCCGGCAGGGTGTTGGTCTGGTGCGACAGCTCGGCGGCGGCGAGGATGTTGCCCTCGGCCACCAGTTTCAGCCAGTTGGGAATGAAGTTGTGTACCGGACACTTCCATTCGCAATACGGGTTACCGCACCCCAGGCAGCGGTGGGCCTGGTCGGCCGACTGCTGGGGTTTGAAGGGTTCGTAGATTTCCACGAACTCTTTCTTGCGTTGACGCAACAGTTTCTTCTTCGGATCTTTGCGCCCGACATCGATGAACTGGAAGTCGTTATTCAGACGTTCAGCCATGTTAAAACCTCATCAAACTCTTCAGGCGCATATCACTGCGGGTTGGCACGGATGCTGGAAAGCAACGATTTCAGGTTGGCAGCCTTGGGCTTGACCAGCCAGAAACGACGCAGGAAATCATCAAGGTTCTCGGCGAGGTTACGACCCCATTCGCTGCCGGTTTCCTCGACGTACTCGTCCAGCACGTGCTGCAAGTGGTTACGGTGGGATTCCATCGCTTCGCCGCTGATCCGCTGGATCTCGACCAACTCGTGGTTGACCCGGTCGACGAAGGTGTTGTCCTGGTCGAGCACGTAGGCGAAACCGCCGGTCATGCCCGAACCGAAGTTGTAACCGGTCTTGCCCAGTACTGCGACAAAGCCCCCGGTCATGTACTCGCAGCAGTGATCGCCAGTGCCTTCCACCACGGTGTGGGCACCGGAGTTACGCACGGCGAAACGCTCACCGGCGGTCCCCGCGGCGAACAGCTTGCCGCCGGTGGCGCCGTACAAGCAGGTGTTGCCGATGATGGCACTGTCCTGGGTCTTGTAGACGCTGCCTTTAGGCGGAACGATCACCAGCTTGCCGCCGGTCATGCCCTTGCCCACGTAGTCGTTGGCGTCACCTTCCAGGTACATGTGCAGGCCACCGGCGTTCCATACGCCGAAGCTCTGGCCCGCGGTGCCCGTGAAGCGGAAGGTGATCGGCGCCTTGGCCATGCCCTGGTTGCCGTGCTTGCGCGCGATTTCGCCGGAGATGCGTGCGCCGATGGAACGGTCGCAGTTGCAAATGTCCAGGCTGAATTCGCCGCCGCTGGCGTCGTTGATCGACGAAGCGGCCATCTCGACCATCTTCTCGGCCAGCAGGCCCTTGTCGAACGGTGGGTTGCGGTCCACCTGGCAGAATTGCGGCTTGTCGGCCGGGATGTGATCGCTGCCCAACAGCGGCGTCAGGTCCAGGTGTTGTTGCTTGGCGGTCTGGCCTTCGAGGATGTCCAGCAGATCGGTGCGGCCGATCAGCTCTTCGAGGGAGCGCACGCCCAGCTTGGCCAGCCACTCACGGGTTTCTTCGGCGACGTAGGTGAAGAAATTCACCACCATGTCGACGGTGCCGATGTAGTGATCCTTGCGCAGCTTCTCGTTCTGAGTGGCGACGCCGGTGGCGCAGTTGTTCAGGTGGCAGATGCGCAGGTATTTGCAGCCCAGGGCGATCATCGGCGCGGTGCCGAAGCCGAAGCTTTCGGCGCCGAGGATTGCGGCCTTGATCACGTCGAGGCCGGTTTTCAGGCCGCCGTCGGTTTGCACCCGGACCTTGCCGCGCAGGTCGTTGCCGCGCAGGGTCTGGTGCGTCTCGGCCAGGCCCAGCTCCCACGGAGCGCCGGCGTACTTGATCGAGGTCAGCGGCGAAGCGCCGGTGCCGCCGTCGTAGCCGGAGATGGTGATCAGGTCGGCATAGGCCTTGGCCACACCGGCGGCGATGGTGCCCACGCCGGCTTCGGCGACCAGTTTCACCGAAACCAGGGCCTGCGGGTTGACTTGTTTGAGGTCGAAAATCAGCTGCGACAAGTCTTCGATCGAGTAGATGTCGTGGTGCGGCGGTGGCGAGATCAGGGTCACGCCCGGCACCGCATAACGCAGCTTGGCGATCAGACCATTGACCTTGCCGCCTGGCAGCTGGCCGCCTTCACCGGGCTTGGCGCCCTGGGCGACTTTGATCTGCAGCACTTCGGCGTTGACCAGGTATTCCGGGGTTACACCGAAACGGCCAGTCGCCACTTGCTTGATTTTCGAGCTCTTGATGGTGCCATAGCGCGCCGGGTCTTCGCCGCCTTCGCCGGAGTTGGAACGCGCACCCAGGCGGTTCATGGCTTCGGCCAGGGCTTCGTGCGCCTCGGGCGACAAGGCGCCCAGGGAAATACCGGCGGAGTCGAAGCGCTTGAGGACCGATTCGAGCGGTTCGATTTCGCTGAGGGCCAGCGGCGTATCCAGGGTTTTCACCTTGAACAGGTCGCGGATCATCGACACCGGGCGGTTATCCACCAGCGCGGTGTATTCCTTGAACTTGGCGTAGTCGCCCTGCTGCACGGCGGCTTGCAGGGTGCTGACCACGTCCGGGTTGTAGGCGTGATACTCGCCACCGTGTACGAACTTGAGCAGGCCGCCTTGCTGGATCGGCTTGCGCGCACTCCAGGCTTCGGCCGCCAGGGCTTTCTGCTCGGCTTCGATGTCGACGAAACGCGCACCCTTGATGCGGCTCGGTACGCCACGGAAGCTCAGCTCGCAGACTTCTTCCGACAGGCCAATGGCCTCGAACAACTGCGCACCACGGTAGGAAGTGACGGTGGAGATGCCCATCTTCGACAGGATCTTCAGCAGGCCCTTGGTGATGCCTTTACGGTAGTTCTTGAACACCTCGTAGAGGTCGCCCAGCACTTCACCGGTACGGATCAGGTCACCGAGCACTTCGTAGGCGAGGAACGGGTACACCGCCGAGGCGCCGAAACCGATCAGCACCGCGAAGTGATGCGGGTCTCGGGCGGTGGCGGTTTCCACAAGGATGTTGGAGTCGCAGCGCAGGCCTTTTTCGGTCAGGCGGTGATGGACCGCGCCGGTGGCCAGGGAGGCGTGGATCGGCAACTTGCCCGGTGCGATGTGACGGTCGGTCAGCACGATCTGGGTACGCCCGGCGCGCACGGCTTCTTCGGCCTGGTCCGCGACATTGCGCACCGCGGCTTCAAGGCCGAGGCTCTCGTCGTAGTTCAGGTCGATGATCTGGCGGTCGAAGCCCGGACGCTCCAGGGTCATCAGCGAACGCCACTTGGCCGGGGAAATGACCGGCGAGCTGAGGATCACACGGGAGGCGTGCTCAGGCGATTCCTGGAAGATGTTGCGCTCGGCGCCGAGACACACTTCCAGGGACATCACGATGGCTTCACGCAGCGGGTCGATCGGTGGGTTGGTAACCTGGGCGAACTGCTGGCGGAAATAGTCGTATGGCGTGCGAACGCGCTGGGACAGCACGGCCATCGGCGTGTCGTCGCCCATCGAGCCGACCGCCTCGTAGCCTTGCTCGCCGAGCGGACGCAGCACCTGGTCGCGCTCTTCGAACGTGACCTGGTACATCTTCATGTACTGCTTGAGCTGGTCGATGTCGTAGAACGCCGAACCGTGGTCGTTGTCTTCCATGGTCGCCTGGATGCGCAGGGCATTCTTGCGCAGCCATTGCTTGTACGGGTGACGGGACTTCAAGCGGTTGTCGATCGCATCGGTGTCGAGGATCTGCCCGGTTTCGGTGTCCACGGCGAGGATCTGGCCAGGGCCGACGCGGCCTTTGGCGATCACATCTTCCGGCTGGTAGTTCCACACGCCGATTTCCGACGCGAGGGTGATGAAACCGTTGGTAGTGGTGACCCAACGCGCCGGGCGCAGACCGTTACGGTCGAGCAGGCACACCGCGTAGCGGCCGTCGGTCATGACCACGCCGGCCGGGCCGTCCCACGGTTCCATGTGCATCGAGTTGTACTCATAGAACGCCCGCAGATCGGGGTCCATGGTCTCGACGTTCTGCCACGCAGGCGGAATGATCATCCGCACGCCACGGAACAGGTCGATGCCGCCGGTGACCATCAGTTCGAGCATGTTGTCCATGCTGGAGGAGTCGGAGCCGACGCGGTTGACCAGCGGGCCGAGCTCTTCCAGGTCCATCAAATCGTTGGCGAACTTAGTGCGACGGGCCACGGCCCAGTTGCGGTTGCCGGTGATGGTGTTGATCTCGCCGTTGTGGGCGAGGAAGCGGAATGGCTGGGCCAGCGGCCATTTCGGCAGGGTGTTGGTGGAGAAGCGCTGGTGGAACACGCAGATCGCGGTTTGCAGGCGCTCATCGCTCAGGTCCGGATAGAAGGCGGTCAAGTCCGCCGGCATCATCAGGCCTTTATAAATGATGGTCTTGTGCGAAAAGCTGCAGATGTAGTGGTCGGTGTCGGCGGCATTCGACACGGACGAGCGACGACGCGAGGTGAACAGCTTGATCGCCATGTCCTGGTCGCTCAGGCCGTCGCCCGCGATGAACACCTGTTCGATCTGCGGCAGGCGCTCCAGGGCCAGGCGGCCGAGCACACTGGTGTCGATCGGCACTTTGCGCCAGCCGACGAGTTGCAGGCCGGCCGCGAGGATTTCGCGGTTCATGTTCTCGCGAGCGGCTTCGGCTTTGACCGGGTCCTGGTTGAAAAACACCATGCCCACGGCGTACTGCTTGGGCAGCTCGACCGCGAAATGCTGTTTGGCGATGGCGCGCAGGAACAAGTCGGGCTTTTGAATGAGCAAGCCACAACCGTCACCGGTCTTGCCGTCGGCGTTGATCCCACCGCGGTGGGTCATGCAGGTCAGGGCCTCGATGGCCGTTTGCAAAAGGGTATGACTGGGCTCGCCCTGCATATGGGCAATCAGGCCGAAACCGCAGTTATCCTTGAATTCATCGGGTTGGTACAGACCTGCTTTCATAGACACTTTCTCACCAGGCTGCCTCTTATATCGAGGCAAATTTCTTTTCAATTCAACCAGTTACCTTCCACGCCGAACGTTCGCCGGCTTTGCAGGGGCAAAAGGGAGGTCATTGTACACACCGACACAGACGCTCACAAATTTAGCGACGAGATGTCGCAAATCTATGTCGCATTTATGAAAGGTTTAAAGCGATATGCTGTGCTAGTCAAAACTTTTTTAATTTTGACCGCTACGACTCAAAAGCCACTGTGACGCAGACACCACAATGCGCGCGGCCTTGAGGGCTGCACGCACTTGCGGTTTTTTTGAGGTGCCGGGAGGGCGGCCTGGGTAAGGCCGCCGAATCTTCAGCGAGTTGCTGCCAGTTCTTGTTGAACGCTGGCAACAGTGCGAGGCCAAGGTTTACCAGCCTGAACCTTCGCTGGCAAGGCTTTGATAGCGGTATCGGCGGCGGCACGGCTGGAGAAGCTGCCGTAAGTGATCACGTAAAGCGGCTTGCCGTTGAGCACCTTCTTGAAATAACGGTACTCGCCGCCCTGCTCTTTGACGAAGGCTTGAGCATTGGCTTCGGAGCTGGTGCCGAGGATCTGCACCACGAAGTTACCGCTGGGCTGGCTGGTGTACCAGCTGCTGCCGGTGGCGCCGGCCTTGGCGACAGTCACCGGTTTTTCCGCCGGTTTGGCGGCCGGGGCCGGAGCTGGCTTGGCGACAGGCGCTGGCGCGACCGGCTTGGCGACAGGCGCCGGTTTGGCGGTCGCGACCGTAGGCGCAGGTACAGGCACAGGCGTTGGTTTTGCCGCCGGTTGACCGGCAGGCACGCCCACTGGCGGCGCGGTGGTGGTCACGGTCGGCGGTGTGCTGCTGGAGCCTTCCACTGGCACGCCGTCGTCGCCTTCGGAGATACCGCCGGCCGCTTCGGCGAGCGGGCCGCGCATGACGGGCTGGCCGACCATCGGCAGGTTGGTCGGTTGGCCGGAGTTGGCGAACTCGACATTCGGCGTGGGTTTACCCAGTGGTAACTGCGCCTGTTCGGTTGGCGCGCCGGCAGGCGTCGGTGCCTTGCTGCGACCTGGGATCAACCAGGCGGCGGCGACAGCGACCACGACAACGGCGGAAATAGCCAATACGTGCTTTTTAGGCATAGTGAACCCCATCTTTGGACGCTTGACCGCAGAGCGGCTGGCAATCATGGCTTCAATCATCGCATCGCGGGCAACCTGGTTGATGGTGCCAGGCCAGCCGTCGGAGCTTTCGTGAATATCAGAGATCTGCTGAGCGGAGAAAAGTTCGATGCCCTGCCCGGCGCCTTCGAGGCGTTGTGCCAGATATTCGCGGGTTTCTTCCTCTTCATACGGCTGCAATTCGATGACGTGGAACAGCTCCTGCTCGCCGCTGATCTGCTCCAGAGCGGCGATCAGGGACGATTCACCGAACAGGAACACATGCGGACGACCTTCCGGCGTACCCGCCGCCAGCGCCAGCAGCGCTTCGAGGGCCGACTCGTCAAGCTGCTCGGCGTCGTCCACCAGCAGGTAGACTTCCTGGCCGGTCAGGCCCAGTTGCACCACTTGCTTGAGAATCGCATTCGGCTCGGCGCTGGCAACGTCCAGGGCCTGGGCCACCTGACGCAGCACGCCCGCCGCATCGCCGGCGCCACGCGCCGACACCACTACGCTTTGCACCGATTGCTTGTTGGTGCTGGCGACCAGCGCCTGGCGCAGCAAGGTCTTGCCGCTGCCCAGCGGGCCGGTGACGACCAGCAACAACTGGCTGTAGCGCGCCAGGTGATGCAACTGCCCGAGCACCGGCTTGCGCTGCGCAGGGAAGAATTTGAAACCAGGCACCCGTGGAGCGAAGGGGTCGTGGCTTAACTGGTAATGGCCGAGGAACGCCTCGTCGGCATGCAAACTAGTCATCGGGCTCTTATTAACCTTTAAGCTGGGCCAGGGCGCGGTAATCCGCTCCCAGCGTGGCCTGTAGAATCTCTTTCGGATAATCGTCGGTCACCACCGCTTCGCCCATGCGGCGCAGCAGCACCAGTCGCAGTCGACCGTCGATCACTTTCTTGTCTATCGCCATATGTTCGAGGAAATCCGCCTCGCTCATTTCCTCGGGCGGGATCACCGGCAACCCGGCGCGCTGGAACAGGCGGATGCCCCGATCCCGCTCCTGGGCGCTGATCCAGCCCAGGCGTTGCGACATCTCCAATGCCATCACTGTGCCAGCCGCTACGGCTTCCCCATGCAACCACACACCATAGCCCATGTGCGTTTCGATCGCATGGCCGAAGGTGTGGCCCAGGTTCAAGGTGGCCCGTACACCGGACTCCCGTTCGTCGGCATTCACCACCAGCGCCTTGGCCGCACAGGAACGGGAGATCGCTTCGGTCAGCGCCACCTGGTCCAGCGCGCGCAGGGCGTCGACATGTTCTTCCAGCCAGGTCAGGAACGGCTCGTCGCAGATCAGCCCGTACTTGATGACTTCCGCCAGGCCCGCCGACAGCTCGCGCGGGGGCAAGGTGTTGAGGGTCGCGGTGTCGATCAGCACAGCCTGGGGCTGGTAGAACGCGCCCACCATGTTTTTGCCCAGCGGATGGTTGATGCCGGTCTTGCCGCCCACCGACGAATCGACCTGGGACAGCAAGGTGGTCGGCACCTGGATGAAATCCACGCCGCGCTGGTAACAGGCGGCCGCAAAACCGGCCATGTCACCAATCACGCCGCCACCGAGGGCGACCACGGTGGTGCGCCGGTCATGGCGTGCGGTCAGCAGGCCATCGAAGATCAGTTGCAGGGTTTCCCAGTTCTTGTGGGCTTCGCCGTCGGGCAGCACCACGGAGATCACCGAGTACGCCGCCAGGCTGCGGCTCAGACGCTCAAGATACAGCGGCGCGACCGTTTCGTTGGAGATGATCGCCACTTGCCGCCCGGCAATATGCGGTGCGAGCAACTCGGGCTGGTCGAGCAGACCTTCGCCAATATGGATCGGGTAGCTGCGCTCGCCTAGATCGACCTTAAGTGTCTGCATGTGTCCCCGCGTTGAAGATGTATTAACGACCGGCAACGTCGTGATCCGACGTCGCCTGATGGCTCTACGCCACACCCCGCAGGGTGATGACGCGCCGCCGAGAATAGCGCATTTCGGGCCTGGCTTTAACGGGGTGGCAGCCGTTGCAGGCGCTCGAGAATGTCGAGCACCACCATCCGAGGTGGCCGCTCATCGGTTTCCACCACCAGATCGGCGATTTCCCGATACAGCGGATCGCGCAGCGCCAGCAGATCCCGCAGGGTCTTCGCCGGGTCGGCGGTGCGCAGCAGTGGGCGATTGCGATCACGCGCGGTGCGCCCCACCTGCTGCTCGACCGACGCATGCAGATAGACCACCCGACCACCGGCATGCAATGCCCGGCGGTTCTCCTCGCGCATCACGGCACCGCCGCCGGTCGCCAGGACCACGCCATCGCAAGCGCACAGCTCGGCAATCATCGCCTGCTCACGGTCACGAAAGCCCAGTTCGCCTTCCTTATCGAAGATCCACGGGATATTGGCACCCGAGCGCACTTCAATTTCCTTATCGGAGTCTTTGAATGGCAGGCGCAGCTCTTTGGCCAGCAAACGGCCGATGGTGCTTTTTCCAGCCCCCATCGGTCCTACAAGAATCAAATTTCGCACAGAATCAACGACTCACAGCAATCGCCTGGTTATTCATAATACGCGGAGTCAGGAATACCAGCAGCTCGGATTTTTTTTCTGCCAGCACATCGCGCCGGAAAAGGCGGCCAAGATACGGCACATCGCCCAAAAATGGCACTTTATCTAGCACTTTGCTTTGGGTATTGGAGAAAACTCCGCCGATGACGATGGTCTCGCCGTCCCTGACCAGCACCTTGGCGTTGACCTCGTTTTTCTTGATCGGCGGTACGTCGTTGAGCTTGTTCAGGTAATCCGGCTCATCCTTGGTGACTTTGACCTCCATGATCACGCGGTCGTCGGGGGTGATTTGCGGGGTGACTTCCAGGGACAGCGAAGCCTCCTTGAACGACACCGAGGTGGCGCCGCTGGAGCTGGACTCCTGGTAGGGAATCTCGGTGCCCTTGAGGATGCGCGCGGGCTCCTTGTCGGACGTGACCACCTTGGGCTGCGAGACAATCTCGCCGTTGCCGGTTTTTTCCATCGCGGTCAGTTCCAGGTCCAGCAGCAGGTTGTCGGTGATAAACGCGACACCCAGGCCAGAAGTGTTGGTGAGCGCCCCCAAGTCGACAAAGGGCGAGCCGGACGGGTTTTCCACAGGCTCGGTGCCTGGCTCCGGAGGTTTCTCGACACCGCCGGCGCCCCAGTTGCCGCGATTGATCCGCCCTCCCCAGCGCACGCCCAGGCTTTTGTCGTAGTCGACATTGGCCTCAACAATCCGCGCCTCGATCATCACCTGGCGCACCGGAATATCCAGCTGCGCCACGATGCGTCGCAGCTCTTCCAGGCGTTCGCCGGTCTGGTAGGCGATGATGTTGTTGGTGCGGTCATCCACCGCCACCGAGCCGCGTTCGTCGGTGGCGCCTTCCAGGCCGGTCACCGATTGGAACAACTTGGCCAGGTCCGCAGCCTTGGCGTAATTGACCTGCAACAGTTCGCGCCGCAATGGCGCCAGTTCAGCCATCTGCTTGCGCGACTCCAGCGTCAGCAGCTCGCGCGCGGCCAACTCGTCGGCGGGCGCCACCAACAGCACCCCGGCCTTTATCCGCTGGTCCAGCCCCTTGCTTTGCAACACCAGGTCCAGCGCCTGGTCCCAAGGCACGTCCTTGAGCCGCAGGGTGATCGAACCTTGCACATCGTCGCTGGCGACCAGATTCAGGCCCGCCACATCGGCAATCTGCTGCAACACGGCGCGCAGCTCGATGTTCTGGAAATTGAGGTTCAGCTTGTCGCCGGTATAGGTACCTGATGCCGCACCGCCGGGAGGCGGCAGCTGGATCAGATCCACACGATTGGGCACAGCAGCAGCCATCGGTGCCGTGAACGCTATCCATAGCGCCACACCGAAGGACGAGAAAGTCCTTTTCATTGTTTGATTCCGTTATGAGTTGACGTTCAGCACGAGGGTCCGCGGGCGTTCCAGCCACGCGCCCTGTTCATCGGGAAACAGTTCGAGCAATTCCACATGGCCCTCATCAATAGCCGTGACCCGACCGTGGTCCGGCCCCAGGTAATCGCCGACCGCCAGCCTGTGGACGCTGGCAGCGGCACGCAGCAGAGCGAAGGTCTGCGCGCCTCGGGACAGCGTGCCGACCATTTCGAACTGGTCGACGGCGATACCTTCCAGGGCACCGCGGGCACGCCCGAGGTCCGGTGCGAGCGCGGGCCGGCCGGGTACGTGACCGACCTGCAAGGCGCGCGGCTGGAACGGATCACGCAAGGCCAGCGCGTCATAGACAAAGCGCGGCCCCGGCTCGACGGCCGGGGTCGACTGACCGCCCGACGACGGATTGCGATAGGTCTTGGCCACCAACTCCAGGCGCAACCCGGCCGCATCAGCCCGAAGCGCCACATCATGCACCGTGACGATGCGCGGTAAGCCGCCCAAAGCGCTCACAAACATCGCCAGGTCGTGATAAGCCCCGGTGACGCCCAGGCGTAACGGCTGCTCGATATAGAGTGGCCGGGGCTGCTCATCCAACACCACGATAGCGTCGACGAGCACCCCATTGACCGCCCCCAGCCGGGCGATATCTTCGAGCAATGCGGGTACCCCGAACGCACCGGGCAACTGCTGCATCAGCCCGGCAAAACGCGCCTGCATCGCCTGAAGCTGCTGGCTGCGCGCCTCCAGGCTGGCGGCAAGGCCAGCCTTCTGGGCCACCTGTCGCTGCAAGACGACGCCCTGCGCCTCGACCGCCTGCAACCGTTGCCGCGAGGGGCTCAGGTACGTCCCATCGCCCACCCACAGCACCAGGCCGGCGAGCGCGCAGCCGAGCACGACCTTGGCGGGCAAGGGCCATTTCGCAGCGTTGTGGGTGAGAGCGGAAAAGTCGAGCCTGGGCAGGCTCACGGTTGAGCCTCGGCGGACTCTCCCTGGCGCACCATCAATTGAAACTCGTTGCTGCCCTGGCCATCTTCCATCCGCACATGTTGCAGCCGAGTGGCATGGGCGCCTTCGGAGGCTTGCAGGCGACGCATCAGTTGGGCGATGTCCTGGCTGGAATCGGCGCTGCCACGGATGCTGACCGTATCACCCTTCGCCACGACCTCGTGCAAATGCACGCCGTCTGGCACCGCGCGGGCCAACTGATCCAAGAGCTGGGCACCGGCCGAGCGGGCTTCGTTCAAGTCCTGCACGACCTTCATGCGCTCCGCCAATTGCTGGCTTTGTTCCTGCAGGTCATCGATGGTCTTGATGCGCGAGTCGAGGACGGCAGCGTCCTTGTCCAGGTGGCTATTGCGCGTCACCTGTCGATCAATCGCCCGGTCGATCACCTGATCGGCCAACCACACGGTTGCGAACGCCACGCAGGCAAACGCCAGCAGCAACCCCAGAAAGAATTTGCGCCGCCGTTCCGCCAGCGCCTGGCGCCAGGGCAAAAGGTTGATTAGTGTCTTCAAGCGAAACTCCTCAGGGCCAACCCGCAAGCAATTCCCATCCCGCGGGCATCCGCGGCCCATTGTGCGCCATCGACTCGATGGCCCGGCGTGAAGCTGGCGAAATCCTGACTGCAAGCGCGTGCGAATGCAAATGCTTCCACATCCACCACCTTCGGCACCAGCCCAGCCAGGGTCAAAACCGCGACCCGAGCCTCTACCTGGGCCTTATGGCACGCCGCGAGCAATACATCAACCCGCGCCAGGTTCTGGGCCGATGGCCCGCGAACCTGGAAATCCAGGGCCATCTCATCCAGCGGATAAGGGATGTACTGGTCGGCCTCCATCTGGATCATCCAGGTCATTTCTTCCTCACTGAGCCCCGCCTCTAACTCGATCACCCGGGTAATCACCGAAGCTCCCGCCACGGCCACGGCCGCGTGGCGGGCCGAGGTGCGCGAGCGGGCCAATGCCTGGGACAACGTCTGCCCCACGCCGTCGAGGTCGAGCACGCTGCTGTCGACCACCGCCTGGGGCGGTAGCGCCTGTGTGGCGTAGCTTTGCACGCTGTAACCGGCGGGTGAGCGGCCGAGTTCGATCAATCGGATGCCGGTGTCCTGGATGTCGACGCCCAGGACGGTATCGACTTTTCGCCTGAAAAATCCCTTTTCCATAAAACTCCCTAAAACTTTCCCTGTCATACCGCCTGATTGGCGCGTGGCAGCGTGCATTCGGTCGCCTTGTTTGCGAGGCGCGAATGACGCCCCAAGCCGAAAATGCTTTAATGCCCAGCGTTTTTTCCCGCTTTTTATCTGCAGCCAGGGTCGATTCATCGTTTGCCATACATGCCCCGGCGCCTAACCCATTCTTTTCTCTGGAAATCCAAAAGCCTTGATTCGTCTGCTGAAGTTTTTCGGGTACTCCATTGTCGCCATCGTTTGCGGGCTGCTGCTCGTCCTCAGCGGCGCCTACCTCTACCTTAGTCCGGGTTTGCCCTCCGTAGAGGCCCTGAGAAGCATCCAGTTGCAGATTCCTTTGCGGGTCTACAGCAGCGATGAAAAACTGATCGCGGAGTTCGGCGAAATGCGCCGTACCCCGATTCGTTTCGCGGATATTCCACCCAATTTCATCAACGCCCTGCTGTCGGCCGAGGACGATAATTTCGCCAACCACTACGGCGTCGACCCCAGCAGCCTGGTGCGGGCCGCCACGCAATTGGTAAAAAGCGGACACATTCAATCCGGCGGCAGCACGATCACCATGCAGGTGGCGAAGAACTTCTTCCTCACCAGCGAACGCAGCTTTTCACGCAAAGCCACCGAGATCCTGCTGGCACTGCAGATCGAGCGACAGCTGACCAAGGACGAGATCCTTGAGCTGTACGTCAATAAAATCTACCTGGGCAACCGCGCCTACGGCATCGAAGCCGCGTCCCAGGTCTACTACGGCAAGTCGATTCGCGACGCCAGCCTGGCGCAGATGGCCATGATTGCCGGCCTGCCCAAGGCACCCTCGCGCTTCAACCCGTTGGCCAACCCGGCACGCAGCAAAGAGCGGCGCGACTGGATTCTGGGGCGCATGTACAAGCTGGGCAAAATCAGCCAGAGCGCCTATGAAAGCGCAGTGGCCGAGCCGCTGAACGCCAGCTACCACGTACCGACCCCGGAAGTGAACGCCCCTTATATCGCGGAGATGGCACGGGCTGAGATGGTCGGCCGTTATGGCAGCGAGGCCTACACCGAAGGCTTCCGTGTGACCACGACCGTTCCGAGCGACTTGCAGGAAATCGCCAACAACGCGGTGCATGAAGGCCTGATCACCTACGACCAGCGCCATGGCTACCGCGGCCCCGAATCGCGCCTGCCGGGCAAGACCCTGAGCGCCTGGACCACCGAACTCGGCAAACAGCGCACGATCAGCGGCCTGGAACCGGCCATCGTCACCCAGGTGAAGAAGGACGGCGTGCAGGTACTGACCCGCACCGGCGAAGCGCATGTGGCGTGGGACAGCATGAAATGGGCGCGCCCATTCCTGAACACCAACAGCATGGGGCCGATGCCCAAGCAGCCGTCGGACGTGGCGCAGGTGGGTGATTTGATCCGCGTGCAACGCCAGAAGGACGACAGCCTGAAATTCAGCCAGGTGCCGGTCGCCCAAGGCGCCCTGGTCTCCCTCGACCCGCAGAACGGCGCGATCCGTGCCCTGGTCGGCGGTTTCGCGTTCGAGCAGAGCAACTACAACCGTGCCACCCAGGCCAAGCGCCAGCCGGGTTCGAGCTTCAAGCCGTTCGTCTACAGTGCCGCCCTGGACAACGGCTACACCGCCGCCAGCCTGGTCAACGATGCACCGATCGTGTTTGTCGACGAGTACCTGGACAAGGTCTGGCGTCCGAAGAACGACACCAACACCTTCCTCGGCCCGATCCGCATCCGCGAGGCGCTGTACAAGTCGCGTAACCTGGTGTCGATCCGCTTGCTGCAGGCGATGGGCGTGGGCAAGACCATCGACTACATCACCCGCTTTGGTTTCAACAAGGCGGACCTGCCGCCGAACCTGTCCCTGGCCCTGGGGACGGCGACTCTCACGCCGATGGAAATCGCCACCGGCTGGAGCACGTTTGCCAACGGCGGCTACAAGATCACGCCGTACCTGATCGACAAGATCGAAAGCCGCAATGGCGACACCCTGTTCACCGCCAACCCGCCACGGGTGCCGGGTGATGTGGTCAACGGCGTGGCCGCCAGCGATGGCCTGGCCGCACCGAGCAACGGCGGTATCACCATCGAGCCGACCCCAGGCGTCACGCCGGCGGCGAACCCGAGCGCCGCGCCTGAACCGCAAGCGCCGGCAGTGGCCGAACGCGTGGTGGATGGCCGCACCACCTACATCCTCAACAGCATCCTGGAAGACGTGATCAAGAAAGGCACCGGCCGCCGTGCACTGGCCCTGGGCCGCGCGGACATCGCGGGCAAGACCGGTACCACCAACGAATCCAAGGACGCCTGGTTCTCCGGCTACAACGCCGACTACGTGACCACCGTATGGACCGGCTACGACCAGCCGGAAAGCCTCGGCCGCCGCGAGTTCGGCGGTACCGTCGCGCTGCCGATCTGGATGAGCTACATGGGCGCCGCCTTGAAGGACAAGCCGCTGCATACCCAGCCGGAACCGGAAGGCATCCTCAGCCTGCGGATCGACCCGGTCAGTGGCCGCGCAGCATCGCCGAGCACGCCGAATGCGTACTTCGAGCTGTTCAAGAGCGAGGACACGCCGCCGTCGATCAACGAATTGGGCAATGGCGTGGCGCCGGGCAGCCCGCTGCCGGCGGATGAGGCGGCACCGATCGATCTGTTCTAAACCAATGCGGTCAACCCTGTGGGAGGGAGCTTGCTCCCGATGGCGGTGTGTCAGTCACCAGATTCATTGACTGACAGTCCGCCATCGGGGGCAAGCCCCCTCCCACATGTGGATCTGCACAAGGCTTGCGTCAATCGCCAGACAGCAAAAAGCCCCGACTCGCAAGAGCCGGGGCTTTTTGTTGGTGCGCTACAACGGCTTAGCCGTTGAACACATCATCCACGCTTTGCAGCGGGTAGTTTTTCGGATACGGCAGGGTGGCCACACCGGTCTCGATCGCAGCTTTGGCCACGGCGTCGGAGATCACGGTGATCAGGCGCTTGTCCATTGGTTTCGGAATGATGTACTCACGACCGAATTCCAGCTTGGCACCACCGTAGGCATCGCACACGTCCTGAGGCACCGGCAGCTTGGCCAGTTCACGCAGGGCGTTGGCGGCCGCCACTTTCATTTCTTCGTTGATGCGCTTGGCGCGAACGTCCAGGGCACCGCGGAAGATGAACGGGAAGCCCAGCACGTTGTTGACCTGGTTCGGGTAATCCGAACGGCCAGTCGCCATGATCACGTCGTCGCGGGTGGCGTGTGCCAGTTCCGGCGCGATCTCTGGGTCCGGGTTGGAGCAGGCGAACACGATCGGGTTGGCTGCCATGGCCTTCAGGCCTTCAGCGCTCAGCAGGTTCGGACCGGACAGGCCGACGAATACGTCGGCACCGTCGAGGGCCTCAGCCAGGGTGCGCTTGGAGGACGGATGCGCAAACATCGCCTTGTACTGGTTCAGGTCGGTACGCTCGGACTGGATCACGCCCTTGCTGTCGACCATGTAGATGTTTTCCAGCTTGGCGCCCATGCTGACGATCAGCTTCATGCACGAGATGGCCGCAGCGCCAGCGCCCAGGCAGACGATCTTGGCGTCAGCCAGGGTTTTGCCAGCGATTTCCAGGGCGTTGATCATGCCGGCCGCGGTAACGATCGCGGTGCCGTGCTGGTCATCGTGGAATACCGGAATGTCGCACTGTTCGATCAGAGCCTTTTCGATCTCGAAGCACTCAGGTGCCTTGATGTCTTCCAGGTTGATGCCACCGAAGGTGATGGAAATGCGCTTGACGGTGTCGATGAAAGCCTGCGGGCTCTCGGAATCGACTTCGATGTCGAACACATCGATGCCGGCAAAGCGCTTGAACAGCACGCCTTTACCTTCCATGACTGGCTTGGAAGCCAATGGACCGAGGTTACCCAGGCCAAGAATCGCGGTGCCATCGGAAATCACTGCAACCAGGTTGCCTTTGCCGGTGTATTTGTACGCCAACTCAGGGTCACGGGCGATTTCACGGACGGGCTCGGCAACGCCAGGGCTGTAGGCCAGCGACAGGTCGCGAGCGGTGGCAGTGGCTTTGGTGAGCTCTACACTCAGCTTTCCTGGACGAGGAAGGGCATGATATTCGAGAGCGGCAGTTTTCAAATCAGACATATCGGCATTCCGCTTTTACTGTTGGTCGACGGACCGCCGAGGATACTCGTGTCGTAAAGCCCCTACAAGACTGGGCAGTCACCGGTGTCAAGCGCCGTACACTACGACTTTCGGCCAAGAGCCACGGGACACAAGGACCCAACTGCTCACAACCTAACCATAAGATGTATACAATTATTCTCGGAATGCGGATTTCAACCACCGCAATCGTGCTGGAAGGCTGCCTACCCGCGCGAAGACTGACGGCCCTGCCGGGCCTCAACCGCCGAATCGCGGGCACAAAAAAGGCGCCTGCAAGAGGCGCCTTTTTCATCAACAGGGAAAATCGGTAAGGCTTCCCAAGTTGACAGGCCTTAGGCCTTTTTGGCGCCGAAAGCACCAAAGCGATCTGCGAAGCGCTGTACACGGCCGCCAGTGTCCAGAGTTTTCTGCTTACCGGTGTAGAACGGGTGGCACTCGTTGCATACGTCAGTGCCCAGTGGCTTGCACAGGTTCGAACGGGTTTCGAACTTGTTGCCGCAGCTGCAGGTGACTTCGATGGTTTCGTACGCTGGATGGATACCGGCTTTCATGGTGACTTCCTCAGGCTAGCGTGCCGCCACTCGACACCATTGTCGAATACCGCACGTAATTAGGCCGCGGATTCTACCAGACCTTTTTAAACGCGCAAGCGCCGCTCTGCATCGATTCAGCACACCAAAGCCCCTTTCATCCGAAAACCGCGGCATACCCAACGCATCCCTCGTCTGCTAGGCTCCCGCCCTTCGTCATCACCCTCCTTTATAGAGAACCCCTGCGTGCCCGACGCCATTTTGCGCCTAGCCCTGCCCTCGCCCCTGCGCCGCCTGTTCGACTACCGGGCCCCGGCCGGCGTGCTGCGGGCGCAGTTGCAGCCAGGCATGCGGGTGCGGGTGCCGTTCGGGCGCAGGGAAATGATCGGCATCCTGGTGGAGGTGGCCGATCACAGTGAAGTGCCGGCGGAAAAGCTCAAGCCGGCCGTGGCCATCCTCGACACCACGCCGCCGCTGCCGCCGGCGTTGTTCAAGCTGTGCCTGTGGACCGCCCAGTATTACCAGCACAGCCTGGGCGACACCTTGAGCTGGGCGCTGCCGGTGCTGCTGCGCCAGGGCGAACTGGCCGAAGCGCGCCAGGAACGCTTCTGGTCGACGGTGCCCGGCGCGCGCCTCGACGACCCGCGCATCGCCCGCGCCCCGCGTCAGCGTGACGCCCTGGCGACACTGGCGCAGCATCCCCATGGCGTGGCCCACCAGCTCTTGAGCAAGCTGATGCTGAGCAAAGACAGCCTCGACCTGCTGCTCGCCAAAGGCCTGGTGCAGGTCGAGATCCGCAAGCACGCCCCGGACCCGCGCCATGAACACTGGCTGGCCCAACCGGAATTGCCGCTGAACCCCGAGCAACGTGCGGCCTATGAAGCCATTCGCGCAGGTTTTGACTGCTTTCACGCGTTCCTGCTGGCCGGCGTGACCGGCAGCGGCAAGACCGAAGTCTATCTGCAGTTGATCCGCGAAACCCTGCAAGCGGGCAAACAGGCGCTGGTGCTGATCCCCGAGATCAACCTCGGCCCGCAGACCCTGGCGCGTTTCGAGCAGCGTTTCAACGCACGCATCGCCCTGGTGCATTCGGCGGTCAACGACCGTGAACGCCTGGAATCGTGGCTGGCGGCGCGGGACGGCGAGGCCGACATTATTATCGGCACCCGCTCGGCGCTGTTCACCCCGATGAAAAACCCCGGGCTGATCATCATCGACGAAGAACACGACGGTTCGTACAAACAGCAGGAAGGTCTGCGCTACCACGCCCGCGACCTGGCCCTGGTGCGGGCGCGTCAGGAAGACATTCCGATCGTGCTGGGTTCGGCCACGCCGTCCCTGGAAAGCCTGCATAACGCCTACACCGGCCGCTATGGCCTGCTGCGCCTGAATGAGCGCGCAGGCGGCGCCAAGCAACCGCGCTTCCTACGCCTGGATGTAAAAAGCCGGCCATTGGACAGCGGTATTTCCGGGCCGATGCAACAAGCCATCGGCCAGACCCTCGCCGCCGGCCAGCAAGTCCTGGTGTTTCTCAACCGTCGCGGCTTCGCGCCGACCTTGCTGTGCCATGACTGCGGCTGGATGTCCGAATGCGAACGCTGCGATGCGCGCATGACCGTACACCAGCGCCATGGCGAGTTGCGCTGCCATCACTGCGGCCATGTGGAACGAGTACCGCGCCATTGCCCGCAATGCGGCAAAGTCGACCTGCGACCGGTCGGCGCGGGCACCGAACGCGCCGAAGAACGCCTGGGCATCCTGTTCCCGGACTACCCGGTGCTGCGGGTCGATCGCGACAGCACCTCGCGCAAGGACGCGATGAACCAGCTGTTCGCCACCATCCAGAAGGGCCAGCCGTGCATCCTGGTAGGCACGCAGATGCTGGCCAAGGGGCATCACTTCCCACGGGTGACCCTGGTGTCGATCCTGGATGCCGACGGCGGCTTGTTCTCCGGCGACTTCCGCGCCAGCGAGCGCATGGCGCAGTTGATCGTGCAGGTCGCCGGCCGTGCCGGGCGCGCCGAGGAGCCGGGCAAGGTGATCATCCAGACCCACCTGGCCGACCATCCGCTGCTGATCCAACTGACCGAACAAGGTTATTTCGCGTTTGCCGAGCAGGCCTTGAGCGAACGCCGCGCCGCCGGCCTGCCGCCCTTTGCCCACCTCGCGCTGCTGCGCGCCGAGGCGCACAAGCCAGGGCAGGCGGAAGGTTTTCTCGATGAAGCCTGCAGCACTGCCGAGCGCCTGCTCGGCGAGTTGGGCCTGAGCGGCATCGAATTGCTCGGCCCGGTGCCCGCGCCCATGGAACGCCGCGCCGGACGCTACCGCGCTCAGCTACTCTTGCAGGCAACGTCCCGCGCACCGCTGCATCGGCTGTTAAGTAGCTGGTTACTTGCGCTGGAGCAAATGCCCAGCGGTCGCCAGGTGCGATGGTCGTTGGATGTGGACCCGGTCGATTTGTACTAGCCCTGTAGGAGCGAGCTTGCTCGCGAAAACCCCGAGAGCGCCACGTAAACCCGAATATCCGCGTTATCGTTGACGATTTTCGCGAGCAAGCTCGCTCCTACAAGTGGGCAGGATGCCCTTAAAAAGCCCCGCAGGTCTGGAACGGTTGGCAAGCCCGCCCTCGCCACGGATAATGCCCAGTTTTTCCACCTGCGCATCGCGCGCCACCGCTTGCGGTCGAAAGAGAACACCATGAAAGACACCATTCGCCAGCTGATCCAACAAGCCCTCACCCAACTCGTCAACGAAGGTGTGTTGCCTGAAGGCCTGACGCCGGCGATCCAGGTGGAAAACACCCGCGACAAGACCCACGGTGACTTCGCCAGCAACATCGCGATGATGCTGGCCAAGCCGGCCGGCATGAAGCCGCGCGACCTGGCGGAGAAAATCATCGCCGCGCTGCCGGCCGACCCGCAGGTGAGCAAGGCCGAAATCGCCGGCCCGGGCTTTATCAATGTCTTCCAGAACACCGAGGCCCTGGCTTCGCGCCTGGACGCGGCGCTGGCCGATGCCAAAATCGGCGTGCGCAAGGCCGGCCCTGCCGAGCGCGTGGCCATCGACCTGTCGGCGCCCAACCTGGCCAAAGAGATGCACGTCGGCCACCTGCGCTCGACCATCATCGGCGACGGCGTGGCGCGGGTGCTGGAGTTTCTCGGCGACACCGTGATCCGTCAGAACCACGTCGGTGACTGGGGCACCCAGTTCGGCATGCTGATGGCCTACCTGCAGGAAAACCCAATCACCAGCAACGAGCTGTCGGACCTGGAAAACTTCTACCGCGCCGCGAAGAAGCGTTTCGACGAATCCGAAGCGTTCGCCGACCGCGCCCGTGGCCTGGTGGTCAAGCTGCAAGCCGGCGACACGGAATGCCTGGAGCTGTGGTCGCGTTTTCGCGATATCTCGCTGGCCCACTGCCAGCACATCTACGAACTGCTCAACGTCAAGTTGACCATGGCCGACGTCATGGGCGAAAGCGCCTACAACGACGACCTGATCAACGTGGTCAACGACCTCAAGGCCAAAGGCCTGCTGGTAGAAAGCAACGGCGCGCAGTGCGTGTTCCTCGAAGAATTCAAGACCGCCGAGGGCGAGCCGCTGCCGGTGATCATCGTCAAGGCCGATGGCGGCTACCTCTACGCCACCACCGACCTGGCCGCCGTGCGCTACCGCAGCGGCGTGCTCAAGGCGGATCGCGCGTTGTATTTCGTCGACCAGCGCCAGGCCCTGCACTTCCAGCAGGTGTTCGAAGTGGCGCGCCGCGCCGGTTTCGTCACGCACCCGATGCACATGGAACACATGGGCTTCGGCACCATGAACGGCGCCGACGGCCGCCCGTTCAAGACCCGCGACGGCGGCACCGTGAAGCTGATCGACCTGCTGAACGAAGCCCAAGAACGTGCCTACAACCTGGTGAAGGAAAAGAACCCGGAGCTGGCGGACGCCGACCTGCGCAACATTGCCCGCGTGGTGGGCATTGGCGCGGTGAAATACGCCGACCTGTCCAAGCACCGCACCAGCGACTACAGCTTCAACTTCGAGCTGATGCTCAACTTCGAAGGCAACACCGCGCCGTACCTGCTGTACGCCTACACCCGCGTGGCCGGGGTGTTCCGCAAGCTGGGCAAGGACTTCAGCGAAGTGCAAGGGCAGATCGTATTGCAAGCGCCCCAGGAACAGGAACTGGGCGCCAAGCTGGCGCAATTCGGCGAAGTGCTGAACAGCGTCGGCGAGAAAGGCACGCCGCACATCCTCTGCACCTACCTGTACGAAGTCGCCGGGCTGTTCTCCAGCTTCTACGAGAACTGCCCGATCCTCACCGCCGACGACGAAGCCCACAAGCAGAGTCGCCTGCGCCTCGCCGCACTGGCTGGACGGACCCTCAAGCAAGGCCTGGAACTGTTGGGCCTGGAAACTCTGGAGCGTATGTAAGTTGGCTGCCAAGAAAAAACCTGCACCCAAGCGCGGCGCCAGCCGCTACCAGGCACCGGCGAAGAAGCCCATTCCGGGCTGGTTGTGGATGGCCATCGGCCTCACGGTCGGCGCGTTTATCGTATTCCTGATGAAGCTGGACCCCGGCCAGGGCGATGACGTCAAACGGGTCAAACAGGAGCAGCAAAAAGCCACGAAAATGGCCGAAGCCAACAAGACCGCGCCAAGCCCGACCGCGCCGGTGAAGCCCAAGTACGACTTCTACACCCTGCTGCCGGAATCGGAAGTGATCGTGCCGCCCGACGCCGTGCCGGAGAAAACCCTGCCGACGCCGCAAGTACCGACCACACCGGTCACCCCGGCGGAAGCGGCCAAAATCGACACGGCACGGGCCCAGGCCGCGCTGGCCGGGATCACCCCGCCGCCACCGCCGCCGGTTGCGACCACCAAGGCCGCGCCGGTGACCAAGTTCTTCCTGCAGGCGGGCTCGTTCCCGAAACAGGCGGACGCCGATCGCGTGCGTGCACAGATCATCCTGCTGGGCCAGGCGGTCACGGTGGAGTCCGGCACGGTGAAAGAGGCAACGTGGTATCGCGTGTTGGTGGGCCCGTTCAGCAACCGCGAGCAACTGACCGTGGCGCAGAAACAATTGGCCGGCGCGGGCTTTAGCAACCTGTTGTTACAACAGCGCCAGAGCCGCTGACCTAAAGCCAACACCAATCAAAATGTGGGAGGGGCGGTGCGACGATTCGACTTGCCCCCGATAGCGGTAGATCAGTCAATATTTTCGGCGACTGATACACCGCGATCGGGGGCAAGCCCCCTCCCACATTGGTTTTAGGCGGTTCTCGAAAGGGTGTCAGACCAATAGACACCATTCGTCCGTACCAACCTCCCAAGGTTGAAATCATCCCCGCTACCCCCATATCAGTTCCCACCAGGGCATTTTCGCCCCGCTGCGTGGAGACTCTCCCCTTGACCACCATCGTTTCAGTACGTCGCCACGGCAAAGTCGTCATGGGCGGCGACGGCCAGGTTTCCCTTGGCAATACCGTGATGAAAGGCAACGCGAAGAAAGTGCGTCGCCTGTACCACGGCCAGGTGCTCGCAGGCTTTGCCGGCGCCACCGCAGACGCCTTCACCCTGTTCGAGCGTTTCGAAGGCCAGCTGGAAAAACACCAGGGCCACCTGGTTCGCGCCGCCGTCGAACTCGCCAAAGAATGGCGCACCGACCGCTCCCTCAGCCGCCTCGAAGCCATGCTGGCCGTTGCCAACAAAGACGCGTCGCTGATCATCACCGGTAACGGCGATGTGGTTGAGCCTGAACACGGCCTGATCGCCATGGGCTCCGGCGGTGGCTATGCCCAAGCGGCAGCCAGCGCACTGTTGAAGAAAACCGACCTGTCGGCCCGCGAAATCGTCGAAACCGCCCTGGGTATCGCTGGCGATATCTGCGTGTTCACCAACCACAACTTCACCATTGAGGAGCAGGACCTCGCCGAGTAAGCCGTAGGCTTATTCCCGCTTGAGGACCGCCAAACATTATGTCCATGACTCCCCGCGAAATCGTCCATGAACTCAATCGCCATATCATCGGCCAGGACGATGCCAAGCGCGCCGTTGCCATCGCGCTGCGTAACCGCTGGCGCCGGATGCAACTGCCGGAAGAACTGCGCGTTGAAGTAACGCCCAAGAACATCCTGATGATCGGCCCGACCGGCGTCGGTAAAACCGAAATCGCCCGGCGCCTGGCCAAGTTGGCCAATGCCCCGTTCATCAAGGTCGAAGCGACCAAGTTCACCGAAGTCGGCTACGTGGGCCGCGACGTCGAGTCGATCATTCGTGACCTGGCCGACGCTGCCTTGAAGCTGCTGCGCGAACAGGAAATGACCAAGGTCAGCCACCGCGCCGAAGACGCCGCCGAAGAACGTATCCTCGACGCCCTGCTGCCACCGGCGCGCATGGGTTTCAACGAAGACGCCGCGCCAGCCTCGGACTCCAACACCCGTCAGCTGTTCCGCAAACGCCTGCGTGAAGGCCAGCTGGACGACAAGGAAATCGAGATCGAAGTCGCCGAAATGTCCGGCGTCGACATCTCCGCGCCGCCCGGCATGGAAGAAATGACCAGCCAGCTGCAGAACCTCTTCGCCAACATGGGCAAGGGCAAGAAGAAAAGCCGCAAGCTCAAGGTCAAGGAAGCGCTGAAACTGGTGCGCGACGAAGAAGCCGGGCGCCTGGTGAACGAGGAAGAACTCAAGGCCAAGGCCCTGGAAGCGGTCGAGCAGCATGGCATCGTGTTTATCGATGAGATCGACAAGGTGGCCAAGCGCGGTAACTCCGGTGGCGTCGACGTGTCCCGCGAGGGCGTACAGCGCGACCTGCTGCCGCTGATCGAAGGCTGCACCGTCAATACCAAGCTGGGCATGGTCAAGACCGACCACATCCTGTTTATCGCCTCCGGTGCGTTCCACCTGAGCAAGCCAAGCGACCTGGTGCCGGAGCTGCAAGGCCGCCTGCCGATTCGCGTGGAGCTCAAGGCGCTGACCCCGGGCGACTTCGAACGCATCCTCAGCGAGCCGCATGCCTCGCTCACCGAGCAATACCGCGAGCTGCTGAAAACCGAAGGCCTCGCCATCGAGTTCCTGCCGGACGGCATCAAGCGCCTGGCGGAAATCGCCTGGCAGGTCAACGAGAAGACCGAGAACATCGGCGCCCGTCGCCTGCACACCTTGCTGGAGCGCCTGCTCGAGGAAGTGTCGTTCAGCGCCGGCGACCTGGCCGGTGCGCAGAATGGCGAAGCGATCCAGATCGACGCCGCCTACGTCAACAGCCACTTGGGCGAATTGGCGCAGAACGAAGATCTGTCTCGCTATATCCTGTAAGCCTCACACAGCACTGCTTTGCTTCAATGTGGAGGGGGCTTGCCCCCGATAGCGGTCGGTCAGACAGATGTATGCTGACTGACACACCGCCATCGGGAGCAAGCCCCCTCCCACATTTTGAAGCCGGTTTATTCAGGATCTCATCAATGTCGAAATTTCCTACTGCTGTAAACCTGCACAAAACCTCCAACACCCTCGGCCTCACCTACGGGCCCGACGAGGCCTACCAGTTGCCCGCCGAATTCCTACGGGTACATTCGCCTTCCGCCGAAGTCCAGGGCCACGGCAAACCCATCCTGCAATTCGGCAAGCTCAACGTGCGCTTGAACAAGATCGAACCGGCCGGCCAATACGCACTGAAATTGATCTTCGACGACGGACACGACAGCGGATTGTTCACCTGGGACTACCTCTACCAACTGGCCGTGCGTCAGGACGCGCTGTGGGCCGATTACCTCGCCGAACTCAAAGCGGCCGGAAAAACCCGCGACCCGGATCAGTCAGTCGTGCGGCTGATGCTCTAGCCCAGGCTTCTTGCGCTTTAGAGGGCATTTTCTAATTCCATCTGCTTGAATGCCCACTCCTGTGGCCAACGATTGGCCCGCTTGCGAAAAAAATTAAACTCGGGTAACCAATGGAACTGGCAAGTTCCCTGCATTTGACGATGCGGTATCAACGGTCACCCGAGTCGCAGTACCTGGCTTGTGTTGTGTATCGAAACGTGGTGCGCAGCGGTACCCGGTACTCGTCTTTCGGACAATGGAGCGTCGTAGATGAGTAACAAGAATAACGATGACTTGAAACGCCAGGCCTCGGAAAACACCTTGGGGCTGAACCCGATCATCGCGTTACGTAAAAAGGACTTATTGGCCTCAGCGAAGATGGTGCTGAGCCAAGCCATCAGACAACCGTTGCACAGCGTCAAGCATGTCGCCCACTTTGGCGTCGAATTGAAAAATGTGATGTTCGGCAAATCCGCGCTGATGCCCGAAAGCGATGACCGTCGCTTTCACGACCCGGCCTGGAGCCAGAACCCACTCTACAAGCGTTACCTGCAAACCTACCTGGCGTGGCGCAAGGAACTGCACGACTGGATCGGTGACAGCAACCTGTCGGAACAGGACATCAGCCGCGGTCACTTCGTGATCAACCTGATGACCGAAGCCATGGCCCCCTCCAACACGGCGGCCAACCCGGCGGCGGTCAAGCGCTTCTTTGAAACCGGCGGCAAAAGCCTGCTCGACGGCCTGTCCCACCTGGCCAAGGACATGGTTCACAACGGCGGCATGCCGAGCCAGGTCAACATGGGCGCGTTTGAGGTCGGCAAGTCCCTGGGCACCAGCGAAGGTTCGGTGGTGTTTCGCAATGACGTGCTGGAGCTGATCCAGTACAAGCCGATCACCGAACAGGTCCACGAACGCCCGCTGCTGGTGGTGCCGCCGCAGATCAACAAATTCTATGTCTTCGACCTGAGCCCGGATAAGAGCCTGGCGCGCTTCTGCCTGCGCAACGGCCAGCAGACGTTTATCGTCAGCTGGCGCAACCCGACCAAGGCCCAGCGCGAGTGGGGCCTGTCGACCTATATCGAGGCGCTCAAGGAAGCGGTCGATGTGGTCACCGCGATTACCGGCAGCCAAGACATCAACATGCTCGGCGCTTGCTCCGGCGGCATCACCTGCACCGCCCTGCTCGGCCACTACGCGGCGCTGGGGGAGAAGAAGGTCAACGCCCTGACCCTGCTGGTGAGCGTACTGGACACCACCCTGGACACCCAGGTGGCGCTGTTCGTCGACGAGCAGACGCTGGAAGCGGCCAAGCGCCACTCCTACCAGGCCGGCGTGTTGGAAGGTCGCGACATGGCCAAGGTGTTTGCCTGGATGCGCCCCAACGACCTGATCTGGAACTACTGGGTCAACAACTACCTGCTGGGCAACGAGCCGCCGGTGTTCGACATCCTGTTCTGGAACAACGACACCACGCGCTTGCCGGCGGCATTCCACGGCGACCTGATCGAACTGTTCAAGAACAACCCGCTGGTGCGCGCCAATGCCCTGGAAGTGTGCGGCACGCCGATCGACCTCAAGCAGGTCACGGCCGATATCTACTCATTGGCCGGCACCAACGACCACATCACACCGTGGCAGTCCTGCTACAAGTCGGCGCAGCTGTTTGGCGGCAAGGTGGAGTTTGTGCTGTCGAGCAGCGGGCATATCCAGAGCATCCTCAACCCGCCGGGCAACCCCAAGGCGCGCTACCAGACCAGCGACGGCCTGGCGGGCAAGCCGCTGGAATGGCAGGAAAATGCGACCAAGCACACCGACTCGTGGTGGTTGCATTGGCAGGCGTGGCAGGCGGAGCGGGCGGGCAAGTTGAAGAAGGCACCGACGACATTAGGCAATAAAACCTACGCCGCAGCCGAAGCGGCACCGGGTACCTATGTGCATGAACGCTAGAGCACACTTTTTTGGGATTGAAATGAGATCAAATGTGGGAGGGAGCTTACTCCCGATAGCGGTGTATCAGTCGCCAGATCCATTGACTGACCGAACGTCATCGGGAGCAAGCCCCCTCCCACACTGACCTCACTCGGACTGCAATACTTCACAGGGCTTGAGCATGCCGCAACCGTTCATTTTCCGCACCATCGACCTGGATGGCCAGACCATCCGCACGGCGGTACGCCCGGGCAAGTCGCACTTGACGCCACTGCTGATCTTCAACGGCATCGGCGCCAACCTCGAGCTGGTGTTTCCGTTCGTCCAGGCCCTGGACCCGGACCTGGAAGTGATCGCCTTCGATGTGCCGGGCGTGGGCGGCTCGTCGACACCCAAGCGGCCGTATCGCTTTCCCGGCCTGGCCAAGCTCACCGCGCGCATGCTCGATTACCTGGACTACGGCCAGGTGAATGCGGTGGGCGTGTCCTGGGGCGGCGCGTTGGCGCAGCAGTTTGCCTACGACTACCCGGAGCGCTGCAAGAAGCTGATTCTCGCCGCGACCGCCGCCGGTGCGGTGATGGTGCCGGGCAAGCCGAAAGTGCTGTGGCTGATGGCGAGCCCGCGGCGCTATATCCAGCCGTCTCACGTGGTGCGTATTGCACCGATGATTTATGGCGGTTCGTTCCGCCGCGATTCGAACCTGGCCGCCGAACACGCGAGCAAAGTGCGCTCGGCCGGCAAGCTGGGTTACTACTGGCAACTGTTCGCCGGGCTGGGCTGGACCAGCATCCACTGGCTGCACAAGATCCGTCAGCCGACCCTGGTGCTGGCCGGGGACGACGACCCGCTGATCCCACTGATCAACATGCGGATGCTCGCCTGGCGCATTCCCAACGCACAGCTGCACATCATCGATGATGGCCACCTGTTCCTGATCACTCGCGCCGAAGCCGTGGCGCCGATCATCATGAAATTTCTCGAGGAGGAGCGCCTGCGCGCGGTGATTCATCCCCGTCCGGCGGTGTAAGGACCACACCGCCGCGCAACTTGCCGAGAACCGACTATGGTTCTGAATTGGCGTGCCTGTTGATGACTTGACGAAGGAGTGTTGGCTCATGCGAGAACGACCCGTGACGAACCCGGCGCCCACCCCTGCCGCGTTCATCAATGCGCAAAATGCGATCACCGGCCTGCGCGGCCGGGACTTGCTGTCGACCCTGCGCAGCGTCGCCGCCCACGGCTTGCGCAACCCGGTGCATACCGCTCGTCATGCCCTGGCCCTGGGCGGTCAACTGGGGCGCGTGCTGCTGGGCGAAACCGTGCATGAACCCAACCCCCACGACAGCCGCTTCATCGACCCGACCTGGGCCCTCAACCCGCTGTACCGACGCAGCCTGCAGGCGTACCTGAGCTGGCAGAAGCAAACCCGCAGCTGGATCGATGACAGCACCCTGAGCGCCGATGACCGCGCCCGCGCGCACTTCGCGTTCACCCTGATCAACGATGCGGTATCGCCCTCCAACACCTTGCTCAACCCGCTGGCCATCAAGGAACTGCTCAACTCCGGCGGTAACAGCGTGGTGCGCGGCGTGAGCAACCTGTTCGAAGACATGCTGCACAACAACGGCCTGCCGCGCCAGGTCAGCAAGCACGCCTTTGAAGTGGGCAAGACCGTCGCCACCACGCCAGGCTCGGTGGTGTTTCGCAATGAGCTGCTGGAGCTGATCCAGTACAAGCCCATGAGCGAAAAGCAGTACGCCAAGCCCCTGTTGATCGTGCCGCCGCAAATCAACAAGTACTACATCTTCGACCTGAGCCCGGCCAACAGCTTCGTGCAGTACGCCCTGAAAAACAGCCTGCAGACCTTCATCGTCAGCTGGCGCAACCCGGATGTGCGCCACCGCGAATGGGGCCTGTCCACCTACGTGGCCGCGCTGGAGGAAGCACTCAACGTCTGCCGCGCAATCACCGGCGCCCGCGAGGTCAACCTGATGGGCGCCTGCGCCGGCGGCCTGACCATCGCCGCGCTGCAAGGCCACCTGCAAGCCAAGCGCCAGTTGCGCCGCGTCGCCAGCGCCAGCTATCTGGTGAGCCTGCTCGACAGCCAGATCGACAGCCCCGCCACCCTGTTCGCCGACGAGCAAACCCTGGAAGCCGCCAAGCGCCGCTCCTACCAGCAAGGCGTGCTGGACGGTCGCGACATGGCCAAGGTATTTGCCTGGATGCGCCCCAACGACCTGATCTGGAACTACTGGATCAACAACTACCTGCTGGGCAAGGAACCGCCGGCCTTCGACATCCTGTACTGGAACAACGACAACACGCGCCTGCCCGCCGCCCTGCATGGCGACCTGCTGGACTTCTTCAAACACAACCCGCTGAGCCGTCCCGGTGGCCTGGAGGTGTGCGGCACGCCCATCGACTTGCAGAAGGTCACGGTGGACAGCTTCAGCGTGGCCGGGATCAACGACCACATCACGCCATGGGACGCGGTGTACCGCTCCACGCAGTTGCTGGGCGGCGAGCGGCGCTTCGTGCTGTCCAACAGCGGGCATATCCAGAGCATCCTCAACCCGCCGGGCAACCCCAAGGCCAACTACGTCGAGAACCTCAAGCTGAGCAGCGACCCACGCGCCTGGTACTACGACGCCAGCCACGTCGAAGGCAGTTGGTGGCCAGAGTGGCTGGCGTGGATTCAAGCGCGCTCGGGCGTACAACGCGAAACCCTCACCGCCCTGGGCAACCAGAATTACCCACCGATGGAAGCAGCGCCAGGCACTTACGTGCGGGTCCGCTGAGCTCAACGATCCTATTTAAGAAGACCGGATGAAAACCCGCGACCGTATCCTTGAATGTGCCCTGCTGCTGTTCAACCACAAGGGCGAACCGAACGTGTCGACCATGGAGGTGGCCAATGAAATGGGGATCAGCCCCGGCAATCTCTACTACCACTTCCATGGCAAGGAACCGCTGGTGCTCGGGCTGTTCGAGCGTTTCCAGAGTGAGCTGGCGCCCCTGCTCGACCCACCGCCAGGCGCGCAACTGGAGGCCCAGGATTACTGGCTGTTCCTGCACCTGATCGTCGAGCGCATGGCCCATTACCGGTTCCTGTTCCAGGACCTGTCGAACCTGGCGGGGCGCCTGCCGAAACTGGCAAGGGGCATTCGCCACCTGCTCACGGCGCTCAAGCGCACCCTGGCGTCATTACTCGCACGGCTGCAGGCGGCGGGGCAGTTGGTCAGCAGCACCCAGGCGCTGGGCCAATTGGTGGAGCAGATCACCATGACCCTGCTGTTTTCCCTGGACTACCAACGCATTCTCGACCGTGAAGGCGAGGTGCAGGTGGTGGTCTACCAGATCATGATGCTGGTCGCGCCGCACCTGTTGCCAGCGGCGCGGGAAACCACGGAGCGCCTGGCGCTGCGCTATATGGACGATCCGGGTTAAACGTGTGCCTTACAGGCACTGCGCGAGAACCGTGCGGCAATCGAATGGACTGACCGATCATAAAAACGCCCGACCTTCACAGGCCGGGCGCTTTTTCAGGTGCCCCGAAAAGATCAGGACTGACTGGATGGCGTCGGGGTTACCGATGCGGCAGTCGGTGCAGGCGCAGCGGTCGGCGCGGCTGCCGAGTTGGCGCTGGAAGCGGCGAGTGCCGCAGGCGCAGGCTTGGCGGCCACGGCCGGCTTCGCTGCTGCGGGCTTTTTCGCGGCGACCGGCTTCTTCGCGGCGGCAGGTTTGGCCGCAGCAGGTTTGGCGGCGACCGCTTTAGCGGCGGGTTTGGCAGCAGGCTTGGCAGCGGCTTTAGCGGCCACTGGTTTAGCGGCTGGCTTGGCCGCAGGTTTGGCCGCTGCAACTTTCGCCGCTGGCTTGGCCGCAGGTTTAGCCACGGCTTTGGCTGGCGCTTTGGCCGCAGGTTTGGCAGCCGGCTTGGCGGCGGCTTTGACCAGTGGCTTGGCGGCCGTTTTCGCAGCCGGTTTGGCGGCAGCGGTTTTAGCGGCAGGCTTGGACGCAGCAGCCTTCACCGGGGTGACTTTGGCACCGGTGAGTTTTTCGATTTGCTTGGTCAGGGTCTCGACCTTGCTGTGCAGTGCTTTCACTTCAGCACGGCTGGGTACGCCCAGTCGCGAAATCGCACTGTTAAGGCGCTTGTCGAAAGTTTCTTCCAACTTGTTCCAAGTCTCGGAAATGCTCGACTTGGCGGAACCGGCGCTGGCCTTGGCCGCATCGACTTTTTTACCCACGGTGCTTTTGGTCAACTTCTCGGCCTTCTCGCCGTCTTTAACCAACGTCTCGAAGAGTTTGCTGCCGTCACTGTCGATCTTCGAGTAAACGCCTAAACCAGCCAGCCAGATCTTGCGGGAATATTCTTCAACTTTCCCGACCCACGAGCTGCCTTCTTTCTGAGTAGTCTTTTTAACAGCCATCCCGATGTCTCCTTAGTGTTTACGCGCGACACGTTCGAGCAATGCCGTCAGCTCTTCGAGCTTAGCAGAGAGTGTCTCCACGTCATGTTTAGACGCAATGCCGATTCGATTCAAGGCACTTGCAACACGAGTGTCAAAAGCTTTTTCAACTTTATCCAGTTGAACTTCAACCCGGCCTTTGACGCTGGAGAGATTACTCTTTACTTGGTCAATCTGACTGTTGGCAGCATCAAGTTGTTCAACGGCAACTTTTTTACCTTTACTTTCAACATGTTGCCCAGTCTTTACCAGCTCTTTGAAGTACGCGCCGCCCTCGTTTCCGACCCTGGCATAGGCACCCAGGCCTGCCAGCCAGATCTTGCGGGCATAGGTTTTAACCTCGTCCAGGGCGTGGCTCGGGGCGTCGATTTTTTTCTTCAGGGTAACTTTGGCCATGGTGCACCTCACGCAAAAAGGGTGGAGGAACGGCCCGCAGAAGTTGAGGGCTTGGGCACAAAGTAGGCAGAAAAATTAGAATCGGCACCCTAACAACAGTCGGATCAGGCCAAGGCTTTATCCAGGGCTTTCTCGATTTCAGTCTTGATGGTGCCACTCATGGCCGACATCAGCAGGCCCAGTTCCACATCGATACGCAACAGATCAGCGGCAACCTGCACCGTGCCTTTAACCCCCGAACGCTTGAGGTTCAACGTATCGCCAGACCACGAAGGCTCCAGGCCATATTGATCCTGGAGTTTCTGTGCCAGCTTCTCGGCCTTCGCCCGTGCGCCTTCTTTACCCAGGGTGTGTGCACGTTCAACAGTGATACGGGCCATTGCAACGACTCCTCTTTATAACGACTTGAACACCTGCCATGCGGCAAAAGGTCTCGGTGAGCACCTATCTTACCTTCAGCCTTGCCAAGACAAAGCAGGCCTTGGGGATTATCATGTCCCGCATTCTCTTTTGGTGACAGCGATATGACTGATCAGCGCAAAGGCAGCGATGCCGAACCCACCACTCACTTCGGCTTCAAGAACGTCCCGGAAAGCCAGAAAGCGCAGAAAGTCGCTGAAGTGTTCCACTCCGTTGCGGCCAAGTACGACCTGATGAACGACGTGCTGTCCGGCGGCATGCACCGCCTGTGGAAGCGCTTCACCATCGAACTGTCGGGCGTGCGTACCGGCAACCGCGTGCTGGACATCGCTGGCGGCACGGGCGACCTGGCGGCCAAGTTCTCCAAGCTGGTCGGCCCGACCGGCCAGGTGGTGCTGGCGGATATCAACGGCTCGATGCTCAAGGTCGGCCGCGATCGCCTGCTCGACAAAGGCGTGGCCGGCAATATCGAATTCGTCCAGGCCGATGCGGAAAAGCTGCCGTTCCCCGACAACCATTTCGACTGCGTGACCATCGCCTTCGGCCTGCGCAACGTGACCCACAAGGAAGACGCGATCCGCTCGATGCTGCGCGTGCTCAAGCCCGGCGGCCGGCTGTTGGTGCTGGAGTTCTCCAAGCCGACCAACGCGCTGATGTCCAAGGTCTACGACACCTACTCGTTCGCCTTCATGCCGTTGATGGGCAAGCTGATCACCAACGACGCCGAGAGCTATCGCTACCTGGCCGAATCGATCCGCATGCACCCCGACCAGGAAACCCTGAAGTCGATGATGGTGGACGCCGGTTTCGACCGCGTGACCTACCACAACATGACCTCGGGCATCGTCGCCCTGCACCGCGGCATCAAGCCCTGATGCTGTTCCAAGGCCTGCTCGCCAGCGTCGAACACGGCGTCAACCGCGTGCTGCGCCTGGACAGCACCGCCCTGGCGCGGCTGGCGCACTTGAACGGCAAGATCATCGCCGTCGACTGCACGAGCCCCGCCTTGCAGCTGTTTATCCTGCCCAGCGACGAAGGCCTGTTGCTCGCGACCCATTGGGCCGCCGAGGCCGACTGCACCCTGCGTGCGCCGGCCTCGAGCCTGTTGCACCTGGCGCTGAGCCGCAACAAGACCGCCATCCTCCACGGCCCCGAAGTGGCGCTGGAAGGCGACAGCGCGGTGCTGATGGACCTGGCCGCCGTGCTGCAGGACCTGGAACTGGACTGGGAATACGAACTGTCGCGCTGGATCGGCCCCGTGCCCACCCAGTTGATCAGCGGCCACCTGCGCAGTCGCACGCGCTGGTACCAGCAGGGGTTCGCCAGCCTCAACCAGAACCTCGCCGAATACCTGAGCGAAGAATCGCGCACCCTGGTCGGACAACGGGAAGCGCAAGCGCGCTTTCGTGAACTCGACAAGGCCAAAATCGACCTGGAACGCCTTGAGGCCCGCTTCGAGCGCCTGAGCCGTTCCCTTGATCCAAGCGATAACGCATGAAGCTGCTCGCCGTCCGCCGTTTGTTCCGTATCCAGCGCGTCGTAATCCGCTACCGCCTCGATGACCTGCTGTTCGCCCTGCCGTTGCCGTGGTTCCTGCTTGCCGTGCGCTATGTGCTGCCGTGGCGCTGGTTCCCGCGCAAGCCGCTGGACCTGAGCCGTGGCGCGCGCCTGCGCCTGGCCTTGCAGGATCTGGGGCCGATCTTTATCAAGTTCGGGCAGATCCTCTCGACCCGTCGCGACCTGCTGCCCGAAGACATCGCCGACGAACTGATGCTGCTGCAGGACCGCGTGCCGCCGTTCGATTCGCAGCAGTCGATGAAGCTGATCGAAGAGCAGTTGGGCCAGAAGATCAGCGACGTGTTCAGCCGTTTCGACGTCGAGCCCCTGGCCTCGGCCTCGGTGGCGCAAGTGCATGCGGCGCAGCTCAAGACCGGCGAAGAAGTGGTGGTGAAGGTGATTCGCCCGGGCCTCAAACCGATCATCGGCCAAGACCTGGCGTGGCTGTTCATTCTCGCCCGCGCCGCCGAACGCTTCTCCGCCGACGCGCGCCTGTTGCACCCGGTGGACGTGGTCGCCGACTACGAAAAAACCATCTACGACGAACTCGACCTGCTGCGCGAAGCGGCCAACGCCAGCCAGCTCAAGCGCAACTTTGAAGGCTCACCGCTGCTGTATGTGCCGCAAGTGTATTGGGACTGGTGCCGCCCTAAAGTGTTGGTGATGGAGCGCATCTACGGCGTGCAGGTCACCGACCTCGCGACCCTGGCCGACCAGCGCACCAACATGAAGATGCTCGCCGAGCGCGGCGTGGAGATCTTCTTCACCCAGGTGTTCCGCGACAGTTTCTTCCATGCCGACATGCACCCCGGCAATATCTTCGTCAGCACCCTCAACCCGTGGAGCCCGCAGTACATTGCGATCGACTGCGGCATCGTCGGCAGCCTGACCCCGGAAGACCAGGACTACCTGGCGCGCAACCTGTTCGCCTTCTTCAAGCGCGATTACCGCCGCGTGGCGCAGTTGCACATCGATTCGGGTTGGGTGCCGGCGGAAACCAAGCTCAACGAATTCGAAGCGGCGATCCGCACCGTGTGCGAGCCGATTTTCGAAAAGCCGCTGAAAGACATTTCCTTCGGCCAGGTGCTGATGCGCCTGTTCCAGACCGCGCGGCGCTTCAATATGGAAGTGCAGCCGCAGTTGGTGCTGCTGCAGAAAACCCTGCTGAACATTGAAGGCCTGGGCCGCCAGCTGTACCCCGACCTCGACCTGTGGAACACCGCCCAGCCGTTCCTCGAACGCTGGATGCGCGAGCGGGTCAGCCCGAAAACCCTGCTGGGCAACCTGCAGAGCCAGGTGGAGCAACTGCCGCACCTGGCCAACATGACCCGCGACCTGCTGGAACGCATGTCCCAGCCCCACGCCAAAGACCCGACGCCGCCGTGGCACACGCGCAAGGACGACTGGTTCCTGCGCCTGCTGGGCGCCGCGCATCTGGTCGGCGGGGTGATGCTGGCCATCGGCGGGCCGCTGAATCAACTGGGCCACTGGCCGGCCGGCATCATGGTCGCCGTGGGTGTTTATCTGATCGTGCGTCGGTAGCCAATCCGGTTATACACTGTCGCAAATTGCCGGAGCCGAAGATGAAAGACTGGCTGGATGAGATCAAGTGGGACAGTGACGGCCTGGTGCCGGCCATTGCCCAGGACTACAAGACCGGGCGCGTGCTGATGATGGCCTGGATGAACCGCGAGGCCCTGAGCCTCACCGCCGCTGAGCAGCGCGCCATTTACTGGTCACGTTCGCGTGGCAAACTGTGGCGCAAGGGCGAAGAGTCCGGGCACGTGCAAACCCTGCACGAGATACGCCTGGACTGCGACGCCGACGTGGTGATCCTCAAGGTCGAGCAGATCGGCGGCATCGCCTGCCACACCGGCCGCCACAGCTGCTTCTATCGCGTGTTCGAGAACGGCGAGTGGAAGGTTGTGGAGCCGGTACTCAAAGACCCGCACGCCATTTACTCGGCAGGACACTGAACATGAGCGATACCCTGAACCGTGTGGCCCAGGTGCTGGAAGAGCGCAAAGGCGCGGATGCCGAAAGCTCCTACGTCGCCAGCCTGTACCACAAGGGCCTGAACAAGATCCTGGAAAAACTCGGCGAAGAATCCGTCGAGACCATCATCGCCGCCAAGGATGCCGAGATCAGCGGCGACTGCAGCGATGTGATCTACGAAACCGCCGACCTATGGTTCCACAGCCTGGTCATGCTCGCCCAACTGGGGCAGCATCCGCAGGCCGTGCTGGATGAACTGGACCGTCGCTTCGGCTTGTCCGGGCATGCCGAAAAGGCCTCGCGCCCGTCCGCCTGAATAACTTTTACAGAGGAATTGCAGCATGGGCATTTTTGACTGGAAACATTGGATCGTCATCTTGGTGGTGGTCGTTCTGGTATTTGGCACCAAGAAACTGAAAAACCTCGGCACCGACGTGGGCGAGTCGATCAAGGGCTTTCGCAAGGCCATGAACGACGACGAAAAACCCGCCGAACCCGCCGCCAACCCGGTGCCGCCGGCCCAACCGGTCCACCCGCAGGCGACCCAGCCGATCACCGAGCGTCGCACCTTCGACGTGCAGGCTGAAAAAGTCGAAGAGCCGATCCGCAAAGACTCGTGAGCACTGACTAATGTTTGGTATCAGCTTCTCTGAACTGCTGCTCGTCGGCCTCGTGGCCTTGCTGGTACTCGGGCCGGAACGCCTGCCCGGTGCCGCGCGCACGGCCGGTTTGTGGATCGGGCGTCTGAAACGCAGTTTCAACGCCATCAAACAGGAAGTTGAACGGGAAATCGGCGCCGACGAAATCCGCCGCCAACTGCACAACGAACACATCCTGTCGTTGGAGCAGGAGGCGCGCAATATTCTGACGCCGGTGCAGGAGCAGGCCAAGCCGGTGACACCGGTGGCCGAACACAGCATTGCGCCCACGCCCGTTGTTGAAGCAGCGCCCGCTACCCCGACCGCTCCAACCGAGCCAGCGCCGACGCCAACCGCGCCGCCCGCTCCCCATGACCCTACATTGCCGCCGCGAGCCCCATGAGCGCTGATAAACCGGAAAACGACCAGCACATGCCACTGGTCTCGCACCTCACCGAGCTGCGTACCCGCCTGCTGCGTTGCGTGGCGGCGATCTTCGTGATCTTTGCCGGGCTGTTCGCCTTTACCCAGCAGATCTACACCTTCGTCTCCACGCCACTGCGCCATTACCTGCCGGCCGGCGCGACGATGATCGCCACCGACGTGTCGTCGCCGTTCCTGACGCCGTTGAAGCTGACCATGATGGTCTCGCTGTTCCTGGCGATCCCGGTGATCCTGCACCAGATCTGGGGCTTCATCGCCCCCGGCCTGTACAAGCATGAGAAGCGCATCGCGGTGCCGCTGCTGGTGTCGAGCATCCTGCTGTTCTACACCGGCATGGCGTTCGCTTACTTCCTGGTGTTCCCGCTGATCTTCAAGTTCTTCGCCGCCGCCACCCCAGC
Source organism: Pseudomonas sp. PSPC2-3 (assembly GCF_049898265.1). NCBI lineage: Bacteria > Pseudomonadati > Pseudomonadota > Gammaproteobacteria > Pseudomonadales > Pseudomonadaceae > Pseudomonas > Pseudomonas sp. PSPC2-3. The sequence continues at coordinate 16,760 of NZ_JAFCXJ010000012.1, read as the reverse complement.
CGGCGTGGAGATGATGACCGACATCACCAGCTACCTCGACTTCGTGATGACGCTGTTCTTCGCCTTCGGCGTGGCCTTCGAAATTCCGGTGGCCGTGGTGTTGCTGGTGTGGATCGGCGTGGTCAACGTGCAGTACCTGAAGAAGATCCGTCCCTACGTGGTCATCGGCTGCTTCGTGGTCGGCATGATCCTGACCCCGCCGGACATTTTCTCCCAGACCCTGCTGGCCGTGCCGATGTGGATGCTGTTCGAGATCGGCATCCTGTTCAGCAGCCTGATCACCAAGCGTGGCGAACACCCCGACGACCAAGCCGCCGACGACAACGACCAGCCGCCAGCGACCCAGCCGTGAACCTGTTGCTGCTTGAAGAGGCCGACTTTATCGCGGCCGACCGGGTGGTCCTGCGTGACCGGCGCCTGGTGCATATGCAGGACGTCCACCGCGCGACGGTGGGCGACAACCTGCGGGTCGGGCGTATCGGCGGGCTGATGGGCAATGCCCAGGTGCTGCGCCTGGAAGCCCACGAAGCCGAGCTGCAAGTGGCCTTCGACCTGCCGCCGCCGGCCAAACTGCCGCTGACCCTGCTGCTGGCCCTGCCACGCCCGAAAATGCTGCGCCGCGTGCTGCAGACCGTCGCCGCCATGGGCGTGCCGAAGGTGGTGCTGGTCAACAGCTACCGCGTGGAAAAGAGCTTCTGGCAAACCCCCTTCCTGGAGCCCGAGGCGATTCGCGAGCAATTGATCCTCGGCCTGGAACAGGCGCGCGACACAGTGCTACCGGAAATCGTCATCGAAAAACGCTTCAAGCCCTTCGTCGAAGACCGCCTGCCCGCCATGACCGCAGGCACCCTCGGCCTGATCGGCCATCCCGGCGATTACCCGCCGTGCCCGCGCGGTCTGGACGAGCCGGTAACCCTGGCCATCGGCCCGGAAGGCGGCTGGATACCCTACGAGGTCGACCTGCTGAGCAAGGCCGGTTTGCAACCGGTGCAACTGGGTGCGCGCATCCTGCGCGTGGAAACCGCCGTCACCGCCCTACTCGCCCGGCTGTTCTAGCCACCCATCCCTACAGATTCCTGCTGCGCTGCCGATAACCTTCGAATAAGTCCAAGTCTTGTTCCACGGGAGTTCGCAGCATGTATCGTTGGTTAGCCGAAAAGCTGGGGAATGTCAGCGTCAACCACAAGCTGGGCGTGGGCTTTGGCCTGGTGTTGCTCCTTACCTTGTTGATCACCTTCACCGGCTGGACCGGCCTGGGCGATGTGACCAGCCGCGGCGACAAACTGGGGTATATCTCCAGCCTGAGTGTCTTGACCAAAGACCTGCGTATCGCTCGCCTGGACTATGAAATGCGCCGTGGCGAACAAGGCACGGCGGCCGTCAGCGAGCTGCTGAACCGCCTGGACAGCGGCATGAAGACCGCCCGCACGCTGATCGAACAACCCGCCGACATCGCGCTGGTCGATGAACAATTGGCCGCCGTGGACCAATACAAACGCGCATTCAGCGATATGGCGCAAGCCGGGGCCAACCGTGAGGATGCGCGCAGCAAGCTGGGCAATACCGCCGACAATGCGGTGCTCAAGGTGACTGAAGTCGAGAAGTCCCTGCTGCAAGGCGACAGCGTCACCCAGTTCAATAGCGTGGTCGACCTGAGCAAGCTGATCCAGCAAGCGCGCTTCCAGGTCCGCGGTTACACCTACAGCGGCAAGGTCGAGGCTGAGCAACCCGCGCTCGACGCCATCGACAACGCGCTGAAGAAGATCACTGAACTGCAAGGCTCATTGCAGGAGCAATACCAGGCCAACCTGCAGCAGGCCAGTGTCTCGCTGCAAGCCTATCGCGCCGCCGTCAGCCAGTTCCGCGACTCCCAGGTGGCCACCGCCGTCGCACTCAAAACCATGAGCGAGCAAGGCGATATCCTGCTGAACCGCAGCGATAAACTGACGATTTCCCAGACCGCGGTGCGCGACACCGATGCCGCCCAGGCCAAGTACCTGCTCCTGCTGGCCACCGTGCTGGCATTGATCTTTGGCCTGGTGGCCGCCTGGGCGATCACGCGTCAGATCGTCATCCCGCTGAATCAGACCCTCAAGGTGGCCGAGCGCGTTGCCTCCGGCGACCTGAGCCACGACCTGACGTCCACGCGCCAGGACGAACTGGGCCAACTGCAACGTGCCATGCAAAGCATGACCGTAGGCCTGCGCGAATTGATCGGCGGCATCAGCGACGGCGTCACCCAGATCGCCAGCGCCGCCGAGCAATTGTCGTCGGTCACCGAGCAGACCAGCGCTGGGGTCAACAATCAGAAAATCGAGACCGACCAAGTCGCTACGGCCATGAATGAAATGGCCGCGACCGTGCAGGAAGTTGCGCGCAACGCCGAGGAAGCGTCCGAAGCCGCCGTGGCAGCGGACCAGCAGGCCCGCGAAGGCGACAAGGTGGTCGGTGAAGCCATCGCCCAGATCGAACGCCTGGCCACCGAAGTCGGCAACTCCACCGAGGCCATGGGCCATCTCAAGCGCGAAAGCGACAAGATCGGCAGCGTGCTCGACGTGATCAAGTCGGTGGCCCAGCAAACCAACCTGCTCGCGCTGAACGCCGCGATTGAAGCAGCGCGTGCCGGTGAAGCCGGGCGCGGCTTCGCGGTGGTGGCCGATGAAGTGCGCAGCCTGGCCCAGCGCACGCAAAAATCCACGGAAGAGATCGAAGAGCTGATCGTCGGCTTGCAAACGGGCACCCAGCAAGTGGCGACCATCATGGACAACAGCCGTGGGCTGACCGACAGCAGCGTCGAATTGACGCGCCGCGCCGGCAGCGCCCTGGCGAACATCACCCGTACCGTATCGACGATCCAGGCGATGAACTCGCAGATCGCCACCGCCGCCGAGCAACAAAGCGCCGTGGCCGAAGAGATCAACCGCAGCGTGCTGAACGTGCGCGATGTGTCAGAACAGACGTCCTCGGCCAGTGAAGAGACCGCCGCTTCCAGCGCCGAACTGGCGCGCCTGGGCATCTACCTGCAAACCCTGGTCGGACGTTTCCGCATCTGACCGGGCTGGGCGGCGACCCATCCGGGTCGCCGCACTTCAGCATCTTGTGAAATTTCCTACACGCTTATCAGCCCGCCCTCACCCCAAATCGTTTTAGCGTTTGCCTTGTTGCGCAGCGCTTTTTCAGATTTGGAGGTTCATCATGTTTCCTCGGCTGACCCGCTTGCTGGTCAACGCCAGCGTCCGACTCAAACTCGCCCTGGGTTTTGGCCAGGTGCTGGTCCTCAGTTTCATCATCGCCATGACAGGCTGGCAGGCCTTGAATGCCGCACTGTTCCGCTCCAGCAACCTGACGGTGCTGGGCCAACTGGCCGCCGACGCGGAGGCCATGCGCGCCGACCGCATCGTGTACCGAACGCTCACCGACACGGCCAGCCTGGGCAAAATGACGCGGCAGATCGAAAAAATCGACCAGCACCTCGACTACCTGTCAAAACACATGAAAGACCCGACCGACCTGCAACGTCTCGAGGAAGCTGAACGCCTGGTGGCCGCCTTCAAAGCGGTGCTGGTGGAATTGCCGCCGTTGATCGAACAGCGGGAAAACGCCCGGCCACCGCTGCAAAAAGCCGCCCTGCAAGCCAGCGACACCCTCGCGCAACTGTCCAGCGAACTGCCTGACCAGCAAGACCAGCAGGCGCTCGACGCCATCGAAGATCTGCGCCAGGCCATGGAACAGGCCGAAGATCGCGCGCGCAGCCCCGCCTGGGCCGCCGAGTCGTTGCAGGCCTATGCCGAAGCGGTGGGCAAGGCCCTCGACGCCCTGGACGTCGCTCAAGTCGCCGTCACCAGCCTGCCCGTGGACGCCACCCTGCTCAAAACCGACCTCGCGCAATACCGTGCGCTGCTGACCACGCTCAAGCAGGCACAACTCGACACCGAGACCGTGCAAAACCGCTTTGAACAACAACTCAATCAGTTGCTGGCGCAAAGCGATCTGGTCAGCCAGGGCCAGGTGTTCAAACGCGACCGGGAAGCGCAGCACACCCGAACCCTGCTGATCAGCGTCACCCTTGCCGCACTGCTGCTGGGGGCCTTGGCGGCCTGGTGGATCGCCCGGCAAATCGCCGTGCCGTTGCGCGAGGCCTTGGCCGTCGCCAACCGCATTGCCGCGGGCGACTTAAGCGAAAACCCCGCCGTGGAGCGCCGCGACGAACTGGGCCAGTTGCAGCAGAGCATGGCGCAGATGATCCGCAACCTGCGCGGCCTGATCAGCGGCATCGGCGACAGCGCCCGGCAAATCGCCAGCGCGGCTACGCAGCTATCCACCGTCACCGAGCAAACCCGCGCCGGGGTCAACAACCAAAAGGACGAAACCGACCAGGTGGCCACGGCCATGAATGAAATGCTCGCCACCGCCCAGGAGGTCGCCCGACATGCCGAGCAAGCGTCGATCGCGGCGAGCGAAGCCGACCAACAGACCCACCTCGGCGACAAAGTGGTTGCGCAGGCGGTGGAGCAGATCGGCCACCTGGCCAGTGAAATGGCGCTGTCCAGCCGGGCGATGCTGGCGTTGCAGCAGGAGAGCCAACAGATCGGCAGCGTGCTCGACGTGATCAAGTCAGTCTCCCAGCAGACCAACCTGCTGGCCTTGAACGCCGCCATCGAAGCGGCGCGCGCGGGCAGTGCCGGGGAAGGTTTCGCGGTGGTCGCCGATGAAGTGCGCAGCCTGGCCCTACGCACGCAGGAATCGGCCGAGGAAATTGAAGGACTGATCTTGCGTCTGCATACCGGCACCCAGCAGGTGGCGGACATCATGGACAGCAGTCGCAGCCTCACGGACAACAGCGTCAGCCTGACCCGCGACGCCGGCGACGCCCTGGCGGCCATTGCGCGCACGGTGTCGGTCATCCAGGAAATGAACCCGCAGATTGCCGCCGCCGCCGAGGAACAAAGCGCGGTGGCCGAGGAGATCAATCGCAGTGTGTTGAAGGTGCGCGATGTGTCCGAGCAAACCGCCGCGGCCAGTGAAGAAACGGCGGCGGCGAGCGCTCAGTTAAGCCAGTTGAGCCTGGATTTGCAGACACTGGTCGGCAAGTTCAGGCTCTGAGGCTCATAGCACCTGGCGCAGGAAGGCCTGGGCTCGCGGGTCTTTCGGCGCATCGAAGAACTCGGCCGGGGACGCGTCTTCGAGCAGCTTGCCGTGATCGAAGAACAACACCCGGTCCGCCACTTCACGGGCGAAGCCCATTTCGTGGGTGACGCAGACCATGGTCATGCCTTCCAGGGCCAGGGTTTTCATGACGTCGAGCACTTCGCCGACCATTTCCGGGTCGAGGGCCGAGGTGGGCTCGTCAAACAGCATCACCTTGGGCTCCATCGCCAGCGCGCGGGCTATCGCCACCCGCTGCTGCTGGCCGCCGGACAGACGCGAGGGAAACTCGTTGGCCTTTTGCGCGATGCCGACCTTTTCCAGCAACGCCAGGGCCTTGGCTTCACGCTCTTTTTTGCCGCGCTTGCGCACGACTTTCTGCGCCAGGCACAGGTTCTCCAGCACGGTCATGTGGGGGAACAGGTTGAAGTGCTGGAACACCATGCCGACTTCGCGGCGGTAGGCGTTCACGTCGGTTTTCGGATCGGCCAGTTGCAGGCCGTCGATGCTCACCGACCCCGAATCGAACTCTTCCAGGCCGTTGAGGCAGCGCAGGAAGGTCGACTTGCCGGAGCCGGACGGGCCGATCACCACCAGCACTTCGCCCTTGGCGACCTGGGTGGTGACGTGGTCCACCGCGCGCACCACATGGCCACGGGTGTCGAAGACTTTTACCAGATCGCGGACTTCAATCACTTTGCGCGAGCCTCCGCTCAAGCCGGCTGGCCATTTTCGACAGCGGCAGGTTGATCAACAGGTACAGGCCTGCCACGCAGAACAGGATTTCAAACGGCGAAAACGAAGTGGTGATGACTTCGCGGCCGCTCTTGAGCAACTCGGTGATCGCGATCACCGACACCAGCGAAGTGTCTTTCACCAGGCTGATAAATTGCCCGGCCAGGGGCGGCAGCACGCGCTTGAACGCCTGCGGCAGCACCACATGGCGCATCGACTGGCTGGCACTCAAGCCCAACGAGCGCGCGGCTTCGTTCTGGCCACGGGTGATCGACTGCACACCAGCGCGGACGATTTCCGCCACATAGGCCCCGGTGAACAGCGACAGCGCGGCGATCCCGGCAAACTCCCGGGACAGGTTGAGCACCGTGCCGATAAAGAAATAGAAGATGAAGATCTGCACCAACAGCGGCGTGCCGCGCACCAGTTCGACGTAGATCGTCGACAGATCGCGCAAGGTCGGGTTGCTGGACAGCCGGCACAGGCCCGTCGCCAGGCCAATCGCCAAGCCCAGCACGCCGGACACGAAGGACAGCCACAAGGTGGTCCACAAGCCCCACATCAACGGGCCCAGCGCCCACTGCCGGGTCACGCCCACTACATCGCCTTCCGCCACGTCATCGCCGCGCGCCACTTTCAGGCTGTTGTCGGCCACGCTGAGCTTTTGCTCCGTGCCCGCGTCGTTGCGCAGGGTGACTTCGGCCACATCGCCTTTGCGCACCAGCTCGACAACGGTGGAGATATCCGCCGCGCGCTGCGATGTTTCGGCCTGATAGGCGAAATATTGCGGTACGCGGTTCCAGCGCCATTCGTAGGACATCAGCGACGTGGCGTAGTACAAGGCGCCCGCCAGGCCGACGAGCACGACCACGGTCAGCAGGTGCCAGGGCCATTGGGCTTTTTTCTGTTTCATTACTCAACATCCAAAAGGGTCGGGTAAGCCCCCACCTTTGTGGCGGGCGGGCTTGCCCTAATGCCATTCAGTCAAGGCATTTTGTAGGAGCGAGCTTGCTCGCGAAAAACTCAAAGACACCGCGTTTATTCAGCAAGCCAGCGTTATCGTTGACGGCCTTCGCGAGCAAGCTCGCTCCTACAGAAAGCAGGAGCCATAGGAGCCGGCGTTATTCCATGTCCTTGAGCCACTCGGAGCTCTTGAACCACTTGTCATGGATGCGATCGTAGGTGCCGTCGTTCTTGATCTGGTGCAGGAAGTTGTTGATGAAGTTGATGCTGTCGTAATCGCCTTTCTTCAGACCGAAGGCCAGCGGTTCAAAGGTGAAGGGTTCTTCGAGGAACACCAGCTTGCCATTACCGACTTTCTTCTCGGCGACGACGTTGTACGGTGCGTCATACACAAAGGCATCGGCCTTGCCGTTGACCACGTCCAGCACGCCTTCCTGTTCGTTGTCGTAGCCGTGGTATTTGGCCTTGGAGATCAGCTTCTTGGCGACCATCTCGCCGGTGGTGCCGAGCTTGGAGGTCAGGCGATATTTCTCGTCGTTCAGGTCTTTGTAGGACTTGATGGTGCCTTCCAGGTCCTTGCGGATCAGCAGGGTCTGACCAACCACGATGAACGGTTCGCTGAAGTTCAGGCGCAGGTTGCGTTCCTGGGTCAGGGTCATGCCGCTGCCGATCATGTCGAACTTGCCGGTGAGGAAGGCCGGGATGATGCCGTCGTAGCCGGTGGACACCAGCTCCAGCTTGACGCCCATGGACTTGGCCATGGCCTTGAGGATGTCGACTTCGAAGCCGATGATTTCACCACGCTTGTCGGTCATTTCGAATGGCATGTAGGTCGGGTCCATGCCGACCTTCAGCGTGCCGCGCTTGACCGCATCATCGATGGCCCCGGCCTGAGCCACATTGGCCGCGACCAGCGCGGTGACGCCGAGCAGCAGCATCGAAAGATACTTTTTCATCATCAAGTCCCCTGAACGATTCTTATGAAGTCGGCGCGCAAAAAGGGCTGCACCATTTCGGGGTGCGATCCTAACCCACTCGCTGCCCGGTACAAAGGTTTCACCGGTAATAGTTGTCGAGGTATGTCGGAATAGCCCTACAGCACTGCGGCAAAGCGCAGACGTAGACACTTCATTGTCGGGCGAGGGCAATTGATTGATGTGTAAGTAGGTATGACTTTCAGTCGACCTCGGCCATCCAGTCGGTGTCCTTGAACCACTTGTCGTACAGCCGATCGTAGGTGCCGTCCTGGGCCACTTGGTTGAGGAAATGGTTGATCCAGTTCAGGCTGTCGTAATCGCCTTTTTTCAGGCCGAACGCCAGGGGCTCGTAGGTGAAGGGTTGCTCCAGCGCCAGCAATGCCTGGTTTTCCGGCCGGGTCATGGCGATCAGGTTATAAGGCGCATCATGAATAAACGCATCGGCTACACCGCTCACCACCTGGCGCACCCCTTCCTCCGGCGTGGCGAAACTGCTGAGCCGAGCCGCCCCCAGAAACCGCTGCGCCGCCGCCTGCGCGGTAGTGCCTTCGGTGGTGGCGATGCGGTAGCCGGCCTCGTCCAGGTCTTCAATGCTGGCGACCTTGCCGGCCAGGCGCGGGTGCAGCAACACCGTTTGGCCGACCACGATAAACGAGTCGCTGAAATTCAGCTTGAGGTTGCGCTCCTGCGTGACGGTCATGCCGCTGCCGATCAGATCGAATTTCCTCGCCATCAGCCCCGACAGCAACTCGGTGTACGGCACCGCCACCAGTTCAAGCTCGACCCCCAGGGCGCGGCTCATCGCGTGCAGCAAGTCGACTTCAAAACCGACGATACGCCCCTGTTTATCGGTCATCTCGAACGGCACGTAGGTGGGCGTGGTGCCGACTTTCAGCACGCCACGCCGAACGGCGTCGTCCAGCGCGCCGGCCTGCACCAGAGCACCGTGAATCAATGCGACAGCGCCCATCAGCAATGCCGAACAATACCTTTTGATCATGAATCCCCCTGTGCTCGAGTCAAATTTCGGGGGGCGATGCTAACTCAGACACAGGCACGGCAATACGCCTTGAACCAGGGACTTTTGTTTCGAAATAACAAGGAGTTAGAGCTCAAAGGAAGAGACGGGAAACGCTGTAGGACCAGCGCTTCAAGCGCCCCCGAGGAGAACCCTCGGGGGCGTCTGAATCAGGCCGGTTGAGCCTGGGACGACAACGGTTGCAACGGCAGCAATGGCGCGTGCGGGTCGGACTTGAAGGACTGACGCCAGGCGCCCAGCCACTCGGCATGCCCTTCGCTCCAGACCTGCTCGTGCAGGCGGGCCAGGGCCACCGGGTCACTGAGCAGGGCCAGGCGTTCGGCGTTGTTGAGGCCGGTCGGGCCGACTTTCAACGCATAGCGCACGCGCTCGCCACGCAGGTACTCGATCGGCTCCGCCTCACGGTGACGCGAGGTCGCCAGGGCGCAGGCCAGGGCGTTCTGCTGCGGGTCGACTACCGAACGCACGAACCCATCATTGAGGGCGTGCCAGCGGTTTTCGTGGGTGTACTTCTCGGTCGACAGCAGCGCCTGCGGCGGATTGTATTCCTCAGGGATCAGGAACAGGCTCTCGTCACGGGACTTGAGGCCCAGCTTGACCCGGCTGGAAATCACCGACACCGGGATCGACAGCATCAACGAACCGACGATCGGGACCAGCCACCACAGGAAGCTCGGGTTCAACCACACCACCAGCAGCGCCCAGAGGAAGCCGAGCAAGGTTTGCGGACCGTGGCGCTTGACCGCTTCACCCCAGGGGGTGGAGTCGTCGTCACGCTGCGGCGAATTCCAGGTCGCGGCCCAGCCGAGGAACGCGGCGAGGACGAAGCGGGTGTGGAAGATCATCCGCACCGGCGCCAGCAGCATGGAGAACAGCATCTCCAGCAGCATCGACATTGTCACCTTGAACTTGCCACCGAACTCTTTCGCGCCCTTGGCCCAGATCAGGATGACGCTCAGCAACTTCGGCAGGAACAGCAGCACGACGGTGGTGGAGAACAGCGCCACCGCCTTGTCCGGATGCCATTGCGGCCACAGCGGGTACAACTGGCGCGGCGCCATGAAGTACTGCGGCTCCATCAAGGTGTTCACCGCCAGCAACGCCGTCGACAGCACCAGGAAGAAGAACCACAACGGGGCCGACAGGTAGGACATCACGCCGGTGAGGAACACCGCACGGTGGACCGGGTGCATGCCCTTGACCAGGAACAGGCGGAAGTTCATCAGGTTGCCGTGGCACCAGCGACGGTCGCGCTTGAGTTCGTCCAGCAGGTTCGGCGGCAGTTCTTCGTAGCTGCCCGGCAGGTCGTAGGCAATCCACACGCCCCAGCCGGCACGGCGCATCAGCGCGGCTTCGACGAAGTCGTGGGAGAGGATCGCACCGGCGAACGCGCCTTTACCCGGCAACGGCGCGAGGGCGCAGTGCTCGATAAACGGCTTCATGCGGATGATTGCGTTGTGACCCCAATAGTGGGACTCACCCAGCTGCCAGAAGTGCAGGCCGGCGGTGAACAGCGGGCCGTACACGCGGGTGGCGAACTGCTGCATGCGCGCATACAGGGTGTCCATGCCCGACGCCCGTGGCGCGGTCTGGATAATCCCGGCATCCGGCGTGGCTTCCATCAGGCGCACCAGGCTGGTCAGGCATTCGCCGCTCATCACGCTGTCGGCGTCGAGAACGACCATGTACTTGTAGTCACCGCCCCAGCGACGGCAGAAGTCGTCGAGGTTGCCGCTCTTGCGTTTGACACGACGGCGACGGCGGCGATAGAAGATCTTGCCGAAGCCACCGGCTTCGCGGCACACGTCGAGCCAGGCTTGCTGTTCGGCGATGCAGATGTCGGCGTCGTTACTGTCGCTGAGCACGAAGAAGTCGAAGCGGTCCAGGTCACCGGTCGCCGCGACCGACTCGAACGTCGCGCGCAGGCCAGCGAATACGCGGGGCACGTCTTCGTTGCAGATCGGCATCACCAGCGCGGTGCGCGCATTCTTCGGAATCGGCTCGTGACCGGCACTTTTACCGGAGATCCGGTACTTATCGTGGCCGGTCAGCAGCTCAAGGAAGCCCATCAACGCGGTCCAGAAACCGGCCGACACCCAGCAGAACAAGATCCCGAACATAATCAGGATGCTGGTTTGCAGGGCGTATGGCAGCACTTGGGTCGCGGTCTGCAGCAAGGTCTGGTTGCGGATCTCGTCGAAGTCGACCAGCGACCAGCCCTGGTACGGCATGATGCCTTTCATGTACCAGCCGGCCACGATGGTCTGGCCGAGCATCAACACCAGCAGGATATAGCGACGGATCGAACCAACCGTGCGCCAGCGCGCCGCCGGCAGCACGCGCTCGTCTTTCGGCGGCTTCGGCGGGTTGGTCCGGCCGGTCAGCCGGCGCCAGCCGCGCACCAGGATATTGGTGCGCCACGGCTCCGGTACCACCTTGGTCCGACGAATCGGCGGCGTCGCCTTGAGGCACACCCGGCCGCTGGCGTCGAGCGCCAGCATTTCGGCGTCCTCCAGCTCTTCGGCCGTGCTGAGGGTCAACCGGCGGCCAACCGACGCCTGGGCGGCGTCGACCGGCGCATCGAACGCCTTGGACGACAAACGTTCGTGCAGTTCGCTGAAGGATGTGCAGCCCGCCAGTTCGGCGCGCTGCTCTGCGGTCATCGGCAGATGCGCCAGGTACTCGGACAGAGTCTCTGGCTGGACTTGAGAATTACTCATCGGCAGGCAACTGATAGCTCCAGGTTTCGGTCAGGACTTGCTCGGTCTTGATCGGCTCCGGTGTGGCTGGGGCAGCTTCTGGCTGCTTGGCTTCCTTGTCTTTGGCGTCTTTCTTGGCTTGTTTCTCGTGCTGCTTGGCCAAAACCTTGTCAGCCTTGAGCACTTGGGTCGAGACCTTCTCGGGCTCAGGCTGCACGATGTCCTGGACCAGGGCCGCACGCATTTCGGTCGGCTTGCTTGCGTCCTTGATTTTCATGCGCAGGGTCAGGCGCCAGCCTTTGGTGTGCTCGTTGTAACGCACGCTGTTTTCCACCAGCTCGGCGTTGTCACCCACGCTCACCTGGCTGCGCACCGGGGCGTCCGGCAGCAGTTTCTTCAGGGCCGGGCCTTCGAAGTCCACCAGGTACGCGACGCTGCCATCCGGCTGACGGATCAGGTTGGACTGTTTCACGTCGCCGGTGGAACGCAGGGTCTGCTTGACCCAGGCGCTGTCCGGCGAATGGAACGCGGCGTCGTCCAGGGTCCAGTGCAGGCGGTAGGCAACATCCAGCGGCTGGCCGACTTCCGGCAGTTTTTCCGGGCTCCAGAAGGCAACGATGTTGTCGTTGGTTTCGTCGGCGGTCGGGATCTCTACCAGGTCGACGGAACCCTTGCCCCAGTCGCCTTCAGGCTCGATCCAGGCGCTTGGGCGCTTGTCGTAGTTGTCGTCCAGGTCTTCGTAGTGGCTGAAGTTGCGACCGCGTTGCAGCAGGCCGAAACCACGTGGGTTTTCCACGGTGAAGTTGCTGACCGACAAGTGTTTAGGGTTGTTCAGCGGGCGCCAGATCCACTCGCCATTGCCGGCATGGATCGACAGACCGCTGGAATCATGCAGCTCGCGACGGTAGTTGAGGACCTTGGACGGCTGGTTCGCGCCGAACAGGAACATCGAGGTCAACGGGGCAACGCCCAGCTTGCTGACCTTGTCGCGCAGGAACATCTGGGACTTGACGTCGACCACGGTGTCGGTGCCAGGGCGCAGGATCAGGCGATAGGCGCCGGTGGCGCGCGGCGAATCGAGCAGGGCGAAGATCACCAGATGCTTGTCACCCGGCTTCGGACGCTCGATCCAGAACTCGGTGAAACGCGGGAATTCTTCGCCGGACGGCAGCGCGGTATCGATCGCCATGCCACGGGCGGACAGGCCATACACTTGGTCCTTGCCCACGACGCGGAAATAGCTGGCGCCGAGCATGGTCATGATTTCGTCTTGCTTGTCGCCCTTGTTGATCGGGAACAGCACGCGGAAACCGGCATAACCCAGCTGCTCAGTGGCCTTGGGATCAAATTTGACGTCGCCGAAATCGAAGCGCGTCGGGTCGTATTTGATTTCCTGGACGCTGTCGGCGGTGACTTCGTTGATCTTCACCGGTGTATCGAAGTGCATACCCTGGTGATAGAAGGACAGCTTGAACGGGGTGTTCTGATCAGCCCACTCGGCTTTTTCGTTGCGGAAACGAATCTTCTGGTAGTCAGCGAACTTCATTTCGCGGAATTCGTTCGGCAGATTGCTGCGCGGAGCTTCGTATTTCTGCCCGGCCAGCTCTTTCGCCTTGGCCGACACATCATCCAGACTGAATGCCCACAGTTGACCCGCGCCGAACAGGCAAAACAGGGCGGAGCCCGTCACCAGTGCGTTTCGTAACCGTTTGGCAGACAATTTTGGTGCATTACAGGGACTAACAATCACGAGCAACCCTCGCCGAAAACAGATCAAAAAACCAACGGCCAGCTATCTATATGCCAGGTTGGCGAGCATTGTTCCGACTCCCCTGGGGCAAAATGATTCCCCTGAGGCTGTCGGACAAGTCTCTACCTAAGTCAAAAATGGACCAATCAACGCTGATCCCCGTAGCGCGCGATTATCTAGTAGCCCGCGAGACAACGCATCAGGGACAACGAAGTATTTGTAGCGAAACCCTGCGTTTTTAGGCATTAACGTCGTTTTTAATACATTCATGTCTGTAAGAGGAAGGTCACAGGGCCATCATTGACCAAATGAACCTGCATATCCGCACCAAAACGCCCTGACGCCACCTTGCCATGCAATTGTTGCGCTTGTAACAGCAAGTGCGCAAAAAGTGCCGCCCCCAGGGCCGGCGGCGCGGCGGTAGAGAAACTTGGCCGCAGCCCGCTTTTGGTATCCGCCGCCAGGGTGAATTGCGACACCAGCAGCAAACCGCCGTCGATATCCTTGAGCGACAAGTTCATCTTGCCATCGTCGTCGCTGAACACCCGATAGTTAAGCAGTTTGTGCAGCAGTTTGTCGGCGCTCTCGACAGTATCCCCCGGTTCGACGGCCACCAGCACCAGCAAACCCTGGTCGACCGCCCCCACGATTTCGCCCGCGACCTCGACCCGGGCGCCGCGCACCCGTTGCAACAGGCCCTTCATGCTTCTTCAGGCGGCAAGTCCAGCAGACGACGCGCCATCTCGCCGGTCGCGCGCACCAAGGCATCGGTGATGCCCGGCTCGGACGCCGCATGGCCCGCCTCGCGGATCACCTGCAGTTCACTGTTCGGCCAGGCCTGATGCAGCTCCCAAGCGTTATCCAGCGGACAGATCATATCGTAGCGGCCGTGAATGATTACGCCAGGCAGATGGGCGATCTTGTGCATGTCGCGAATCAGTTGGTCGGGTTCCAGGAAGGAATTATTGGTGAAGTAGTGGCACTCGATGCGGGCAATCGACAGCGCGCGCTGGGGCTCGGCGAAACGCTCGATCAACTGCGGGTTCGGGCACAGGCCCAACATGCGCCCTTCCCAGGTGGACCAGGCCTTGGCGGCGTGCATCTGGGCAATCTGGTCGTTGCCGGTCAGGCGCTTGTGGTATGCGGTGAGCAGGTCGTGGCGCTCGTCCTGGGGGATCGGTGCGAGGTAATCCTGCCAGTAATCCGGGAACAGGCGGCTGGCGCCTTCCTGGTAAAACCAGCGGATGTCCTGGGGCCGGGCCAGGAAAATCCCACGCACGATCAGGCCATGCACGCGCTCGGGATGGGTTTGCGCGTAGGCCAGCGCCAGGGTCGAACCCCAGGAGCCGCCGAACAACACCCATTTGTCGATGCCCAGGTGCTCGCGAATGCGCTCGAGGTCGGCGACCAGGTCCCAGGTGGTGTTGTTTTCCAGGCTGGCGCGGGGAGAGGAACGCCCGCAGCCCCGCTGGTCAAAGGTAACGATGTGGTACAGGTTCGGATCGAAATAGCAGCGGCTGTTGGCGTCGCAACCGGAACCAGGGCCACCATGGATGAATACGACGGGCAAGCCTTCGGGGGAGCCACTTTCATCGACATACAGGGTGTGGGTGTCATCGACGGCCAGATCGTGCCGGGCGTAGGGTTTGATCTGCGGGTACCAAGTCTGCATTGCGCGCTCCGTAGGGGGTCGGGTTCATCCCTGGGGGGACGTCTTTTATTTTGCCGTCTGGCACTATAAACCCGAATTGTGCAATGAGCATGTCCTTGAGCACTTAGACCTGTGTCAGCAGTTCGCTAGCCAGGTAAGCCAATAGGCCGTTGTAGAGCCGGTCGCCCTCCTCCACCTCGCTCTGCGCCCACAAACAGACGTGGGACAGGCCTTGGCCGCAGTACAGCAACGCGTTCACGCCCGCCGCTTGCAAGTGTTCGGCATACAAGTGGCGCGTTTGGCCAATTAACACCAAGAGCATTCCTACGAACGCATCGGAAAGTCTCACCTGAGCAAGGCAACCACCGCGTGATTTGATCCGGGTCTTTTTCAAACACGGATCGTTGCGCATGACTGACACGCCTTGGGCTGCCCGCGAGGGCGATGCGCTTCTGCACAGTTCCATGCTGGCCGACGTGTTAGGCGGCGTCCTGGAAATTGCGGCCAGCGTGGCCGTGACGGCCTTGGCGACAGCGGCGGTGGTTGCGGCGGCGGGTGTCACCGTGGCGACTGGCGGCCTCGGCTGCGTTGTACTCGGCGCCGTGGTGGGTGCGGTGGTCGGCGTCGGCATGAGCAAAACCGGCGCGGATAAAGGCCTCTCACGATTATGTGAGTATTTCGCCAATGCCCTGTTTCCTCCCGTCATCGACGCCTTCATCAGCAGCGGTTCGCCCAACGTATTCATCAACGGCAAACCCGCGGCGCGGGCGGCTGGCAAGATCTCGGATGTAATCGCAGCGTCAGAGGGTGAGCCTACTTATCTGGATATCGCTGAAGGGTTTTTCTCTCAGCTATGGCGCCCAACGGTGGCCTCTCCGGTGGCGGGCGCTGCGCCTTGTCCTGGCGATAAAGTCGACTGCCATAAACACGCGCCGATGCCAGAGCAATACATGGCCGAGGGTTCCAGTCGCGTATTTATCAACGGCCAGCCCGCCGTGCGCAGTGGTGATCGGAGCACCTGCGAGGCCAAGGTTGGGACGGTACAGATTTCGCCGAATGTGATCATCGGCGGAGCGCCCGTGGTGGTTCGCGAGATTCGCAGCGGCAAGACGCCCGGTGTCGGGCTGGCGGTGACGGCGCTGCTGACGTTGCGCGGCGGTGGCGCGAAGTTCTTCAGCACGTTGCCGTGCATGGTCGTGGGCGGGCTGGTGTCGTGGGGCAGCAGTCAGGTGAGCAATGCCATCACCTCGGCGGTCGTGGGTTCGCCCAACCCGGTACACAGCGCCACGGGCGCGAAAGTTCTCGACGGTGAAGACGACTTGGACTTCGCCCTGCCAGGCCTGTTGCCTATCGAGTGGCAGCGCTACTACAGCAGCCGGGATGAACGCCGCGATGGCCTGTTCGGCGCCGGTTGGAGTGTGATCTACGAAGTCTTCGTCGAGATGGGTGGGCTTCCTGAGGGCGGCGAGCGCCTGGTCTACACCGACGAGCAGGCCCGGCAGATCGACATGGGCGTGATCCCCTTGGGCGGCGCGGTGTTCAGCGCGGGCGAAGGCCTGAGCGTGCGGCGCCATGCCGACGGGCAGTTGCTGATTGAAAGCGTCGACGGGCTCTATCGGCTGTTCGAACCAACGCCCGGCAACCCGTCGCACCTGCGCTTGAGCCAATTAGGGGACCGCAACGACAACCGCATCCTCCTCGACTATGACGCCCAAGGTCGGCTGAGCCGGTTACGCGATTCCCTCAATGATGTGCGAATCGAACTCGGCTACAAACTCGGCCGGCTCGAGCAGATTGAACG